>CP157796.1:1295000-1942500 GCA_040112665.1 Oceanicaulis sp. | reverse complement strand
GGCTTCGGCTTCGGCGATCTTGCGTTTGACCACGTCGCCGATCGAGACCACGCCGGCCATCGCGCCGCCGTCCATGATGATGACGTGTCGGATCCGGCGCTCTGTCATCAGGCTCATGAGCTCGTCGACGGAGGCCGCCGGTTCGGCGGTGAAGAGCCGCTTGCTCATGACGTCCGCGACGGAAGTGGACAGCGCCGCCTCGCCGCTCTCGGCGACCACGCGGGCGAGGTCGCGTTCGGAGAACACGCCCACCGGCGCGCCGGCCCCGTCCACGACGACCGCGGCGCCGACCTTCTTCTCGGTCAAAGTCCGGGCGGCCTCGACCAGCGTGTCCCCGGGGCTGACGGTGAACACCGTCCCGCCCTTCTCGGCGATGATTCGCGACGCGTTCATTTTCGCCTCCGTTTCGGCGTAATATGCGCTCTCGATAGTGCCTGAGCAGGCGCGCGGCGGCAAATCGTCCGCCGGACGCGAGGGGAAAGGGCGGCGCATGGCCTACAGGAAACGCCTGGAACGCGATCTGGATCGCTGGATCGAAAAAGGGTTGGTGCCGGCGGACAATCGCGCCGCGATCCTCGCCGACATCGCGCCCGCAGCGCCGCGCTGGAACGCGGCCGGGGCCGCCGCCATTCTCGGCGCGGTGCTTCTGGCCTTTGCGGCGATCAGCTTCGTGGCGGCGAACTGGGCGGAGCTGCCGCGCCTGGCCCGGTTCGCGGTGATCATTGGCGCGCTCTGGGCCAGCCTGGGCGGGGCGGCCTTCGCCTTCGCCCGCAACAACACCGCGATCGGCCACGCCCTGGCCCTGCTCGGCGCGGCTTTGTTCGGCGCGGCGATCGCACTGACCGCCCAGACCTTCAACATGAGCGCGTTCCGCAACACAGGGATCCTCATCTGGACGGTCGGCGCGCTCGTCACCGCGATCGCCGTACCCTCGAGGCCGGTCCTGATCCTCGCCGCCCTGCTCGGCGGGTTCTGGGCCGCGCTCGAGAGCAACAATCCGCTCGTGCCCGGCGTGGCCTGGGGGTATGTGCCGGTCTGGATAGCGACCCTCGCCGCGGCGATCCGGCTCGAATCGAAGGTCGCGATTCACCTTCTGGCCGCCGCCGCCATCGTCTGGACCGGCTGGACCGTCTACGAGACCACGGAGTCCACGCTGGAGTTCCTCCAGCGCAACGCGGTCTACACGCTGATCGCGGCCGCCGCCGCCATGGTCTTCGCGCTCCTGAAAGATCGCGGCGTGCTCGGCGCGGGAATCCTGTCGGCGTGGTTCGCCGTCTTCGCCCTCGTCGCCGGGTTCGGCTTGCAGAGCCCTGAATTCCTCGACGACCGCGAGGCTGAAACCAGCGCGTTCTATCTCACGCTCACCGCAGCGCCGCTCGCCGTCTTCCTCGGTGTGACGCTGCTCCGCCTGGCGACCGGCAAGATCGGCAAGGCCTCGGCGGGCGCCTACGCCCTCGCCGGCCTCGCCGCGCTGATCATGCCGATCGCCTTCGCCGCAGCGGAAGACGGCTGGGCGTTCGGGCTGGAGCTTCTCGCCGGCGCGGCGGTCTACGGCCTCGCCTGTGCGCTCATCTTCGCCGGAGCCGGCCCGGGCCGCGGCGCGATCGGGGTGATCGGCGTGGTGCTGTTCGTCGCCCAGACCCTCTATGTCTACGGCCGGCTGTTCGGCGACCTTCTGAACACGGCGGTCTTCTTCTTCGTCGGCGGGCTGGTCCTGTTCGGCGTCTCGATGCTGCTCGCCCGCGTGTCGCGGCGCCTGGCCGCCGAAGGGGAGGCCCGCTCATGACCATCCGTCTTCTCGCCGTCGCGACCATGATGACCGCCGTGCTCGCCGGCCTCGTGGGCCATCACGCCTACAGGCGGTCCAGCGGAACAGAAGTCCTCCTGGAGATGGAGCCCGTCGATCCCCGCGACGTGCTGCTCGGCCATTACGTCATCCTGACGACGCCCGTTCACCGGCTCGACACCGGCGCGCTCGAGGGCCCCGAGACGGGCTGGGCGCGCGGCGATCTGGTCTATGTGGCGCTGGAAGAGACCGCCGCCGGCGCGGCGCTTCCCGTGGGCGCGTTCCGAGAGGCGCCCGGCGGCCTCTTCATCCGGGGCCGCGTGCAATCAGTCTCCACCCAGCAGGAATACACAGAACCCGAGCCGCTCGAGGACGGCTCGATCGGCTGGCGGCGGGAACCTGTTCCGGGCACGCAGCGCGACGAGCTGTGGGTGCAGTACAATATCGAGCGCTATTACGCCCCGCAGGACCAGGCCCTCGCCCTCGAACGCCAGCGCAACGAAGACCGCCTGAGGCTGATCGTGTCGGTCGGCGATGACGGCGGCGCGGTCATCAAGGGGCTGGAGATCGACGGCGAACGCCGTATCGACCGGCTTTTCTAGCGCCCGTCCTTCCCTCCCCTCGACGGGGAGGGAAGTTTCTGTCAGCGCCGCCTGAACGCCTGCACGAAAAGCGGATAGAGCGCCATGCCCGCGACCAGCCCGCCCAGATGGCCGGCCCAGGCGATCGGGTGATTGAAGAACGGGTCGGCGACGGCCAGCGCGACATTGATCCCCAGCCAGGGCAGAGCGATGCGCAGCATGCCCGCCCGGCCGCCATAGGCCCAGCCCGCCGCAGCGAGGATGCCCGAGATCGCGGTCGAAGCCCCGACCATGATGCTGGGCTCTGACCAGTGCACCGCCTTGCTCAGCGCTGCGCCCGCGATTCCGCAGACGAAGAAGAAGGCGAGAAAGCCCAGCCCGCCTTTGAAACCACCGCCGAAGGGACGCGCGGCGGCCGCGCCGAAGGCGATCAGCGCGCCGACGTTCAGAAGCGTATGAAACCAGCCGAAATGCACGAAGACGTGCAAGAGGTAGGGGCTGAGCCCTGCGACCGGCGCGGGCGGGATCTGGCCCGTCATGGTCCCGGTCCTGACCGCGCCGAGCCAGATCGCGACGCCGTGCATGAACCCCTCCCCGTAGACCGTCGACCACCAGACGAGCGTCTGCACCAGCAGGATCGCCGCGGCGAGCGCGAGCACGACGGGGGACGGGCCTTGCGTGAAGATCGGCGCGCGCGGCGGCCGGCCGGGCTGGTCGATGCCGGTAGGGTCCGGGCCGGTCTGGTTCATGGCCGTCCTTTCGATCCGGCGTCCGCCGCGCTGGCACGCGGGTTGCACCGTGTGGGTCCGAAGCGTCTTCAAAGAGGACACATAGACCATGGCCCGCCCCCTGAAAGCCGTCCAGGCGAACGCATTACTGGCCGCACTGGCTGCAGGCTGCGCTTTCGCAAGCCCCGCCGCCGCCCAGTCGAGCCACCCGTCCGACTGGACCCGGCCCTACGGCCAGGCCCACGGGCAGGAAACCCGGCCCTATCAGGGCGCCCGCGGCCGCGCCGGAAACCGGGTGGTGATCAACGGCATCATCCAGACCGGTGTCGGCGTCTCGGCGCAAGCCAGCGCCTACGGCTCGATCAGCGCAGGCGCGGGCGGTGAAGGCGGCTTTTCCGGCCCCTTCGCCTCGTCGAACGCCCTGGCGGTCGGCAACCAGCTGAACGTCGTGGTCAACGGCAATTACAACACGGTGGTGGTCAACAGCACCCAGACCAACACCGGAAACGTCACCGCCACGGCCGGCGCGTCTGCGAACGGCCGCAGCGAAGAGGAGAGCGACGATGCGGACGGTTAAGGCGCTCCTCGCAGCCGGTGCGGCGCTCGCCGTCACCGCGTGCGCGACCACATCGAACCCCGGTTCGGACGGGCTTTACGCCGCGCCGACCGGCGGCGCGCCGGTCACGGCGAACCCGACCCCCTACACCGAAGCGCTGGTCTGCATGGCCGCGCACGCCCGCTCGCAGGGCCGCGCCGCACCGCGGGTCGCGGTGGGCCGGATCGCGGACTACACCGGTCAGATCGCCCCTGAAGGCGGCACCCGGGTCACCCAGGGCGCGGCGCTGATGGCGATGAGCGCGTTCGCCAAATCCGGCGCGCGCCTTGTGGAGCGTTTCGATACGTCCGTGGCCGAACTCGAGCTGCGCTACGCCAACAACCAGCTGATCGAGGACCCCGCCGAAGAGCAGGGCTTCCGGCAGATCTACGCCGGCTCGATCCCCGGTTCGGACTACTATCTCGTCGGCGGGATCACCGAGCTCAACGCCAACATCCGCTCGAACGGGCAGGACCTGTTCGCCGGCGATAGCGTGGATTCCGATCCCTCGGGCGTGTTCTCGCGCCGCGTCTACGTGATGAATGTCGGCCTCGACCTGCGCCTGATCGATTCGCGCACGCTCGAAGTCGTCGACGTGGTCAGCTACCAGAAGCAGATCATCGGCCGCGAGCTCAGCGCCGGCGTCTTCGCCTTCTTCGGCGACGCCGTGGTCGACGTCAGCGCGGGCGGCCGCAGCCTCGAGCCCGTCCAGCTCGCCGTGCGCTCGGTGATCGAGCGCGCCGTTCTTGAAATCAGCGCACAGCTCTACGGCGTCGCCCCCGAGCAGACCTGCGCCTTTGACGACCCGATCGGCGGCTCGAACGCCACCGGCGGGGTTCAGATGTACACCGCCTATGCGGGATCGGAGGTCCCTTATGTCCAGGCTCGCACGAGCGTCGATCGCGGCCATGACCGCCGCGACCCTGACATCCGCAGCCAGCTTCGCGGAACCTACCGATAGGGTCGATCTCGACCAGCGCACCGACAGCGCCGTCACCGCCCAGGACGCACAGTCCGCCGGCGGGGTCGAGATCGCGACGTCTTCCGCGCTGGCCCAGGCGAACTCGGCCACCGGTCAGGTGACGAACTGGACGGGCGTGTACGGCTCGCAGGTCCTGACCGGATCGGCGGACGCAGTCTCCTCGATCAGCGCTGATTCGATCTGGTCGTACGCGATCTCCAACGCCACGGCGGCCGGCAACGGCCTGACCGTGGGCGCGGAGGCGAACGTCGATCTCGATCTGGAACAGAGCGCGGCGGCGGGTTCGCGCGTCTCCGCCCTCTCCGCGCTTCGGGTGACCGACTACGCCGCGCACACCGTGCAGGGCGCCAGCGCCAGCGCGAACGCCGTGCAGGTGACCGGTTACGGGTCGCACGAACTCGCGCTGATCCAGCGCGCGGACGGCGAGGTGAGCGCCGGCGCGGCCCTGATCGCGCCCGGCGCCGAGGTGGAAACCTTCGCCCAGGGCGCGCAGGCGGCGGGCAACTCGCTGACCGCCGGCGGCTGGGAAGGCAATCCGGTCGCGACCGTCGACCAGTCCCAGACCGGCACGGTCGAGGCCTTCACCGGCGTCGACGTCGCCACGGCCGATTACGGCGGGATCTCTGCGGCCAGCGCGGTGGGCAACAATCTCACCATCGCGAACGATTACGGCTACGCGCACGCCCAGGGCGCGCAGACCAACTCAGGCCCGGTGCGGGCGACGGCGAATCTCAATGTCGGCGATTTCGGAGGCGGTCTGATCACCGGCTCGGCGAGCGCGATGGGCAACGCGTCGCTGGTGTCCAATATCGGCGCGGACGCCTATACCGGGCTCGATCAGACCAATTCCGGCCCGGTCCTGGCCGAGGTCGTGTTCAACGGCGGCGGATCGGAGACCGGCGTAGGCGCGGGCGCGGCGCTGTCGGCCAGCGCGATCGGCAACGCGCAGAGCGGATATATCTGCTCGGAATGCCCGGTCTCGATGACGGCGAACTTCAACCAGACCAATTCCGGTCCGGTCGGCGCGACCGTCTTCTCCACCCATGACGGCCAGATCGGCGCGCTCACCAGCTCGGCGACGGCGGTCGGCAACGCAGCGACCTTCGCCAGCCGCGCGCCGGGGGGTTAGGGCAAGGGCGCCCTCCTCAGGCAGCGTCTTCTTCCCTTCCCCTCTGTGGGTCGTATGGAGGGTCGCCAGAGTTTCAAAGTACGGCGCTCTACGATCCTCACCCCACCCGTCCGCTTTGCGGACACCCTCCCCATCAAGGGGAGGGAGTTGCGGCTCGGCTTTTACGTTCCGACGGCTCCGAATACCGCAACGCCTTACTCCCTCCCCCTCTGTGGGGAGGGTGGGCCGGACCGCAGGTCCGGGTCGGGTGGGGGAGCGCCAACGTCTGAAGACGCTGGCGCTTAACGATCCTCACCCCACCCGTCCGCTTCGCGGACACCCTCCCCGTCGAGGGGAGGGAAGACAGTCAGCTGAAGCTCCCCTCCCCGTCAGAGCACGCCGAGCATGCTCGCCACCAGCGGGTGGCGGACGATGTCTTCGGACTGCAGGCGCACCACGCCGATATCGTCGACCGCTTCGAGCTTCTCCGCGATCGTCTTCAGGCCCGACAGCTCGGGCAGAAGGTCGGTCTGGGCGGGGTCGCCGGTGACCACCATGGTGGAGTTCCAGCCAAGCCGGGTCAGCAGCATCTTCAGCTGGGCGTAGGTGCAGTTCTGCGCCTCGTCGACCACCACGAAGGCGTTGTTCAGCGTCCGGCCGCGCATGTAGCCGATCGGCGCGATCTCGATGAGGCCTTCGGCCATCAGCGCCTTCAGGCGCTTGGGGCTCAGCCGGTCAGACAGCGCATCGTAGAGCGGGCGCAGATAGGGGGCGAGCTTTTCTTCCATGGCGCCGGGCAGGAAGCCGATCGATTCGCCGGCCTCGACCGCCGGGCGGGAGAGCACGATCCGGCCCACCTGCCCCGCTTCGAGCGCTTCCACGCCCTTCGCGACGGCGAGATAGGTCTTGCCGGTGCCCGCAGGCCCCAGCGCCATAACGAGATTATGGGTGTCGATGGCCTCCATCAGGACGGCCTGGTTCTTCGAGCGCGGCTTGACGTTCTTCACGTAGCTCTGGTCGCGCATCGGCTCCTTGTCGTCGGGGGTCCAGTTCGTGCCCGGGAACAGCGCCCGGACCTTCTCCTCCTCGTAGGCTTCGGCGTTGAACGATCCGGCTTGGCGGCGTTTGGCGGCTCGCTTGCCCATGTCAGGCCCTCCACAAGACAAGAAAAAACCCCTCGCGCGGCAGCGGAGGGGTCGGGACAGAGTCGAACAGGCGGGAGTCCGGGGATTCCGGCGCCGGGGGCGGCGGAACCAGTCCGGGGCTTGGCGGCGCAGCAGGCGGCATGCCGTCCTCTCCGTTCGCTCTATACGCGCTTTCGGCGCGGCGGATGCGGTAAGGGACCCTTGATCCCGAATCGCTCCCGCAGTGTCATTCTAAGACGGTGAACGAATTCTGAGTCCCGCCTTCGCCACTCGGTCACGAAACTGAAGCGCGGGCGCCACACTCGCGAGGCACACGCCAGGAAAGGCCCTGAAATTATGACCCTTTATGCCCTGAACGACGACGAGCCGGAACTGCACCCCGAAGGCGCCTGGGTGGCGCCGAGCGCGGCGGTGATCGGAAAGGTGAAGCTCGAGAAGAACGCTTCAGTCTGGTTCGGCGCGACGATTCGCGGCGATAACGAGCTCATCACGATCGGCGAGGATTCCAATGTTCAGGACGGCACGGTCATGCACACCGACATGGGCTTTCCGCTCGTGCTGGGTAAAGGCGTGACGGTGGGTCACAACGCCATGCTGCACGGCTGTACGGTGGGCGATTACTCGCTGATCGGCATCGGGGCGACGGTCCTGAACGGCGCGAAAATCGGCAAGCACTGCATCATCGGCGCGCATGCGCTGATCACCGAAGGCAAGGAAATTCCCGACGGCTCGGTGGTGATGGGCTCGCCCGGCAAGGTGGTCAAACAGATCGCAGACGGCGTCGACGAAATGCTCAAGGCCAGCGCCGACCATTATGTCGAGAACGCCCGGCGCTACGCCACCGACCTCAGACCCGCTCAGGGCGGGGGCCGCAAATCAGGCCTGCTCGACCGGGCGTAGCGCCCGGCCGAGCAGCCCGAACCCTAGCGCCGCCAGGTGATCCCGACGCCGAAAATGTCGGCGACATTGTCGAACTCGCCGACCAGGCGGTCGCCGCTCGATCCGATGCGGTCGATCTCGGCGTCGTCGAAGAACAGGTGCTGATAGCCCAGATCGACCGTCCAGGAGTCCATCGGCGTCCAGCTCGCGCCCAGCGCGGCGATCACGCGATCTGAGTCGGGCACGCGCGGGGAGCGCTCGTCTTCGGGCGTCGGGCTTTCGTCATAGGCGATCCCGGCGCGGAACACCCAGTCGGGTTGCGGCGCCCATTCACCGCCCAGCGCGACGCGGGTGGTGTTGTGATAGCCCAGCGGCTCGACGCTGTCGGGCTGGGCGGGGTTGGCGTAGTCGACGACCAGCGCGTCGAGATCCCAGAAGCTCACCCGCACCGTGGCGTTCCACGCAAACGTCCCGCTCACCTCGTGGCGCAGGCTGACGGCGGCCTCGGCGGGCAGGTCGAGCGGGGCGGCGCCTTGGGTGTCGGTGAAGGCGGGCGAAAAGATCGCAGCGCCCGCGGGCGGTTCGAAATTCGCATCGCCCTCGAGCTCGTGGCTGACTTCGGAGCGGTAGGAGATCCCCACCCGCGTGCCCGGCTCGGGCTCGAACAGCATCCCGGCGTTCCAGCCGTAGGACCAGTCGTCGCCCTCGACCTTCACATAGCCTTCCGACCGGGCCGGGAAGAGCCCCGCCGCCTGGCAGCTCGCCGCCGGCGCCTGGCTTAGGCACACGGCGGTGAAGTCGATGGCGTTCGACAACTTCGCGTCGGCGTATTGCGCGGACACGCCCAGACCGAAGGAGAGCTGATCGGTGAGCGCGAATCCCACGCTGGGATTGATGTCGATCACCTGGAGCGAGGATTTCACCGACTGAAAGCGCGTGATCGAGCTCGGCTCGTAATCCGTCGCAAGGCCGAAGGGTACGTTCACCCCGAGGCCCAGCGTCATCCGGTCGCCGACCGGTGCGGCGAGATAGAGGTTCGGAACGACCTTGTCTTCAAACAGGTCCTCGTCCTGGGTGCCCGGGATCGGCCGGCCCAGAGCGTCGACAGACCCGGCGTCCTCGAACTCGCCGCGCCCGTGCACGTAGTAGGCGCCGGCGGTGACCTGCCAGTCCTCGAGCCGGGCGAGGCCGGCCGGATTGGACCAGATCGTCGAGGGATCGGCGGCCAGCGCGGCGTAGCCCGAACCGGCCATGCCGAAATCGCGCGGGGAGTTTTCAGACAGCTTGAAGCCGTCTGCGAGCGCCGGTGCAGCGGCGGTCAGGCACAGCGCGGCGGCGAAGCCGGCGCGGGCGGCGAGATGTCGGGGAGCGGACATGGGGAACCCTTTTTATCGTTACGTGCGGCTCGATGGTTCGAGGACGAAGTGTTCCTCGAACCGCGCGGCTAACACGCGGGTTCCCGTGTAATGTCTTTAGTCTGCAGGCGAATCGCAGTGCGCGGGCGCTAGCCCGCCGGTTCGCAGCCTACGCCGGACACATGGCTTGAGAGCGCGCGCCAGCCGTGAACAGCCTCAGGAGCGCGCACCAGGCGGTTGGACGAGAAATAGCTGTGCCGGCACGGCTCGCCCTCGGCGGTCTCGCGCAGGCTGCGGCCGAAACCGGAGACCTCGACGAGATCGGGGCCGTGCCAGTCGAGCCTCTCCACGGTGTAGGTGAAATCGGTCGGGGTCCAGGGTGCGGCGGTGACCGAGGCGAGCGCGTCGGCGCGCGTCGTGGCCGCGCCGTCCGGAGCGAAGGTCACGAAGCCGGGCGCGAGAAAGCCGTCGAGCCCGGCGACGTCCTGCTCGGCGTAGAAGGCCGGCCAGACGATCGTCTTGATATGAACGAGCGCAGCCTCGTCGGCGGCGCGTTCTGAGGGTTGGGCGGCGGCGGCAAGCGCGAGCAATGCGGCTGTGAACATGGCGATCTCCTTCAGACCGCCAGTAAAGCGCATTCCGGCCGTTCGCCGGATGACGAGTGCGTGAGCGCGGCTTTGCGCCTAGTCGCGCCGCCCCCACAGCTCGCGAATGCGCTGGTCGGCGTCGCGGCCCAGATTAAACCAGGCCGAGCGGTCGCGCGAGGCGTCCACGACGAGCAGCTTGTCGTCACGCGCCAGAAGATGGCTCAGCTCGTTCCTGAGATGGGCCGCGCTGGCTGCGCAGCGCAGGATGAACACGCCTGCGGTGATCTGCTCGACCTCGCCGAACTCGTGCAGCGCGGCATCGAACGCCCCGCGGCTGTCGGCGTGGAGATCGGCCACGACGAGGAAGTTCGCCGTACGCGCGTCGGACGGCGCAGGGCGACGTTCGCCGGGGGCGCGCCGGTTTTCATCGAGCCAGGATTTCAGCTGGCTGATCTCGGAGGCGGGCCGGAATCCCTGATCGCGGTGTTCTGACACCGACGAATGTGGCGCGATGCGCCCTTCTCCGACGAAGGCGCGCATCTGCGCGCCGGTATACGGGCCGTAGACACGGCCTTCGACTTTCACAAACCAGGACATGGTGATTCCGTCATCGCGCGGCATGATCGTCTCCCAGCCTCGGCTCGCTGATCCCGAAGCTCTCACGCCTGTGAGGCAAGAATCGGGCCGTCCAAGCGGAATATGGGCGCGCGAGGGTGGAATACACCCCCCGGACCTGCGCCCCGCGCCGCTCCGCTCTGGTTAACGCGCGATCAGGCGGTGCGTTCATTCGGAGGGTCGAAGGAGACCGCGAAGCCGTTCTCAAGCCAGCGCGCCACGCGGCCGGACATGTCGCCCACGCGCACCGGCTCGCCGATCCGCGGCCGTTCCAGGCAGGCGAAAGCGGCGCCGGTGATGGAGACGTCGATGACGTCGGCCTGGATCACCACGCCGTCGCGCAGGCGGATCTTCGCCCGGCCCCGGCCCGGCTTTCTCGGCGCATGCCGGTCTTCGGTCAGACCGAGACGTTCCATGTTGAAACGCCAGGTGATGGCGTCGGCGAGCCGGTCGCGCTTGCGCTGCGAACCGGTCAGCCGCACCGCAAAGCCGGTCTGTCCGGCGCGGACGACTTCGCCTTCGAGCCGCCCGAGCCCGTCGAACAGGAGGACGACGCGCTCGCCGCGCCTGGGCGGGGTCCTGGTGTGGATGCGCGCGCCGCCGGGGGAGACGTCGATCAGGGTGCAGCCGAACTCGCCGGTGCTCGCGGCCAGCCCACGGCCGGGCAGGGACAGATGCACGCGCCGATGCCGGCGGCGCTCCTGCGCGCCGCGCGCGGCGATCTTGATCTTGCGCCGGTCGAGCCGGGCCCTGAAGTCCGAAAGGCTGTTCATCGCGCGCTTTTTCAAACCCGAAGGAGCGGGCAGGCTAGGCGCGCAGGCTTAAGAAATCGCTTCTCGCGACGGCTCAGACGTCGTTCGCCGCCAGCGTCCGCGCTCCGGCTTCGGTGCGGCCGAACAGGCTGACGCTGGGCGCGGGCGCGCCGGCGGGGAAGATCTGGTTCAGCCGGTGGCGCATCACGGGACGGCCCCTGAGCGCAGCCGCGTCGATCGGCTGGTAGAGCCCCAGCGCCCGGTCGAGCCAGCCTTCAGGCCCGCGCAGTGGAAACAGGCTCAGCTCCACCTGGCAGGACCGTCCGTCCAGCGCGACCGCGTCCACCATGGCGCGCGCCGGGCCGGGCGCGGCCAGCGCGCCTTCCAGAAGCGCGGTCATGTGGACCCGGTCGTGACCGGCCCAGAGCGACAGGAAGTTCTGATCGCGGAACTCGCGCTTGTGCAGCGCGCACAGCCCCGTGCCCGCGATACGGAAGACGTGATGATCCCGATCCATGCGGCGAAGCAGGAACAGGTTGGATAAAAGCCCGCCCAGATCCTGCGGGGCGATGTCGGCGCGCGCCGGGGCGGGCTCGCCGCGGCGGCGCGCGTCCCAGTAAGCCTGCAGCGTGCGGGTGTTGGGATGTTTCAAAGCGGTGTCGTCCTCTCCTCGTCCGGCGCGTCGCGGCACGCCGGCCCCTTCGAGGAGCGCTCGGTTGCAAGCGGCTTGCCAGAACCGGCGAAACTCCGGCCTGACACTGAAAAAGCGGGCGGCGGTGCGAACCGGCCCTTCGCTTGCATGGGGCGGTGCGAGACAGCTTTGGAGACCGCCATGCGCGTTTCATCCCGATACGCCGCCGTGATCGCCGCCGTCGCCGGCTCGATGATGGCGGCCGCGGCGTCTGCGCAGCACGCGCCGACCCCGCCCTCCCCGCCGCCGCCCTCGCACAATCCGTGCTGCGGGCATCCCGGCGGACCGGTGATCCATCCGCCCAGCGTGCATATCGGCGGGCCGTCCATTCATGTGGGCGGGCCGAACATCAATGTCGGCGTGAACGTGAATTCGAGTGTGAACGTGAACGTCTCCGCGTCAGCGAACGCTGTGGCGACCGCGACCGCCGGATCTCGGGCCGGCGCGGGCGCGCAGACCTTCATCTATTCGGGCGGCGGTTATGTCGGGGGCGGCTACGCGCCGGCGGCGACCGCGCTGACGGGCTTGCGGCTCGCAGGCTCTGCGGTCGAGATCGTCGAGGAAGAGCGCACGCGCCTGATCGAGGAGTGGCGCGTCGTCCGCGCGGTCTGCGTGGACGACAGCGGTACGCCGCATCCGGCGTCGCGCCCTGACCCGGACGAACGCGTCCACCCCGACTATGACGGCGAGATCTTCCGCTGCATGTCCGGCACCGCGCTTCAGGCGACGCTGGGCTGGCGCGAGGACGGCCGGGACGCGTTCGACGGCGGCGAGGTGATCAGCTGCGAAAAGGGCGAGGCGCTGCGCCACGGAGCGGGCGGCAGGCTCTATTGCGCCACCGAGGAGGCGCGCCGGAACTGCAATGAGCGCTCTCTGCTCCGCCTTCACGGGCCGGGCGTGAAGCTCATCTATCTGCGCTATGAAGAGCGTTACATGGAGAGCTATGAGCGGCGCACCGAACGCAGCGAGGTCAGCTCCATGACGCTGATGCTCGACGGCGGGGTGGGCGGCTACCGCTGATCGTCTTCGTCTGCGAGCGCTGAACCGAGGAAATCCGCCGCGGCGCCGACCGGCTCGCGGTCAACCTCGACCACGGCGTTCGCAGCGCGCATCAGCGCGGCGTCGATCTGGCCGATCAAGGGCGCCAGCGCCTCGGCGATCGCGGGGCGCTCAGCGGCGTCCGCAGAGAGCAGGATCACCGCGTCATAGGGCGGCAGCGCGCCCTGAGGGTCGTCGAGCAGCACCAGGTCGTAGGCGAGGATCCGCCCGTCGGTGGTGTAGGCGGTGACCGCGTCCACCTGACCGTCGCGCGCGGCGGAATACATGAAGGTGGAATCCATGCCCCGCTCCTCCGCCCCCTCCACGCCGTAGAGCGCTCTCACCCGATCCCATTCGGGACGGGAGAAGAATTCAGGGTCCGCGCCGATCGACAGGTTCTCGACTCCGGTGAGGTCGCCGATCGTTTCGAGCCCTTCAGCCTCGGCCAGCGGGCGAGCGACTGCAAAAGCATAAGCGTTTTCAAAGCCGAGCCGCCCCAGGCTGACGATCCCGTGGGTCTCGTAGAGCCAGGCGGTGACCGCCGCGTTCATCCGGTGCCGCCCGATCGGGGCGTCCTCGCCCATCGCGTTGGACCAGAGCGTGCCGGTGTAATCCACGTAGACGTCGATCTCGCCGGACACCAGTGCGTCGAACGCCACCGTCGAACCCAGATTGTCGCGCCTGCGAACCGTCGCGCCGGCCGCCTGCAGCCGGTCCTCGATCAGCTCGGCGAGCACGTATTGTTCAGTGAAGCTTTTGGCGCCGACGATCACGGGCCGCTCGCCGAAGCCCGATCCCTGCAGCCCGCGCTCGGCCTCGAAGCCGCGACCCGAGCTGGCGTACTCCGCGCCGAGGATCGCGGCGGCCGGGACGATCACCATGGCGAGCCCGGCCGCGATCGCGCCTCTCGCCCGGCCCGACCGCGCGCCGGCCTCCATCGCACGGATCAGCTGGTCGAGCAGGACGGCGAGCCCGGCCGAGCAGATGCAGCCGAACACCACCGCCGCCCAAGTCCGGGTCTGAAGCCCCGAGAAGATGTAGTTGCCGAGACTCGTCGCCCCCACCGGGGTTGCGAGCGTCGCCGCGCCGATCACCCAGACGCTGGCGGTCCTCACCCCGGCGATGATGGTGGGCGCGGCCAGCGGCAGCTCGACGCGGAACAGGCTCTGGGTTTCGCTCATCCCGATCCCGCGCGCGGCTTCGCGCACCACCGGGTCGACGCCCTGAAGCCCGACAATCGTGTTTCGCAGCATCGGCAGAACGCCGTACAGCATCAGCGCCAGATAGGCGGGAAGAAACCCGATCATCCCGCCCAGAAGCGGCACCATCAGCGCCAGAAGCGCCAGGCCTGGAATGGTCTGGAGTACGCTCGCCGCACCCAGCGCCGGCCCCGCGACCGCAGGCCGGCGTGCGGCGAACACGCCCAGCGGCACAGAGATCGCCAGCGCGGTGAGGATCGCCGCGAGCGAGAGCCGGATATGCCCGCCCAGAAAGGCGGGCAGGCGTTCGATCAGGTCGGGCAGGTCTTCAAGCATGCCCGCCTCGCGCGGCCTGTTTCAGCGCATCGACCTTTTCAGCCTCGCGCAGCGGCGCCTGCAGCATGCGCGCGACCCGCTCGTCGGCGGGCGACTGCAGCAGCGCTTCAGGCGTGTCGTATTGCAGAACCTCGCCGTCATGCATCACCGCGATACGGTCCGCGGTGAGCAGCGCTTCGGCCATGCCGTGGGTGACCATGACGGCTGCGAAGCCGAGTTCGGACTGAAGGTCCCGCACGTCGGTGCGCAGCCCGTCGCGGGTCAGCGGGTCGAGCGCGCCGAACGGCTCGTCCATGAGCATGAGATGGGCGCCGCCCGCGAGCGCACGGGCGAGCCCGACCCGCTGGCGCTGGCCGCCGGAAAGCTGGTCCGGCTTGCGGTGAGCGTAGGCGTCCGGATCGAGCCGGACGAGGTCGAGCATCTCGCGCACGCGGGCGTCGATGCGGTCATTCTCCCAGCCCAGAAGCTCAGGGACGACCGCGATGTTCTTCGCCACGCTCAGATGGGGAAACAGGCCGTCGCCCTGCATCACCCAGCCGATCGTGCGCCTGAGCGCGACCGGATCGAGACTGCAGACGTCCTGTCCGCCGATCTCGATCCGGCCGGCGCTGGGTTCGAGCAGGCGGTTGATGCATTTCAGCGTGGTGGTCTTGCCGCAGCCCGATTCGCCGACCAGGGCGACGAGTTCGCCTGCGGCGGCCTCGAAGCTCACCCCGCGCACCGCCTCGGCGCCGCCCGGAAACGTCTTGGCGAGCGCCTCGACCCGGAGCAGCGGCGCCGCCGCCATCAGCCCTCGAGGTCGATGTCGAGAATGGTGATCTCGAACGAATAGGAGGTCTCGCCCTCCTCGACGTTTTTCGAGACCACGCCGAGGCATTCGGCGCCGATATAGATTTCCGCGCACTCGTCGGCGCGCTGGCGCAGCTGCACCCTCAGTTCGGGGTTGAGCTTACCGCGCAGGAAGGCTTCGACCTTGCCGGCTTCGTCGCGAGTGAACACAGGTGCGGCCACGCGCATCCCTTTCATGCTGGAGATATGGAATCGCGCCGAGCCTAGCGATCAGGACGCGTCGCGCAACCGCGTCACCGCTTGGCCCAGAGCAGGCTGGAGTCCCCGTAGGAGAAGAAGCGGTAGCGCTCGGCCACCGCATGGGCGTAGGCGGCGTGCATCTCCTCGAACCCCGCCAGCGCGCAGACCAGCATGAACAGCGTCGATTTGGGCAGGTGGAAATTGGTCATCAGCGCGTCGACGGCGCGGAACCGATAGCCCGGCGTGATGAAGATGTCGGTCTCCCGGCTCTCCGCCCGCACCGTCCCGTCAGGCTCGGCGGCGCTTTCAAGCGTCCTCAGAGAGGTCGTGCCCACAGACACGATCCGCCCGCCCGCGGCGCGTGTGGCGTTGATCAGCGCGGCGGCCTCGGCGCTCACCTCGTACCACTCGGCGTGCATCTGGTGGTCGGCGACGTTTTCGGTCTTCACCGGCAGGAAGGTGCCCGCGCCGACATGAAGCGTGACATGGGTCTTCTTCACCCCGCGCGCCTCAAGGGCGTCGAACAGCCGCTCGGTGAAGTGAAGCCCGGCGGTCGGCGCGGCGACGGAGCCCGATTTCTCCGGGTCGGCGTAGATCGTCTGGTAGTCCTCGCGGTCGGCCGCGTCGAAGGCGCGCTTTGAGGCGATATACGGGGGTAGCGGCGGCGCGCCCGCGGCCACGATGGCCGCATCGAGCTCCACGCCGGAGCGGTCGAAGCGCAGCACGATCTCGCCGCCCTCGCGCTTCTCGCCGACCTCTGCGCTCAGCCCGCCGTCGAAATAGAGCCGGTCGCCTTCTTTCAGGCGCTTGGCCGGGCGGGCGAAGGCGCGCCAGACCGCTTCGGAGTCTCGCTTGTGAAGATTGATCTCCACCTCGACCGCCCCGCCCCCGCCGTGCTCGCGCGGCGGCCGGACGCCTTTCAGGGCGGCGGGGATCACGCGGGTGTCGTTGAACACCATGAGGTCGCCGGGCTGCAGCAGATCAGGCAGATCCAGAACGCCCCGGTCCTCGATGCGCACGCCGTTCACATGCAGCAGGCGCGCAGAATCGCGCGGCCGGGCGGGCCTCAGGGCGATCAGTTCTTCAGGCAGGTCGAAATCGAAATCGCTGAGCTTCATGGCCCGGCCTTAGCCGGACCGCCCCGCGCGCTCAAGCCTGAACGCGCGGGGCGTCGTTCCGCCTCAGGCGTGCACGTCCTGCGCATCGGTGATCTTGTGGACGAGATCGTCGCCGTCGGCTTCGTGGATCGTCACGTAATCGCCGAGCCGCAGCGTGTGATCGCCGAGCTTGTAGACCGGCTCGTCCGGGCCCTCGTGCTCTTCGTCGTAATGAAAGAACCAGTTCGACCCGCGATGGGTCAGCCAGCCGTCGGCCCGCTCGTCCTCGTCAGGCGAGAAGCGGATCACGGTGCAGGCCTTCTTGTGCTTTTTCCAAACCTCGGGATCGAGCTTGCCCTCGCGGTCCAGCGGCGCGGTGATGACATAGCCGCGCTCGTCGTCGCCGTCGGGAATTCCGGCGTCGGGGTTGCGGCCGAGGCGAAGGGTGAGACGGGTCAGAGCCATGTGAAACTCCCTTTTAGACAATGAGATCAGTGCGCGATGAGCAAGGACGGGCCGTCCGTGGCGGTCAGCAGCGTCCGGGTCACCCCGCCGAAGATGAACTGGGCGATGCGCGATTGTCCGTAAGCGCCCGCGACGACGAGGTCGGCGCCGTCCGCAGCCTTCAGGATCGCCTCGCCCAGCGGGCCGGACCCTGAAACTTCGGTCGCCGCCGCTTCGATCCCGCGCGCGAGCAGCCAGTTCGCCAGCCGGTTCGGCGCGGCCGCCGCACGGTCGGCGTAATCGAGATTGCGCGGGCTGTGCAGGATGGAGACCTCGACGCCCGGCTCGAAAAATGGCTCGGCGGCGAAGGCGGCGCGAGCGGCTTCCTTCGAGCCGTCCCACGCCACGGCGATCTTCTTCGGCGGCAGCGCGCCCTTGCGCGGCACGAAGATCGGGCAGGATTCGTCGACCAGGCACGCCGCGGTGAAGTCCGCCAGCGATCCCTTGCCCGCGGCGGCTTCGGGGCAGGTCACGAGCAGCCGGACCAGACGCGCCTGCTGGGCGGCGTCCGAGGGGCTGTCGCAGATCCGCCGGAAGCTCGCGCCTGGCGAAAGCGGGCCGTCCATCGCCGATTTGAAGCGCTGCTTGGCCTCCGCGCAGGCCTTGTCGGCCTCCTCGCGCACCGCGTCGATCGCCGAGCTCACCACCGACGCGCCGGCGGCGCCCGGCCCGGTCCAGAGCATGTAGGCGGCGGGGTCGGGCTCGACGAACAGCCCGCGCACGTCCGCGCCGTAGACGTTCGCCAGCGCCTTGGCGGCCTGAAGCGGCGCGTCGTCGGCCTCAGCGCCCTGAAGCGCGACGAGGATTCGTTCGCGGTTCATCTCGGTCTCCCTGTCAGGTCCCGCGTTTTCAGCGCGCGGGATCGTCTTGAACTTACCGGCTTTCACGCTAGGACGGGAGGGAAGCTGAACATGGCGGGACAAAGTGGCGCGCCCTTCCTCGCAACCGAAAAAACCGAGGGCCTGGCAGCGCATGCTGTCTGGCCGCAGGCTCGACCTGCTCGACCCCTCCCCATTCGACGTGGAGATCGACGACATCGCCCAGGGCCTCGCCCGGGTGGCGCGCTGGAACGGTCAGACCATGGGCGATCACGCGTTCTCGGTGGCCGAGCACTCGGTGATCGTCGAAGCGCTGTGCGCCGAACTCGAACCCGACTGGCCGGCGAAATGGCGGCTCGCAGCCTTGCTGCACGACGCGCCCGAATACGTGATCGGGGACATGATCTCCCCGTTCAAGGCGGCGTTGGGCTACGACTACAAGGCGTTCGAGGCGCGGCTCGAAGGTGCGATCCACATGCGCTACGGCCTGCCGCCCGAGCTGCCCGCCGAGGTGAAGAAGACCATCAAGCGCGCCGACCGCATCTGCGCCTTCTTCGAAGCGACCCAGATCGCGGGCTTCAGCGTGGAGGAGTCGCGCAAATTCTTCGGCCGCCCGCCGAAAGGGCTTAAGGTCGAGATCACGCCCCTGCCGGCCAAGGACGCCCAGACGCTGTTCCTGGATCGGTTCGAAACCCTGCTGCGCCGCGTCGAACGCGCCGCGCGCACCTGACCGGAGCCGCCGACATGCCCGCCTCGAGCGCGATGTATTCCGACGCTTCGGTGACGCTGGGCCGGGTCGTCGTGGGCCTGAACGCGGTGATCTTCGCCGCCGGCGACGGCGAGCTGCACGTGCTGGTCACAGACGGTCCCGAAGGCGGCCAGCCCGCCCTGCCCTTCGGTCCGTTCGATCCCGAAACCCACCGCACCTTCGAGATCGGCCTGCGCGAATGGGTGCGCGGCCAGACCAGGTTCGAGCTCGGTTATGTCGAACAGCTCTACACCTTCGGCGACCGCGGCCGGGAAGCGCCGGTCGCCGCGCTCGCCGGAGCGGAGGGCGCGCGGGTGATCTCGGTGGGCTATCTTGGCCTGACCCCTGAAGCGAAGCCGCTGAAAGGCGCAGCCGCGCACTGGTCGGCCTGGACGCGGCATTTCCCGTGGGAGGACCATCGCGCCGGCCGGCCCGCTTTGCTCACCGACACGATCGAGCCGGCCTTGCGCTCCTGGGCCGACGAAGCCGCCGCCCCCGGCCGCCGCGCGGCGCGGATGGAGCGCGTGCGCGCCTGTTTCGGCCTGGACGGCGCGGCATGGAACGAGGAGCGGGCGCTCGACCGGTACGAACTTCTCTACGAAGCCGGGCTCGTGGAAGAAGCCGCCCGCGACCGCGGCGAGGCCGAGGCGGGCCTGAAACTCGGCGAGGCGATGGCGTCCGACCATCGCCGCATCCTCGCCACCGCCCTCTCCCGGCTGCGCGGCAAGATCAAGTACCGGCCCATCCTGTTCGAACTGACCCCGGCCGAATTCACGCTCTCCCACCTTCAGAAGCTGGCCGAAAGCGTGTCGGGCCTGACCCTGCACAAGCAGAATTTCCGCCGCGCGCTCGACCGCGGCGGCTTCGTGCAGGGCACCGGCCGGATGGAGTCCCGCACCGGCGGCCGGCCCGCCGAGCTGTATCGCCATACGCCGGCCCGCACCCAGGCCGCAGGCGCGCTGGGCCTGACGATCCCGCGGGTGAAGGAATAGCGCGCGGGTCCCCGCCCGGATTTTCCCTTGCGCCCCCGCTTGCCAGGCGTATAGTCCGGCCCCACCTTAGGCTCACTCGGAGCAAAACCCTCGGCGATCAGGTCTGGTCGCCGTTTCTCGGGCCCGGGTAATGCTCATATCGAGCAAAACCCCGGCCCACGCAGGGAGGACAGCGCGATGGACGGCATGAATTTCCCGCGCGAGACCGACTGGCCCGCCGCCGAGGCGCTGGTCTATGACGAAGGCGTCAAGGCGCGCGTCGACCATCTTTATGAGCGTGTGAAGGACGTGGTCACGCCGATGGAGTGGCCGCAATTCGCCCCGCTGATCGACGCGATCAACCGCCTGAAACAAGAGCGCGGCGCGACCATCCTGGCGCACAACTACATGACGCCGGAAATCTTCAACTGCGTGGGCGACATCACCGGGGATTCCCTGAAGCTCGCCCAGGTCGCCGCCGAGGCCGAGGAAGAGGTCATCCTTCAGGCCGGCGTTCACTTCATGGCCGAGACCGCGAAGATCCTCTCGCCGAACAAGACCGTCCTGATCCCCGACATGGAGGCGGGCTGCTCGCTCGCGAGCTCCATCACCGGCGCGGACGTGCAGCGCATCAAGGCGGCCTATCCCGACCTTCCGATCGTCACCTATGTAAACACCTCCGCCGAGGTGAAGGCGTATTCGGACATCTGCTGCACCAGCTCGAACGCGGTGCAGGTCGTCGAGGCCGTCGCCGCGCAATGGGGCGTGGACACCGTCATCATGATCCCCGACGAGTATCTGGCCAAGAACGTCGCCGCCCAGACCTCGATCAAGATCCTCACCTGGAAGGGCTCGTGCGAAGTGCACGAGCAGTTCACGCCCGAAGATCTCGACGATCTGCGCGCCGCCCACCCCGACGCGGTGATCCTGACCCACCCCGAATGCCCGCCCGAAGTGATGGCGAAAGCCGATTTCGCCGGCTCGACCGGCGCGATGGCCGGGTATGTGAAGGACAAGGCGCCGAAAAAGGCGATCCTGATCACCGAGTGCTCGATGAGCGACAATGTCGCGGTCGAGAACCCGGCCGTTCAGTTCGTCAAACCGTGCAATCTCTGCCCGCACATGAAGCGCATCAGCCTGAAAGGCATCTACGAAGCGCTGCGCGACATGAAGCACGCGGTCGAGGTCGATCCGGTCATCGCCGAGAAGGCCCGCGCGAGCCTGCAGGCGATGCTCGACCTGCCCAAGGCGGCGACCCCGCCGCATTTCGATACGGGCCGGGACGCCGTCGCCGTGCCGTATGTGAGCGTTTAGCGCCGAGCGTCCTTCCCTCCCCTTCACGGGGAGGGTGTCCGCGAAGCGGACGGGTGGGGTGGGGCCGCCGGCGCGATGGTCGTCAGATCCCGGCGCCGCCCCCACCCGACCCGGCGCTGCGCGCCGGCCCACCCTCCCCGCAGAGGGGGAGGGAATTAGGGAGCAGCCGTTGAACTCAGACCCCCTCCTCATCGCCGGCGCCGGGATCGCAGGCCTCTGGACCGCGCTGCACGCTGCGCCGCGGCCGGTGATCCTCTTGACCGGCGGCCCGCTCGGCGAAGGGTCCTCCACGGTCTGGGCGCAGGGCGGGGTGGCGGCGGCGCTGGCTGACGACGATACGCCCACGCTGCACGCCGCCGACACGATCGCCGCCGGCGCAGGCCTGGTCGACGAGGCCGCCGCGCGCCTGCTCGCCGAACAGGGCCCGCGCGAGATCGAGGACCTGTTCGCGCTCGGCGCGCCGTTCGAGAAGGACGGCCAGGCCTGGGCGCTGTCGCGCGAAGCGGCGCACAGCCGGGCGCGCGTGGCCCGCGTGAAGGGCGATCAGGCCGGCGCAGGGATCCTCGCCGCACTCATCGAGGCGGTGCGCAAGGCCGGTCATATCGACCTCCGCGAAGGCTGGCGCGCCGAGGCGCTGCTTCCCGGTAAGGACGGCGGCTGCGCCGGCGTTCTGGCGCACGGCGCAGACGGTGCGCTGCACCGGATCGAGGCGTCGGACACCGTTCTGGCCACCGGCTCGCTCGGCGGGCTTTACGCGGTCACCACCACGCCCTGGACCAGCCAGGGTCAGGCGCTGGCCATGGCCGCGGCGCTCGGCGCAGTGATCCGCGATCCCGAATTCGTCCAGTTCCACCCCACAGCGATCGATATCGGCCGCGATCCCGCCCCGCTCGCCACCGAGGCGCTGCGCGGTGAAGGCGCGATCCTCATCGACCGGTCGGGCAAGCGCTTCATGAAGGCGGTTCACGCAGACGCCGAGCTGGCTCCACGCGACGTCGTCGCCCGCGCCGTGCATCGCCAGGCGAAATCGGGCAAGGGCGCGTTTCTGGATGCGACCAAAGCGGTCGGCGACGCCTTCCCCGAGCGCTTCCCGGCGGTGTTCGCAGCGGCCATGAGCGCCGGAATCGATCCGCGCACAGCGCCGATCCCCGTCGCGCCGGCCGCGCATTACCACATGGGCGGGATCGAGACCGATCTTCACGGCCGCACCGGCGTTCCGGGCCTCTGGGCGGTCGGCGAATGCGCCTGCACCGGCGTTCACGGCGCGAACCGGCTCGCCTCGAATTCGCTTCTGGACGGGCTGGTTTTCGGACGGCGCGCAGCGGGCGCCTTGCGCGAGGCCGGGCGCGCCGTAACCGCATGCAAGGCGGACGCGCCGCCCGCCCTGCCCGGCCCCGCGCTGCAGCGCCTGCGCCAGGTGATGGCCGCCGAGGCCGGCGTCGAACGTGACGCGGCGGGCCTGTCGCGTCTGATCTCGGTGATCGACCAGCTCGAAGCGCGCTACGGCACGGCGCCGGCGCTGATCGCCGCGCGCTTCGTCGCCGCTGGCGCGCTGCTGCGCGAGGAAAGCCGCGGCGGGCATTTCCGTAACGACTTCCCGCAGGTGAGCGATGACGCGGTCTCGACACGGCTGACGCTGGCTGCGGCGCGCGCGGCGTCGGGTCCGGGCTATGCGGCGGCGGGGATGGCGGAATGATCGCGCTCGTCCCTCGCGGCATCGTCGCCGAGATCGTCGCCCTGGCGCTGGATGAAGACCTGGGCGGGCGGGGCGATCTGACGTCTCTGGCGACCATCCCTGCAGACGCTACGGCGAGCTTCATGATCATGAGCCGCGCTGAGGGCGTTCTGTGCGGGCGCCAGCCGGCCGACGAGGTCTGCGCCCAGCTCGGCGGGGTGTCGATCGAGTGGAAGGCCGAAGACGGCGAACGGGTGAGCAAGGGCGATCCCGTCGGACGGGTCACGGGCAACGCCCGCGCCGTCCTCACGGCGGAGCGGTCCGTCCTCAATTTCCTGGGCCGGCTTTCGGGCGTGGCCACCCTCACCCGCGCCTACGCCGACGCGGTGGCCGGATCCGGCGCGGTGATCGCGCACACCCGCAAGACCACCCCCGGCCTGCGCGCGCTCGAGCTTCAGGCGGTGCGCGCGGGCGGCGGCGCCAGCCACCGCTTCGGGCTGGATGACGCGATCCTGATCAAGGACAACCATGTCGCGGTCTGCGGCGGGGTCGGCGAAGCGGTGCGCCGCGCGAAGGCCTATGCCGGGCACATGACCCGCGTCGCGGTGGAGGTCGACCGGCTCGACCAGCTGGGCGATGCGATCGAGGCCGGCGCGGAAAGCGTGCTGCTCGACAATTTCAGCCTCGACGATCTGCGCAACGCGGTGCGTCAGGCCGAGGGGCGGGTCACGCTGGAGGCCTCGGGCGGGGTGACGCTTCAGACCGTCCGGGCGATCGCGGAAACCGGCGTGGACGTGATCAGCGTCGGCGCCCTCACTCATTCGGCGACGAATTTCGATCTGGGGCTGGACGCGGTTTAGGGGGCGCCGGCCACGGCCATCACCGCCCGCCAGTGCCCGCCGACGGGATTATCGGCCGGATAGACCTCGATCGGGACGTCCGGCGCAACGCCTGTCTCTTCGAAGACCGCTCCGTCCGGGCTTGCGAACACCTCGTTGGAGAGCTCCAGAAGCCAGCCGTTGGGTAGCGGCTTGGCGAGCGGGGTGGAGAAGGATCCGCGCGTGGCTGCGCCGTACTGGGTCACGTTCGGCAGCTGGCGGAAGGCGAGCGTGGCGAGTTCTCCACCGCTGACGGTGACGTCGCTGGTCAGAAGGCGAACCGGGCCTGTGAAGCGCGGCCCGCCGGCCGGCGTCACGGCGTGGGGAAAAGGCGGCAGGCCCGAGCCGCGGGTCTGGGTGGTGAAGCCGGTGACCGGCGTATCGGTGAACCGGCCCGGCAGGGCCTTCGCCACCCGGTCCCACCCGCCGCGATTATTGGACAGGTCCACGATCACCGCGTCCGCGCCCTGAAACGCGGCGAACGCCTCATCGAGCGCCGCGTTGAACGCCGACATCTCCGCCTCGGCCCATTCGGGGCTGGCGAAGTCGGTGCGGTCGGTAAACCCGCCCATGACGAAAAGCTGCAGATAACCGACCCGGCGGCCCGGCTCGGGCTCGATGACGCCCCAGACCAGCCGGTCGTTCAGCGTGTGAACCCCGGTCCCGCCCAGATTTTCCAGCGTCTGATCGATCAGGCCGACGAGCCAGGCCTGCTCTCCCATCCCGGCGCGGATCATCGGCAGGGTTTCGCCCTGCCCGTCCTGCTGGCGGCGCATCTGACCGTCCACCGCGCCGATCAGCTTGGTGTGGCTGTCGGACAGACCGTCCATATAGGCGGTGAGCGCGTCCCAGAGCTCCGCCTCGCTCATGGCGTCGTGGACGCTTGCGCGCAGGCGCTCGGCGCGCGCCTTGCGATCTGCGAGGCGGCGATCGAAGAAGGCGTAATGGGTTTCGAACGCGTCCAGAAACGCCGCCGCCACGGCGGTGGGCGAGGTGTCGACCGGTGCGGCGCAGCCCTGAGGCAGAGCGTCCAGCCGGTCGAAGACCACGTTTGTGTCGCCGTCGAGCAGCTGGAAAATCGCCGCATCGCCCGGCAGGGCCCTGCCATAGCGGTATTCGACCGAGGCCATGGCGGAGAGCCGCCGTGTCGCTTCCGGCGTGGGATAGCAGGCGCTCGCACCCTCCTGATAGCGCGTCAGGCCCGCCTCATCGATCTCGACCACCCAGCCATAGCCGCGCGAGCGCCAGACGCCGCGAAAGTCCGGGTTCGTCTCCCCGCTCCCCAGCACCAGAGGCTGAAGCGCGCCCGCCTGCTCCCAGGGGGCCTCCGAGGCGGGCGCGGCGGCGCAGGCCGACAGAGCGAGTGCGGCGAGGCTGGATCTCAGACGCATGATAAACTCCAAAAATGACCGCGGTCACCTTTATAGGAGGTCATGCGCTCATGCAAGCAGAGCCGCGAAGGCGCGAGCGCGGGCGTCGATGGTCCCGGCGATGTCGAACGCGCCTTCGGCGTTCACCCATTCGCGGACGGTTCCGGTCAGCTGGGCGAGAAACAGCCCGGCCGCCTCGCCGGGATCGACGCCGGCGCGGACCTCTCCCCGCGCCTGGGCTTCGGTGATCAGGCGCTCGAACGCGGCGCGGGCGCGCGCGTCCGCGGCGTGCTCGGCGGCGCGCAGCTCGGGATGAAGGGCGGCCAGGCGCAGCTTGGCCCGCCACAGCCCGGGCCGGCTGATCACGGGCGACAGCGTAGCCTTACAGGCTGAAACCAGCCGGTCCGCGAGCGGACCTGGCGGGGGCGTATGGGCCGCCCCCTCGTCGGTGGCGCGTTCATACCACTTGAAGAGCAGATGCTCCTTGGTGGGAAAGTGATTGAAGAAGGTGCCCTTGGCGACGCCGGCCGCAGCGCAGATCGAGGCGACGCTGACCGCGTCATACCCCTCGGCTTCGAAGCGCTGGATCGCGGCCTCATAGAGCCGCTCGCGGACCGCGCGCTTCTTGCGCTCGCGCAGGCCCTCCTCGCTCACCGGTCCTTACGCCTCGCGTTCGCGGATCAGCAGCTGGCGCTCGGAGCGGTTGGGGAAGCGGTAGAAGACGTGCGCGCCGATGCGGCGGGTGCGCACCAGGGAATCGTTCCAGACCGGATCGACCGCTGTGGTGTGGTAGTGCGTGGCCGAGCGGGTCATCGGCCGGGCGAAGCCCATCAGGGCGTGCTCGGCGACCAGCTGGCTGCGCCGCCACCCGCGGCCGTAGGGCACGCGCTCCATCGAGCCGTCGCAGGTGAAGGTGAACTGGCACCCGGTCACCCGCTCGCTGCCCTGATAGACCACGCCGCACACGCTGTCGGGATAGGCGCGATGGCGCACGCGGTTGAGCACGACTTCGGCGACGGCGAGCTGGCCGGCGAAGCCTTCGGAGCGGGCTTCGTAATAGATCGCTTCGGCCAGGCAGCGGCGCTCGCGCGCGGCGGCGCGGGCGGCGTCCAGATGCGTGGTGTCGAAGCTGCGCAGATCGTCGAGCGCGCGTGCGGTGATGCGCGCGCCGTAGACCTCGTCTGATTCCACGGTGAAGCTGGCGAATTCCAGCGCGGCCGGAGCGGCGCTCCAGTCCAGCGCGTCGCCCTTTTCAAGATAGGTTTCAGCCAGCGTCCGCCAGGTCGCCGCCTCGTCCTGATCGCGCACACGTTCGGGCGCGAGGGTCGCAGCCCCGCCCACCAGCACGAACGCCGCACAGACGCCCGCAACGGTGAACACGCGCTTCAGGCGCGGAAATAGCGATCCAGCGGTCATGACGCCTTCTCTCTCCAGCAGCCGCCCGAGCCCCGTCATCGGGGTCTTTTCGAGGGGCCGCGTCAATGGGAACGCCGTTCCGGCATTCCTTTGCAAGGCCTGCACCAAAGGGTCGCGTGTGGTACGCCGAGCCCCAGCGGAGGGTCAATACACCTCCGCCGTGGACGGAATTAAGGCGGACCCGCCTTAATTCAACCTAACTCAAATAACCGCTATTTCGTTCCGAGGCTTAGCTCGACTTGCCGAGCGCGGCCTGCGCCGCCGCCAAACGCGCGATCGGCACGCGGTATGGCGAGCAGGACACATAATCGAGCCCTGCGGATTCGCAGAAACGAATCGAGGCGGGATCGCCGCCGTGCTCGCCGCAAATGCCCAGTTTCAGGCCCTCCCGGGCGCCGCGGCCACGTTCGACGCCGATCTTGATGAGGTCGCCGACCCCGTCCTGATCGAGGCTGACGAACGGGTCCTTTTCAAAGATTCCGGCTTCCAGATACGCGCCCAGGAACTTGCCCGCGTCGTCGCGCGACAGGCCGAAAGCGGTCTGGGTGAGGTCGTTGGTGCCGAAGGAGAAGAATTCGGCGTGCTCGGCGATGGCGCCGGCCTGCAGCGCCGCGCGCGGCAGCTCGATCATCGTGCCGACCAGATAGACCGGCGCGGTGCCGGTTTCTTCCTCGACCTTCTTCGCGATCGCCTCGATGCGAACTTTCAGGATCTCGAGTTCCTTGGCGACGGCGACGAGCGGGATCATCACCTCGGCGACCGGCTGAACGCCGGTCTCCTTTTCCACCAGCGCCTGGGCTTCGAAGATGGCCCGGGCCTGCATCTCGTAGATCTCGGGGAAGGTGATCCCCAGCCGGCAGCCGCGATGGCCCAGCATCGGGTTGGTTTCATTCAGATCCCGCGCCCGCTGCAGCAGCTGATCAGCGGGAAGGCCCGTGGCCTCGGCGACCGCCTTCACGTCTTCCTCGGTGTGCGGCAGAAACTCGTGCAGGGGCGGATCGAGCAGGCGGATCGTGCAGGGCCGGTCTTCCATGATGCGGAAGATCGCCGCGAAGTCCTCGCGCTGCATGGGCAGGATTTTCGACAGCGCCTTCACCCGGCCGTCCTGATCCTCGGCGAGGATCATCTCGCGCACCGCCGCGATGCGGTCGGTGTCGAAGAACATATGCTCGGTGCGGCACAGCCCGATGCCTTCCGCGCCGAAATCCTTGGCCGTCTGCACGTCGGCGGGGGTTTCGGCGTTGGTGCGCACCTTCATGCGCCGCGCCTTGTCCGCCCAGACCATGAGCGAGGCGAAATCGCCGGTGACTTCGGGCTTGATCATCGGGGCTTCGCCGAACAGCACCTCGCCGGTCGCGCCGTCCACGGTGATCATGTCGCCCTGGGAGATCGTCCGGCCGCGCGCGGTGAAGCGCTTGTTCGCCGCGTCGATCTTGATCTCGCCGGCGCCGGACACGCAGGGACGGCCCATGCCGCGCGCCACGACCGCGGCGTGGCTGGTCATCCCGCCGCGGGCTGTGACGATGGCTTCGGCGGCGTGCATGCCGTGAATGTCTTCAGGGCTGGTCTCGACGCGGACGAGAATGACCTTCTCGCCCTTAGCCTTCATTTCTTCGGCCTCGTCTGAATCAAAGACCGCCTTGCCGACCGCGGCGCCGGGGCTGGCGGGCAGACCCTTGGCGATGACGTCGCGCTCATAGTCCTCGTCGATCATCGGGTGCAGCAGCTGGTCGAGCGCGCCGGGCTCGACACGCAGCACCGCCTCTTCCTCGCTGATCAGGCCTTCCTCGACCATGTCGACGGCGATCTTCAGCGCGGCGCGCGCGGTGCGCTTGCCGTTGCGGGTCTGCAGCATCCACAGACGGCCCTGCTCGACCGTGAACTCGATGTCCTGCATGTCGCGATAATGGCGTTCGAGCTTTTCGAACACGTCCACCAGCTGGGCGAACACGTCAGGCAGCGCGGTCTCCATGGAGGGCAGATGATCCTCCATCTTCTCGCGCATCTTCTCGGTCAGGCATTGCGGCGTGCGGATGCCGGCCACGACGTCCTCGCCCTGGGCGTTGATCAGGAACTCGCCGTAATAGCCGCGCTCGCCGGTGGAGGGGTCGCGGGTGAACGCAACGCCGGTGGCCGAGGTGTCGCCCATGTTTCCGAACACCATGGCCTGCACGTTCACGGCCGTGCCCCAGCTCGCGGGGATGTCGTACATCTTGCGATAGGCGATGGCGCGGGTGTTCATCCAGCTGCCGAAGACCGCGCTGATCGCGCCCCAGAGCTGGTCGCGCGGATCGGTCGGGAAGGGCTCGCCCAGCGCCTTCTTCACCGCGGCCTTGTATTTCTCGATGAGGTCTTCCCAGTCCTCGGCGGCCACCTCGGTGTCGAGGTCGTAGCCGCGCTCCTCCTTGAAGGTCTCGAGGATCTCCTCGAACTTCGAGTGGCCCACGCCCAGCACCACGTCGGAATACATGGTGATGAAGCGGCGATAGCTGTCGAGCGCGAAGCGGCGGTCGCCGGACAGCTCGGCCAGCCCTTCGACGGTTTCGTCGTTGAGCCCCAGATTGAGGACGGTGTCCATCATGCCGGGCATGGATGCGCGCGCGCCCGAGCGCACCGAGACCAGGAGCGGGTTTTTCGGATCGCCGAATTTCTTGCCGACTTCCGCCTCGAGCTTGGCCAGCGCCTCTTCGACCTGATCGTTCAGGTCCTCGGGGTAGTTCCGGTCGTTGTCGTAGAACGCGGTGCAGACTTCGGTGGTCAGCGTGAAGCCCGGCGGGACGGGCAGGCCCAGCCGCGCCATCTCGGCGAGGTTCGCGCCCTTGCCGCCGAGAAGGTTCTTGTCGCCGCGTTCGCCGTCCGCCGAACCGCCGCCGAACGCATACACCCATTTCGCCATATCGGCCTCACTCCTGGTCTTCGCCGCCTCTTGATACGCTGAGGCGGCCCGGCGCGTTGCCGGTCGTCCTCAGCCCTCGAGCCGGGAAAAGTCAGCCACGGCGTCCGCCGCCGCCCGAATCCGCGACAGCAGAAGCAACCTGTTGCGCCGCACCATACGGTCTTCGGCGTTGACCACAACTGCGTCGAAAAACGCATCGACCGGCGCGCGCAGCCGCGCCAGCGCCGCCATGGCGGCTTCGAAGTCTTCCTTGCCCAGCGCCGCGCCCGCAACCTCTTCGGCCGCCTGGATTTCCGCGATCAGCGCGCGCTCCTCGCCCGCCTCGGCGGTTTTGGCGATCTCGATCAGCAGAGCGGCGGCCTGGTCTTCGGTGAGCGCCCCACCCCGGCCCTCCCCCGAGGGGGAGGGAGTGCTGTGGGACCCGCCCCGCTTGTTCTGGCCCGCCTCATCCGCCGCGACGTTCAAAGGAGACTTCTCGGCGCTCTCCGCATCCCTCCCTCCCCTCGAGGGGAGGGCCAGGGTGGGGTGCTCGCCCAGCACTTCAGAAAGAGCCTCGCTCAGATCGAAGCCCTTCTTCTCTTCAGCGCTGAGAATATTCGCCGCCCGGCGATACCCCGCCAGCAGCGCCGCGCCGTCCTCGGTCTCGATGAAGCGCTGCAGCGCGCGCGATTTCTTGGTGACGCGCACGAGGTCGTCGTCGCCCAGCGCGAACACCGCATCGATGACGTCGTGGCGGACGCCTTCGTCCTTGAGGTGGACTTTCAGACGGTCGGCGAAGAAGGCGAGGAGAGATTGCGTGTACTCAGTCACCCGCGGGGCGTTACATGTGAGCACTTTCCGAGCAGCTTGCAGTCTTGTTTCTGAAGGATCATCAAGATTATCAAAAACTGTATGCATTACAGCTTGATCCAAAATTTCTAGGCGCGAGGTCAATTCCGCCAGATCGCGTTTCCCTTGTGCGTGCTCTTCGGTCCAGTCGTTCTCGTCAAAAACATCAGGAAAGCCGAGCCTTGCGTCGGCAACAAATTCGCCCCGTTCTCCATCCAGAATTCCGTCCCAGTTGACCCAACTCCGTATGGGCACTTCCGTACAGTCAGGATTTGGCGGGTCTTCGGAAACGTCAAAAGAGGCGCCGGTCTTTAAATATCCATCATTATAATCGCCGATCCAGCGCGTTAATAACGCAGTTGTACCGTTCATGAATTGTCGACGCAGTGGCAGTTCTACATATGTCTCTTCCAACACCCGAATAACCCCCAGCGCCGCGCGCCGCAGCGCGAACGGGTCTTTCGAGCCCGTCGGCTTTTCGTCGATGGCCCAGAAGCCCACCAGCGTGTCGAGCTTGTCGGCGAGCGCGACCGCGGCGCTGACCGGCGCGGTCGGCACGGCGTCTGACGGGCCTTGCGGCTTGTAGTGATCGCGGATGGCGTCGGCGACGGCCTGGCGGTCCTTGTCTGAGAGGCCGGCGAGCCCCCCACCCCAGCCCTCCCCCAAGGGGGAGGGAGCGCTGTTCGGTTCGCTCGGCGAGCCCTGATCCGGCTCAAATCCGGAAGCGTCTGAGGGACTGGCTACGGCGCTCTCCGCATCCCTCCCTCCCCTTGAGGGGAGGGCCGGGGTGGGGTGCGCGGCGCCAGCCTCCAGCGCGTAATACCGGCCCATCACGCCCTGAAGCTCGGGGAATTCGTAGACCATCTGGCTGACGAGATCGGCCTTGGCGAGCTTGGCGGCCGTGTAGGCGAGCTCGGGATCGGCGCCGACGGACGGGGCGAGTTCGCGGGCCAGCGCGGCGACGCGCTCGACCTTGTCCGCCACCGTGCCGAGCTTTTCGTGGAAGGTGACTTTCCCGAGCTCGCCGGCCATCGCCTCGAGCCCTTTCTTCCGGTCCAGATCCCAGAAATGCCGGGCGTCGGACAGGCGCGCGGAGAGCACGCGGGCGTTGCCCGCCGCGATCGCCGCCCCGCCGTCGGGCGCGTCCTGGTTGGCGATGACGACGAATTTCGGGGCGAGCTTTCCATCCTTGTCCTGCACCGCGAAATATTTCTGGTGCGTCTTCATGGTGAGCTGGATCACCTCGGGCGGCAGATCGAGAAAGCCCGGCTCCATGTCGCCCAATATCGCGCAGGGGTGCTCGACAAGCCCCGTCACCTCTTCGAGCAGGCCTTCGTCCTCGACCAGGGTCAGGCCCTCGTCCGCGCACACCTTCCGGGCGTCGAGCAGGATTTTCGCCTTGCGCTCGGACCGCATCAGGATGACGCCGTTTTCCTTCAACTTCGCGCAGTAATCGTCCCAGCCGGACACCTCGAACGGCCCGCTTCCGTGGATGCGGTGGCCCTCGGTGACGTTGGACGCCGTCACGCCGAACACTTCGGCGGGGATCACCTCGCCGCCCAGAAGCGCGACGACCCGCTGCAGCGGACGCACCCAGCGCTGGGCGCGCGCGCCCTCGCCGAACTTCATCGATTTGGGCCAGGGGAAGGCTTTCACCGTCGCCTCGATCGCCTCGGCCAGCACCTCGGCGCTCGAGCGGCCGGGCTTTTCGATCACCGCGACGTAGAACGCGCCCTTCTTGCCCTCCTCGACCTTGCACTGATCGACGCTCGACAGCCCCGCCCCGCGCAGGAAGCCTTCGATCGCCTTTTCAGGCGCGTCGGTGCGGGGACCCTTGCGCTCCTCGCGCACGTCTGCGGTCTTTTCGGGCACGCCCTCCATGACAAGGCCCAGCCGGCGCGGGCCGGAGAAGGTCTGAAGGCTCTCCCAGGCCAGGCCCGCCTCGTTCAGCGCAGCCGTCATCAGCCGCTCGAGATCGGCCTCGGCGCGCGCCTGCATGCGGGCGGGAATTTCCTCGGAGAAGAATTCGAGAAGGAATTGAGCCACTTGGATAAGTCCTAACGGTTCGCGGCCTGCATGCGGTCATAGGCCGGCCGGTCGTGCAGCCGGTCGATATAGGCGTCGAACGGGCCGTCCTTGGGCAGAACGCCGAAATGGCGAAGCCAGCCCAAAGCGCCGCCCACCAGAATGTCGGCGGCGGAGAACGCCTCGCCGAGCAGATAAGGGCTGTCTCTCAGCGGCCGTTCGATGAGCGCCAGCGCGGTCTCCCAGTCGCCCCAGCCGACCCGGCCCGGATCGGCGTCCCAGCCCTGCACCTTGGCCATCATGGCGGGCTCCAGCACACCGGGGCGGAAGACCGACCAGTACAGATACTCCCCGCGCATCGGATCGCCGATCGCCGGCGCGAGGCCCGCCTCGGGGTATTCGTCGCAGAGATAGAGCGAGATCGCCGCCATCTCGCCGAGCACCTTGCCCTTGTGGCGGATCGCGGGGACCTTGCCGGCCGGGTTGATGCGCAGATATTCGGGCTCGCGCGTCGCCCCGCCGAACACGTCGACCTTCTTAAGGTCATAGGGCACGCCCAGCTCTTCGAGCAGCCAGACCGTACCGGTCGAGCGCGTGTTCGGGCCGTGCCAGACGGTGATGTCGGCCATCACGCCGCGTCCTTTTCGAGCTTCACCCAGGCGTCCGCGCAGCCTTTGGCCAGATCGCGCACCCGCGCGATCCAGCTCGCACGTTCGGCCACCGAGATCGCGCCGCGCGCATCGACAAGATTGAACAGGTGAGAGGCCTTCAGGCAGAAATCATACGCCGGCAGAGGCAGCGGTTTTTCAAGCGCGAGCAAAGCCTTGCACTGGGCCTCCGCGCCCTTGAACCACTCGATCAGCATCGCGGTGTCGGCGTGTTCGAAATTGAAGGCCGATTGCTGGCGCTCGTTCTCCAGGAACACGTCGCCATAGCTGATGCCCGCGCCGTTGAAGTCGAGATCGTAGACATTCTCCACGCCCTGCACGTACATCGCCAGGCGTTCCAGGCCGTAGGTCAGCTCGCCGGAGACCAGCTCCACATCGAGCCCGCCGACCTGCTGGAAATAAGTGAACTGGCTGACTTCCATGCCGTCGCACCAGACCTCCCAGCCCAGCCCCCAGGCGCCGACCGTGGGGTTCTCCCAGTCGTCCTCGACGAAGCGCACGTCATGGAGCTTGCGGTCCACGCCGATCGCGTCGAGCGAGCCCAGATAGAGATCCTGAAGGTTCGCCGGGCTCGGCTTTAAAAGCACCTGGAACTGGTAGTAATGCTGAAGCCGGTTGGGGTTTTCCCCGTACCGCCCGTCGCCCGGCCGCCGCGAGGGCTGCACATAGGCCGCCCGCCAAGGCCTGGGCCCGAGCGATCTCAGCGTCGTCGCCGGATGCAGCGTGCCTGCGCCCACCTCGGTGTCGTAGGGCTGCAGGATCGCGCAGCCCTGGTCGGCCCAGTACCGCTGCAAAGTGAGAATCAGGTCCTGAAAGGACGGGGCCTTCGCCATCGCCGCGCGCTCGCAACCGTTGAATATCCAGCCGAGCCCATAGCGCGGCCGCGCCGGGCTTGAAAGGGCGGCGCGACACTAGGCGCGGGGAAAGGTGCGATCAAGCCGGGCTTCGGGGCGCCGGGCCGTTTGTCCCCGCCCCCGGCCCGCGCTAGTCTCGCCCCCCATGAGCGCTCCGCTTTTCCATCGCTTTTTCACCGATCTGCGCGCGGCGAAGATTCCGGTCTCCACGCGCGAGTATCTCACCTTGCTCGAAGCGCTGGAGAAGGGCGCGATCAGCCCCGATCTCGACAGCTTCTATGCGGTCAGCCGCGCCGCCCTGGTCAAGGACGAGCGCAATTTCGACAAGTTCGACAAGGTGTTCGCCCATGTCTTCGAAGGGATCGAGGCGCTGGGCGACATCTTCAAGGGCGCAGAAATTCCCGAAGACTGGCTGCGCGCCGAGCTTCAGCGTCACCTCTCGCCCGAAGAGATGGCCGAGCTTCAGGCCATGGATTTCGACGAGCTGATGGAGACGCTGCAAAAGCGGCTCGCCGAGCAGACCGACCGTCACGAGGGCGGGTCGAAATGGATCGGCACGGGCGGGACGAGCCCCTACGGCCATTCGGGCTGGAACCCGGCCGGGGTGCGCATCGGCGGGCAGTCGAAGAACAAGCGCGCCACCAAGGTCTGGGAGGCGCGCCGCTTCAAGGACTACGACTCCGATCGCGAACTGGGCACGCGCAATCTGAAGGTCGCGCTGCGCCGGCTTCGGAAATTCGCCCGCGAAGGCGCGGAGGAAGAACTCGACCTCGACGACACGATCCACGCCACCGCACGGCGGGGCTTTCTGGACGTGAAGATGCGGCCCGAGCGGCGCAACGCGGTGAAGGTTCTGGTCTTCTTCGATGTCGGCGGGTCGATGGACCCCTTCATCGACCTGACCGAGCGATTGTTCTCTGCGGCCCGGTCGGTGTTCGCCAATCTGGAGTATTTCTATTTCCACAACTGCCCGTACGAGGCGGTGTGGAAATCCAATCTGCGGCGGCGGTCCGAGACCACGCCGCTGATGGACGTGCTGCACAAATACCCCAGCGACTACAAGGTGGTGATCGTCGGCGACGCGGCGATGAGCCCCACCGAGATCACCCATCCCGGCGGCTCGGTCGAGCACTGGAACGATGAAGCGGGCGGGGTGTGGCTCAGGCGGATCGTGGACACCTATCCGCACCTGGCCTGGATCAACCCGACCCCGGAAACCTGGTGGCCGCACACCTATTCGGTGCAGCTCGTCCGCGAGATCGTGGGTCCCCAGCGCATGTTCCCGCTGACCCTGGACGGCGTGGACCGCGCCATGAAGGAGCTTGCGCGGCGGTGAGGCTTTCGCTTCCCGCCCGCCCCCGTCTATAAGCGCGCCATGAGCAAGACCCCGCCCCCCGCCGGTTTCGACCTGGCCGACCTGACCGCCCGCACCGCGCCTGAAACCTGCCGTTCGATGGCGGAGGTTCGCGACGGCGTGGACCGGCTCGACCGCGCGCTCGTCACTCTGATCGCCGAGCGCTCGCGCTACATGGAAGCGGCTGCGCGGATCAAGCCCGACCGCGGCGTGGTGCGCGACGAGGACCGGATCGAAGACGTGGTGAGCAAGGTGCTGGCCCAGGCCGACAAAGCCGGTCTGTCGGCTGCAATCGCCGAGCCGGTCTGGCGCGAGCTGGTCGAGCGCTCGATCGCGTATGAGTTCGAGGTCTGGGACGCGACCCGGAGCTGAACCCGGCTCAGCCGGCCTTCGCCTGCTCCATCGCCAGCCGCGCTTCTTCGGCGGCGGTGCGCACCTTCTGAAGCACGCGCGTATCGAACGGGGCGGCCTCGGCCGCCGCGCAGGCGTCGCCGAGCTTCATCGCCCCCACGCCGCGCGCCGCGCCCTTCAGCGTATGCGCCGCGTCCGCCCAGCCGCTTTCGGCCTGCGCGGCGGCGAGCGCGGTTAGGCACGCCTCGATCTGCGCGTCCAGAAGGCCGAACAATTCGGCCTCCAGCGCAGCGTCCCCGCCGGTGTAGCGGGCCAGATGTTCAAGATCGAGCACAGGCGCAGCCATGACGGTCTCCTCCCTGAGACGGGCGGAGACTGCCACGGCGCGCGTTAAGGCGAGGTGAGCGGGGTTCAGCTGGCGACGGGTTCAGCAGCCGGGCGCGCGCAGTTTGTCACGACCGCACGCTCCAGAGCGCGAACTTCACCTTTCGCTTGAGCGAGTTCGCCGGACACATCGCCACCGAACACCGAGCCAGCCGGCACGAGCACGAGGAAGACCCCGACTGCGTCAGCTGTCGCCGCGTTGTTTTGGCGCCGCGTCAGCGCACTTTCGCGCTCGCGCGCAAGATCGAGCTCGGCCCGCGTATCTTCACAGGAGAGCCCTTCGTACTCGGTCGCAGAAATGGACACCGGCGCGACGCCGTTCGCTCGGCTCGCGCAGGCGGCGACACTTACCGCAGCACAGCACGCTGCAAGAATCATAAGCTTTTTCATGTCAGCCCTCATTTGCTTCAGCCCCTTATGGGATTTCGAGCTATTCGGGCGCGCCGCCAAAATGTGCAACTTATAAAATATTAATCGCCTTTATTGCGGCCTATTATGATCAGACTACACTCCGAACGGGAACGTCTCCTCCGCCCCGCTGTCGGGTTCGCCGGCTTGGGCGGCGACCGCGCGGGTGTTCTCCATGAAGGCGAGCGCGTCGAACTGTCCGGTGGGGTCGGCGTGGAAATAGTGTGAGGCGAGTTCGCTCTCGGGACGGTAGATCACACCCACCGCGCGCTGGATGCGCGGTTCGGCGAGCACGCTGCGGCCGGGCTGGTCGAGCCGGTCCATGTCGAGGAAGAAACGGTCCTGTCCGCTTTGCACCGCCTCGCCTTCCAGCGAGCCTTCGCGCGCCGGGCGCAGCGCCTTGACCCGCATCGGTCCGCCCCAGTCGTCGGCGGCGGCGACCTCGCCTTCGGAGGTGAAAAAGCCCACCAGCGCCGCCTCGCGGCCGTGACGCTGCCGGATCAGCTGGCCGAGATTATGCTCGTCGCGCGCCCAGCCCAGCTCGCTCGCCCGCGCGTCGCCGAGATGGGAGTTGTGCGCCCAGACGACGGCCTTCGCGTCCGGTCCGCGCTGCTCCAGAAGCCGGTCCAGCGTGTCGGCCATATGGCTGTCGCGCAAATTCCAGCTCTCCGCGCCGCCGTAATACATGATCCGGTAGTAGCGCTCGGCCTCGGTGACGATGCGCGCGTTCTGCTCGGCGTCGAACAGCGCCTCGCCGTCGGTTCGCGCTTCGAGCAGCTCGGTCAGCACGCGAACGACCGCGTCCTCGCAGCGTTCATACCCGTCATTAAGGCGCATGCGCCCGTAAGCCGCCGGATCGGTGGAGTACGGCGCAAGGCAGGCGTAGCGCTCGCGGGCGACCTTCGCCGCCTCCGGCGCGCGGGCTTCGAGGTATTCGAGCACCGCGTCGATCGAGGTGGACAGCGAATAGACGTCCAGGCCGTAAAAGCCCGCCTGGTCGGCTTCGGGCCGGCCGTGATTGAGATCGCGCAGCGCCTTGATCAGCGCAAAGGTCTCCTCGTTGCGCCACATCCAGCGCGGAAAGCGCGCGAACGGATCGCCGGCGGGCCGGCCCTGCGCGCCGTCGCGTATCTTGCGGTCATAGAAGGCGGCGTCGGGCCAGTCGGCCTCCACCGCCACGATCGTGAAGCCGTGATCGCGCACCAGCCGCTCGGTGATCGCCGCGCGCGCGGTGTAGAACTCGCTGGTCCCGTGGGTGCTTTCGCCCAGGGCGACGATCCTGCGGCCGGCGAAACGCTCTGCGACGAGATCGGCCAGCGCCTCGTCGTCCGGGGCGGGTTCGGCGTGCTCGGCGATGACGGTCGCCGCCGCGGAGCGCTCGGGCCGCGTCACCGCCTCGGCGGCCGGCGCCGCGCCCGTCTCACCGCCGGCCGGCTCGGCCACCAGCGGCACGAAACGCACCAGGCCGTGATCGCTGATCTCGAAATGCGTCTCGTCGACCCTGCGGAAGACGGTCAGCACCTGCTCGCCGTTCACGCTGAGCGGGATGACGATCCGGCCGCCGATCTTGATCTGGCTTTTCAGCGCTTCGGGAAACTCGCCGCCCGCGCTGACGACCACGGCGTCGAACGGCGCTTCGCCGGGAAGGCCCTTGGTCCCGTCGCCATGAACGATCTCGACGTTTCCGTAATCGAGCCCGGCGAGCCGCTTGCGGGCGGAGCGGGCGAGGATCTCGTGACGTTCGACGGCGAAAACCTTGCGCGCGATATGGCTCATCACGGCCGCCGCATAGCCGGTGCCCGCGCCGATCTCCAGCACCGTGTCGCCGGGCGTGAGTTCGGCGAGTTCGATCATCCTGGCCACGATATAGGGCTGGGAGATGGTCTGCTCGGCCTCCACCGGCAGCGGGCTGTCCTCATAGGCGAATTCCTGAAGGCTCTCGGGCACGAAGGCCTCGCGCGGCGTGGCGGCCATGGCCTCGAGCACGCTGGCGGTCTCGATCCCGCGCCGGGCGAGCTGGAAGGTCGTCATCGCCTTGCGCTGATCGGTGTAGACGTCGCGGGTCGGGGTCCGGCGGGCGGCGGGTTTCATGAAGAGCCCTCCTTGTTTCGCGTGTCCGCGAGGAACAAGGCCGCCCGGGCGGCTGTTCCCGAGTGAAGCCTATTCATGATCAAGGAGGGACCCATGGCGCAGTGCGACCAGTGCGGAAACGACTATCACGATCCGCTGACCGTCTCGAAGGGCGGTCAGACCTTCACCTTCGACAGCTTCGAATGCGCCGCCCAGAAGCTCGCGCCGAATTGCGCCAATTGCGGCGTGCGCGTGCTCGGCCACGGCCTGGAGACCGGGGGCGGCACGATCTATTGCTGCGGCAATTGTGCAGAGAGCGCCGGCGCTCAGGCGCGCGCCTGAGCGGTCTGATCCAGCGCCCAGGCGACCAGCCGGGCTTCGAGCCGGTCCTTGAAGCGCGAGGGGGCGCCGAGACCCATGCGCTCCATCGCGGCGGGATGCTCTGAAGGGTCGCCGGAGGTCAGCGCCGCGGCGATCGTTTTCGCGCGGCCGACCTTCGTGGACGTGCGCTCTTTCAAGAGGCCCAGCGCGTCCTTCAGCGCCTGCTCGGTCTCGTCGAGATCGGAGCCGAGCGGGTAGTCCGGCGCGAGGCCGGACGACCGCGCCTCTGCAAGCGCTTCCCGGATCGCTTCAGGGGTGTTTCCGGTGAAGCCGGGCTCCAGTTCGAAGCTTTGCTCCACCTTGCCGGCCGCCTTCGCCGCGTCGAGGAACTCTGACTGGAAGCGCGAATCGCAGACCCGGGCGAGGCGGACGGCGACCTCGCGGTCGGTCGCGCCCCTGAGATCGGCCACGCCGTATTCGGTGACGACGAGATCGCGCAGATGGCGGGGGACGGAGACTTCTCCGGCCTGCCAGCGAATGTTCGAGGCCGGCTTTCCGCCCGACGACCGCACCGCACGCACCAGGATCACCGAGCGCGCGCCGTCGAGCTCCCTGGCCATGGCGACGAAATTGTACTGCCCGCCGATCCCGCTCACCACGCGGCCATCGCCCAGCGTGTCGGAGATCGCCGCGCCGCGCCCGTTCACCATCATGGCGGTGTTGAAAAACCGCGCATCGCGCCGCTGCGCCCGGTCCAGCGGCTCTGAGCCGTAGAGCTGGTTGATGCGGCTGATCGCGGTCATCGACACCGCCTCGCGCAGCTCGGGAGAAAGCTTGCGCAGCCGGTCGTAGAGCCGGATGGAACCGAGGAAAAACCCGCCGTGCAGCCGGATCAGCGGATGGGCCGCGTTCGCCTCGCCGCTCTGCATCAGAGCCAGCTGGGCGTCGAGATCGTCATGCACACCGCGGCGCAGAACGCCCGCTTCGAGCAGTTCGATCAGCCCTTCGGTGATCATCTCCGAACAGCCGTAAAGCCCGGTTTCGAACGGTCCCGTCCCGCCGATCGCGGGATCGACCTGCGGGCCTGAGAGCCTGTCGAGCACGGCGCGGAATTCCGCGTTCTTTCCGTCTCTGAGACAGATCGCCCGCGCCAGCCCGTCGCCCAGCGCGCCGATGCCGATCTGAAGCGTGCCGCCGTCGGGGATGAGCGCAGCCGCCCTGAAAGCGATCGCCCAGTCCTGATCGCTCACCTGCTCGCTCGGCACGGGGAAGAGCGTGTAGCCGGGCGTTTCCAGCACCGCGTCGAAGGTCTCTGCCGGCACGGCGGCCTCATGGCCGAAGAAGGGAAGCTCGGGATTGATTTCGGCGAGCAGGGCTGTGGGCGTGCCCGCCTCGGCGCGCGCCTTCATCATCGGGATGAGGTCGAGGGTGAGATCGGGATTGCACGACAGCGACAGCCGGCCGCGCGCCTCGGGATCGGGGGCGACCATCTGGGCGATGACGTTCAGCCCGGAGTCGAAAATGTCCCTGGCGGCATGGGTGTAGTTCGCGCTGACGTAATTGGCTTGGGCGTGCGGGTTCTTCAAAAGGCCGCCCGGCGAGAGGAAGAACTCCTTGATCGTGACGTTCCCAGGCAGCGCGTTCCTCGCCCGGTCGGCGGTGTAATCGAGCCGCGGATAGCCCGCATAGAGCCGCTCTGCGATCGGGTCGAGCAGGCGCGCGGCGAGCGCGTTCGGCGCGGCCGGCGGGCTCAGCGTCAGCGCGGTGTAGATCGTCAGATCGATCTCAGGGTCGGCTTTCGCGGCCCGGTAGAACGCGTTCGCAAGATGGTTCGCCTTGCCCAGCGCCAGCGGCAGGCCGAGCACGACGGTCTTGCCGATGCGCGCGATCGTGTCGCGCACGATCGCGTCGGCGCGGGCTGCGAGGTCTGAGGGCGCGGAATCGCTCATCCGGTGAGAATGGACCAGCCCTCGCTCGGCGCGAAGCGTTCACCGTGCTTGCTCTGAAGCTTTTCGAGATCGGCGACGACCGGTTCGATCCCGCGATAGCGGGCGTAGCCGAACGGCCCGCCCCGGAACGGCGCGAAGCCGGCCCCGAAGATCAGCGCGGCGTCCACGTCTTCCTCGCTGTCGGCGATCCCTTCGTAAAGCAGCTCTGCGCAGGTGTTCAGAAGCGGCAGGATCAGCCGATCGCAGATCGGATCGAGCCGGCCGTCCCTGAGATCGTCGTCGGACACTTTGTGCTTCTGCGCCTCGCCGTCCTCGTAGTCGTAGAACCCGCAGCCGTCCTTCACCCCGGCGCCGCGTGTCTCGAGCGTCTTTTTCACGATCGCCGGGATCTCGCCGATTTCTTTCGGATAGTCCTCGCGCAGGTGCTCTGCGACGTCCAGCGCGATGTCGAGCCCGACATGGTCGGCGACCTCGACCGGGCCCTGCGCCATGCCGAACTGCTCGGCGGCCGCGTCGATGAGCTCGGGGTCGGTCCCCTCTTCCATCAGGCGCGCGGCTTCCAGAAGATACGGCGTCAGCGCCCGGTTCACGATGAAGCCCGCGCCGTCCTTGGTGGTTATGGGCAGCTTGTCGATCGCTTCGGCGAAACCGGCGGCCTGGGTCAGCGCGCGCTCTGTCGTGCGGCCGTGCCGGACCACTTCGACCAGCGGCATCTTGCTGACCGGATTGAAGAAATGAAGCCCGACGAGACGACCGGGGCGTTTCAGCGCGGACGCCATCGATTTCAGTTTCAGGCTGGAGGTGTTCGTCGCGATGATCGCTGTCTGCTTCATGCGCGGCTCGAACTCTTCAAACAGCTGTTCCTTGAGGTCGAGCTTTTCCGGCGCGGCCTCGATGACGAGGTCGGCCCGCTCGATCCCGTCGCCTCTGGGGTCGGGGATGAGCCGGTTGCGCGGCGGCCGCAGATCGCCGCGGGTCTTCGCCGACTTCTTCCAGAAGAGCTTTTGCGCCTTGCCGATCGCCTCGGCGATGGGATCGAGCTGCACGTCGGTGAGCGTCACCTCGAAGCCCTTGAGCGCGGCCCAGGCGGCGATCTCGCCGCCCATCGCGCCGGCGCCGATGACATGCACGCGGCGGATCTCGAGATCGTCCTCGGAAAGCCGCGCCTCGCGCTTTTTCTTTTCCTGTAGCAGGAAGACCCGGCGCAGATTGCGCGAGGCGACCGAGCCCGACAGCTCGGCGAAGAGCTCGGTCTCCGCGTCCATCAGGTCGTGATCGATCCCGTGTTCCTCGAACAGATCGATGATGCGGAAAGGCGCAGGGTAGTGATCAGGCCGCACCTTCTCCTTCGTCTTGCGCCGCATCTGGCTCGCCATGAAGCCGCGGGCGGGCCGGGTGTCGAGCGCGTCGCGCTTGAGCGCGTCCAGCCGGCCGGGCTTCTTGGGCTCCTCGCCGAGCTGCGCTCTGGCCGCGGCGTGAAGATGACGCTGCGGGACCGTCTCGTCGAAGAGACCCAGCTTTGCGCCTTTCTTCGCATCGACCGTCTTGCCGGCGAGGATGAGCTGCATGCCTTCGGCGGCGCCGATCAGGGCGGGCAGGCGATACGTGCCGCCCAGGCCCGGGCACAGGCCGAGCTTGACTTCGGGCAGGCCCGCCTTGGTGTCGTCGCGCGCCACGCGGTGATCGCAGGCGAGCGCCACCTCGAGCCCGCCACCCATGCAATGGCCGTGCACCATGGCTACGGTCGGGCAGTCGAGATCCTCGATGCGTTCGAGCAGATCCTTGCCGTCGGTGATCATCGCGCGGATCTCGTTCGCGCTCATCTCGTCGAGTGTCTCGACGTCCGCCCCGGCCATGAAGCCGGAGGCTTTCTTCGAATAGATGACGAGCCCTTCGGGCGTGTCGGACTCGATCTGCTCGATGATCGTGTTGAAGCTTTCCAGCGCGGCGCGGTCGAGCACGTTGGCGCTGCGGCCGGGCATGTCCATGCCCGCCCAGGCCACGCCGTCGTCGTCGCGTTCGAGGGTCCAGATATCTGTCATGTCGGTTCCCTAAGCCGCGGAGACGAGCATGGCGCCGCCCTGCCCGCCGCCGATGCATTCGGTGGCGAGGCCGCGCTTTCCGCCCGTGCGTTGAAGCGCATAGAGCGCATGAAGGACGATCCGGGCGCCCGAGGCGCCGACCGGATGGCCCAGGCTCACCGCCCCGCCGTCGATATTGAGCTTGTCGCGGTCGATCCGGCCCATCGCGCCGTCGAGGCCGAGCCGATCCTTGCAGAAATCCTCGTCCTCCCAGGCGGCCAGACAGGCCAGCACCTGGGCGGCGAAGGCCTCGTTGATCTCCCAGACGTCCGGGTCGTTCAGGCCCATCCCGGCGCGCTTGAGGATCGGGGTCGCCGAGAGCACCGGCCCCAGCCCCATGCGCTTGGGATCGAGCGCGGCCCATTCGACGTCCTCGATGAAACCCAGCGGCTCGACGCCCATCTTCTCGGCGGCTTCCTCGCTGGCCAGCAGCAGCCAGCACGCCCCATCGGTCACCTGGCTGGAATTGCCCGGCGTCACCTGGCCGTGCGGCTTTTCGAACGCTGGCTTGAGACCGGCCAGCTGATCGACGTCGGTGTCGGGACGCACGCCGTCGTCATGGTCGAAGACCTGCCCGTCCTCGGAGAAGACCGGCACGACTTCGTCTTCGAGCCAGCCTTTCTTCTGGGCGCGGGCGAGACGCTTATGGCTTTCGACCGCGTACTCGTCGGCCTGCCGGCGCGTGATCCCCCATTCGTCGGCCAGGACCTCGGCGGTTTCGCCCATCCCCAGACCCACCACGTCGTCGGTGAGGCCCTTTTCAAGGCTCACCACCGGCTGGGCCATGGCCGGGCGGAAATCGGCCAGGGCGGACATGCGCTCGCCCGTCCCCTTGGCCTTTCTGAGCTTGCCCAGCCAGGCGGCGGTGTCTTCGGTGAGCTCCAGCGGCGCATGGCTCAGCGCATCGGTTCCGCCGGCCAGGATCATCTCGTTGCGGCCCATGGCGATCTGCTGGAAGGCGTTGTCGAGCGCCTGCATGCCCGAGCCGCAATTGCGCTGCACCGAATAGGCGGGCACGTGCTCGCCGATCCCCATGCGCAGGGCTGCGACACGGGCGGTGTTGGGCGCTTCTGAGGTCGGCGCGCCGCAGCCCAGGATCACCTCCTCGACCCGCTCCATCACCGCAGCCTGGCGCAGGGTCAGGGGTTGGCCGGCGGCCACCGCGATGTCGACGGGCGAAAACGGGCCGGGCTCGCCGCGCGCCTTGATGAAAGGCGAGCGGGCGCCGTCGAGCACCGCTACGCGGCGCTTCGGTCGTTGCGTGCGCTGGGCGATAACGTGGCTCCTGTCAGTTCTTCGGGTTCGAAATCATCGACGACGAGAATCTTGCGGACGAGATCGTCGGTCTCTTCGATCTCCTGGCGTTCGGCGCGGCTGATCACGCCGCAGCGCACCGCCTCGTCGAGGCCGAGCTTCTGCTTCTTCGCCTTCTTCAGAAGACGATCGCGCTTGATCACGCGCGGCAGCGCCTCCTCGATCAGCGCCATCGTGCCCTCGCCGGTGTAGACGTTGCGGCCGATCCGCTCGCGCGTGTCGCCGGGCTCCTGGATGGTTTCGGCGACCGCGTGCATCAGGCTGTCGTGCGGCGGCTGGCGATGAAGGCCGAGCGGGCCGGTCAGGAAGCTGAGCACGCCGCGCCAGACCGGGTTGGGGAAGTGCCGGCGCACCGCCTGCAGCCGCTCCTGAAAGCGGTAGAGCCCGTCCTCGAACACATAGTCGAGCACGACGCGGTCTTCCTTCGGGCAGCCTTCATGCTCGAAGCGCTTGAGCGCGCCGGACAGCAGGTAGATCTCCGCCATCATGTCGCCGAGCCGGGCGGACAGGCTCTCCTTCTTCTTCAGCGCGCCGCCCATCGTGGCGAGCGCGAGTTCGGTGGAGATCGCAAGCTGGGCGCTGCAGCGCGAGAGCTGTTTGTAGTACCAGTCCTGATCGCCCGCGCCGTCAGGGGCGGAGGCGAACCGGCCGCCGGTCAGCGAGTGCCAGAAGGAGCGGCCGACCGTTTTCAACTGCCAGCCGATATGGCCCCAGAGCGCCTTGTCGAAGGAGTCGAGATCGTTCTCCCGGATCGCCTGCATCTCCCTGAGCAGATACGGGTGACAGCGGATCGCGCCCTGGCCGAAAATGATCAGCGAGCGGGTGAGCACGTTCGCGCCCTCCACCGTGATCGCCACCGGCAGCGCCTTGTAGGCGGTGACCACCGGGTTGCGCGGACCTTCGCAGATCGCCTTGCCGCCGAGCACGTCCATCGCGTCGTTGATCGCGATCCTGAGCCGCTCGGTGGCGTGGTATTTCATGATCGCGCTGACGACGGCCGGCTTTTCGCCCTCGTCGATGCCCGCACAGGTCAGGAGCCGCGCGCCGTCCAGCGTGTAGGCCGAGCCTGCGATCGGGGCGAGCTTCTCCTTGACGCCCTCGAACGCGCCGACCGGCAGGTTGAACTGGTGGCGGATGCGCGCATAGCCGCCCGCCGCGCGGGACATCGCCGCACAGCCGGCCGCCGACAGAGAGGGCAGCGAAATGCCGCGCCCGGCCGCGAGCGCGCCCATGAGCATTTTCCAGCCCTGGCCGATCTGGTCCTTGCCGCCGAGGATCTGATCGATCGGGACGAACACGTCCTGACCGCGCACCGGACCGTTCTGAAACGCGATGCCGGAAGGGTAGTGCCTGCGGCCGGTTTCCAGCCCCGGCGTGTCGGTCGGCACCAGAAGCACCGTGATCCCGAGATCCTCCTCGTGGCCGAGATGGCCGTCAGGATCGAACAGGCGTACGGCGAGCCCGACGATCGTGGCGACCGGGGCGAGCGTGATGTAGCGCTTGTTGCAGGTGATCGAGACGCCGAGCTTGGTCTCGCCGTCGATCTCCTTTTCGACGACGACGCCGTAATCGGTCATCGCCGAGGCGTCCGAGCCGGCCTCGACCCCGGTCAGGCCGAAACAGGGAATGTCCTCCCCGCTCGCGAGCCGGGGCAGGTAATGGTTCTTCTGCTCGTCCGTGCCGTAAAGCAGCAATAGCTCTCCGGGCCCGAGCGAATTGGGCACCATCACGGTCACCGCCGCAGTGATCGAGCGTGTCGCAATCATGCGCACGACTTCTGAGTGGGCGTAGGCGGAGAAGCCCTTGCCGCCATAATCGGTCGGGATGATCATCGCGAAAAAGCCTTCGCTGATCAGATAGTCCCAGACCGGTTGGGGCAGGTCCTTGTGCTCGTGCTCGATCTCCCAATCGTCGAGCATGGCGCAGAGCTTTTTCGTCGGGCCTTCGATGAAGTCCTGCTCGGCCTTGGTCAGCCGGCCGACCTTCAGCCCGCGCAGATAATCCCAGTCCGGCTTGCCCGACACGATCTCGCGATCCCACCAGACCGTGCCGGCCTCGATGGCCTGGGCCTCGGTGTCGCTCATCTCCGGCAACAGGCTCTTGAACCAGCCCATCATCGGCTTGGAGATCAGGCTCTTGCGCAGCCCCATGGACGTATTCCCTCCCGGTTCGGATACACCGATCCGAACGCGCGCGAAGAAGGGAGGGTTCCGGGGCGGGCGATGGCCGAGGCGAGCCGATGACGGTCAATGGCGCCAAGTCTGAGGATGACTGCTCGTCTAGTTTCTATCGCTGCCCGCACCGACCGGATTTTCCAGTCCGACGATGTGGCGGATGTCATACGTGAAAACTCTGCCGTTCAGTTCATCCCATCCGTGCCCGACATTATAAACATACGCGATCCGCGCCGGAGCACAGCCGAGTTCGATCCCGACGAGGCGGTCGGCTCGGGAGGACGCCCGGTCACCGGCGAAATGCAGGTGCAGCGTGGTCGGCAAAGTCCCGGCGCCGCACGACGCGAAGTCCCACTCGGCGCGGTCGACACCCTCCTGATCCAGGCACGCGATACGGACATACTCGTCGGAGCGGACATCATGCCGGCGCTGAATGACGGGTCCGGCGATCCGATACCCTTTGATCGATGGAGGCTGACGCCGTCCGCTGAGCCTTGACGTGCAAGCCCACATGCCACGCATGACCGCGGTCGCGCCTTGAGGGTCGTCGATCCGCGCTAGCGGAACCCACTCTTGGGCGCCCCCGGTCAGCCGGCGCCCTTTGCAAGGCCCGTCAATCATCACCCTTTCTAATTCGACGCGGCCATATTCTCCCCGCTCGATTCCTCCGCCATATCCGCCGTTGTGGCCGATGATACGGATCAGTTCGACGGCGCAGGGCTTGTCGAACCGTTCGCGCGTACCGAATCCGGCGAAACCCAGATTGGAACTCACGATCATCGTATAATCGCCTCTCGAACCGATGAGCCCGCCATTGGCGGGCACCATCCCTTGAGCGCCTCTAATGATGAGGCCGTCAGCAAAGGCGGTGGATCCTGCGGATGCATGACATAACGCAATTAAAAATAGTGCTCGCAAAGCTATCAGACGCATCGTCACCACCCCCACTGCCGTGTTTGCACCGACTTCATTAGGTCGCATTAGCCGATGCGATGCAAGAAACGCCGGCTGGATTTCTTTCGACCTAGTGCGCTTCCCGGACCTCTTGCGAATAGCCGGGAGACCGGCCGCGCCTGTTGCCGCCGACGCCCGCGTGCGTCGGCGAGGAACCTCCCCCGCCGCGCCCCGGTTGAGCGAAAGCCCCCTTTCGCCGCCGGAGCGCCGCCATGGCCGCCCTCACCCTCGCCGAGAAACTGATCGAGGCCCACCTCGTGGACGGATCGCTGGAGCGCGGGGGTCCGATCGCGCTTCAGATCGACCAGACCCTGACCCAGGACGCGACCGGCACCCTTGTCATGCTCGCTCTGGAAGCGATGGATCTCGACCGGGTGAAGACCGAGGTGAGCGCCCAGTATGTCGACCACAATCTCATCCAGGCCGACCACAAGAACCCCGACGATCACGCCTTTCTGAAAAGCGCCGCGGAGCGGTTCGGGCTGTGGTACGCCCCGCCGGGGACGGGGGTCAGCCATCCGGTCCATATGGAGCGCTTCGGCCGGCCCGGCGCGACGCTTCTGGGCTCCGACAGCCATACCTGCGCGGCCGGATCTCTGGGCATGCTGGCGATCGGAGCGGGCGGGGTGGACGTCGCCGCCGCCATGGCCGGCGAACCCTTCCGCACGAAGATGCCCGAAATCCTCGGCGTCGAACTCACCGGCGAGCTGCCCGAGGGCGTCAGCGCCAAGGACGTGATCCTTGAAATGCTGCGCCGTCACGGCGTGCGCGGCGGCGTGGGCAAAATCGTCGAGTATCACGGCGACGGGCTGAAATGTCTCAGCGCCATGGACCGGCACGTCATCGCGAATATGGGCGCAGAGCTCGGCGCGACGACGAGCGTGTTTCCCGCCGACGCCGCGGTGCGCAGCTTCCTCAAGGCGCAAGGCCGCGGCGACGCCTTCGAGGAATGGTCCGCCGACGAGGGCTGCGCTTACGACGAGACCGACACGATCGATCTGTCAGAGCTCGTCCCGCTGATCGCCAAACCCGTCAGCCCGGGCAATGTCGTGAGGGTCAGCGAGCTTGAAGGCGAGCCGATCGGGCAGGCCTATATCGGCTCGAGCGCCAATCCCGGCTATCGCGATTTCGCCGTCGCCGCCGCCATGCTGGACGGCGCGCAGGCTGCGCCGGGGGTGAGTCTCGACATCAACCCCACCAGCCGGCAGATCCTGATGACGCTGCTGCGCGACGACTGGCTGGGCGCGCTTCTGGAGGCCGGGGCGCGGCTCCACCAGACCGGCTGCAACGGCTGCATCGGCATGGGCCAGGCGCCCGCCAGCGGCACGATCTCCCTGAGGACCACGCCGCGCAACTTCCCCGGCCGGTCGGGCACCGAAGAGGACAGCGTCTATCTGTGCAGCCCGGAAACCGCGGCGGCCAGCGCGCTGACCGGAAAGATCACCGATCCGTGCTCATGCGCGCCCATCCCGAAGATCGCCGAGGCCGACCAGCCGGTGCGCATCGACATGATGCGCGCGCCTCTGCCCGAGGACGAGGCGCGCGAGGTCGAGCTGGTCAAGGGCGCGAATGTCGGCGAGATGCCCGAGCTCGACGCCCTGCCCGATGCGCTGAAGCTCTGCGTGCTGATCAAGGCCGGCGACGACGTCTCCACCGACGAGATCCTGCCCGGCGGCGCGGAGGTTCTGCCCCTGCGCTCGAACATAGGGAAGATCGCGGAGTTCTCCTTCATCCGCGTCGACGACACCTATGTCGAGAACGCCCGCGCGCTGAGCGAGGACTTCGACGGCCATGCCGTGATCGCCGGGGAGAATTACGGCCAGGGCAGCTCGCGCGAGCACGCCGCCCTCGCCCCGCGCCATCTGGGCCTCAGGTGCGTGATCGCGAAAAGCTTCGCGCGGATCCACCGCCAGAACCTGATCAATTTCGGGATCGTTCCGCTCATCTTCGCGAGCGAAGACGATTACGAAGCCGCCCGGACCGGCGCGGCGCTCTCGATCGAAGGCCTGGAAGAAGCGGTGAAGACCGCTGAGGAGATCGAGGTCGCCCTTGGCGATGAGACGATCACCTGCCGGCTCGATCTGTCAGACCGCGAACGCGAACGGCTGGCCGCAGGCGGCGCGGTCAATCAGATCCGCGCCGCCCTGGCCGCGTGAGCGCTACTCCTCCAGCCCTTCGAGCAGGACCTCCACCGCGGCGAGCAGCGGCAGGTCCTCGCCCTCGGTCGCCGCTTCAGGCGGGTTGTCGACCATGATGTCGGGCATCAGGGTCTGGTTCTCGACCGGCTGGTTGTCGGGATCGAGCACGGGCAGCTGCGGGATGCCGAAGACCAGATCTCCGCTCATCAGCGTTTCCCACCACACCGCCGTACCCGTGCCGGGCACCGGCATGCCGACCAGCGGGCCGACCTCGAACATCTTGTAGATCCACGGGAACATGTGAGCGTTGGAGTAATTGCCCTCGTTCATCACGACCGCGCTGGGCTTGGTCCAGCGTTCCTCCGGCGCGCCGGGAATGATCCGGTCGCGGGCGCGCAGATTGAAGTACGCCTCGCCGGTCAGCAGCACCAGAAGATCGTCGTGCAGCCAGCCCCCGCCGTTGAAGCGGGTGTCGATGACGACCGCTTCCTTGTGGAAGTTCCGGCCCATCAGCTCGGAATAGATCTGCCGGTAGCCGGTGTCGTTCATCGAGCGGATATGCACATAGCCCAGCCGGCCGTCCGACGCTTCCTCGACGATGGCGCGCCTGCGGTCGATCCAGCGCTCATAGAGCGCCTCGTTCTCCGCGCCGCGCGAATAGGTGCGCACGATCACGTCGCGCGGGCGATCCAGCGCGCCGGGCCCGCGCACCGTCATGCGGATGCGCTCGCCGGCCTTGCGGTTCAGAAGGCTGAACGGGTTGGTGGTCTCGTCCAGCGTCACGCCGGAGATTGCGGTGATCCGCGTGCCCGGCGCGATGTTCAGCCCTTCGCGGTCGAGCGGGCCGCCGGCGAGCACTTCGGAGATCACCAGCCCCGGCCCGTCCGCGCTCATGTCGAAGATCGCGCCCAGAGCGGCGGTGTTGTCGTCGTCCCCGTCGCCGGAGCGATAGCGCATGCCGGTATGGCTGGCGTTCAGCTCGCCCAGCATCTCGCTCATCAGGACCGCGAAGTCGCGATTGTTCGCCACCGCGCCGACCTTGGGCGCGTAGACCGCGCGCGTGGCCTCCCAATCGAGCCCGTGGAAGCCGGGGTCGTAGAACTTGTCTTCGACCTGCCGCCAGACATGCTCGAAGAAATACTCCCGCTCGGCGTCCGCGCGCAGGGTCATTTCGCCGGACACCTGGATCGGTTCGACCGCGCCGCTGGACAAGGTCACCTTGCGAAGCGAGCCGTCCACCAGAAGGATCGCCGTGGAGTCGTCGACCAGTTCGATCGAGGCCGAGCGCGCGCCCAGGCTCGCGAGCTTCTTGGTCTCGTCCTTGAACAGATCCTGGACCCACAGGTCGAACCCGCCCTCGAACCGGCTGAGATAGTAGAGCTTGCCGTAATCCTCGCTCCAGGCCGCATCGGCCAGCGCGGAGGAGTGCATGGTCAGGCGCACCGTGCGGTCTTCCACCCGGTCGAACTCGATCTCGAGATCTTCCTCCATCCAGGCTTCGATCCAGGTGAAGAAATCGAACAGCCCGCCGGTGCGCTCGGTCTCTTCCTCGCCCTCGTCTCCGTTTTCTTCGGCCTCGATCTCTTCAAGCAGGGCGCGTTCGTCCTCGGTGAGGTTGAACCGGTCCCAGGCGGCTTGCGTCAGGAAGGTCGCGACCACGTCGACTTCCGACCCCCAGGAGCCGTGCGAGCGCTCGCCATAGCGGTCGGAGACCCACATGATCGCCTCCCCGCTGGGATGCCAGATCGGGGCGAAATCGCCATAGCCGGAAATCGAGATGTTGCGCGGCTCGGCCGAACCGTCCGCCGGCGCGATCCCGATATCGCCGTAGAAATAGCTGCCCGCGATATAGCTCGCGGTCACCCAGCTGGAATCCGGCGACCAGTCGAAGCTGATGTCCCCGTCGGAGTAGGAATAGTTCAGCTCCGGGCCGAACAGCACGCGGCGGTTCGAGCCGTTGCGGTTGATCACCGCGACCGCGTCGCGGTTCTCGATGAAGGCGATCTTCTCACCGTCCGGGCTGTAGAGCGGCTGGAAGGCCTCCCCGTCCGGGGCGGTGTAGATCAAGCGCTCTTCGAGCCGGGTGGCGGCGGAGAAGCGCGGCTCGTTCTGGTCGGTCAGCCGGGTCTCGTAGAGCGACCAGGCGCCGTCGCGATTGCCGGCGTTGACGATCGCCCGGCCTTCGGGGTGAAAGTCCACCGAGCGTTCCTGCTCAGGCGTGTCGGTGATCCGCACCGTGGTGGAGAAGTCCGCCGACGTGACGAACACCTCGCCGCGGGCGATGAAGGCGATCTCCTTGCCGTCCGGGCTGACCGCGAAATCGCTGATCCGGCCCGCGACCGGGAAAGGCTGCGGCGCGTCGCGCAGCGGCATGGCCGGGAAGCGCACGCTGATCCGCCTCGGGTCCTCGCCCCGGCGCACCGTGTAGAGATCACCGTGCTGGGAGTAGACCACCAGGCCGTCGTCAGAGGCGCTCAGCTCTCGGGCCGGCTGGGGGCCGTGATCGGACATCCGCTCGCGCTGGCCGGTCGCAAGATCGAGCCGCCAGGCGTTGAAGGTGTCGCCGTCCACCTCGGACAGCAGGAACAGCGCGTCGTTCCCGTCCCAGGCCGGGGCGTGATCGCCGCCGGCGTTGTCGGTGACCTGTTCATGCTCGCCGGTGGCGAGGTCCATGATCCAGACGTCGCGGGCGAAGCTGGAGACGTCGCGCTGGCGCAGCTCGTCCTCGTAGGCCTTCTCCTCGCGATAGGCGATGCGCGTGCCGTCCGGGCTGAACCGGGCCTGCTCCATGGGCGCGGTCGAGACCATGACCGGCCGGCCGCCTTGCACCGAGACCTGATAGAGCTCGGGCAGCGCGCCGGTCGGGAAATAGCTCGAACTCGCCGAGTCCGTCCGCGCCGAGCTGAACAGCACCGCCAAGCCGTCAGGCGTGAAGTCGCTCGGCCGGTCGTCGGCGGAGTGGTGGGTCAGCCGGGCGAGGCCCGAGCCGTCCGCGTTCATCACGAACACGTCCAGATCGCCGAACCGGTCGGACGCGAACGCGACCTTCGACCCGTCGCGCGACCAGACCGGATGGCCGTCCCAGGCGTCGTCCACCGTGACCGGGCTCGCCACACCGCCCCGCGCCGAGACGCGCCAGACATCGCCCCAGGCGGTGAACAGGATTTCAGACCCGTCCGGACTGACCGCAGGCTGGCGGAGCCAGGTTTCCGGCGCGGTCTGCGCGCTCGCGGCTGAAACGGTGACGAGCGCGGCGAAAGCGCCGGCGGCGATCCTGATCATGGCGTGCCCCCTGATGGATTCGATAATTGCGACCACCCTGCCAGAGCCGCCGGGCTCGGCCAAGTTACGGTCAGGAGAGCTTGAGCGCGCCTGCGTGCGGGCTTAAGTCCGGCCCCGGCGACAGAAAGGACCGATCATGGCGAGCTTCACCGACGAGGCCTGGGCGCGCATCGCCCCGATCCGGCAGGCGATCTACGACATGGATTTCAACGTCCGGCTTGCGGACGGCACGCTCGATTCCGGCGTGTTCGCAGGATATGTCGTCCAGGACAGCCTCTATCTCGCCCAGTACGCCAAAGCGCTGGCGATCTGCGGGGCGAAGGCGCCCGACGGCGACGCGCTGATGACGTTCTGCGGATCTGCGACCGGCGCGATCGAGGTCGAGCGCATCCTGCACGAGACCTATTTCAAACAGTTCGGCATCGACCCCGAGGCGGCCGCCAAAGCCGAGCCCTCGCCGACCTGTCTCGCCTATACGAGCTATCTTCTGGGCGTCGCCGCGACGGGAAGCTTCGCCGAGCTCGCTGCGGCGATCCTGCCGTGTTTCTGGATCTATCAGGACGTCGGCACGCGCATCCACAAACAGGCCGCCAACGACAATCCCTACCGCGCCTGGATCGACACCTACGCCGACGCTGATTTCGAAGCGGCCACAAGGGCCGTGATCGACATCACCGACCGGGCGGCCGAAGCGGCCGGGCAGGCCGAGCGGGCGCGCATGCACGAAGCCTTCCTGCGCTGCTCGCAATACGAATACATGTTCTGGGACGCGGCCTGGCGGCGCGAGGACTGGGCGGTGAAACCGGCATGCTGATCACCGATTTCATCGGCCTAGCAGGCGTGGCGTGCATCCTGCTCGCCTATTTCCTCCTGCAGATCGAAAAGGTGCGCGGAGACACGCTCGCCTATCTGCTTCTGAACACGGTCGGGGCCTGCCTTCTGATCATCTCGCTGATGGTGACGTTCAATCTGGCGAGCTTCGTGATCGAGATCTTCTGGCTGGCGATTTCACTGTTCGGTCTGGGCAAGCTCGCCTGGCGGCGGTGGAAAAGTTCCGATCCGGCTTGACGTTAGCCGCGCCGGACGGTGAAGTTCACACCCATGAGCGCCATCGATCTTTTTAGGGAGCGGATCGGTCAGACCCATGCGTCTGAGTGGTTCGCCGTCGACCAGCCGCGCGTGAACGCCTTTGCGGACGTCACGCTCGATCACCAGTTCATCCATGTCGACCCCGAGCGGGCGAAACGCGAGACGCCGTTCGGCGGACCGATCGCGCACGGCTTCCTGACCCTGTCCATGCTGTCGAAGTTCGCCGAGGACGCCCTTCCGCCCTTCCCCGAGAAGGCGATCGGGATCAATTACGGCTTCGACAAGGTCCGCTTCCTGTCCCCCGTCCGGGTGGGCGCGAAGCTGCGCGGCAAGTTCACCCTCGCCGACGTGACCGAAAGAAAGCCCAGCCAGTTCCAGCTGACCCAGGACGTCGAGGTCGAGATCGAGGGGCACGACACCCCGGCGCTGGCCGCGAAATGGCTGAGCCTGGTAGTGGTCAGCTAGCGCGAGGCGGTCTGCGTGCCTTCGGGACGTTCGGGCTCCGGCAGAGCGATGCCCTGCACGGCGAGCGCGGCGTTGAGCATCCCGGTTTCGAACCAGTAGGCGCCGGCGGGCCTTCCGTCAGCCCCGGTGAATTCAACGCGAACGCCGTCGCGCGGCGTGAGGTGGGTCATCGCCCTGAGCGCGCGGTCGGGAAAGACGAAGCCGCGCGCGGGCGCGCCGCCTGCGGGCGCCAGCCTCGCGGCGGTGTCGGGATCCAGCCTGCCGCTTGCGGGAATGCGGATTTCCGCCCGCGCGCCGCCGCCCCAGGCGCTGACCGGATCGCCCCCCGGCGCAGGCAGAAGCCCGCCCGCGGTGAAGTCCAGCGGATGCGCCTGCCGGGCCGGATCGCGGAACACGATCACCGCGAAGGCGGGCGCGGCCTCTGCGCGATAAGCCAGCACGAACCGGTCTTCCTCTTCGCCCGGCGCAAGACCGAGGGTCGCTTCGGCCTCAGCAGTGGACTGACGCACGCGCCAGTCCGGCGCGCCGCGGCGGCGGCGCTCGCTGATCCAGTGCTGATGACGGCCGGGGAAGGCGATCTCGGTGAGCGGGGCCAGCCGGTCGATCTGCGCGCGGTGGCCTTCGGCGAGCCGGGCTGTGAGCGGGCCGTCGCAATCGGGCGCGCCGGCTGAGGCTTCGTAGCGATCCAGCGCGGCCGGGTCGGCGCCGCCGCGCACCGCGTCGTCGCGGGCGAGCGCGACCAGCGCGTCCAGCAAGGCCCGCTCTGCTGGAGCGAACAGCGCGCACGCGCTGTCGGCGGCCCTCAGCGCGACACGGTCGGCGTAAGGATCGGGCGCGGCCTCGGAGGCGGCGAGCGCGAGGCTCAGAAGGATGGCGGCGGGCGTCATGCCCGCAGGGTCTTAAGCCCTGCGGCTTGACGTCCGTTTAACGCCGTGACCGAGCAGAAGCAGCAGCACGGCGAGGCCGAACGCGCCGATCGCCAGCCAGTGATCGTTCGCCCGGACCATGCTGGACGCCCATTCAGCAGAGAAGCGCGGCGCGGAGCTCGGCCCGAAAGGCGTCACGTCCGCCGCGTCCCAGAGCGCGGCGCGGCCCGAAAGCCCGGTCCACAGGCCTGAGCGCGCGAGGCGCTTGGCGGCGCGGGCGTAGTCCGCCCCTTCGGGCGCGGTGATCAGCGCCACGCGGCGGCCGTCGCTGCGTTCGAACAGGGCCGCAACGCCGGTGATCATCGCATCGCGCTCGACATCGTCGGACGCGAAGGCGGTGGAGCCGTAATAGCGCCGCTCGCGCGGGGCGCGGTTGGCCGCCGCCGAGGCTGCGGCGCGGACCTCGGCCGGCGCCAGCGCCATCAGGCGCGGATCGATGGCGGACTGCGGTCCCAGCACCAGAAGATCGTGATTGAGCGGGGCGGCGTCGGCGTCCTCGCCGTACCAGGCGTAGAGCCAGGCCGAGCCCGAAGCCAGCGCGGCGCGCGCGACGACGGCGAGGCTGGCGGCGCGCTCTTCAGGGTCGGTCCCGGCGAAGACCACGGCGGCGCGGCCCCCTTGATCGGCCCCGAACGGCGCGCCGCCGGACGCAAGGCCCTCGAGCGCGGCGTCGGCGAGCGAGGGAACGCGCGGCCGGTCGAGCCGGCGGGCGGTCAGCGCGCTCGTCATGTCGAAGCGGACGGTGTGCGCGTCCATCGAGCGGGCGGCGAACAGGCGCGCCGCAGCGATGAGCGAGCCCGAGCTGCCCGCGCTCAGACGAAGCTCGGACGGACCGGTCAGGTCGATCGCGGGCGCAGCCGCGCCGCTGCGCAGCTCGGCGCGGACGGTGAGTTCGGCCACGGACGGATCGCGCACCAGGATAGGCGCTTCACCCATGCGCAGGGCGAGGCCCTGGGAGACCAGAGCGGCGACCGCGAGCGCGTCTTCGCCGGCCGGATCGGCGTCGATGAAGACCCGGCGCGGCGCGGCGAAGTCGGCGGCCAGCGCCTTTTCGATCTCGTCGAGCGCGGCGTATCCGCCGGCGGGCCGGGCCGAGACGCGCAGGCGCGAGGCGTCAGCGTCGATCGTCCAGCCGGTCTCCCCGGCGTCGTGGATGCGCATCACCAGCATGTTCTCGCCGGCGCGCAGATCGTCGGAATAAAGCGCGAAGCGCGCCTCGAACGGCTCGGCGCGGGGCTGAAGCTCCACCGCGCGGGAGCGGTTGACGAAGACTTCGATGCGCCCGCCGGAGCGGCGGCCGTCAGGATCGGCGCTCATCAGAAGCTCGACGCCTTCGGGAACAGCGTTCGGCGCGATCGTGAACGGGATACGGATCTCGCGGCTGTCCGCGTCCAGGCGCAGAACGCTGCTCTCGCCGGTCATCGAGGAGATCAGCGCCTCTTCGGACCGGGCGGGCCGGACCTCGGCGAGCGCCGGGGTCTCTTCTGAACTGGATGCTGGTGAAACGGATGATTGTTCAGCCGAGGCGGCGGCCCCGGCGTCGGCGGCGGTGTCTGCGAACGACGTTCCGGTGGCCGCAAACGCGGCGCACATAACGGCGCAAAGGCTCAAAAAGCCTCGTTGTATCGACATGGCACGCTCCCCTCGCTTAAGAGATTATTAAGCAATTGAGCGGCCATCAACCGGAATGTCGGATATTAAGGCGCGTTTCTGGGTCGACGCCCTGCGCTGGCGGGCCGAGGCCGCCGGCGCTTCTGTCTATGTCAGCTGCAAGGGCGACCCCGATGCGGGCGCGGTGCTGGTCAAGGTGCTGCTGCCCGGCGGGCGGGCCGCGCTCTATGCGCCGGCGCGCGATTTTCAGGGCGAGCGGGTCTGGACGCGGCCACTGGGCGAAGAGCCCGTGCCGGAACGGGACGCCGACGCCTACGCCGAGCGCCGCCGGGATCGTGACCCCGACATCTGGGTGGTCGAGATCGATGATCCGCATGGTCGAGACTTCCTTAACGAGCCGATTGAGAAGTCTTAACGGCTGAGCTGGCATGATCGCTCCCGTTCACGAAGCCCTGTGAGACGCGACGGCGATGCTGTTTCTGTTCAACGACGCGATGTTCGATATCGGCGACGCGCGCGCGACCGCGCTCGAACTCGGCCTGGCCCACGGCTATGCCGAGGAGACCTTGCTGGGCATGCGGGTGGGCAAGGTCGCCAAGATGATCCGCGAGGCGATCTTCGACGAGCCGCAGCTGGCGCGCACCAATCCCGAGCTGGGCTGCTTCCTGGCCGCGATGATCGCGTGGAAGACCGACGAGGCGAACGCCATGCTCGCCGTCGCGCCGCGCCACGCCCAGCTGCCCACGCAGGTGCGGCTGCGCCTGGCGTCGGTGTCGCTCGTCACCATGGCCCAGCTGCGCGAACTGCAAAGCCAGGGCAAGCTTTCAAGCCACGCCGCGAACCTGTCGGTCTGGTCCCAGGCGCCGGCCCGGCTGAGAGCGTGAGGCGGCCCGGGCTTCTTGCCCTTCTCGCCAGCGCGCGCTAGTCCGCGGGACGTATCGATCCCTTGAGCGGACCAGTTTCATGACCTCTGCGGCTGACGGAGCGCAATGGGCGCGCCGGCGCACCTACGCCATCATCTCCCACCCCGACGCGGGCAAGACCACGCTGACGGAGAACCTTCTGTTCACCGCAGGCGCGATCCGCCTGGCCGGACAGGTGCGCGCGCGCGGCGAGAACCGGCGCACGCGGTCGGACTGGATGAAGATCGAGCGCGAGCGGGGCATCTCGGTCAGCGCCTCTGTGATGACCTACGAGCACAAGGGGCTGACCTTCAACCTTCTGGACACGCCCGGCCACGAGGACTTCTCGGAAGACACCTACCGCACCCTCACTGCGGCCGACAGCGCCATCATGGTTCTGGACGCGGCCAAGGGCGTGGAGCCGCGCACGCTGAAGCTCGTCGAGGTGTGCCGTCTCAGGGACATCCCGATCCTGACCTTCATCAACAAGTTCGACCGCGAGGCGATGGACCCGTCCGAGCTGTTCGACGACATCCAGGACAAGCTGGCCCTGGACGTCGCGCCGATGCAGTGGCCGGTCGGTTCAGGAAACCGCTTCAAGGGCGTGGCCGATCTCAAGGCGAACGAGTTCGTCGCCTATCGCCGGCCCGAGGGCGACGAGTACGTGCCCAGCGAACGGATTTCGATGGACGGAAACGCCATCGCCGCGGAGCTGAGCGAGGACGAACTCGCCGAGCTGCGCGAAGGCGCGGAGATGGCGCGCGAGCTGCTTCCCCCCTTCAATCCCCAATCCTATCGCGAAGGCCATCTGTCGCCGGTCTATTTCGGCTCGGCGCTCAGGCGTTTCGGGGTACGCGAACTGCTCGACGCGCTGGCCGAGATCGCCCCCGGCCCCGAAGCCCAGCCGGTCAGCGCCGGCCCGCGCGAAGTGCTCGAACCGGGCGACAAGGAGGTCGCGGGCTTCGTGTTCAAGGTCCAGGCGAACATGGACCCCAACCATCGCGACCGCGTCGCCTTCATGCGGCTGGTCTCAGGCGAGTTCAAACGCGGCATGAAGCTGAAGACCGACTCCGGCAAGCTTCTGACGGTCTCCGCCCCGGTCATGTTCTTCGCCGACGACCGGGAGGTGGCCGACGAGGCCTTCGCAGGTGACGTCATAGGCGTGCCCAATCACGGCGCGCTTCGTGTCGGCGACACGCTGAGCGAAACCGGCAAATGGAAGATCGCGGGCATCCCGAACTTCGCGCCCGAAATGCTGCGCCGGGCGCGGTTGAAGGATCCGCTCAAGGCCAAGCATCTGAAAAAGGCGCTCGAAAGCCTCGCCGAGGAAGGCGTCACCCAGCTCTTCCGGCTGCAGCTGGGCGGTGATTTCGTCATCGGGGCGGTCGGCGCGCTGCAGATCGACGTGATGGCCCAGCGGGTCGCCGACGAATACGGGCTGGAAGTGATGTTCGAGGCCAGCCCCTACGATACGGCGCGCTGGATCACCGGACCGCAGGCCAAGCTCGACGAATTCATCGACCGGCATAAGTCCGCCATCGCCGAGGACATCGACGGGGCGCTCGTGTTCATGGCCAAATCGGCCTGGGAGGTGAACTACTCCCAGGAGAAATGGCCCGACATCACCTTCTCGCGCACCAAGGAGCGGGCCTGAGGGCCGAAGCCGAAGAACGGGGGACAGGGGCGATGGACGATCTGCGCACACAGGCCGCCGAGTTCTGGGCCATCGTGGTGGAAGTCTGGAACACCAGCTTCCTGGGCTACAATGTCGGCGACGGGCTGGCTGCGCTGCTGATCATCGCGATCGCCTTTCTGGTCCGCGGCGTCTTTTCCCGCGTCGTCATGCGGCGCTTCATCGCCCGCGCGGAAAAGACCGAGAGCAAGCTCGACGACAAGCTGGTCAAGGGACTGGCCGGCCCGGTCAAGCTGATCCCGGTGATCGTCGGGATCTACATCGCCTTCCATTTCCTCAATCTGCACAGCGAGGACGCGCCGGTGGACGGCGGCCAGGTGACCGAAAGCCTGGTCATCATCGCGCTGTTCTGGGCGCTCAGAAACGCCGTCGAGCCGGTCGCCTATCTCTCAAAGCCGATCCGCAACACGCTGAACCCGGTCATGATCGACTGGCTGGCCAAGGCGCTGAAGATCTTCTTCGTCATCGTCGGCGCGGCCGCCGTGCTGCAGGTCTGGGGCATCCCCGTCGCGCCGGTGATCGGCGGCCTGGGCCTTCTGGGCGTGGCGATCGGCCTTGGCGCGCAGGACCTGTTCAAGAACCTGATCGCCGGGCTTCTGATCCTCACCGAAAAGCGCTTCGTGCCGGGTGAATGGATCATGGTGGACGGGGTGGTCGAAGGCACGGTCGAGCAGATCAATTTCCGATCCACCCTGGTGCGCCGCTTCGACAAGAGCCCGGTCTACGTGCCCAACGCCGACCTCGCCGACAACGCGGTGGTCAACTTCACCCGCATGACCCATCGCCGGATCAAATGGGCGATCGGGGTGGAGTACAAGACCACGACCGCGCAGCTGCAATACATCCGCGATCACGTGCTCGACTACATAATGAACCATCCCGAATTCGCCCGGCCGCCCGAAGTGGCGACCTTCATGCGGGTGGATTCCTTCGGGCCGAGCTCGATCGACTTCCTGCTCTACTGCTTCACCAAGACCACGAACTGGGGCGAGTGGCTGCGGCTGAAGGAAGAGCTGGCCTTCGAGGTCAAGCGTATCGTGGAAGACGGCGCAGGCACGGCCTTCGCCTTCCCGTCCACCACCGTCTACCTCGACGACGGCGCGGAAATCTTCACCCCGCCCCAGGTCGCCAAACATTCCGGCGGCCCCGCCCAGTCCCCGCCGCGATCACGGCCGGAAAAGCCGAAGGCGCGCAGGACGGCGAAGAGGGCGAAGGGCGGTAAGGCGGACGCGGGGGCTCACCACGGCTCGGGATAGGCCTCGAAGCTGGCGGCCTGCTCTGGAAACAGCGATTTGACGAAGCGCTCTGCGCGCGCCGGGTCCTGCTTGTCGAAATCGCAGACATGGGCGAACTGCGCCGGTTCACCGTCATGCCGGACGAAGCCGAAGCGCCCGGCCGGCGTGCTGAGAGCCAGAATGTCGAAGCGGTCCAGCCCGTCTGCGCCCCGATCGACGGTGAATCCGAGCTTGGCCGCGATCTCGGACGGCGCGCTGTCGACCTTGCCGACCGCTTGGCCGAACACCTGAAGGTCCTCGTCATAGACGAGCTTTTCGGGACGGACCGCAGCCCCACCGGTCAGGAAACTGATTTGAGCGCGTGGCATCTCAGAACCGCCGTCTCGCCAAGCTTCGTTTGACGCAAGTCTATATCGGGATGGTCGGGGAACCAACGCGCTTCGCCGCTGAAGCCGTTCACCTTGGACGCAGGGATCCGCGTGACGAACTCCGCCCCGCTGGCGTCCGGCGGCAAAGGGCCGACATAAGCCTGAACGATCGGGCGCTCAGCGCCTCTCGGCGTCAGGCCCCAGATCTCGAGCGATTTAATCTGCGAAGCAGCCGTCTCGCCCGATTGGGTGGGAGACCAGAGCCGGTGAAATACGAAACTTCCCGGAGCGCGCTCGACCGCTTCCCGCAAGGTTTCGCCCCGCCCGACTTACCCTCTGGAGGAGAGGCGTATGGCAAAAACGCGCCGAAAACAACCCTCAGGGGAAATCAAGCGCTCGCCTGACCGCTGATCGCCGCGCCCGCGGCTTGCGCCGCGGCGATGCGCTGATGGACTTCAAGAGGCTCGAAAGGGGCGATGTCGCCCGCAGCCTCGACCAGCACGGGAAGGCGCACGGTGACGGTGGTCCCCTCGCCCGGCGCGCTCTGGACCGTCATGTCCCCGCCGTGAAGCTCGGCGAGCGCGCGGACCAGAGACAGGCCCAGGCCGGTGCCGCGTTCGTCGGTCTTCCGGCCGGCGCTGGACTGGGCGTAGGGCTTTCCGACCTTGTCGAGTTCGTCCGCCGCGATGCCCACGCCGCTGTCGCCCACCGCGAGCACCAGATCGGGGCCCTGGGCGCGCACCATGGCGACGACCGCGCCGCCCTCGGGCGTGAATTTCACGGCGTTGGACAGAAGATTGAGCAGGATCTGGCGCAGCGCCTTGCGGTCGGCCTCCACCGTCAGCGGCGCGTCGCCGGTGTCGGCGTAGAGCGCGAGCCCGTTCTCCTCGGCGCGCAGGCGCAGCATCTTCGCGCAGATCTCCACGATGTCGCGCGCATCGAAGACCTCGGCGCTGAGTTCGTAGCGGTCGGCCTCGATCTTGGACATGTCCAGCACGTCACCGATCAGCTCGAGCAGATGCGTGCCGCTTTCATGGATGAGGTCGCCGTACTCGGCGTAGCGGGCGGGCAGCGGGCCGAACAGGCGCTGCTTCATCACGTCGGAAAACCCGATTATGGCGTTGAGCGGCGTGCGCAGCTCATGGCTGACCGCAGCGAGGAATTCCGATTTCGACCGGTTCGCCGCGATCGCCGCGTCGCGCTCGGCCTTGAGGCGCGCAGCGTCTTCGGCTTCGGCGTGATCGTTCGCCGGGCGCGCAGCCGCTTCGGGCTTGTCCAGCGACAGCACGAAGCCTGCGGGCGTGGCCACGGCGCGCGCGTCGAGCACGTTCTGCGCGCCGTTCGCGCCGCGCACGGTGAAGCTGAAGCGGCCGCCGTCCGCCGCGCCGCCGCGGCGCGCGCTTTCAAGACCGGCGCGCACGGCGGCCTGCTGGTCTTCATCGAAGGCGAGCCCGTCCACGGGAAGCCCGTCGAGCCGGCGCGGCGCGCCCGGCGCGACCCGACGCAGCGCGCGCGAGGCGGCCATGATCTCCCCTTCGGTGTTGAGCGCGATGAGCGGCGATGGCGCGCGCGCGAAACCCTCAGCGGCCGGCCGGGCCTTGCGGAGCGCTTCCAGGGCGGCGTCGAGCCGCGCGCCGAGACGGGCGCGGGCGAAGAAGCCGGCCGCGCCCAGGAAGGCGGCGAACGCCACCCACGGCGCGGGCGCCGCGGCGAGCCCTGTCGCGCCCGGCCCCGCCGGGCCGAGCAGTCCGGCGGCTGCGGCGAGAAGGAAGGCGCAGGCCGCGACGGTCGAGCCCAGACGCGCGTCGGGCCGGCCGCCGGCCGCCGTCATCGCGGCGGGACCTGCGAGAAAGACCAGGGCTGCGGGCGAGATCACGGTGGTGAAGGCGGCGGTGGCGGCGAAACCGGGCAGCGTCCAGCTGAGCGCCATGATGAGGCGCGCGCCGTCGCTGCGCCCCCGCTCGGGCCCCGCCCAGACGAGCCCCGCAAGCCCCGGCAGGGCGGCCAGCGCGAGCCAGGCGAGCTGGGCCGCGCCCAGGGACGGCGCCGGCGCCAGTCCTGCGCTTGCGACCACGCCCAGCCATCCGGCGTGCACGGCGCGCCCGGCGTTACGGTCGGCGAAACGGGCGAGGCGGGCTGTGAGCGCGGTCATGGGGTTACCGATTCGAGCGGTTTTTTTGACGAGCGCACGCTGCGCCGTCTGCGTTAACAATTATTGAATCTGTGTTAAACGATCAGGTCACGAATGACGGGCAGACTGAGAGCGGGTCGAAAGGCCCACGACCCCCAGCTTCCAGAAGGAAAAGGCACGCCATGACCCACGCATGGTTCGCCGCCGCCGCCCTCGCGGCCGCGCTCAACGCCGGCCAGGACGCACAGCCGTCCGAGCCGCAGCCTGCAGACGCCACGCCTCAATCCGGCCCTGTGCTGGCGCTCGAAGCGCCCGCCGCAGACGATCCGGTGCTGCGCAATGCGGAGACCTACGCCGCCTATCACGCCGATGTCGGCGAGGCCGGCCGCCGCGAGATCCGCTCCGGCGCCGATCTCGACGCCACGATGGACGCGCTGACGCAGTATTACGACGGCGACCGGCTGGTCGACGCGCAGATCGCCTACGCCGCGCTCATCGCCGCGCAGAACCCCGAATTCATCGACTCGGTGCGCGCGGTCGCGGACTATTACGGAACTGACGTCGCCCGCTCGGCCCTGATGGGCGATCCGGTCTACGTCACCGGCTTCATGGGCGCGGACGTCGCGTCGGACTCCGTGGTCGGCGCGATCGGCGAGGATGTCGCGGCGATGGAAGCGGTCGGCGACCGCTACAAGCAGGCCGCCTACGATCTTCAGAACGAGACCTGGGCCGCCCGCCGCGCCCGCGACCGGCAGGAGCGCCTGGCGTCGCTGGAAACCGCCTCGCAGCGGCTGGAGACCAATTTCCGCCTCGCAGACGGCGCGGAAGGCTCGGTGAACGGCACGGGCCGGCTGGGTTCGGCGTCTTCGCTGTTCGAGGCGCGCGCCCCGGCCACCGGGCCCACCCTGCCCGCGCTCGAGCTTAATGTCGGCGAAGCCCAGCTCGAACCCGACGAGCGCCGCGTGGGCCGCATGCTGGCGGTCGCCGCCCTGGCCTCGATCGAATCCGGCGACATGACCGCGCTCGACTACATGCTCGACGATCCCAGCGTGGAGCGCTGCATCACCTGGGCGCGGCTGACCATGGCCCAGTGCGTGGCCGCCGGTCACTTCAAGTACGAAGACAGCTTCTGCATCGCCGAGCACGCCCTGCTCGACGTCGCCGAATGCCTGACCGCGACCCGTCCTGTGTCGAACTGAGACAGGCCTGACCGATCGGTTAAGCCGGGATTCACGTAAAGCGTTCTGGCTTAACACGCCTTTTACCAACGGCCGGGGTTTCGATGGCGAAACTCCGGCCGTTTGCGTTAGCCTCGTTCTTGCTTCCAGAAGGGAAGATGGGAGAGAGGCCGAATGCTGACCTTCACAGCCCGAGCGATTTTCTGGACCGCGGTCGTGGCCGCCTTCGTGCCCGCCGGCTTCAGCGCGCCCGAGGAGGGCGCCTTCGCCCGCGAAGCCCGCGCGGTCCTGGACCGGCCCGCCCGCGAGGGCGTCTACGTCGCGCAGGCCGAAACCGCCCGCTTCTGCGAGGCCGAGACCGCCTTCTGCACCGTCGCCCGCGAGCTCGGCGCCTTCGCCGGCCTTGTCGGCGGTGTCGCTGCGAACCGCGCCGAGCAGGCGCTGGAAGAGCGTCTCGCGCCGTCCGAGCAGGCGAGCGCCCGCAGCCTCGATTCCGTGCTCGAAGAGGTCGCCCGCGAGCGCCACGCCCGCTAGCGGGCTTGCGGCCGCGCGCCGCGGGCTCTATCTGCCGGGCCATGAGCACCAGCCACGACATCGACGCCCTGGTCGACGAGTTCGAGTTTCTCGGCGACTGGGAGGAGCGCTATCGCTATCTCATCGAGCTGGGGCAGGCGATGGATCCCCTGCCCGAGGCCGAGAAGACCGACCTCACCAAAGTCAAAGGCTGCGTCAGCCAGGTCTGGGTCGTGATCGACCAGGACGGCGAGCGGCTCGCTTTGCGCGGCGACAGCGACGCGCACATCGTCAAGGGCCTCGTGGCGCTGATGAAGCGGCTCTATGACGGCCGCACGCCGTCCGACGCGCTCGCCATCGACCCCAAGGAAGTTCTGGGCCGGATCGGGCTCGCAGAGCACCTTTCGCCGCAGCGCTCGAACGGATTGTCCTCGATGATCGCGCGCATCCGCGCCGAGGCCGAAGCCCGGGCCGCCTAGTCTTCGCCCGAAGCGAACGCGGCCGCGGCGTCGAAATCGGGCGTGCAGCGCGCGGGAAAGCCCGCCTTGTGCAGCACCTTGGTCATGCGCGCGGCGTGCATGAAGTTCTCCGGCGCGTGCACGTACGCAACCCGCAGCCCTTCTGGCAGGTTGTGCGCGAAGATGGCGGCGACCTCTTCGAACTGGGCGAGCGTGTGGTCGAGCCGGCACTGCCGGTAATCCATGATCAGCCCGTCCCGGCCCTCGCGCACCATACGCTCGCAGAGCTTCAGCGCATTTTCGCGGCTGTCCTGCACACGATTTCGGCCGATCAGGCGCACGACGAACACGTTCGCGCCGTCGAGTTCGGAACGGATGATCTGGAGGTCTGAGGTCATGGCCGGCGAAGAGGTAGACGCTTCGCCGCCCGTGTCGAGGGGCGCGCTCATCAGAACGGCCAGAGCAGGTTATAGAGTTCCTGACCGATCGGCGGGCGCTGCATGTCGGAGATATGACCCCGGCCGCCATAGGAGATTCGCGCCTCTGCGATCTTCTGATGGTCGATCGTGTTGTCCGCGGCGATGTCCTCGGGCCGCACGATCCCGGCGATCAGAAGCTCGCGCACCTCGTTGTTGATGCGCACTTCCTGCCGGCCGTGAATGACGAGGTTTCCGTTCCACATCACCTCGGTGACGATGGCTGCGGCCGTCATCTCGATCGTTTCCGACCGGTTCACGCTGCCTGCCCCTTGCGTGGACGAGTTCGAGCCGAAGCCCGAGCTGTTCGCCGGATCGTAGATGTCGTTGAAGAACCGGTTCAGCGCCGCCTCGCCGCCGAAGAAGTTGGTCAGCGACGTATCTTCGGAAGTCGCCCGAGAGCGCGCGGTCTGGTTGGAGACCTGGGCGCGGTCGGAAATGTCGATCTTCACCGTCAGGATGTCGCCGATATCGGCCGCGCGCGGATCGCCGAAGAAGGTCGTCGAGTTCGACCGCCACAGCGAGTTGGGATTGGCCGGCCGCTGACTGGCCGCAGCGATGGCCTGGGCGCGGGCGAGACGGGCGGCCTCGGCCTGAGCCGGGCTCATCACCTCCCCGCTCATGCCGCGGATCGCCGCCTGGCTTTCGATCGGGCTCATCGGCGGGGTCTGGCCCACATAGGAGAGCCGGTCTTTCGCCGCGCAGCCTGCGAGCCCTGCCGCGAAGGCGGCCAGAAGCGCGGTGCGAAGAAGGGTCTGGCGCATGGGGTCTCTCCTAATGGGTGTAGGCCGCGCCGTGCACGCGGGCCCGGCCCGGCGCGTCGGCGACCGCCTCGATCGTGCGGTTCGAAGCGAGATTGACGAAGCGGGCGGTCTCGCCCTCGGCGGCGTCCTGAAGCGCACGCGCCCGCGCGGTCAGCACCAGCGCGCCGGAGCGGTAGACCAGCGAGACGACCTCGCCGCGGGCGATCATCACCGGCGCTTCGATGTCGAGCGTGCGCACCGGCGTGTCGGGCCGCAGCGCACGGCGCGCGGACTGGCCGATCAGCGCGTCGGCGCTGAGGACGGTTTCGGGCCGCACACGGTTCGCGGGCAGGCGCACCCAGTCGATATCGCCCGCCTCGATGACCTCGCCGCGCTCGATCGCGCGCGCCAGCACCGGCACGTCGGCGACCGGCTGGGCGCGGCCGCCCACGGTCTGGGCCGGTCCGCCCGGCCAGGCGGCGATCTCGGCCCTGAACAGGCCCGAGCGCGGATCATGATCGAAGCTCAGCACTTCAGGCCCGCCGGCTGCGTCCAGCGGGGCGGCGAGCGCGCGCTGCGCGCCGGACAGCTCCACCGCATGGGCCTGGCCGTGCTCGACGAACAGCATCTCCTCGATCAGCGCGGTCAGCGCGGCCGGCTCGACCAGACGCGCGGCGCGCTCGACGGTGACCCGCGGCAGGCCGGCCGCATTCGGCCAGTCGAGCCCGGCCTGGGCGGCGGTGCGGCGCACGAATTCCGGATCGAGGCTGACCGCAGCGCCGGGCTCGGGCGCGCGGGCGAGCTGAACACCTCCCGCCTCGCCAGCCCCGTCGAACAGGTCGGACAGGGTGACCACCGCGTCGTCGGTGACCGGGCGCTCCTTCAGGACCACACGGAGGGAGTCCTGCGCGGCGGCCTCTGCGAAGAGGCTGGCGGCCAGCGCGGCGGAGACGGCGAGGAGCGTGCGGATCATGGCGAGGACCTCAGCGCAGGTTCGAGCTGGCGGCGAGCATTTCATCGGCGGCCGTGATCACGCGGGCGTTCATCTCATAGGCCCGCTGGGCCTGGATGAGCGCCGTGATCTCGGTCACCGCGTCGACGTTCGAGGCCTCGACGAAGCCCTGCCGGATGATGCCGAAGCCCTGATCGCCGGGCAGGCCGGCCTGCGGCGCGCCGGAGGCGGCGCTTTCCAGCAGCAGATTGTCGCCGATCTGCTCGAGCCCGGCCTCGTTGGGGAAGGTGACCAGTTCCAGCCGGCCCTGGGTGGAGGGTTCGGCCTGGCCGGGGCGGATCACCTGCACGACGCCTTCCTGGTTGATCGACACTTCGCGCGCGTCCTGCGGGATGACGATGCCCGGCGCGACGGTGTAGCCGTCCGAGGTGACGAGCTCGCCCTCGGGCGAGAGCGACAGATTGCCGGCGCGGGTGAAGGCGTCCCCGCCATTGGGCAGGTTGACCCGGAGATAGCCCCGGCCCGCGATGGCGATGTCGAACGTGTTGCCGGTCTGGGTCAGGCTGCCCTGTTCGGTGATGCGGTATACCGATCCGGCGTTCACGCCCAGGCCGACCTGAACGCCGGTGGGCTGGATCGTGCCGGCGTCGGAGGAGTTCGCGCCCGGCGAGGTGATGGTCTGGTAGAGCAGATCCTGGAACTCGGCCCGCTGACGCTTGAACGCGGTCGTGTTCATGTTCGCCAGATTGTGGGAGATGACCTCGACGGCCATCTGCTGGGCTTCCATCCCGGTGGCGGCGGTGGAGAGAGCGCGCATGGGCGTGTCCTTCTAAATCGCTTACGGACGGCCGAGCCGTTCGATGGCCTTGCGGCTGAGTTCGTCGGCGTCGCGGATCATCTTCGTCACGGACGCGTAGGCGCGGCTCACCTCCATCATCGAGGTGATTTCCGCGATCGGCCGGACGTTGGAGCCTTCGCTATGGCCCTGATGGACGACCGGCAGGTCCTCCATCAGGCGCTCGGCGTCCTCGGGCGCGCGGAAACGGTTGTCTCCGGTCTTCTCCAGCACGCCGAGCTCGGCGAAACGGGCCACGCCGATCCGCTGGCCCGGGATCCCGTTCTGGCTGACCGTGCCGTCCGCGCCGATCGTCACCGGGCCGGCGGCGGGATCGACCCGCACCGGCTGGCCCAGATCGTCGAGCACGCGCGCGCCGTCCGAGGCGACGATCTCGTTCTGGTCGTTCAGGGTGAACCGGCCGTCGCGGGTGAAGCGCTCGCCGGCCTCGGTCTGCAGCGTGAAGAAGCCTTCGCCCTGAAGCGCGAGATCGAGCGGACGACCGGTCTGCTGCAGCACGCCCTGGCGGAAATCACGGCCCATCGACCACTCGTCCACGAAGGCCACCCGGTCCGGCCCGTCGGCGTGACGGGCCCGGCTGGCGGTCTGGCTTTCGAGCATCAGGGATTCGGCCTTGAAGCCGGCGGTCTGGCTGTTGGCGATGTTGTTGGCCGCAACATCCATGGCGCGGCGCAGGGTCAGCTGACGGGAGAGCCCCACGAGCATCGCGTTATCCATGTCGATCGCCTCCTTCTCGGCGCGGTCCGCAGTCTTTCTGCGCGGATGCGCGGCTCTCCGGCGCAAGCCCCGTGCCAAGGTTAATACCGTTTCTTTTCAATGGATTGCGGATGAAGGCGGATGGGCGAATTCTGCCCCGCCGGCGACGATCTGCAGGGCGCGCGGCAATTTCTGCCCACTCGCGCCTCTGTCTGAACGGATCGTTAACCGCAGCAATCGTTAATGGCCTCAGAAACCTTAGTTTTCAAAGCCGAGGGTGGTTCGCCATGGCGGACGAAGCCGAAGACGACATCGAAGACGGCGCCGAAGCCGAAGGCGTCGAGGGCGAGAAGAAAAAGGGCGGGATCAAGAAGCTCGCCCTGTTCATCGGCCTGCCTGTCGTGATCCTGATTCTGGCCGGGGTGGCCGGCGCGCTGCTGCTGTTCGGCGGCGGCGAGGACGAGACTGCTGTCGCCGAGGGCGGAGAAGCGGTCGAGGAAGAGATCGATCCGGCCGCCGAGCTGACCGCCTATTTCGACCGGTTCGAACAGAGCGGTGAGTATTCGGTCACCGCCAACATCGCCGACGAGAACGGCGGCTCGCTGGTGATGCAGCTGAAGTTTGCGATCGTCTACGACGATCACAGCGTCTCCACCGTGCTCGCCCATCCCGATTTCGAGCCGCGCCTGCGCGACACGATGATCGATTTCGCCCGCACGCTGCGGGTGGAGGATCTCGACGGATCGATGGGCAATTACCGCATCAAGGCCGAGCTGTTGCGGCGCGTGAATCTGCTGATCGCGCCGATGCAGGCCGAGGACGTGCTGATCGTCGACCTGGTGATGGGCTGACGAGGAGGGGATCGCCGTGAGCGAAGTCGACCAGGAAGCCCTGGCCGCCGAGTGGGAGGCGGCCGCCTCCGGCGAACAGCCGGACTTCGACGCCATCGGCGGGGACGGGGCGGACGGCGACGATCTGGCCTCCGAATGGGAGGCCATGGTCGGCGACGAGGCCGAGACCTTCCTGCCCAGCCAGGGCGGCTCGGGGCCCGAACGCATCCTCAATCAGGAAGAGATCGACTCCCTTCTGGGCTTCTCGGTCTCCGACGACGACGCCAACGAGCGGTCGGGAATCCGCGCGATCATCAACTCCGCGCTGGTCTCCTACGAACGCCTGCCGATGCTGGAGATCGTCTTCGACCGCCTGGTGCGGCTGATGACGACATCCTTGCGCAATTTCACCTCCGACAACGTCGAGGTGAGCCTGGACAACATCTCCTCGATCCGGTTCGGCGACTATCTCAATTCGATCCCGCTGCCCGCGATCCTGGCGGTGTTCCGGGCCAGGCAGCTGGATAATTACGGCCTGCTGACGGTCGACTCCAACCTGATCTACTCGATCGTCGACGTGCTGCTGGGCGGACGCCGCGGCACCTCGGCCATGCGGGTGGAGGGCCGGCCATACACCACGATCGAGCGCACGCTCGTGCAGCGGATGATCGAGGTCGTGCTCGCCGACGCCAAGGCCGCCTTCGCGCCGCTGACCGAAGTCGAGTTCGACCTCGACCGGGTGGAGACCAACCCCCGCTTCGCCGCCATCGCCCGGCCCGCAAACGCGGCGATCCTGGTCAAGCTCAGGATCGACATGGAAGACCGGGGCGGGCGTATCGAGCTTCTTCTGCCCTACGCCACGCTCGAACCGATCCGGAAAATGCTGCTCCAGCAGTTCATGGGCGAGAAGTTCGGCCGGGACAATATCTGGGAAAGCCACCTCGCCACCGAGCTGTGGTCGACCAAGATGGAGGTCGCCGCCGTGCTCGACGAGATGAGAAAGCCGCTGGGCGAGGTGATGAACCTCAAGGTCGGCGACACCCTGATGCTGGACACCGGGCCGGACGGCGCGGTCGAGCTCAGATGCGGACAGATCCGGCTGACGCAAGGCCGGATGGGCCGAATCGGGCACAACATCGGGGTCCGCCTGGACAAGCCTCTGAGCCAGGGGGCCAAGAAACGCCTGATGGGGTTCTCATGAGCATCGCCTCCCTCGCCTTCGAAGCTCTGGTCTGCGTGCTGCTGCTCGCCGCCGCCGTGATGTGCTGGCGGGTGGACCGCCGCCTGCGCGCCATGCGCGAGGGGCAGGACGGGCTGCGCGACACGATCGGCGCACTCAACAACGCGGTGGACCGCGCCCGCGCCAGCCTCGCCGCGCTCGACCGCGCCAGCCGCGAGAACGGCGCGGCTTTGCGTGAGGAAGTCGAAACCGCCCGCAAGCTCGCCGACGAGCTGCGCTTCCTCAACGACGACGCCGAAGCGAAAGCAGAGCGCGGGGTGCGCGGCCGCCGCGAGCGCACCCGCCCCGCCCCGGCCGAACCGGTTCCGGTGCGTGAGGAAGACACCGGCGCCCGCCGCCGGCTCGAAGCGCTCAAGGCGCTGAGGTGATCTGATGAGCCCCCGTCCGCTCCTCCTGCTCGCGGTCCTGCTCGGCGGACTGCTCGCGCTCAAGGCGCTGTCGCTCGCCGACGGCGCCTCGGCGTTTTTCGCCGAGCGCGCCTTCGCCGCGGCGCCGGAAGCCGCTGACGACGAAGCGGCCGATCCTGATGATGGAGCGGCCACTGCAGAAGATGAATCCGACGCGCCTGCAGGGCCGGCTGCGACCCCGCCCGCCCTCGACCGGCGGGCCGCGCCGATGCAGATGCCGACCGCCTCCCAGCTGGGTCTCGAGACCGATCTCGCCCGCCGCCGCCAGGAACTCGACCGCCGCGAAGACGCGCTGGACACCCGCGAACAGCTGCTCGCCGTCGCCGAAGCCCGCTACGACGAACGCCTCGCCGAGCTCGAAACCGTGCGCAGCGAGATCCAGGACTTGCTCGGCCAGCTCGACGATCAGCGCCAGCGGCGTATCGATTCGATCGTCAGCACCTACGCCCAGCTCGAACCGGACGCCGCCGCCCCGATCCTTCAGGCGATGGATGACACCGATCCCGAGACCCTGCTCATGGTCGCCCGCCAGCTGCAGGAGACCAATCCCCGCCGCTTCGCCGCCGTGATGGCGGAGATGGAGCCCGGCTTCGCCGCAGGGCTGACCTCGCGGCTGAGAGCGACCGCCGATCCCCAGCCCAGCCGCGCCGAAGCGGAGGCCCGCAATGCGGTGGCCGGCGAAGGTTAGAGCCGCGCTTCTGGCCGGCGCGGCCGCCGCCGCGCTGACCGCGCCTGCGCTCGCCCAGGCCCCGGCGAACGTGGAGGTCGACCGGCTGGGCGACACCGCGCGGATCCGCCTCGTGCTGCCTGAAAGCGAGGGCGGCGACCTCACCGTGAACGCCGAGATCGCCGCGGACCGGGTGATCGTCGCGCGCCTGTCCGATGCGGTCGAAGTCGACGTCAGCGGGCTGAGGCAGGCTGCGCCCGATTACATCGCGATGGCGAGGCTCGACGCGGACGGACGCACGCTCCGGCTTGCCTTAAATCGCGAGCTCGAACCGCGCGTTTCGGTCTCCCACAACGTGCTCGCCATCGATCTCGCCCCGCCCGGCGCGCCGGCCCAGCCTGCGGTCGTCAGCCCCTATGAGCGCGCCCGCCAGGCCGAAGCGCGCGCTAGGGCCGAAGCCGACGCCGCCGCGGCCGCGCCGCCTCCCCCGCCGCCTTCGCTTCCCGTAGAGCTGCGCGTCGGCGAGGCCAGCGAGTACACCCGCATCGTCTTTCAGTGGCCCGAACCGGTGACCTGGTCGCTGGAACAGGCGGACGCGCGCGCCGTGTTGCGCTTTTCGCGGGCCGCCGAGATCGATCTTTCGGAGCTGACCGCCGCGCCGCCGCGCCGGGTCGACGCGGTCACCCGGCTCGACGAGGACACGCTCGCTTTGTCCTTCCTGCTCTCGCCCGACGCCGAGGCGCGGGTCTGGTCGGACGCGCCGGGCCGGGTGGCGCTGGATGTCGCGGTTCCCGGCGCGAGCGGGATCGAGGCGACGCTTGCGGCGCTTTCAGGCTACGCCGACAGCCTCGCGCCCGGTGAAACCGAGACCGAAGCCCCCCAGGACGCCGCCGCCGCCGCCGAAACGCCCGAGCCCGCCCCGGTTCTGCCCGAGGCCGAGCGCCCTGATCCGCTGCCCGCCTCCGGCGTCGTGCCGGTCGAGGTCCGCAAGGCGGGTCAGGACCTCGTGATGAGCTTTCCCTTCGCGAACCTGCCCGGCGCGGCGGTGTTCCGGCGGGCCGAAGCGCTGTGGATCGTCTTCGACGCACCGGCCCAGCTCGAAGCCGGCGAGATCGCCGCGGCGGGCGGGGACCATGTCGAAGCCTATCGCGCGTTCACCGGCGCGGACTACGCCGCGCTTCGCATCGAGGCGCCGGTCTCCACCCTGGCTGACGTGCACGCCGCCGGGGCGACCTGGACGGTGATCCTGACAGACACGCTGGACGAGCCGCCCGCGCCGGTGCGCCTGGCGCGCGAGACCGGGTTCAACCGGCCCGCCGTGATGCGGGTGGGCTTCAACGGCGCCCGCTCGGCGGTCAACCTGCTCGATCCGGTGGTGGGCGACCGTCTGCTCGTACTCACCGCAGACGGCGACAAGCGCGGCGTGCTCTCCCCGCGCCAGTTCGTGGAGGGGCGCATCCTCGCCTCGGCTCACGGTCTGGCGCTCGAAGCCTACGCCGACGATCTCGCCATGACGGTCGAGCCCGGCGGCGCGCGCCTGGAACGCCCGGGCGGGCTGAAGCTCTCGCGCACGGCCGATCCCGCGCTGGCCGCCGCCTTCGACCGGCCGATGACGCCGGGCTTTCTCGATCTCGCCCGCTGGCGGGGCGACCAGCCCTATGTCGAGGGCCGCGCCCGTCTCCAGCGCGCCGCGGTCGATCTCGAACCCGAGGCGCTGACCGCGCTCGCGCGCTTTTCGCTCGGCTGGGGTCTGGCGCACGAAGCGCTCGCCTACATGACCCTCGCGGTCAAGGCGAACCCGGCGCTGGAAACCGCGCCGGAGACCGCCGCCCTTCAGGGCGCAGCGCTCTACATGGCCGGACGCTACGACGAAGCCGCCGAGACGCTCGATCAGGCGTCCGTGCTCAACGATCCTGCGGTGCAGTCCTGGCGCGCCCTGGTCGCCGCGCAGCGCCGCGACTGGCCGACCGCGCGCCGGCGTTTCGAACGCGGACGGGACGCGGCCTTCTTCTTCGATCCGGTCTGGCGGGCGCGCATCTCCGCCTGGCATGCGCTGTCCGCGCTCGAAACCGGCGATCTGGGCGCAGTGCGGCCTTTGCTCGATCTGGTGGACGCGGGCGCTGACGATCCCGAAGCCGATGCGGTTTCCGGGCTCGCCGAAGCCGGACTTCTGGCCGCCAGCGGCGAGATCGAGGCGGCGGTCGCCCGCTATGACGCGCTGCGCAGCCATCCCTGGCGGCCCGTTCAGACCCGCGCCGGGCTCGCCATGATCCAGCTTCAGACCGAGCATGGCCTTGTCGCCGCCGATGAAGCCGTCGAGGCGCTGGAATCGCTGCGCTTCCAGTGGCGCGGCGACGACACCGAAGTCGAGGCCGCCGCCATGCTGGGCCGCGTCTACGCCCAGGCCGGCCGTTATGACGAGGCGCTGAGGACGATGGACGCCACGCGCGGGCGCTTCCCCGAAAGCCCGGTCGCGCGAGACCTCAGCCTCGAGATGGACCAGCTCTTCCGCGATCTGTTTCTGGACGGCGGCGCGGATCGGATGGACCCGCTCAGCGCCGTCGCGCTCTGGCGCGAGCACCAGTCGCTGACCCCGCCGGGCCCTGACGGGGTGCGCATGGTGATGGGCGTGGTCGACCGGCTCGTGGAGATCGACCTGCTCGATCAGGCCGCCGCCTATCTGCAGTACTGGATCGACGAACGCTCCATCACCATGACCGGCCAGGCGCGCGCGACCATCGCCGCCGACCTCGCCGAGATCTACCTCACCGACGGCCGCCCCGAGGCCGCGATGCGCGCGATCGAGTCCACGCGGATCGCCGGCCTGCCCACAGATCTCGTCGAGCGCCGCCGGCTTCTGCAGGCCCGCTCGCTGGCCGGTGTCGGCCGCACCGAGCACGCGCTCGAGCTCATCGCCAACGACCGCACCGAAGCCGCCGACAGGCTGCGCGCCCGGGTCGCCTGGGATGAAAGGATCTGGCCCGAGGCCGGGCGGCGCGCGGAATCGCTGCTGGCGGACCGCTGGCGGCAGGAGGGCGATCTGTCGCCGCGTGAAAGCCATGACGTGCTGCGCGCCCTGATCGCCTACGCGCTGGCGCGCGACAGCGCGGGCATGGACCGGATCGAGGCGCGTTACGGCGCGAAGATGTCCCGCACCGATCACGCCCGCGCCTTCTCGATGGTCGCCAGCGAGACCGTCGCGCCGGGCGATGCGCGGCTCGCCGCCATGGTCAACGAGCTCGCCGATCTCGACGATGCGAGCACGTTGATGCGCGGCTTCTCCGCCGCCGCAGCAGACGAAGACGGCGCCGGGCCCTCCTAAGCCGCGCCGGTCCGCGCTATCTAGGCGGGGATGGAGCATCGCGCCCTGCCCGCCCTTCCCGACCGGTTCGAGGCCTGGTTCACCAGCCGCGGCTGGGCGCCTCGCGCCCATCAGCGCGAAATGGTCGCCGCCGCCAACGCCGGAGAGGACGCGCTTCTGATCGCGCCGACCGGCGGGGGCAAGACGCTGGGCGGCTTCCTTCCGAGCCTGATCGATCTGGCCGAAATCGCGGACGCAGGCGGCAAGACCCGCCCTCACCGGCTGCACACGCTCTATCTCTCGCCGCTGAAAGCGCTGAGCCAGGACGTGGCGCGCAATCTGCTGGTTCCGGTCACCGAGATGGGGCTCGACCTCAGGATCGAGACCCGGACCGGCGACACCCCGCAATCCAAACGCGCCCGCCAGCGCGCCCGGCCGCCCGACATCCTTCTGACCACGCCCGAGCAGCTGGCGCTGTTCTGCGCGCAGGAGAACGGCGCGGCCTTCTTCGAACATCTTCAGACCGTGATCGTCGACGAAGTGCACGCGCTGGCGCCCGGAAAGCGCGGCGATCTCCTTTCGCTGGGGCTCGCAACGATCCAGCGCTATGCGCCCCAGGCGCGCCGGGTGGGGCTGTCGGCGACGGTGAAGGACGAGGCGGGCCACGCCCGCTGGCTGAGTGCGCAGACCGGCGAGGCTGCCCGCTTCGCCCGCATCGTGCGCGGCGAAGGCGGCGCGGAGCCCGAGGTGACGATCTGCACGCCGGAAGACCGCATCCCCTGGGCGGGCCATACCGGCCGGCATGCGATCAAGGCGGTCTACGATCTCATCAAGACAGCGAAGACGGCGCTCGTTTTCGTGAACACCCGCAGCCAGGCCGAATTCACCTTCCAGATGCTGTGGAGCGTGAACGAGGACGCGCTTCCCATCGCGCTTCACCACGGCTCACTCAGCGCCGAGCAGCGCCGCAAGGTCGAAGCCGCGATGGCCGAGGGCAGGTTGCGCGGGGTGGTGTGCACCTCCACGCTCGATCTCGGCATCGACTGGGGCGATGTGGATCTTGTGATCCAGATGGGCGCGCCCAAGGGCAGCGCGCGGCTGATCCAGCGGCTGGGCCGGGCCAATCACCGGCTCGACGCGCCCAGCCGGGCGGTGCTGGTGCCCACCAACCGCTTCGAGCATCTCGAATGCCGGGCGGCCAAGGACGCGGTCGCGGAAAAGGCGCTCGACGGCGAACCCTTGCGCGCCGGCGCGCTCGACGCGCTGGCCCAGCACGTGATGGGCCGGGCCTGCGGCGAGCCCTTCGCCGAGGACGATCTGTTCGCCGAGATCACCAGCGCCGCGCCCTACGGCCATCTCGACCGGGCGAGCTTCGACCGGGTGCTCGCCTTCGTCGCGGACGGCGGCTATGCGCTGGGCGGCTATGACCGCTTCAAGCGCATCGTGAAGGGCCGGGACGGGCTGTGGCGCGCACGCTCACGCGACTTCGCCCAGCGCCACCGGATGAATGTCGGCACGATCATCGAAAGCCCGATGCTGGACGTGCGCGTGGTGCGCGGCGGAGGCAAGGATCGGCGCGAGGCGGGATCCGCTTCCGATCGCAACACCGGCGACGGCCGCCGCATGCGCCCCGACTACTCGCTCGCCGCTCTGTCGCGCGGTCTCGCGCCGGCTTCCGTCCGCGCGTCGGAAGCCGCGTCTGCGGGCGGAACCGGACAGGCGCGCCGCATGCGTGCGGGCGGTCCGAAACTCGGCCAGATCGAGGAATGGTTCTGCGATCAGCTGAGCCCCGGCGACACCTTCATCTTCGCCGGCCAGACCCTGCGCTTCGAGGGCGTGCAGGAGACCGACTGCCTGGTCAGCCGGGCGGCCAGCGAGGATCCGAAGGTGCCGAGCTATCAGGGCGGCAAGTTCCCGCTCTCCACCTATCTGGCCGAGCGGGTGCGCAACATGGTTCACGCGCCCCAGAGCTGGTCCGCCCTGCCCGATCAGATCCGCGAATGGCTGGAGATGCAGCAGAAGAAATCCCGCCTGCCCGCCCCGGACCGGCTGCTGGTGGAGACCTTCCCGCGCGGCGGCAAGCATTACCTCGTCTGCTATCCGTTCGAAGGCCGGCTGGCGCACCAGACCCTGGGCATGCTTCTGACCCGGCGCATGGAGCGGGCGGGCTTGCGGCCGCTGGGCTTCGTGGCGAACGAGTACGCCCTGTCGGTCTGGGCGCTCAGCGACATGTCCGGCGCGGACATGGCGGGGCTCTTTTCAGAAGACATGATGGGCGACGATCTCGACGCCTGGCTCGCCGAGAGCGACCTGATGAAACGCACCTTCAGGAACTGCGCAGTGATCGCCGGGCTGATCGAACGGCGCTTTCCGGGCCAGGAAAAGACCGGACGGCAGGTCACCTTCTCGGCCGATCTCATCTACGACGTGCTGCGCGATCACGAGCCCGATCACGTGCTGATGCAGGCCGCCTGGCAGGACGCCGCTAAAGGCCTGCTCGACGTGCGCCGCCTGTCTGACGCGCTGGCGCGGATCGCCGGCCGGATCGACCACGCCGCGCTGACCTGCGTCTCCCCGCTCGCCGTGCCGGTCATGCTCGAGATCGGCCGCGAGGCGGTGCACGGCGAAGCCTCCGACGCGCTTCTGGAGGAAGCGAGCGGAGACCTGATCGCGGACGCGATGGGCGGTTAGCCGCCAGACTCCGCCTGGGGTTCGCCGTACTGGAACGCCTCTTCAAGCCCGACGCCGAACACCTGCGCGATCTGGAACGCGGCTTCCAGAGAGGGCGAGTATTTGTTCTGCTCGATGGCGATGACGGTCTGGCGCGTCATGCCGATCCGGCGGGCGAGCTCGGCCTGGGTCATTTCCCCGGCGTGAAAGCGCAGCTCGCGGATGCGGTTCCTGATCTTCGTCGGCTTGCCCACGCCTCAGCCTCCGAACCGGTAGGCGATGGCGCGCAGCACGGCCTTGGTGATCTCCGCCACGACAAGGCCGGCGAGAATCGTGTGGGCGATCCAGAACGGGTCGAACTCCTTGAGCGCGAGCCCCATGGCGATGATCGCCGCTGCGCCGATGACGTAGCTGGTCTTCGCGTCCGCGCGCATCTCGATCATCCTGTCGCGCTCGTCGGCGTCCTCCTCGTCGTCCTTGCCCACGATCGCGATCAGGATGTGCGCGACGATCCCGCCGGCGACCAGAAAGACGATCGCAGCCAGGAACAGCCCGTCGATCTCCGCGATGCTCGGCGCGCCGGAAAGCGCGACCGGCGTGACGGCCATGAAGTACCAGCCATAGGCCAGCAAGAAGATCGCCAGCATGGCGAGGTTGCTTTTTTCCCGAAACGACATGTCGATCTCCTTTAACTTCATGTCAAAAATTTCTGACATGCGTAGAGGTAAGAGATCTCCGACCTCATGTCAAACATTTCTTACTTGCTAGCGGGAGAGCCGGTCGCGGGCCTCTTCAGCCGCCGCGGCGCGGCTGGTCAGAGCAAGGTCGAACAGGGTCTGGGCCTGCGCCTTGATCGCCGCTTCGAACGCGCCGTTCGTCTCCGCTTCGACGGCGCGGCCCAGCATCGCCTCGGCTTCATCACCGTAAACGGCCGGGTCCAGCGCCAGCAGGTGCAGCGCGAACTGATAGGGGATGGGCGGGCCGGTCTCGGCGGCGGCGGCGGCGCGGAACTGTTCGAGCCCGGTCTCGAGGTCTGCGCCGAAAGTGCCCTCCCCAGCGCGCCGCACGATCTCCAGATGCCAGGCGCCCAGAAGGGCCCGGCCGGCGGGCGAAACAGGATCGAGCTCGATCGCGCGGTCGATCGCCTCGCGGCTGCGGCCCGGCAGGCGGCTGAGCGCGGCGCGGAGCGGATGGGTGTTGCGGCCCTCGATCCCCAGCGCGGCGGCGAGCGCCCGGTGCGCCGGGGCGTAGTCGGGATCAGCGTCGATTGCAGCGCGGGCGTAGCCGGCGGCCTGACGCGCCGCGTCGCGGCGGACTTCGCGCTCTGTGGCCTCGAGCGCGATCCCCACCGGCGCGCGCATGTCCTCGCCCGCCCTCAGCGCCCGCACCTCCCGGTCGAGCCCGAGAACAAGCGGCGACAGCACGGCCTCGGCGGCGAGGGTCTGGCTTGCGGCGTCAGAGCCTGTGCGGCCGAGATTGCGCGCGACCACCCAGTCGCCTCGATCCAGAGCGGCCTGGGGACCGGACTGCGCGGCGCCGTCAGCCGGCGCAGCAAGAAGCAGAAGCAGAACGAAAGCGACGCACCGCATGGGCCGACCTCCGGATACGGAAATAGGGTGGCGGAGACCGCCTCCCAGTCAAACGTACCAGAAGCGTCCGGTGTTGCCGGGCGCGATCAGCGCAACACCCGACCCGCAACCGCGTCGAGCTTTGCGATCATTTCCGGATCGCGGTGTTCGGGCGGGGTCAGAATCGCGAAATCGAGCCCCGTCTCGATGCCCTGCGGGCTCGGCGTACGCTCGGTCTCGGCCAGCGTCCGGGCGAGATGGCCGACAAGCACGTGGGCCGTCTCGGTGTTGGCTTTCATCACCTTCAGGATCGCGGCGACGTCCACATCGTCCTCGGCCGAGCGCCAGCAGTCGTAATCGGTGACCATGCAGACGCTGGCGTAGGGCAGCTCGGCTTCGCGGGCGAGCTTGGCCTCGGGCATGTTGGTCATGCCGATCACGTCGAGCCCCCAGCTGCGATAGAGCGCGCTTTCCGCGCGGGTCGAGAATTGCGGGCCTTCCATGGCGAGATACGTCCCGCCGCGCTTCACCGACGGCGCGCCGGCGGCCTCGGCGGCGTCCGCAGCGAGGGCCGAGAGCCGCTTGCAGACCGGGTCGGCCATGGCCACGTGCGCGACGCAGCCCGGCCCGAAAAAGCTCTTCTCGCGTGCGAACGTGCGGTCGACATACTGGTCGACGACCACGAAGGCGCCCGGCGGCAGCTCCTCCTTCAGCGAGCCGCAGGCCGACAGAGACAGCACGTCTGTGACCCCGGCGCGTTTCAGCGCGTCGATATTGGCCCGGTAGTTGATCTGGCTGGGCGGGATGCGATGGCCTTCGTCATGGCGGGGAAGGAAGACGAGCTCCACGCCTTCCAGCCGGGCGCTGACCAACGGCCCCGACGGTTCGCCCCAGGGGGTGTGCACACGTTCATTGCTGACGTCTTCCAGACCGGGCAGGCCGTAAAGGCCCGACCCGCCGATGATCCCGAGTTTCCAGCTCATTCCCCGCTCCTCCAGAACGCGTCCGGCGCGCCCGCCTGCCAGCGGCTGAGCTCCGCCCAGCCCTCCGCGGCGCGCAGCGCGGTCGCGATGAAGGGCCGTTTGATGGCCTGATAGGCCTCGCGGTCCTTCTTGGTCTTGGTCGCGAGCGCCAGCTTGAACGCGCCGTAATCGCGCCGCGCGGCCGGGTCGTCCCTCAGATAATCGCGCAGCAGGAACGTGTTGCGCGCGCCGGCCCCGCCGTTTCGGCGGACATGGACATGCACCCGGCGTTCGCCCTTGGGCTCGCGGAAATACAGCTTGCGCCAGTCGTCCTCGCCCAGGATCGGGGTCGTGTCCTCATGGGGCGGGTCGCCGATGTTTTCCGGCGCATGGCGGAAGCCCGCCGCCTTCATCCGCGCGATCAGATCCTCGACATCGTCGAAGCGGATGATCAGCGCCTGGATGTCGATCACATCCTTGGCCGCGAGCCCCGGCACCGCGGTCGAGCCCACATGGTCGACGCGCAGGCCCGCCTCGCCCAGCGCGCCGGCCACGCGCTCGGCCCAGTCCAGCCCCTCCTCGGCCCAGCCGGGCTGATAGGGCGTCACCTCGATCGGATCTTTCTTCATCGCCTGCGAGCTTTAGCCGGTCCGTGCGCAAACGAAAACGGGCCGCCTGCGCTGCAGACGGCCCGTCATCGAAAAAGGCGTGGACAGAACGTCCTAGTGCTTCACGCGCGACCAGACCTGACGGTAGGACGCGTAGAGCAGGCCGGCGAGGATCAGAAGGTAGATCATCACCATCAGGCCCATGCGCTTGCGCGCTTCCATGTGCGGCTCGGCCGCCCAGGTCAGGAACTGGACCACGTCGTGGGCCATCTGTTCCGGCGTGGCTTCGGTGCCGTCCTCGAACACCACCAGGTCGGGGTAGAGCTGGGGCGGCATGGCCAGCAGACCGCCGGGGAAGTACGGATTGTAATAGTTGCCCGGACGCACTTCGACGTCGGCGGGAACTTCGTAATCATACCCCAGCAGCAGCGAGTAGATGTACTCCGGCCCGCCCTTGCGCGCCTTAGTGATCACCGACAGGTCGGGCGGATAGGCGCCGCCGTTCGCGGCCCGGCCCTGCTGGACGTTCTCGTAGGGATAGGGGAAATCGTCGGACGGACGGCCGGGGCGTTCGAACATGTCGCCCCATTCGTCGGGCCCGTCTTCGACCATGTATTCCGCCGCGATCGCCCGGACCATCGGGTTGTCGTTCGGGTTGGGGTACTCCTCCATGTAGAAGGGGCCGCCCTCCGAACCGAGATGGCGGAAGTCGAGCTGGGCCAGACCGTGACAGGCCGAGCAGACCTGCTGGTAGATCTGGAAGCCGCGCTGCATGGACGCCCGGTCGAAGGTGCCGAACGGCCCCTCGAACTCCCAGGTGTGCTCGCGGGGCTTCTTGTACTCGCCCGCAGCCCAGGCGACCGGCGCGGCGATCGCAGCCGCGCCCGCCACGGCGAGAAGGAGACGGTGGATGTTCTTCATGTCTCGCTCTCCTATTCGGCAGGCGCCGGAGCGGACGGCTTGTCGGCCGTGCCGCCGGTTTCGGTCTTCCGGCCCGTGCCCAGCACGGAGTCCTCGATCGAGGCCGGACGCGGGGTCGGTTTCTCGATGAAGCCCAGCACCGGCAGGATCACCAGGAAGTAGGCGAAGTAGTAGATCGTCAGGACCCGGCCCATCAGCAGGAAGTCCACGCCGATCGCGCCGAGCACCGGCACTGGATCGTCAGGCAGCTCAGCACCGGCCCAGCCCAGACCCAGGCAGGCGATCAGGAAGAAGCCGAAGAACCACTTGGCCATCGGGCGGTAGCGCATGGAGCGCACCTTGCTGGTGTCCAGCCAGGGCAGGATGAACAGCACCGCAATCGCGCCGAACATCAGGATGACGCCGCCAAGCTTGTCGGGAACGGCCCGCAGGATCGCGTAGAACGGCAGCAGATACCATTCGGGCACGATGTGCGCCGGGGTCACCAGCGGGTCGGCCTCGATATAGTTGTCCGCATGGCCGAGCGCGTCGGGCCAGTAGAAGACGAAGAAGGCGAAGATGATCAGGAAGACCACGATCGCGAAGCCGTCCTTCACCGTGTAGTACGGGTGGAAGGGCAGCGTGTCGTTCTTGGTCTTCACGTTGAGCCCGGTCGGGTTGTTGTTGCCCGGCACGTGCAGCGCCCAGATGTGCAGCCCCACGACGCCCGCGATCAGGAACGGGATCAGGTAGTGCAGCGAGAAGAAGCGGTTCAGCGTCGCGTTGCCGACCGAGAACCCGCCCCACAGCCATTCGGTGACCGGGCCGCCGATCAGCGGCAGCGCGCCGAACAGGTTGGTGATCACCATCGCGCCCCAGTAGGACATCTGGCCCCAGGGCAGCACGTAGCCCAGGAACGCGGCCGCCATCATCAGAAGATAGATGACCACGCCCAGGATCCACAGAAGCTCGCGCGGCGCCTTGTACGAGCCGTAGTACAGGCCGCGGAAGATGTGCAGGTAGACCGCCAGGAAGAACATCGAGGCGCCGTTGGCGTGGATGTTCCGCAGCAGCCAGCCGAAGTTCACGTCACGGTCGATACGCTCGACGGAGTCGAAGGCGTAATCGATGTGCGGCACGTAGTGCATGGCCAGCACGATGCCGGTGATGATCTGCACCATCAGGCAGACGGTCAGGATGCCGCCGAACGTGTACCAGTAGTTCAGGTTACGCGGGGTCGGGAAATCCACGAAGGAGTCCCACCCCATCCGCACGACCGGCAGCCGCGCGTCGAGCCAGCGCGTAAAGCCGGTTTTCGGTTCGTAAGTGCTTGGTCCGCTCATGGAAGGTCTCCTAGCCGAGCCGCAGCGTGGTCGCCGAGATGAAGGTCATCGGCGGCACCGGAAGGTTTTCCGGAGCCGGGCCGCGGCGAATGCGGCCCGACGTGTCGTAGTGAGAGCCGTGGCACGGGCAGAACCAGGCTCCGTATTCACCCGCGCCTTCGGTGGGCACGCAGCCCAGGTGCGTGCAGTTCGCGCTGGTGACCAGCAGCGACGCGCGCAGGGCTTCGTCCACCTGCACGCCCTCGTCGAGGGCGGCGGTCAGGGCGGACCGGTTCTCGTCAGTGGCCGGCGCGCCGGAGTCGATATTGACGTTGCGCGCGTCGTTGTCGGGCAGGCGCGAGACGTCGACGCCGCGGGCGGCCTCGACCTCTGCGGCCGTGCGCCGGCGCACGAAGTGCGGACGTTCTCGGAACATCACGGTCATTTCCGTGCCTTCGTCGAGTTCGCCGATATTCACTTCGGTGGTGGCCGCCGCCAGGGTGTCCGCAGCCGGGTTCATCTGGTCGATGAACGGCCAGACCACGAACGCGCCGCCCACGGCGGTCGCGCCGATGGCCGCGATATGGATGAAGTCCCGGCGGCTGGGTTCCTGCCCGGTCTCCGGATTGTTGGTAACGTCCGTCACGTGCCGACCTCTTGATTGGAACCGTCCGCCGCACGCCCCGTTTTCGAAGCGCCCGTCGGCGGCCATGCCAGACATAGAGCCGGGGCCGCGCGCGACAGTGCGTCGAGCTGACGCACGGGCGCGCGTCGCCCCGCCATCGGCGCGGCTTAGAACGACCCCCGCCGTTTTTCAACCGGATTAGTGCGCGAGGCGGCGTAAAACCGCGCCGCGCGCGACAGCAGGTCGCGCCGGCGGCGGGACGGGCTGATCCTCGCATGAGCGGCGGGATAGCCGGTTGCGGCGTTTTCTGCTTAGCTTCGCGGTCTCCGCCAGCAGCATCCGCCCGGGTTCGCGCACGACGCCTCAAGGTCAGCGGGTTCGGCTTGGATGGAGGACCCGGACGTGACCCACGCAATGGAGTTCGGCGAGTATATGCCGCACGGCATGTGCCTGCTGTGGCAGCCCTGGCTGGTGCTTCTCTGGGCCGGCTCGGACGCGCTGATCTTTCTGTCCTACACGGCCATCCCGATCGCCCTGCTCCTCGTGCTGCGCCAGCGCAAGGACGTGCCCCATAGCGGTCTGGTCGCGCTGTTCGCCTCGTTCATCCTGCTGTGCGGCCTCACCCACCTGATGGGCATCGTGACTCTGTGGTGGCCGATCTACCCGTTCGTCGGCGCGCTGAAGCTCGCGACGGGGCTGGTCTCGCTCGCTACGGCGGTCGTCCTTTTCAGGCTGATTCCGACGCTCGTCCGCCTGCCCTCGCCCGCCGCGATGGAGTTTGCGAACCGGCAGCTGCGCGAGGAGATCGCCGCGCACAAGGAAACGCTCGCCTCGCTCGAAAGCCAGGTGGAGGCGCGCACCGCCGAACTCAAACAGGCCAACGCCATGCTGGCGGTTCAGGCGCGCGAGGCGGTGCATCGCAGCAGCAACCTGCTCGCCGTGGTGTCCTCGCTCGCCAACCAGACCGCCAAGGGCGCCGAGCGCACCGACGAGTTCCTGAGCGCGTTTCTTGCGCGCGTCGCAGCGCTGTCGGACGCGACACGGTCGGTCACCGAAAGCAAGAACCGGTCGTCGACAGGGATCGAGCAGGTCGTCGAAACCCGGCTCGCCGCACTGAAAGACGCCTGGAGCGACCGCGTCTCCATCGAGGGCCCCTCGATCGAGATCTCCCCCGAAGCGGCCCAGCAGCTCAGCCTGGCCCTGCACGAACTCGCCACGAACACCCAGAAATACGGGCTGGGCGTGAACGAGGACGCCCGGGTGCACGTCTCCTGGCGGCTTCACGGCGAGCGCTTCGAACTGATCTGGCGCGAAACAGGCCTGGCCGACGCGGCGACGAATGGCGACGCTGCGCCCGAAGGCTTTGGCACCCAGCTTCTCACGCGCGTCGTGCCGGCGGTGCTGAAAGGATCGGCGAGCAAGGCGGTGGAGGACGGAGACCTCGTCTACCGGCTCGAGGCCGACGCCGACCTGGTCACCGCCCGAGAGGAGGGCGAGGAGTCCGCGCGCATGGCCGCACGGATCGTCGACGACAGTTTCGGCCTCGAACCGCGTTGACACGCTCGGCGACGCGCTAGACCAGCCCCGCCCGCTTCAGTGCGGCTTCGACCGGTTCGAAGCGCTTGCCGGCGCGTTCGTGCACACCGACCGGATCGGCTTCGAACACGTCCGCCCGCAGCCAGGCTTCGGCGACCGGGCCCTCGGCCTCGATCCCGGCGAATTGCGCAGCGCGCTTGACCGTCGCGGCCGGATCGGCGGCGAGATCCTCGTAGGAAATCGTCAGGAACCGGTCGGGAAACAGCGCCTCCCAACGCGCGCAGAGCTTTTCATGGGTGGCGAGCACCCGGGCGATGTCGTCGGGATGGTAAGTCCAGGTCCGCGCCTGAGCGAAGCGCCGCGCATAGATGGCCCAGGCGAGGTCGCGCGGTTCGCGGGTCAGCCTGATGAACTTCGCGGCGGGCAGAGCGAGCCCGGCGACGCCGGCGGACATTTCATTCAGCGTGCTGGGATCGACGACCTTCTTGGGTTCCCGTCCGAAACGCTCGGAAACCCGGTCGAGATAGAAGCGGCCCACCTTGCCGAAAAGGCCCTCGGCTTCGCCAGCCTCGAGCTCTCGGAGAAGCCGGTCGCCGTCCTTGTCGGCGAGGGGCGAAGACGCCAGCCAGAACAAGGCGTTGCGCCGCGGCAGCTTGACTGCGCCCTCACCCGCAGCAAGCACACGGGCGAGCCAGCTCGCGCCGGCCGCCGGCGGGGCGATCAGGAAGACGGGCCGGGAATCGACCAGGCCGGCCTCGTCATGATCGGCGGCGAAACGATCGTCATAGGTCGCTATGATCTGATCCATCGCCCGTTCGTGATGATCGACGTCGAATTCCTGCCCCTCGCGCACGAAGGCCGCGCCCTCGGCGACCCGGCGCGCCGCAAGATCGTGCTGCCCGGTGTCCGAGTAGGCCTTGGCCAGAGCATAGGCGAGAATTCCGCGGTCCCGGGCGGGCGTCTCCGGCGGCCATCCGATTCGGAGCTCCTCCATCTTCAGAAGGATCGGATCTGCATCAGTGAACGTGTAGACCGACGCCAGCCCCTCCCAGGCCAGCGCGTCCTGACCGTTCCTGCTGATCGCCGCAAAAAAAGCCTCGCGCGCCGCATCGATACGCCCGAGCTCAGTCAGAAACCTGCCTCGCCGGCGATGAAGGTCGGCGCGATCCGGGAATCGCGCGATCGCCGCGTCTATGGCGGTCAGCGCGCCTGCATGGTCGCCGGCGCTCGAAAGCATCGAGGCGACCCAGACATGGGACTCGGCGTGCTCGGGCAAGGCCTCGCGCAACGCCTTGGCCGCATCGATCGCGGCGATCTCGTCGCCGGCCTGAAGCGTGATGTCCGCGATCTGTCCCCATTCCCCGCCCAGCGGCGGGTTCTCGGAGACAAGCGCGCGCGCTGCCTCCGACACGGCGAGCATGTCGCCGGACTGAAGCGCGGATTGAAAGCGGTCGAGCGAGTGTGACATCGGCATTGCAAAGCGTTTGTGGAAACAGGCGGCGGACCCTAGCCGCCCGCCCGGCCCGGCGCCAGCATCGAGCGCCGCTCATCGAGGAAAACCCGGATCCGCGTCAGCACGGGGAGCAGGGTCTCGAAATCGACGTCTCGAAGCTCGCCGGCGACGAGGTCGCCGATGGGAGCGAGCGCGGCGACCGCCTCCTCCCGCGCCGCCTCGCCCGCCGGCGTGATCGCGATCCTCCGGACCCGCCGATCGCCCGGATCATGGCGGATCTCGATCAAGGCCTTGGCCGCGAGCTTCTTGACCGTGCTCGTCATCGTCGGCTGCGCCACCTGGAAGGCGTCGGCGAGCTCGCTGACGGTCTCCAGCCGGCGCAGGCGCACCAGCCGGTTCAGCACGCCGAACTGGGCCGGGGTGAGGCCGCCGGTGAGCAGACGGGCGAACGCCGTGTCGGAAAGATGCGCGATCATGGCGATCTCGCTCATCGCCTTGAAGAATGTCGGATCCTCGGGAAGCCCGGCCTCCGCCGCCCCGCCTTCGGTCAGTCGCGCGCGCGTCCCGGTCATGCCGGGGTGATCCGGCTTTCCAGCGGCCATCGCGGCGCGGGCGGCGGCGAAGCGGCGAAGCCCAGCCTGAACAGGCCGTGCACGCGCCCGCCGTCCGGTGCGAGCAGATCATGCGCCCGCCGTAGAAGCGGCCGCATCGGCTCGAACTCCTGAAGGACCTGGCTGAGCGGCTGAAGCGCCAGCCCCTCCCGCGTCGCGTGCAGATGAACGCGCAGCCAGCGCTGGCCTGCGTCCAGCCGGTCGAGCTGGGTGTCGCCCTCGCCGAGCAGCCAGCCGAAGGCCGGGCTCGCCTCGATGGCGGCGAGGTAGAAATCGAGCACCTGACGATACGCCCAGCTGCCGCGCTCGCGCATCGCGGCGCGCGACAGCGTACCGGTCAGCCGCACCGCCTCGATGGCCGGCCCGCTCAGCGAAATGCCGTCCGGGCTGGCGTTCACCTCGTTGGCGCCGATACGGGTGAGATCGACGCTTTCCTCCAGGGTCGGACGATTGGCGTGCTCGATCTCCCAGCCTTCGCGGCAGAGCGATTTCAGCTCCGAGACGCGTTCGGGACGAGCCGTAAATCCGGCCATCGGCTCTGAAAACACACGCGCAAGGACCGCTTCACCGGGAACGGTTCCGGAAAACGGGGTTCGCACCGTCCGCCGATCGAGCACATGGGCGAACAGCGGATCGCGTGCGCCGGCTGCGGCGTGGACTCTCACATGGGCGACCGGACGATCGTCCAGCCGGCCCGCCGGCACGCCGTCCGGAAACGGCGTGATCTCTGCAGCGTAGCCGAGATCGGCCGCGGCCATGCGCAAGAGTTCCAGAAACGCGCCGAAGCCGATGACGATCTGGCGGTCCAGCGGATCGGTCTCAGGCAGCCTTCGATCGAGATCGCAGAAGACGGTCATCGCGTCCGCGCCCTGAAGCGCGATCCGCCAGGGCTGACGATTGTGCGGGCTCGGCGCGAGAACGGCGTAGGACAGCGCATCGAGACGGGGATCGCCGAACCCCGCGCCCGCGGCCGCCCAGGGCGCGCGCGCCGCGTCTGTGGAGGGCGCAAGGACCGCCGTCCCGCCCAGCCCGGCGCCGAGGACGACCGCAGTCGCACCCGCAGCGGTGAGAATGAAACGACGCGTCGGCATATCCGCCTCCTCTCCTTTTACATAGATATCTATGAATATACGAATACAGAAGTCAAGCTCTCCGCCGTTCCCCCGGCGCTTGCCAAATCGGGCGGTGCGCGCTTGTCTCGGCTGTGAAAGTTTTCAAGGACGCGCCATGACCGATCTCGCCCAAGCCGCCCCCGAAACAATGCAGGAGCGCCGCGCCGAGGCGCAGGCCTGGTTTGAATCGCTGCGCGACCGCATCACCGCCCGGTTCGAGGCGCTCGAGGACGCGGCCGATCCGGCGCTCTATCCCGGAGAGGCCGGCCGGTTCGAGCTCACCCCCTGGAAGCGCGGCGACGGAAGCGAGGATCTCGGCGGGGGCGTGATGGGCATCATGCGCGGCCGGCTGTTTGAAAAGGTCGGCGTGCACGTCTCGGCGGTCTACGGCTCGTTCAGCCCCGAATTCGCCGCCCGTGTGCGCGGCGCTAAGGACGATCCGCGCTTCTTCGCCACCGGTATTTCGCTGATCGCGCATATGCGCAATCCGCACGTGCCGGCCGTGCATATGAACACGCGCTACATCACCACCACGCTGAACTGGTTCGGCGGCGGCATGGATCTCAACCCGACCCAGGACTATCAGCGCGACAAGAGCTTCCCCGACACGCAGGACTTCCACGCCGCGGCGAAAAAGGCCTGCGACGCGCATGGCGCGGACTACTGGGAGCGGTTCTCGAAGTGGTGCGACGAGTATTTCTGGCTGAGGCACCGGGCCGAGCCGCGCGGCACCGGCGGAATCTTCTACGATCACCTCGACACCGGCGACTATGAGGCGGACTTCGCGCTCACCCGCGATGTCGGCGAGGCGTTTCTCGACGTCTATCCCAGGATCGTCGAGCGCCGGATGGGCGAACGCTGGACCGACGCGGACCGCCGTGAACAGCTGATCCGCCGCGGCCGCTACGCCGAGTTCAACCTGCTCTACGACCGGGGCACGAAATTCGGGCTGGAGACCGGCGGCAACATCGAGTCCATTCTGTCCTCGATGCCGCCTGAAGCGATCTGGCCCTAAGCTCGGCCCGCCGCCTTATCCGATATCGATGCTGACGGCCGGATTGCGCCCGATCGCGGAGATCAGGATCCGGTCGCGGCGATCGGCGATTTCGTCGAACTCCAGGAAGCCCAGCCCCGGCGTGCGCTCGCCGGTGAGGTCCAGATCTTCGGGCCGGATCTTGTAGCCCACGGCCGTCGAGGGCGTCGGGCCTTCCAGGACCGCGCCGCGCAGCTCGCCCTCGCCCCGGCTGAACAGACTGTAGAAGCCGAGCTGGTGCTCCTGAAGGAAGGACGCCGAGGTCTGGCTTTCTTCAGGCGTGCCGTCGGGAAAGATCAGATCGCGGGCGGCGGCCGAGAGTTCGCTCTCGATCATCTCGGCGAGGGTTTCGGGCGAGAAGTCGGAGGACAGGATCAGCGTGTTCACGCCGCTGGCGGGGATTACATAGCCGCCGCGCACGACGAAACGGTCGCGCGGCTTCCTGATCTCGGCGGCGCGCACGATCGCGCCGTCCTCGTCCAGCCGGACCAGAAGCAGCCGCCGCTCCACATACGCCGGATCGGGCGGCACGATATAGACGCTGTAAAGACCGCTCGCCCGGAAGACCTTCTGGGTGTCTTCCCATTTGAGCTTCTTGTCGTGGTCGTAGGCGAACCGGTAGAGCAGCCCGCCGGTCAGCGTCGACAGCGCCGCGCCGCGCTTGGCGGCCGTGGTTTCCGGCGTCTTGAACGTCGAGGCGGAGACCGGCCTGGGCGTCTCCTCGCCTTCGCCGATCATGCGGACCGGAAACCCGGTTTCCTCAAGGCCTGACTTGCGCAGGAATTTCGCGGCGAGTTCGCGATCCTCAGCCTCGGTCTCGGCCAGGACCTCCTTCAGCGACTTGCGGCGCCGGCCGCCGGCGGGCGCCCGCTGGGCCATGCGTGCGGGCACCTGATCGAGCACGGCCTGCACGATCAGCCAGGCCGGATGTGCCCGTCCGCGCTGATCGCGCTCAGAGGGCGGAATGTCCTGCGGTACGCGGAACGGATTGAGCGCGGCGAACACGTCGCCGATCAGCGTGAAGAAGCCCGACCGCTTTTCCTCGGTCTTGTCTTTTTTCTTCTGCTGCTTGTCGAGAAAGGCGTAGCAGGCGGCCTTGATCCAGCCGCGATCGACATAGCCGAAGGCGGTCATTCGATCGATCGCGCGCTCGAACACCGTCTCAGGGTTCAGCTTGCCCGGCTCGCTCATGCGCCCCCTCCGGCCCGCGCGAGAAGGCTCGCCTTGTCCAGCGTGAATCCGGACTCGATCCATTCGGCTTCAAGCCGGGCGAGCGCTTCGCCCAGAGCCGGGCCGGGCGCGTAGCCGAGCGCGATCAGATCCTTGCCCTTCACAGGAAAGCGCGGCCGGGTCCAGACGCCGGCGGCCTCGATATCGGCGTCCGCGGAGCCCAGCCCTTCGGCCTCGTCGAGCCGCAGGCGCGCGATCACCGCGTCGGCGCCCAGCGCGTAAAGCGCACGGTTTCGAAGCGCAGGGGTCATGCCGGGGCGCAGCGCGCCGGACGGAACCGCTTCGGCGGGTCCGGTCATCGCCTCGGTACGGGCGGTTTCAGCCTTGGACGTTTTCATCACAGCCATCATCGACGCAGTCGCGTCCTCGTCACGTCCCAGCAGCGCGACCAGCCGCAAAAGCGGATCGGCCGCGCGGTTCTTCCCTCGATCAGCGTTAATTATGCCTGCGAAAAGGTTGAAGTCGACCCTTCCGGGCAAGACTTCGTTAAGAATGTGACCTTCGAGCATCGCCCTGACCGCCGCGCGGGGATCGGGCGCGGCCAGGAGCTTCTTGAGCTCCCTCCACACCCGCTCGGCGGACAGGCCGTGCAAGGTCTCGCGCATGGCGACGCACGCCACATGGCCGTCCGGATCGATCGCCCGGCCGTACCAGGCGGTGAAACGGTAGAAGCGCAGGATCCTCAGATGATCCTCGGCGATCCGGTCTTCCGCCCGCCCGATGAAGACGACCCGGCCGGCGCGCGCGTCTTCAACTCCGCCGAACGGGTCGAACAGCGTGCCGTCCGCCCTGGCGTAGATCGCGTTCAGCCTGAAATCGCGCCGTCCGGCGTCCTCTTCCCAGTTCGTGGTGAAGGCGACCACCGCGCGGCGGCCGAAGGTCTCCACGTCCTTGCGCAGGCTGGTGACCTCGAAGGGCTTGCCGCCGCAGACCGCAGTCACCGTGCCGTGCTCGACGCCGGTGGGGATCACCTTGATCCCGGCGGCCTCGAGCTTGGCGGTGGACTGTCCGGGTTCGAGCACGGTGGCGATATCGACGTCGTCGACGGGCGCGCCGATCAGGGCGTTGCGCACGCAGCCGCCGACAAAGCGCGCCCGATCCCCGCCCGGACCGTTCAGCGCCTCCATCACCGCCCGCGTCTCCGGTGCGGTCATCCAGCCGTGCCCGGCCGGATCGAGCCGGTGGGCGGCCTGACCGCTCATCGGGCGGCGGGGTCCTGGCTCGGCGAAGGTTCGCGGTCGTCGAAGCGCCCCGGCCGGACCTCGCCGTCCTGAAGGCGCGGCGGCGTGTAGACCCCGTCGCGCGAGCCGTCCTGAAGCGACAGGATCGCCAGCACCACGAAGGCCGCAGCCGTCGACAGCGAGGCGGTGATGACCAGCGTCCGCGTCGGCGCGCCGCCCGATCCGCCCTTGATGAGATTGTACACCGCCCAGATGACGAAGGGCGCTGCGAACACCAGCACGAGCACCAGGATGAAACGCATCATCGTCCACGCCCCTCCGACCAGCGCGCCGAGAGCGCCTTGAGCATCCCCGCGGTCGCGCCCCAGATATACCGCCCCTTCCACGGCATGGCGTAATAGCGCCTCAGCCGGCCGCGGAATTCGCGCTCTTCCAGCCGGTGATTAACCGGATTCATGAGAAAATCGAACGGGGCGAGAAACACTTCCGCCACCTCTCCGGGATCGGCGGTGAAGTCGAGCGGTCCTTCGGCCAGCCCCAGAAACGGCGTGACCTCGTAGCCGGTCACCGTCTCGTAAGGCTCCCAGCGGCCCAGAAGCTCGATCGCTTCGGGCGGCACGCCGATCTCCTCTTCGGTTTCGCGCAGGGCGCACTCCGCGAGGCTCTCGCGGCCGACATTCAGCCGGCCGCCCGGAAAGCTGACCTGGCCGGCGTGCGCCTGCAGGTGATCGGCCCTCAGCGTGAAGACGAGCTCCAGCGCGTCGCCGGTCCGCACGATCAGCGCCAGCACGGCCGCCGGACGCAAGGGCCGGCCCGTCGGCGAGGGCGCGCCGTTGAGGTCGCCGTCACCGAAGGCGGGCGGGCGGCGTTTGCCGTCGACCGGATCGAGCACGGCTTTCAGGCGCGCGATGACGGCGTCCGCCCCGGCGCGGCGCGCGGCGGCTTCTCCGCTCGCGCCTGTTTCGCTCAGGGATCGTTCGCTCACGCTTTGGGTCCGAGCGGGAAGAACGCGCCGCGGCTCCACACGCCCATCACGGGCGCGCCGTCAGGGCCCTCGCCCTCCACGGCCAGCTCGGCGAGATCGTAGAAGCAGGCCCGGGTGATCAGGGCTTCCAGACGGCCGCGGACATGAACGAAGGGCTCGGGCTCGCCGTCAGGTCCGATCTCGACGCGGAGCGGATGGTCGGGACCGGCGACGACCAGATCGTCCATATTGGTGGCGAAGGCGATGCGCTGATCCTTACCCTCGCCCGCGGCGTCCAGCCTGACGGCGAGGAAGGGCGCGGCTTCGACCACGATTTTGATCTTCTCGACCGGGGTGACGAGATACGTCTCCCCGTCTTGATCCTTCCTGAGGATGCGCGAGAACAGGCGGATCAGCTTCTCCCGGCCGATCCGGCTGCCTTCGTGCCACCAGGAGCCGTCGCGGCGGATGACCATGTCCATCTCGCCGCAATACTCCGGCTCCCAGCGCTCGACGGGCGGATAGCCGCCTTCTCCGCCGCTCTCGGCGGCCTCGATCAGGGACTGCATTGCATTTCGGTCAGGTTCGGGGGTGGCCATGGACACCTTCCGTGGCTGCGGCCATGTTTGGCGTAAACCTCTCTAACGGATGTAAGCCGATGAGCGCCGAGAAGAAAGCCGAAGCCCTCACGCCCGAGCGTCTGGACGCCGCCGCCGAACGCCTGGCCGAGGTCCGGGCCTCGGTCGCCAAGACCGTGATCGGGCTCGAGACCGTGGTCGAGCAGGCGCTGGCGGTGATCCTGTCGGGCGGGCACGGCCTGCTCGTCGGCGCGCCGGGGCTCGCAAAGACCCGGCTCGTGCACACGCTCGCCATCGTCACCGGGCTCGACGACAAGCGGGTGCAGTTCACCCCCGACCTGATGCCGGCCGACATCCTGGGTTCCGAGGTCCTCGATCAGGCCGCCGACGGCTCGCGCCAGTTCCGCTTCGTGCCGGGGCCGGTGTTCTGCCGGCTTCTGATGGCCGACGAGATCAACCGGGCGAGCCCGCGCACCCAGGCCGCGCTTCTGCAGGCCATGCAGGAAGGCCATGTCACCGTCGCCGGTCAGCGCCACGACCTGCCCAGACCCTTCCACGTGCTGGCGACGCAGAACCCGATCGAGCAGGAAGGCACCTATCCGCTGCCCGAAGCCCAGCTCGACCGCTTCCTGATGCAGATCGACGTGCCCTATCCCAGCCGCGAGGAAGAGCGCGCCATCCTTCTCGCCACGACCGGGGTGGGCGAAGATCAGTCCCACACGGTGCTGAGCCCTGAGGAGATCATGGATCTGCAGCACGTCGTGCGCGCCATGCCGGTCGGCGAAAAGGTCACCGACGCCATTCTCGACCTGCTCGAACGCGCCCGGCCCGACCGGTCCAGCGACGCCCAAGTCCGCGAGGCGGTCGCCTGGGGTCCCGGCCCGCGCGCCGGCCAGGCGCTGATGCTGGCGGTTCGGGCGCGCGCGCTGCTGCAGGGCCGGCTCGCCCCGTCGACCGAAGACGTCGCCGCGCTTGCGGGCCCCGTGCTCAAGCACCGCATGGCGATCAGCTTCGCCGCCCGCGCCGACGGGCTCAGCGTGGACGCGCTCGTCGCCCGGCTCGCCAGCGAGGCAGCTTGATCGTCCATGGCTGAACCCCGCGCCGTCACATTGCGCCGGGAAGGCGAGCGCGCCGCGTCGCGCTTTCCCGCGCTTCTGGCCGAATCGGAGACGATCGCCGCCAGCGTGGCGCACGGCGTGCACGGCCGGCGCAGGCCCGGTTCAGGCGAAACCTTCTGGGAATACCGCCGCCATCGTCCCGAGGACGGCGCGCGCGGCGTGGACTGGCGGCGCTCTGCGCGCGGCGACCAGCTTTTCGTGCGCGAAACCGAGCATGAGGCGGCCAACGCCGTCTTTCTCTGGCGCGACGGCGAGGCGGGCATGCGCACCGGCTCGTCCGGCGTTCCGCTGAAGCGCGACCGTGCGGCGGTCTGCCTGATCGCGCTGGCGAGCCTGCTTCATCGCGGCGGGGAGCGCATGGCGGCGCTGGGCGAGACCGGGCGCGCGCGCGGCGGGCGGACAGGGCTCGAACTCACCGCCCGCGCGCTGGCCGACGGCCCTGGCGCTTCGGCGTCGGTCGAGGCGCCTGACCTGCCGCGACACGCCCGTGTCGTGCTCGCGAGCGATTTTCTTGACCCGCCGGAAACCTGGGAGGCGCGCCTCAAAGCGCTGTCGGCCGCCGGTGCGCGCGGGGTCATGCTGCGCGTCATCGACCCGGCCGAAGAGGACTTCCCCTTCGAAGGCCGCACCCGCTTCCGCTTCGATCTAGCAGGAGAGCCGCTTCTGTTCGGCCGGGCGCAGGATGCGCGGACCGCCTATCACAGGCTCTGGGCCGAGCATGGCGAGCGACTGGCTGATCTGTCGCGCCGTTCCGGCTTCGTGATGGTGACCCACCGCACAGACCGGCCTGCGGCGAGCGCGGTGCTGGCGCTTCATCAGGCGGTGTCGGGAGCGGTCTGATGCTGAGCCTGGGACCGCTCGCCTTCGGCGCGCCTCTGGCGCTTCTGGGTCTCCTGGCCCTGCCGCTTCTGTGGATGCTGCTGCGCGCCACCCCGCCGGCGCCGAGAGAGGTCGCCTTCGCGCCGCTCCGCCTTCTGCAGCGTCTGGCGCGCACGCCGGAAACGCCCGAGGCGACTCCGTGGTGGCTGGTCATTCTGAGGCTGCTGCTCGCCGCGTTGGCGATCCTGGCGCTGGCCCGGCCCGTCCTGCAGCCCGAGCCCGCCACGCTGGGCGAGGCGCCGCTTCTGGTCATCGTCGACGACGGCTGGGCCGGCGCTCAGACCTGGTCCGCCCTGTCGGACGCGGCGCGCGTGAGGCTGGAAGCGGCGCGCGCGGACGGCCGGGACGCGGCGCTTCTGTTCACCGCCGCACCGCCCGGCGCGGCGCCGCTTGAATTTGGCGACGCGTCGAACGCCCTCTCGCGCCTGGCCGCGCACGACCCCCGGCCCTGGCCTGCGGACCGGACGCGCGCCGCAGACCGCCTTGCCGCGGCGCTGTCTGAAGACGGCGCGCCGCGCCGGATCGAGACTGTCTGGCTGGCCGACGGGCTTTCCGGCGAAGGCGAAGCGGAGCTGTCGCGGACCGCTTCGGCGCGCGGCGCGCTGCGCGTGCTGCTGCCGCCGGCCTCGGACAGCGTGCTCGGCCTCACCGCTATCGAGGCGAGCCCTGACGGATTCACCGCCGTCGTGCGCCGCGCCAACCCCGAGATCGGCGCGCCGGTCTCCGCCATCGCTCTGGGCGCGGACGGGCGGGCGATCGCGCGTGCGACCGGCGCGTTCGAGCCCGGCGAGACCGAAGCCCGGCTGGAAGCCCGCCTGCCGCTCGATCTCAGAAACCGCATCGCCCGGGTCGAGGTGGAAGGCGCGCGCTCGGCCGGCCTCGTGCACCTGACCGGCGACCGCTGGCTCAGGCCGCGTGTGGGCCTGATCGGCGGGGCGGGCGAAGACGCCCAGCCGCTGCTTTCCGACCTTCACTACGCCCGCGAGGCGCTGTCGGGCTCGGCCGAGCTTGTGACAGGGGACCTCGAAACCGTGCTCGCCGCCGAACCCGCCGCTCTTGTGCTGACCGACGCCGCCCGCGCCGACGCGCCGGAGATCGAACGCTTCGCCGAAGCGGGCGGGCTCGTCCTGCGCTTCGCCGGACCGCGCCTGGCCGCGAACCCGGACGGGATACTGCCCGTGCGGCTGAGGACCGGCGGCCGGCTCTTCGGCGGCGCGCTCGCCTGGGACGATCCGCAAGGCCTCGCAGCGTTTCCCGAGGACAGCCCGTTCGCAGGGCTCAGGGCCAGCGGCGAGGTCGAGATCCGCCGTCAGGTGCTCGCCGAGCCCGGCCCGGCGCTGGACGCGCGGGTCTGGGCCCGGCTCGAGGACGGCACGCCGCTGGTGACCGCCGAGCGGCGCGGCGACGGCTGGGTGGTGCTGTTTCACGTCACCGCCGGACCGGACTGGTCCTCGCTGCCGCTTTCAGGCCTTTACCCGGCCATGCTCGAACGCACGCTGGCCCTGTCGGGCGGATCGCGCGCCCCCGCGCCTACGGGCGGCGCCTGGCGGCTCGAAGCCATGCTGGACGGATCGGGCGCGCTGACCGAACCCTCCGACGCGGCCCAGCCCATCCCGTCCGACGCCTTCTCTCAGGCGCGCGCCAGCGCGGAGACCCCGCCGGGACTCTGGACGCTCGGTGCGGCGAGCGCCGCGCTCAACACGCTGCAGCCCGGCGACACGTTGCAGCCCATGGCCCGCACGCTGCCCGGTGCGGTGATCGAGACGCGGGGGGAGACCCGCGAGATTCGCTTCGCCGGTCCGCTTCTGGTGCTCGCCGCGCTATTGCTGATCGCCGATACGCTGATCGGGCTCGTGCTCTCGGGCCGGATGCCGAAACTGCCCCGGACAGGCGCTGCGGCAGCGATGCTCGCCGCGCCGCTCCTCGCGATCGCGGCCCAGGGCGAGGCGGCCGCGCAGGACAGCGCCGCCGCCCATGGCGCGCTCGACGTCCGCTTCGGCTATGTCCTGACAGGCGATGCGCGCACCGACGCGATCAGCCGGGCGGGCCTGTCAGGCCTCAGCCGGGAGAGCACGCGCAGGAGCGCCGTAGAGCCCGCCGAGCCGGTGGGCGTGACCATCGAAACCGACGAGATCCTGTTCTACCCGCTGATCTACTGGCCGGTCAGCGAGACCGCGCCACCCCTGTCCGAAGCGGCCGCGGCCAAGGTCGGCGACTATCTTCAGGAAGGCGGGCTCATCGTCTTCGACACCCGCGACGGCGGGATCGGACGGCCCGGCGACGCGCCCCATCCCGGGCTGGTGCGCATTCTCGACGCGATCGACGTGCCGCCCCTGCAGCCCGTGCCCGACGATCACGTGATCGGCCGCGCCTTCTACCTGCTCGACGATTATCCGGGCCGTTTCCCCGGCGGGCAGGTCTGGGTGGAGGCGATCCCCGAAGGCTCGGCGCGCGACGGGGTCTCCGGCGTGGTGATCGGATCGGCGGACTGGGCCTCGGCCTGGGCGCTCGATGAGGAAGGACGGCCGCTGGCGCCGGTCGAGGGCGGGGAGTACCAGCGCGAGCTGTCGATCCGCTTCGGCGTCAATCTCGCCATGTACGCCCTGACCGGAAACTACAAGGCCGACCAGGTCCACGTGCCGGCCATTCTCGAGCGGCTGGGGCGGGACTGATGAACGCGGCCAGCCTCGACCTCTCTCCGCTCATCGCCCCGGCGTTCATCGCAGCGCTGGCGATCCTGGCGCTCGCGGTGTGCGGCTTCGCTGCAGTGCGTGGCCTCAAGGGCTGGATCTGGCGCGGGCTCGCCGCCTTGCTCATCGCCGCAGCGCTCGCCAACCCGGCGCTGGTGCGCGAATTGCGCGAACCGCTGAGCGACATCGCCCTTCTGATCCTCGACGATTCGATCTCGATGGAGGTCGGCGAACGCACCGCCCAGGCCGACGCGGTCCGCGCCGCGCTCGAAGACGCCGCGGCGCGCGACGAGACGCTGGAACTCGTCACCGTCAGCGGCGGGCGGGACGCGGACGGCACGCGCCTGGCCGATCCGCTGCGCGAAGGGCTGGGCCGGGTCCCGCGCGAGCGCCTCGCCGGTGTGGTCGTGGTCAGCGACGGGCAGACCCATGACGGCGCGCTGGAGGCGGAGAATTTCGGTCTCGACGTGCCCGTCCACCATCTGCTCGCCGGCGATCCGGCCGCAGGCGACCGCCGGCTCGTGGTTTCCGAAGCGCCCCGATACGGGCTGGTGGGCGAGTTCGTCACCTTCACCGTCCGCGTCGAGGACGACACCGAAGCGGCCGGCAGCGCCGAGGTCAGCCTGTCGGTGGACGGCGGCCCGCCCGTGCGCGAGCGCCTCGCCATCGGCCGGGACGTGCAGGTGCGCGCACGGCTCGATAATCGCGGACCCAACACCGTTCAGATCGAGGTCGAGCCCGGCCGGCAGGAGCTGAGCCTTGTGAACAACCGCGCCGCGGTCAGCGTCACCGGCGTCCGCGACCGGCTGCGCGTGCTTCTGGTCACCGGCGAGCCGCATAACGGCGCGCGCGCCTGGCGCAATCTTCTGAAATCCGACCCCGGCGTCGATCTCGTCCACTTCACCATTCTGCGCCCGCTGGACAAGGACGACAGCGTACCCGCCGACGAGCTGGCGCTGATCGCCTTTCCGGTCTTCGAGCTGTTCCAGCTGAGGCTGAACGAGTTCGATCTGGTCATCTTCGACCGCTACCGGCGGCGCGGCATTCTGCGCCCGCTCTATTTTGACAATATCGCCCGCTATGTCGAAGGCGGCGGCGCGCTTCTGGTGACCACCGGTCCGCCCTTCGCCGGACCTGAAAGCGTGGCGCGCTCGCCGCTGGCCTCGGTCCTGCCCGCCACGCCGGACGGCACGATCGAGGAAGGCGCGTTCACGCCCGAGATCAGCGCGGCCGGCCAGCGCCATCCGGTGACCGCGCCGATGTCCGGCCAGGAAGAAAGCTGGGGGCCCTGGTATCGCCGCATCGGCGCGCGTGCGGTCGCGGGCGAGACCCTGCTTGAGAGCCCTGACGGCGATCCCCTGCTCACGCTCGCCCGCGCCGGGGAAGGCCGCGCGGCGATCCTTCTGTCCGATCAGGCCTGGCTCTGGGCGCGCGGCCATGAAGGCGGCGGGCCGCATGACGAGCTGTTCCGCCGGGTCGCGCACTGGCTGATGGGCGAACCCGAACTCGACGAGGAACGGCTGAGCGCTCAGGTCTCCGACGGCGCGCTGGAAGCGGTGCGCACGACGCTGGCTGAAACCGCTCCGCCGCTGGTCGTCGAATGGCCGTCCGGCGCGGTCGAGACGCTGGACATGAGCGAGACCGCGCCGGGCCGGTTCACAGCCCGCACAGAGGCCGACGAGCTGGGCCTCGTGCGCCTTCGTTCGGGCGATCTCACCGCCGTGGTCGCCTCGGGCCCGCTCAATCCACGCGAATACGCAGACCTGCGCCCCGATCCCGAAGGGCTCGCCGGCCTCGTCGATCCGACGGGCGGCGGCGTGTTCAGGCTGGCCTCCGGCGGACCGCCGCAGATCCGGCGGGTGAACGAGAACGCCGACGCAGGAGGGCGGGGCTGGCTGGGGCTGGAGCGGCGCGGCGCCTACCGGGTGACCGACGCAGAGCGCACCCCGCTCGCGCCGGGCCTTCTGATCGCCGCGCTGATCCTGGGGCTCCTCGCCGGCGCCTGGCGCAGGGAGGGCGGCTGATCTTTTCCCAGACGGCAAGACTGAGCCGCTTTTACGCCTATTAAGGCGGCGCTCGGCTTCGCCTATCTCCTCGCTCAACGAAACCCCAATGAGGGAGAGCGAACCATGATCGACCTTCGGCCCTTTGAAAGCCTCGGCGCTTTCCGCACCGACTGGCTGAACGCCAAACACCATTTCAGCTTCGGCCACTACCACGATCCCCGCCGCATGGGCTGGGGCGCGCTTCGGGTGTGGAACGACGACGAGATCCGGCCCCAGACCGGCTTTCCGCCCCATCCGCATGCGGAGATGGAGATCATCACCTATGTGCGCGACGGCGCGATCACCCATGAAGACAGCCTGGGCAATCGCGGCCGCACGGTCGCCGGCGACGTGCAGGTGATGAGCGCAGGCTCGGGCATACGGCACGCCGAGTACAACAAGGAAGACGTCCTCACCCGGATCTTCCAGATCTGGATTCTGCCCGATCATCGCGGCGGCGCGCCGTACTGGAGCGCGCGCGAGTTCCCCAGGGGCGACCGGTCCGGCGCGCTCGAAGTGCTCGCCTCGGGCCGCAAGGGCGACGACGCCCTGCCGATCCGGGCGGACGCGCGGGTGCTGGGCGCCGCGCTGGCCGCAGGCGAGAGCGCGAAATACGACCTCGAACCGGGCCGGCACGCCTATATCGCCCTGGCGCGCGGCTCGGCGGAGGTGAACGGCGTGTTCGTGAACGCCCGCGACGGCGCGGCGATCAAGGATGTCGGCACGATCGAGATCAAGGCCTCCGAGGACGCCGAGATCGTGATGACCGACACCCGCTAGCGCAGTACGGCGGTTCATCGTTAAGGCGCGGTTCAGCCCGCCCGGTTATTCCGGGCGGGCGTTCCGTTTTTCTGGAGACCGGCCATGTCCCGTACGCTCGCCGCGCTTTTCGCCTTCGCCGCCCTCGTTTTCACCCAGGGCTGCGTGGCGGTTCAGGCCGTCGGCGTGGCGGCCGGCGTCGCCGGCGCGACGATCGGCGTGGCCGGCGACGTCGCGGAAGGCACGGCGAAAGTCCTCATCCCCGGTGACGGGGACGACGACGAGGACGACGGCGAAGACTAGGCGCCGAACCCACCGCGCGGCGCGAACCTTCCCGCATCGGGCGCGTTCTCCCGTCAGACACGGGAGCGCCCCATGCGTCAGCTTATCGTCTTCATCGCTACGCTTTTCGCCCTGGCCGCTCCGGCGAGCGCCGAGGAATTCCGCCAGAGCCTCAACGGATCTCCGGAAGGTCCTGTCGCGGTCGCGGTGATCGAGATCGGTCCCGAACTGTCCGAGCGCGCGGGCGAATACGGTGAGCGCGAGCTGCTCATTCTTCAAAGAAAGCTCGAAGGCGCGCTGATCGACGCCCTGCTCGACGCAGGCCGCTACGCCGAAGTGGACGATCCCAGCGCCAGCACGCTTCTGGTGGTGATCGAGGACGCGACGCCCAACCGGCCCACCTTCCAGCAGCTCGCAGACCGCCCCAGCCTGTCTGCGCGCACCGTCTCCATCGGCGGAGCGCGGGTGACCGCTGTGATGTCCGACCCCGCCGGCGACGAGCTCGGGCGCTTCGCCTATTCCTGGCGCACGCCGGCGCTCGATCGCGAGCAGTACACGCTGGTGTGGACCGATGCGGAGAACGCCTTCGACCGCTTCGCCCGCATGGTCGCCGCAGAACTCACCGAAGAGCCGGTGCGGGCCGCCGAGTAAGGCCGGTCAGGGCGCGCCGATCCATTTATGGGTCTGAAGGCTCAGCCGCCATTTGGGGTACTTCGTGCAGTACTCGAACGCGGCGCGCGCGTTCTGCATCTGGTTCGGCCCGTCCATGGGCTGGAGCCGGAACTCCCTGAAATCGAGATGCTCGAAGGCTTCAGGCGGCGCGTCCGCCTGCGGGTAGACGAGCTTGAGCTCATGGCCTGAGCGCTGCACCAGCGGCGCGGTCGATTTCGGGCTGACGCAGATCCAGTCGATCCCTTCAGGCGCGGCGATCGTGCCGTTGGTCTCCACCGCGATCTCGAAGCCGGCCTCGTGAAACGCGTCGATCAGAGGCGGGTCGAGCTGCAAGAGCGGCTCGCCGCCGGTGCAGACCAGATAGGGCTCGCCCCCGCCCGGCCAGAGCGAATAGGCCGCCTCCGCCAGCGCTTGCGCGGTCTTGAATTTGCCGCCGTTCACGCCGTCGGTTCCGACGAAGTCGGTGTCGCAGAACGTGCAGACCGCGCTCGCCCGGTCGCGCTCGAGCCCGCTCCACAGATTGCAGCCGGCGAAGCGCACAAACACCGCAGGCCGGCCCGCCTGGCCGCCCTCGCCCTGCACGGTGAGGAACATCTCCTTGACCGAATAGGTCATGCGCTCGCCCGCCACTCAGCAAAGCCCTTCGCGCGCAGCTCGCACGCCGGGCAATCCCCGCAGCCATACCCCCAGGCGTGCCGGTGTTCGCGATCGCCGCGATAGCAGGTGTGGCTCTCTTCGATGATCAGATCGACCAGCGCCTCGCCGCCGAGATCGTGCGCGAGCGCCCAGGTCTCCGCCTTGGTCAGGTGCATGAGCGGGGTCTCGATGCGCACCTGTTCATCAAGGCCGAGCGACAGCGCCTGCTCCTGCGCCCTCATCGTCGCCTCCCGGCAGTCGGGATAGCCGGAGTAATCGGTCTGGCAGACGCCGGTGACGAGATGCGGCGTGGCGCGCCGGTAGGCGTGCGCGCCGGCTATGGCGAGGAAGACGAGATTGCGGCCCGGCACGAAGGTGGTCGGCAGGCCCTTCTCGCTCATCGCGAACTCGGCCTCGCGCGTCAGCGCGCTTTCAGCCAGAGCGCCATAGCCGGAAATATCGACCACCACGTCCTCGCCGAGCTTTTGCGCCCATGCGGGAAACGCCTCGGCGACCGCGGCGCGCACGCGCTCTCGCGCCTGCATCTCCACGCCGTGGCGCTGGCCGTAGGAAAACCCGATCGTCTCCACCCGGTCGAAGCGCGACAGCGCCCAGGCCAGGCAGGTGGCAGAGTCCTGCCCGCCGGAAAAGAGCACCAGTGCGGCTCCGGGTTTGGTGTCGGTGTTCATGGCGGGCTATATCCGCCTTCACGCGCTCTGCTGCAAGGACGGGTCATGACCGAGGCCGCGCTCATCTACACCACCTGGCCGGACGCCGCGACCGCAGAGGCGGCGGCGGGGACGCTTCTGGACGAAGGCCTCATAGCATGCGCGAACGTGCTGGGCCCGATGCGCTCGGTCTATCGCTGGAAGGGCGAGGTTTGCACCGACGCCGAGGTGGCGGTGATCTTCAAGACCGGCGCGGCCCAGGCTGACGCCTGCGCGGCGCGGATCGTCGCGCTTCATCCCTATGACGAACCCGCCGTCGTGCGCCTGGGCGTGCAGGCGGAGGGATCGTCTGCAGGCTTTCTCGCCTGGATTGCAGAACAGACCGCCTCGCCGCGCGGTTCATGACAGGGCGGTGAAGTTTCGATGAAACCGTCCGGGCGTTAACCCGCGCGCAAGCGGGCCGGTGGCCTATCGCCCTGAAGACACGGGCGATCCCGCCCGCATGAGATGAGCGCCGGGACCTCATGAGCCGCACCGTCAGATTGCTCCGTCAGGACGCGCCCCAGCTCGATCCGATGACCTCCGGCTCTGAGGTCTACGATCTCTTCAGCGACGATCCCGATCTTCTGGTGTGCGCAGTAGTGGAGGCCGGCCGGCCGATCGGCCTGGTCGCGCGCAACGCGTTTTTCCTGCGCATGGCGGACACCCACGGCCGCGCGCTTTTCGCCAAGCGCCCCGTCACGTTCGTCATGGACAAGGACCCGCTCGTGGTCGAGGCGGACCGTCTCGTGTCCGAACTCAGCCGCCACATCCTCACCGACCGCAACGCGGCGCTGTTCGACGGTTTCATCATCACCGAGGACGGCAAGTACGCCGGCGTCGGCACGGGCGTGAGCCTGATGAAGATGCTGCAGGCCGAGAGCGAGGAGCGTAATCGCAAGCTCGTCGCCCTGGCCGAACAGCTCGGCCGCGCCCGGATCGAGGCGCTGAGCGCGAACCAGGCCAAGAGCGAGTTCCTCGCCACGATGAGCCATGAGATCCGCACCCCTCTGAACGGCGTGCTGGGGGTGGCGCAGCTGCTTCAGGAAAGCGGCCTGAACGACGAGCAGGCGAGGCTCGTCCGCACGATCCGGACCTCGGGCGAGGTGCTTTTAAGGCTGCTCAACGACATTCTCGACCTGTCCAAGATCGAGGCGGGCAAGATGGAGCTCGAAACTACGCGCTTCGAGCTCGACGAGCTGGTGCAGGCGGCCTGGTCGCTGTGGCGGCCGCGCGCCGAGGAGAAGGGCCTGCGCCTGAGCGTCACCGCGGAGGGCTGCGCCGGGGCGAGCCTTCAGGGCGATCCGGTCCGGCTCAAGCAGCTTTTGTTCAACCTCGTGGGCAACGCGATCAAGTTCACGAAGGAAGGTTCCGTGACCGCGCGCCTGACCCTGACCGATATCGGGCCGGGCCGCACCGTGCTGCGCGCGGAGGTGACCGACACCGGCTGCGGCGTGCCCGAAGCGGCCAAGGCCAAGCTCTTCACCGCCTTCACCCAGGCAGACGGGGCGACCACGCGCAAGTTCGGCGGCACGGGGCTGGGGCTGACCATTTGCAAGCGGCTGACAGACCTCATGGGCGGCTCGATCGGGTTTCAGAGCACCGAAGGGTCGGGCTCGACCTTCTGGTTCGAGGCGCCCCTGCGGCGCGCCGCGCCGGTCGAGACGGACGTAGCGCCCGTCGATATCGAAGCGGCGGTTCCGGAAATGGCAGCCGAGGGCGACGGCCCGCGCATCCTCGTTGCCGAGGACAACCCGATCAACCAGGAGGTCGTACGCGGCTTTCTGAAGCTGCGCGGCTGGAGCTGCGACATGGCGCCGGACGGCGTCCAGGCGCTCGCCGCCGTGCAGCGCGCGGCCTACGACGTGGTGCTGATGGACGTGCAGATGCCCGGCATGGACGGGTTCGAGGCCACCGCCCGCATCCGCGCGCTCGACGGTCCGGCTTCGAGGGTTCCGATCATCGCGCTGACGGCGAACGCCATGCGCGGCGACGAGATCCGCTGCCGCGAGGCGGGGATGGACGGCTATGTCGCCAAGCCGATCGAGAAGGACAGGCTGTTCGACGCGATCGAAGCCGCGCTGCGTCTTCAGCGCGAGACGCAAGACGCCGCTCGCGGCGCAGCGTAGGCGCTCACCGCCTTTCCGAAACGAGAAACGCCGCGGGTCGCCCCGCGGCGTTCTTCGTTCAGCCTGTGAAGGCCGATCAGGCGATGCGGCGCAGATTGGCGAGCGCCGCCGCATCGCTGGACAGCGCCATGTTCAGCCCGTCCAGCAGGGCGTCGGCCGACACCGGCGCGCGCACGCGCGTCTCGGTCGCCGCAGCCAGAACGGGCTGTTCGAGATCGCGGACCAGGCGCACGATCGGCGTCATCGCTGCGGTCGACGCAAGACCCCGGATATCGCCGGCGGCCTCTTCGGGCTCGCAATCGCTGAGCGCCAGACCCAGCACGACCGAGTCGTAGGCGGCCGCGCCCAGCGCTTCGACCAGTTCCTCGCTCGTCTCCACGCAGGTGACGACGCAATTGAACGATTTCAGATAACCCAGCAGCACGGACCGGCGCGCAGGATCGGACTCGCCCACCAGCATGCGCAACCGGCGCGCTTCGAAGGTCAGCTGCTCGCCGTCCGCCCAGCGGTCGGCCTTGCCCGAGAGCTTCAGCCCGACTTCGAACCAGAACACGGAGCCGGCGCCGCTGGCGGCGGGTTCGTAGCCGACCTCGCCGTCCATCAGGCGCGCAAGGCGCTTGGCGAGGTAGAGCCCGAGACCGGTGCCGGCCTCGCGGATATTCGCGTCCATCTTGTCCGCCGACAGCGCGTCGAACAGGTTCGGCCGCGCGCTTTCGGGCACGCCGCATCCGGTGTCACGGACCTGCACGCGCAGGCGCGCCTCGCCCTCTCCGCCCGGCTTGGCGATGAAGGCGGCGGTCACCCCGCCCGCGTCGGTGAAGCGCACGGCGTTGCCGACGAAAATGGTGGCGAGCTGCAGGAGCCGTTCTTCATCGGCGCGCAAGGGGCGCACGGCCTCCCCGGACACCTGCACCTCGAACGCCACGCCCTTGGCGTCGGCGATCGGCTGCATGCGCCGGCGCACTTTATCGGCGAGGCTCCGGGCGGTGACGTCCTCCAGGCTCAGCTCAAGCCTGCCTGCCTCAATGCGCGAGACGTCGAGCACGTCGGTCAGGAGCCGGTTCAGCTCCTCGCCGGATTCGGTGATGCGGCGAGCCATGCGCTTCTGATCCGCGGACAGATCGTTCTCCGCCAGAAGCTGGGCCATGCCGAGCACGCCGTTCAGCGGGGAGCGCAGTTCATGGCTCATGTTCGCGATCATCGCCGCGCTCGCCCGCGCCTGATCTTCGGCGCGGCGGGCGGCCTGGTCGTTATGCTCGGCCAGGCGCGACAGGGCGGCGGCCTGCGCCTCTGTGTGCCGGTGCGCCTCTTCAAGCGCGACATTGGCGCGGACCGCTTCGGCCAGCGTGTTGGAATAGGTCTTCGTCAGCGTGTTCATCGCCAGATAGAAGGCCGCCAGCATGAAGGCGACGAGAAAGCCCTGCCAGGTGCCTTCGAGCGCCAGCGAGACAGCCCAGAGACCCAGCGCAGGCACGGCGTAGGCGGTGACCACCCGGTGCTCCGCCGCGCTGGTCAGGCCCGCGCCGGCGACCATGCCCGCGATCACAAGCGCAACGGCGTGACCGACGATCGCAGGGGTGGAGTCGGTGAGAAGGAACGGCGTGGCGCCCCAGCACAGCCCGACAACGCCGCTCATCAGGGTGTAGCGCAGCATCTCGCCGTCGGTCGGCACCCGGTCGGCGCGGGTGGCGCGCCACATCGAGGCCAGGCGCAGAAGCGCCGCGATCGTGAGCACCGAGAACCACGCCCCGTGCGCGACCGGGTCGACATGACCCAGGAAAAGCACGCTCAAAAGCAACGCGTTCACGATATTCATCGGCACGGCGCGCACAGCGCTGCGCGCGACCAGCAGCCGTTTCATCCGCCGGCTCTCAGCCGCGACGGTTTGTTTGCTCGTATCCTCGAGCGCCATCAATCCACCCTCCTGACCGCGTTTTTCCGCAGTTCTGGAGAGGATCATCCCGCAAAGGTCTTAAAACAGCGTGGATTTCGGATTCATCTTGCGGCAGGGCACCGCGATCCCCATTCTGGATGTTACTTTGTTACGTCGCCGACGGACCGGAAACGATCATGACGCTTCGCCTCGCCCTCGCCGCCAGCCTGGTCCTGCTCGCCGCCTGCGGAGAGGACGCAGCGCCGCCTCCGGGCGCGGATCTGGGACTGGAGCCGGTCGACGCCTCGATCGAGGCTGAAACGGTCAGCTGGCGCGACCTCATCCCCGACGAGGACCTCGAAACGATCCAGGCGCTGGACGAGGGCCGGGCCGATCCCTCCATGCTCGGCCGCTTCCTCAATCAGAGCCCGGTCGAGGGCCAGATCGGCACGTTCAACGTGGTGGAGGATCTCGACGGGCTGGTCGTCCGCATGCCGGGCTACATCCTGCCGCTGAACTACGCCCAGCGCGGCGAGGCGCGGGAATTCCTGCTGCTGCCCTATCACGGCGCCTGCATCCACTCGCCCGCGCCGCCGCCCAACCAGGTGGTCTATCTGCGCTCGCCCGAACCGATCCGGTTCGACAGCCTGTGGGAGCCGGTCTGGGTGGAAGGGCGCATCGAGATCGAGCGCGTGGACACCGATCTGGCCGCCAGCGCCTATGCGATGACGGCCCGGTCGGTATCGCCCTACAGGGAGTAGCCGCCTAGGGCGCGGTCGCCTCGTCGCCCGGCGGGTCGATCTGACGGCGCAGCGCCTCCGCCGCATCCGCGACGGCCTGAGGCGACGGCGCGCTCTCGTCCGGTCCATCATAGTCGCTGAACGCGCTCTCCATCACCACCAAAAGCTCGGCGATGGCCTGCGCCAGATCAGGGCGCTCGAGGATGATCGCCTCGGTCTTGCGCCGTGCGTAGATCTGGGCGGCGGCGTTGAAACCATAAGCGTCGAGCCAGGCTTCCCCGCCGGCGGTTTCGCCCGCCGCGAACCCGTACTGGAGCGCGGCGCGGTCGGCGAGATCGAGCAGGACCTCGGCGTCCACCAGCGCCTGTTCGGTGCGCGGCGCGGGCGCGACCTCTTCGTTCTGATCGAGAAGCTCGAGCACGGTGACCACCGCGTTGCGGATCTCCTCGTCCGACGCGCCCTGGAAGTGCAGCACCGCGGCCTCGTTCATCTCTTCGAGCATGACCGTGCCGCCGCGCTCCTCGATCACCGGTTCGAAGTCGATGTAGATCTCGGAGACCGGGTGGGAGAACATTTCCGACGCAGCGCTGCGGTCTCCCGCTTCCAGCGCGGCGAGGCCCGCCAGATAGTGCGCCCGCATCACCTCGATCGCCGAAAGATAGACCACCGGATCGTCGGCCGCGATCGCCGGGTCGATGCCGAATTCGCCGCCGGCCTCGCCACCTTCGCCGCCTTCTCCGCCCTCGCCTTCGAGATCGGGACCCGCGGCCGCGGTTTCGGTCTGTGTACCGGCTTCATCGTCAGACGCCGTGATCGCCGCCTCGCCGTCGCGCAGCGCTTCGGGATCGGTCAGTTCGACCTGATCGGCGCTTTCCCGGCCGGTCTCCGGCTCGCCGCACGCGCCCAGCGAACCGGCGGCGACGGCGGCCAGACTCGCGGTCCAGAACAACGGGGTCTTGCGGATAGCCATGAGCGCGTCCTTTTCTTTCTTGTGGCGGCCGTGCTAGCCCGGCTGCGAACGATTTGCAAGAAAGCCCGCAATGCTGCATCGCCTTTCACAGGTTTTGAACGCCGAAGACCTCGCTGCGGTTCGAAAGCTCGCCGCCGATCCCGCCCTGTTCTCCGACGGCGCGCGGACCGCGGGCGCGGCGGCCAGGGCGGTGAAGGCGAACCGGCAGATGCGTCCCGGGCCTCAGGCGGACACCGCGAGACGACTGGTCGAGGCCGCGCTCAATCGTCATGAGACGTTCCGGGAAGCCGCCCTTCCGAACCGCATCCTGCGCACCATGATCAGCCTTTACGGGCCGGGCGAGGCGTATGGCGTCCATGTCGACGACGCGCTGATGGGGCGCAGCCGCAGCGATCTGTCCTTCACCGTCTTTCTCAGCGATCCGTCCGGCTATGAAGGCGGCGCGCTGGTGCTTTACGACAGCGCCGGGGCGACGGAGGTGAAGCTCGAAGCCGGTGACGCGGTGCTCTACCCGACAGGCGCCCTGCACGAGGTGACGCCTGTGACCCGAGGCGAGCGCCTGGCCTGTGTAGGCTGGGTGCGCAGCTTCGTGCGCCGGGCCGACCAGCGAGAGATCCTGTTCGATCTCGGCGCGGCCGCACGCGAGGTCTTCAGGACCGGCGGCAAGACCGAAGCCTATGACCGGATCGCCAAGAGCCGGGCGAATCTCTTGCGTCAGTGGGCGGAGGACTGATCGTCCGGCGCGCCTCTGGAAAGCCCCCCGTGCGGCTCCATCGGGGGGCCTGGGCGGACCTCGTAGCCAGCGCGCCGAAGATGACGCACCAGATCGGCCGCGGCGAGCCGGCACGCGTCCAGCCCGCCGAGCCGCGTCCGCCAGGGCGAGCGCCACAGCGCGTAGGCCAGCGCGTCGCGCAATGTCTCGTCCTCGCCGCTCATATCCCCTCGCCGATCTCGGCTGTGCTCACAGGAACGTTTATAGAACAAAGCGTGGCGCACGCCAGCCGCGCGGGTGCAGCGGTCTGTGCATAAAGGCGACAGCGGGCTGCAATTTGAACGAATGGTAACGTTCCGCGCCTTGGCCCCCCGGGGTGTTCGGACCTAGTTTGTTCGATACAGAACGGGAGGGGATTCCATCATGCGCTTTATTCGCAGCCGCTGGTCCGCGGCGCTGCTCGCGGCCGTGGTCGCCGGTGCGCCCGGCTTCGCTCAGGACGCCGAGGCGGACGAGGACGACGACACCATCGAGAGCTTCACCGAGGACTTCGAGCGCTTCGAAGGCCTGTTCACGCTCTATCGCGATCCCGAGGACGGCGATCTCTACATGGAGATCGGCGAAGACCAACTCGGCGAAGAGGTGATTTATTTCACCTACACCGAGAACGGCGCGCCCCGGGTCGGGCATTTCCGCGGCCAGTTCCGCGCCAACCGGGTGCTGACCTTCACCAAGCGCTACGGCGAGATCGAGATCGCTGCGGAAAACACGAACTTCTCCTTCGATGAAGACAACGCGCTCTCGCGCGCCGCGGACGCGAACATCACCCGCGCGCCGCTCGCCATGCTCGACATCGAAGCGGAAACGCCCGCGGGCGAAGGCGAGGACGCCGCGCCGGCGCGCTATCTGATCGACGTAGGCGACCTGCTCCGCGGCGAAGACCTGCACCAGATCAAGCCGACCCCGCCGCGGGGTCCGGCGGCCCGGACCACGTTCCAGCTCGGCCGGCTGCAGTCGGGCCAGACCCGTATCACCGACGTGCGCTCCTATCCGGAAAACACCGACGTGGTCGTCGAGTACGTCTATCACGACGGCACGCCGAACGGCCCGGCCGGCGCGGAGATCACCGATCCGCGCACCGTGGCGGTGCTGCTGCAGCACTCCTTCGTGGCCATGCCCGAAGAGGGTTTCGAGCCGCGCGCGGACGATTTCCGCGTGGGCTATTTCGGCCAGCGCGTGACCAATCTCACCGACACCTCGGTGACGCCGTATGACGACGTCATCAATCGCTGGCGGCTGGTCAAGCAGGACCCCGAGGCGGAAATCTCCGACCCGGTCGAGCCGATCGTGTGGTGGATCGAGAACACCACCCCGCTCGAACTGCGCGACACCATCCGCGAGGCGGCGCTGACCTGGAACCAGGCCTTCGAGGCGGCGGGCTTCTCCAACGCCATCGAAGTGCGCGTTCAGCCCGACGACGCGGACTGGGACGCCGGCGACATCCGCTACAACGTGCTGCGCTGGACCTCTTCGCCCACCCCGCCCTTCGGCGGCTACGGGCCGAGCTTCACCAACCCGCGCACCGGCGAGATCATCGGCGCGGACATCATGCTCGAATACGTCTTCCTGACGAATCGCATCCGCTATTCCGAGCTGTTCGAGGTGGCCGGCCTCAGCCAGTGGCTGCCCGCAGACCAGCTCGCCGAGCTGACCGGCGAGCCGGCGCACATGTTCGCGCACGATCATGAGCACGGCGCGATGTGCAATTTCGCCGAACACCTGCAGTTCGAGACCCAGGCCGGCGTCGCCGCGCTCAGGGCGCAGGGCGCGAGCCAGGTCGATATCGACGAGCTGATCCGCCAGGCGCTCCACTATCTCGTCATCCACGAGATCGGCCACACGCTGGGCCTGATGCACAACATGGGCGCAAGCTCGGGCGTGAGCCTGGAAGAGCTCGCCTCGGGCCAGACCGTGACCCACTCGATCATGGACTACCCGGCGCTGAACCTGCCCGGCGAGCCCGGCGCGAGCGTGCAGTACTCCCAGGAAATTCCGGGCGCCTACGATGTCTGGGCGATCCAGTACGGTTACACCGCTGAGGACGCGGCTCTGCCCACGATCCTCGCACGATCGACCGAGCGTGAGCTGTTCTTGGGCAACGATGCCGACGACATGCGTTCGCCCGGCCGTCACATCGACCCGCGGGTGATGATCAACGACCTGTCCGACGATCCTGTCGCCTGGGCCGAAGGCCGGGTGGCGCTGATCAACGACACGCTGGCGCGCCTGCCCGAGATCGCGGTCGAAGAAGGCGAGACTTATCAGAACCTTCTGACGAGCTATCTCATCCTCTCCGGCCAGCGCTTCGGCGCGGCGAACGTGGCGAGCCGTCATGTCGGCGGCATCTACAACAACCGCGCCGTGGTCGGTCAGGAAGGCGCTCAGACGCCCTTCGTGCCGGTCCCCCGCGCCAAGCAGGAGCAGGCGCTCGACGTGCTCGAAGCGGCGGTGTTCGGCCCCGACGCCTTCACCGTGGAGGAGGCCTACGCCGACCGGCTGCAGCGCCAGCGGCGCTTCTTCGACCACTTCCCGACCGACGAGGACCCGTCCCTGCACGCCCGGGCCTTCGCCCAGCAGCAGGCGATCCTCGCACACCTCGTCCACCCCAACGTCCTGAACCGTATGGGTGACGCGGCGCGTTACGGCGGGGAGTACCCGGTCGCCGACTACATGCAGGACCTGACGGCGATCATGTTCGCCGCCGACGTGCGCGGCGAGCCGAACACCTACCGGCAGAACCTGCAGGTGGCCTATCTGCAGCAGCTGATCGCGATCGCGAGCCCGTCGGGCCCGTATGCGCCCTTCGCCCGCTCTGCGGCGCTGGCGTCGATCAACGACGTCAAGGGCTGGGTCGGCCCGGACTGGCTGCCCGACCTCATCGGCAGCCGTGAAGCCAAGGCCCACCGCGCCCACCTGCGCGCGCTGATAAAGGCGTCCGGCCTCTAATCAGCGGCCAGGGTCGGACACAAACGCCCCGCTCGGACGAGCGGGGCGTTTTTGTTCAGACGAGATCGTCGATATCCACCTTCAAGGCGGCCGCCAGACGCTTCAGGGCGTCGATGCCCGGCTCCCGGCGGCCGCTTTCTATCTGGGAGACGTAGGGCGCGCTCAGTTCGGCGGCGCGCGCGAGTTCGACCGCCGACAGGCCGCGATGCTCGCGCCAGATCCGCACCTTGCTTTCAGCGCCGGAGAGCAGGCGATCGACGATCTCGGAGGGAACCGGATCGGTCAATCCCGCCGCAGCCGCACGATCATAAGCGTCCACCACGGCCCGGTCCTCGGCGTCCTCGACCGCCTCGACCAGAGCCTCGTACTCGGCCTCCGGCATGACGACGAGCCGGTCGCCGTTCGGAGCGGTGATCACCTGTCTCGACATGACATCCTCATTCATAAGCCGATCCGCGCGGCGCGATCCGGATGACCGCGATCACGACACCGTCCCGGTAGAGAACGCGCCAGTCCCCGACCCTGAGGCGAAAAACGCCTTCCCGGCCCTTCAAGCGCCTGACGTTGTTTCCAAGCGAGGTGGGATCGGCGGCGAGTGATCAATCTTCTCACGGATCAAGCCCGCCGTGTTCGCGGGCATTTTCGCGAGCGTTCTCACCGCCTGCCGCTCATAGACCACACGCTTCATGCGCGGAGGTTAGCAGATAGCAAACTTTAGCGGAAGCGAAAGGTAGCTGAACGTCAGGGCGCCGGCGCGAGATGGGTGACCTTGGTCTGGAAGGCGTCGTCCTGGCCTTCGACCAGAAGCGGGGCGGCGCGGGCGATCGCGTCGGTGAGGTCGGAGATCCAGGTCTCGGCCTTGGGAAAGTCCGACAGCACCCAGCCGGTCACCTTGTTCTTGTCGCCGGGGTGGCCGATGCCGATCCGGCCGCGGCGGAAATCGCCGTCCAGATGCGCCATGATCGAGCGCAGGCCGTTGTTTCCCGCATGCCCGCCGCCCAGCTTGAGCCGGAACTTGCCCGGCGCGAGGTCGAGCTCGTCGTGGAAGACGGCGACCATGGGCGTGGGGATCTTGTAAAAGCGCGCCGCCTCGCCGACCGACCGGCCGGCCTCGTTGTAGTAGGTCTCAGGCTTTAAGAGCAGCACCTTCTGAGGGCCCTGGCCGGTCTCGATCAGCGCCTCGCAGGCCTGGCCATGGAAGCGCTTGCGCCAGGGGGTCTGCGCATGACGCTCGGCGATGGCGTCCAGCGCCATGAAGCCGGCGTTGTGCCGGTTGCCGGCGTATTGCGCACCTGGATTTCCCAGCCCTGCGATCAGATACATCCGCCCGCTCCCGGAAACGAAAAGGGCGGCCGCCGCGATGTCCGGCCGGCCGCCCTTAAACGGGTTTGCAAATAGGCCGGCGCGCCTAGTCTTCGGCGTCGCCTTCGCCTTCGCCGTCCTCGGCGGAAGCTTCGGCCTCGTCGCCCTCGGCGTCGGTCACGCCTTCACCTTCGTCGTCGGCTTCGGCCTCTTCCTCGACCAGGGCGCGCGAGCCCTGCATCGTGGCGATGGTGAAGTCGCGGTCGGTGATGGTCGGGGTCACGTTCTCAGGCAGCGAGACCGCCGAGATGTGCACCGAGTCGCCGATATCCATGCCCGAGACGTCGACTTCGATCGCTTCGGGGATCGAGCCGGCGGGGCAGTTCACTTCGATCGCGTGGCGGACCACGTTCAGAACCCCGCCGCGCTTGATGCCTTCGGCCTGCTCTTCGCCGACGAAGTGCACCGGCACTTCCACGGAGATCACGTCCTGCGCGTTGACGCGCTGGAAGTCGACGTGGAGCGGCAGGTCCTTGACCGGATGGAACTGCACGTCGCGGGCGAACACGGTCTGCTTGTCGCCCTTGTGCTCGATGGTGATCATGTTCGCCAGCAGTTTGCCGGAGTTGATCGCCTTGATGAGCTCGTTGTTCTTCAGCGAGATCGAAACAGGGTCCTGGCCGCCGCCGTACAGCGTGCCCGGCACGAAGCCGTCGCGGCGCGCCTGACGGGCGCCGCCCTTGCCGGTGCGCTCGCGCACCTCGACATTAAGAACAATATCGCTCATCGGTCCGGTCCTTAGGCGAAGTCGGTTCAAACGCGAGCGCCGCCTGCCGGCGGCGCTACGAGGCGCAGCGCTTTATGGACGCTTCGCCGTAATTCGAGCCGCGGCGTATAGCCGATGACGCGGGGGGGCGCAAGCGCAGGCGCTGAGTTAAAGCCGCGTTCCTGAAGCCGGTCAGCGCGGCTGCTCGAACCCGGTCAGAAGCGCGCCGCCCGAAAGCAGGAACAGCACGCCCGCGAAGATCGAAGCGGCGGCCTCGAACCGGCCGTCGAGCTCGAGAAGACGCGTCAGCGCCGGGCGCTTGATCAACGGCGCGCCCACGAACACCACGCCGCAAACAAACAGAAAAAGCCCGATCGCCAGCAGCATGCGCCGCCCTCCCTTTCTGGTCAGCCTGCAGCGAATCTAGCGGGGCGAAGCGGCGGAGGCGAGCAAAACCGGAGGCGAGCCGGGTTGAGACACGAAAAAGCCCGGCGCGGCGCGCCGGGCCCTTCCGGAGAATTCCGACCAGACTTAGTCGGTCAGGTTGCTGGTGTCGTACAGCGACATGGTCGCGGTGCGGTACTCGTCCCAGCTGATCGTATCGTCGCCATCGGTGTCGAAAATGTCGAAGCGTTCGGCGTAGAAGCCGTCATCGGCCTGCCACTCGCCCCATTCCTGGTACGAGACGGTCCCGTCATCGTTCGCGTCGATGGCCGAATAGGCGCGCTGAAGACGGCTGTCGAACATCATGACGAAGCCTTCTTCGTCAGCGTCCATCCAGGTTTCGTCTTCGTCGTGATGGTCGGCGAAAGCCGCGCCGCCGAGGGCGAGCGCTGCGACAGAGCCGATCAGAGCGAACTTTTTCATCGGGTCGTCCTCCTTTGTTCGCGCCGCGTCTGCGGCGTGTTCAGCGGAGTCAACGCGAGCCCACCCGCCCCGTTCCGAGCGGTCGCAGCGCTTTCGGTGAAGGGGTTCTAGTCGAACAGCTTGGAGACGGATTCGTCGTTGGCGATGCGCCGGATCGCCTCGGCCAGAAGGGGCGCGACCGAAAGAGCGCGCACATTGGTTTTCTGCCCGCCCAGCTTCTCGGTCACGTCGATGGAATCGGTGACCACAAGCTCCTTCAGCGCCGAGGCGCCGATGCGCTCGACCGCCTTGCCCGACAGCACGCCGTGGGTGATGTAGGCGGCGACCTCGGCGGCGCCGCGGTCTTTCAGCGCGGCGGCGGCGTTACACAGCGTGCCGCCCGAATCGATGATGTCGTCGAAGATGATGCACCGCCGGCCTTCGACGTCGCCGATGATGTTCATCACCTCGGCCTGGCCGGGTTTGGGACGGCGCTTGTCGACGATGGCGATGTCCGCGCCGATGCGGCTGGCGAGCGCGCGCGCGCGCACCACCCCGCCCACGTCGGGCGAGACGATCATCAGATCCTTGGTGTCGTAGGCGCGGCGGATGTCCGCCTCGATCACCGGGGTTGCGAACAGATTGTCGGTCGGAATGTCGAAAAAGCCCTGGATCTGGCCGGCGTGCAGATCGAGCGTCAGCACGCGGTGCGCGCCCGCCCCTGCGATGAGGTTCGCCACCAGCTTGGCGGTGATCGGCGTGCGCCCGCCCGTCTTCCGGTCCTGCCGGGCGTAGCCGAAATAGGGAATGACCGCGGTGATCCGCTTCGCGCTCGCCCGGGTGAGCGCGTCCATGCAGATCAGAAGCTCCATCAGATTGTCGTTCGCCGGCTTGGACGTGGACTGGATGATGAAGACGTCCTGGCCGCGCATGTTCTCGTCGATCCGGACGAACAGCTCGCCGTCGGCGAAGGTCTCGATGTCGACGTTCGAAAGCGGCGCGTCGAGATAATCGGCGATCGCCTTGGCGAGCGGTCGGTTCGCGTTGCCGCACATGAGCTTCATGGGAATCGCCTTTCGCACATCGTCCGTGTCCGGCGCGCTCATAGCAGGATGGGCGCGCCGCGCAAAGGCTGGGGGCGGTAGGGGCGTGTTCGCGCAAACGCGCGGAATGCGTTAGCTTCTTTTCGGTCAAACATCTCTGGAGCGCCCATGTCCAATCCCGCCTTCCGTGTGAAAGCCCTGTGGGACGACGAAGCCGGCGTCTACGTGTCCGAAAGCGATATCCTCGGCCTGCACATCGAAGCGGCCACGATCGAGGAATTCGAGCAGGTGATGCGCGAGGAAGCGCCGAAACTGATCGTGGCTAACCATCTTTCAGCAGAGGCTCTCGCCTCCCGCGATCTCGCCGACCTCGTGCCGAGCATTTTCTGGGAGACGAACGCGATCCTGAAAGACGCCGGGATCGCCGTGCGGTTCTAGGTCTACTCCCCGAACCGCTCCAGCCCTGGCGCGGGCGGCAGGCCGGGGCTCGCCAGCGCCATCACCTTGAACAGGGTCCCCATCTCTTCAGGATCGACGAGCCGCTGCAGCTGGCGGGCGATCCGGCCGCGGCCTTCGGCGTCCTGGCCGCGAGAGAGCGCGGCGGCGCGGTGTTCGATCCCGAGTCCTTTGAGGAACGCGCCCTGCCCTTCGGCGCCGTACACGTCGAGCCCGGCGGCCCGCGCCAGCGCGCCGAACCGGTCGAAGGCCGCCCAGGCGGTGAGATCCGCCGTGCCCGGCGCGTCGAGCGGATCGACTTTCTGGTGCCTGCGGATGGCCTGAAGCGTGTCGCCGAACTCCGGCGCGTCCGATCCGTAATCGATGAACAGCGCATAGCCGGGCGCAGCCTTCAGCCGGCGCGCGATCTCCTCGATAAGCGGGCCGTCCGCCGGGCGCAGCTCGACAAGTGCGCCTTCCGGCGCCTCGCGCAGAGGCTCGGGCAGGCTTTCAAGGTCGGCCGGGGAGAGCACGGCGCCCAGACCTAAGGCGAACGTCTCCGGATCGTCGGGCGCGATGCCGACCACGCGCTCTCGCCAGACGCCTTCGATCCGCACCGCCTGCCGAATGGGCAGGCAATCGAGAAACTCGTTCGCCACGATGACGCACGGCCCTGCGGCGGCGTCCTCGATCCGCCTGGCCCAGCGCACCGGGACGGGCGCTTTGGACAGCGTCCGGCCCTGCACCATTTTCAGCGCGGGACTGGCCTCGACCAGAGTGACGTCGCACGCATCGAGAAAGCCCGGCGCGGCGCGGCTCGCGCGCAGCATGTCGCTCATCATCCGGCCCGTGCCGGGACCAAGCTCGATGAGCTGGACCGGGGCGGGCGCGCCCATCTGCGCCCACACTTCGGCGGCCCACAACCCACACAGCTCGCCGAACATCTGACTGATCTCGGGTGCGGTGATGAAGTCGTTTCCAGCGCCCAGCGGATCTTTCGTGGCGTAAAATCCCGCCATCGGATCGAACAGCGCCTCGGCCATATAGGCCGAGACGGGCAGCGGCCCCTCCTCTCGGATGCGGGCGCGCAGGCGTTCGGCCAGCATCTCGGCGGGGCGGAACTCGTCGTCTGTCATCACGAAACTCAGGCGGCGGCGGTCTGTCCGATAGCCGGGCGCTGCAGCGCCCGGCGGATCAGGAACGCGCCGGCGGCGATCATCGGGATGCACAGGATCATGCCCATCGTGACATAGCCCTGCAGCGCCTCTGGCATGTGCCGGTCAGGCTCGCGCACCAGCTCGACCATGGCGCGGAAAACACCATAGCCCAGCAAGAACACGCCCGCGCTGAGGCCGGGACGGGCCAGCGCCTTGAACCGGTAGATCAGGAACGCGATCACGGCGAACAGCACCGCGCCTTCCAGGAACGCTTCGTAGAGCTGGCTGGGATGGCGATCGACGCACAGCGGATCGGTGGCGAAGCGCATCCCCCAGGGCAGGTCGGTCGGCCGGCCCCAAAGCTCGCCGTTGATGAAGTTCGCGAGCCGTCCGAAGAACAGCCCGATCGGGGTGGCCGCAGCCACCGCGTCGGCGACCCTGAGCAGCGGCGCCTTGTAATGGCGCGAGGTGAAGTAGACCGCCAGCGCTACGCCGATGAGGCCGCCATGGAAGCTCATCCCGCCTTCGGTGATGCCGGTGAGCACCCAGAGCGGCCGCTCCCAGATCGCGCTGGTCTGATAAAACAGCACATAGCCCAGACGGCCGCCGCCGATCACGCCGAGCATGATCCACAGCGCCAGATCGTCGACGAAGGCGCGCGAATAGGGCGCGGTCATGGTCTTCGCCGTCGTGCCCCACAGCGCGTCGTTCTTCACAAGCCGCAGCACCCACCACAAGCCGATGAACAGGCCCGCGATATAGGCCAGCGCATACCAACGGATGGGGAACGGGCCGATCCCGAAGACCTCCGGGATGGTCACCAGCACCGGATCGATCAGGTCGAAACTCGGCGGACAGAAGCCCATTCATCCCCTCCCGGACGCAGGTCAGGCGCCTCGATCTCCGCCGCGCACGTTGCGCGGGCGGGGCCCGACCGCCTATATGGGGCCTTCATAGCAGTTCGAGCGGTGTTGTCATGCAGTCGCGCAGTCCCTTCTTTTCCGATTTCGCCGATCTGATGACGGATGCGTTCTCCGCCGCCCAGGCGGCGGGCGAGGAGGCCCGCACCGCCTTCCGGGCGCAGGCCGAGCGCGTCGCCGCCGAGCTGGACATGGTGACCCGCGAGGAGTTCGAGGCGGTGCGCCTGAAAGCCGAGCGCGCCGAGGCCGAACTCGAATCGCTCAAGGCGCGGCTCGACGCGCTGGAGGCGAAACCGGCGGGGGCCAAGACCGCCACCCGCAAGCCGGCGGCCAAACGCGGAACGTCGAAAAAGGCGTCCGATTAATCGCTTAGCATTGTCACCTTTTGTTCAGTTGCGCCGCGTCCACGACGCGGCTTACCGTCGTTCGCGCGTCCGGCTCACAAGACCGGCGCGCTAGGGGGAGAGGACCACATGGAGCTCGAGACCCAGGACGTTTCGACCGCGATCGATCCGCTCGAAAGCGTCGAACAGGCCGTCATCGGCGAGCAATATCCATACGAACGCGACGAGCTGGAGCTGCACCTGGCCGCGCCGGGCGCCTGGCGCGACCATCAGATCTGGTTCGCCTACCGGCCCGAGCTGGACGTCATCCATGTCTGCGCGAGCCTGGAGCTGAAAGCGCCCGACAACCGCTTCAAGGACGTGTGCGAGCTGGTCGCGCGGCTGAACGAGCGGCTGTGGCTGGGCCATTTCGACGTCTGGGCAGACGACGGCTCGATCATCTTCCGCCACGCGCTGACCCTGCCTGAAGCCGAGGGCGTATCGGTCTCCCAGGCCGCCGCGCTGATCGCGGCCGCCAAAGAGGCCGGCGAGCGGCTCTACCCTGCCTTCCACTATCTTCTGTGGAGCGGCAAGAGCGCGGCCGAGGCGGTGTCGGCGGCCATGTTCGACACGGTCGGAGAGGCCTGATCGAGCTGCAAGGAAACACCGAGCCCCGGCCAGAGCGCCGGGGTTTTTCGTTCCGGCCCGGCCGAACCCGGCGCCGGGGCTTTGCGTTTCACCGTGCCTGAGACAGGGAGGCAGCCATGACCCTTCATGCAAGCGCCGCCGCGCTATCGCTCGTTCTCGCCGGCGTCGCCGATCCGGTGAGCTTCATCGAGGTCGACGCGGACAGCGACGGCGCGGTGACCCACGCCGAACTGCTCGCCGTCGCCCCCGACGTCACCGAAGCCCAGTACGCGCTTTACGATGCGGACGGGAACGGAAGCTACGACCCGCCCGAATTCGACACCTGGCTCGCAGCCTATTCCGGCCGGCGCAATGACGAGCCCGGCGGCGGCGAGGGTGACGACCCGCCGCGCTGACGCGCCTCTTTCGCGACAAGGCCGCTTCGCCTATACGCCCGGGCTGCACAGATGAGCGGCCGAGAAGGGCGAGGACATGGGTTTCAAATGCGGCATCGTCGGACTTCCCAACGTGGGCAAGTCCACCCTGTTCAACGCGCTGACCCAGACCGCTGCGGCCCAGGCGGCGAACTATCCGTTCTGCACGATCGAGCCGAATGTCGGCGAAGTGGCCGTGCCCGAACCCCGGCTCGACAAGCTCGCCGAGATCGCCAAGTCGGCCAATGTCGTGCCCGCGCGGATGAACTTCGTCGACATCGCAGGTCTTGTGAAAGGCGCGAGCCAGGGCGAGGGCCTGGGAAACCAGTTCCTGGCCAATATCCGCGAAACCGACGCTGTGCTCTACGTGCTGCGCTGCTTTGAAGACGGTGACGTCACCCACGTGGCCGGCAAGGTCGACCCACTCGCCGATTTCGAGACCGTCGAGACCGAGCTGATGCTCGCCGACATGGAGAGCCTGGAAAAGCGGCGCTCCAATCTCGAGAAGAAGGCCAAGACCGGCGACAAGGAAGCCAAGGCGACCCTCGAACTCGTCGACATCGCTCTCGCCGAGCTTCAGGAGGGCCGCCCCGCCCGCCGCGCGGACATTCCTGCGGACCGCCGCCGCGAATGGCGCATGCTGCAGCTTCTGACCGCCAAGCCGGTGATGTTCGTGGCCAATGTCGATGAAGACAGCGCCGCGACCGGCAACGCCATGTCCGAAGCGGTGCAGAAGCGCGCCGCCGAGGAAGGCGCCGCCTGCGTGGTGATCAGCGCGAAGATCGAGGCCGAACTGGCTTTGCTCGAGCCCGAAGAGCGCGAAGAATACCTCCAGGAACTCGGTCTTGAGGAACCCGGCCTCAACCGGCTGATCCACGCCGGCTACCAGCTGCTCGACCTTCAGACCTATTTCACCGCCGGCCCCAAGGAGGCCCGCGCCTGGACCATCCGCCGCGGCTGGACCGCGCCGAAAGCCGCCGGGGTCATTCACGGCGATTTCGAACGCGGCTTCATCCGCGCCGAAACCATCGCCTTTGAAGACTATGTCGCCGCAGGCGGAGAGTCGGGCGCGCGCGAAGCGGGCAAGCTGCGCCAGGAAGGCAAGGAGTACGTCGTGCAGGACGGCGACGTGATGCTGTTCAAGTTCAACGTCTGAGCATCTGTTCCACCTCGGCCCGGTCGCGCTCGAAATAGTGCTCGTCCGGGGCGAGATAGATCACCAGATCGAGCCGGCCGTCCTGCACCCGCGACCAGGCCAGTCCTGAAATCGCCAGCGCGTCGGGCCGGCGGGCGGCGAGGCGGCGCACCGTCCAGTCTTCGTCCGTCTCGCGTTTGGTGATCTCCAGACCCTGATAGTCGAGCCGTTCGATCGAGCCGGTCAGGAACGTATCGATCCCCGCCTCTCCGGCAGCCGGATCAAAGCGCGGCGGGTGATCAAAGCCCGGCGTGAAGAGCGTTCCGCCGGGCCGTAGCTCCGAGACCAGGATCACACGGTTCAGAAAGAGCCCGTCTCGGGTGAGCTGCGCGGTGGCGAGGTCGCCGTCGGCGGCCGCCCCGATCCGGCTCCAGCGCGATTGCAACGCGAGCGAATACCGCCCCGCATCGTAGAGCCCCGGCCCGTACACGCCCGTACCGGCGCAGCCGGCGAGCACGAGCACGAGGGCGAGAACGATCAGGCGGATCATGTGACCGGCCGTCCTAAGCGCCGGCGGCGGCGGGGCCGCGGCTCGGGGTTCAGCCAGGCCTTGCCGAGAAGCCCCCTGACATGCCGCGCCGCTTTCCTCGGATCGCGGATGTCGCGGTCGCGGCGCGATCCGGCCCAGACGATCCGGCCGTCTTCGAGCGCGACGATCGCCACGATGAGTTCGCGCCTGAGCGGCTCGCGCCGCACGCCGAAGCTGGCCGCGCCGAAATACTCTCCGACCCGCTGCATGCCGGCGGGCCAGTCGCCGGTCACGGCGATGAGGACGGCGGTGGGCGCGGCGTGCCGGTCCATCAGCCCCGCGCCGCCCGGCCCGATCGAGAACGGCCCGGAGAGACCTCTGGTGGGCGGATTGCGCCCGCCGTGTTCGTCCCGGTCGCTTCCGAGCGCGGCGCGCGAGACCTCCGCGCCGAGCCTGACGAGCCGCCAGGTCTGATCGAGATCGTCATCGGAATCGAGGAAGACCGGCGTGCGGCCGCGCCGGTCGAGCATGCGCGCGGTCTGCGCGATGAGCACGGGGCGCAGCACCTCGCTCCAGTCGCGCCGCAGATCGAAGCGCCCGCCCATCACGCGCTGCCCCAGCATGGTGTGCGGGGGCAGGATCAGCACGCGACGTTCGGGCGGCGCGCCCCGGCCCGAGCGATAGGTCGCACCGCCCGCGCAGCCGCCCAGCACGGGCGCCGCCATCGCCAGCCCCGCCATCGAGGCGAGCAGTCTTCGCCGTGTCGCAGCCCCCGGGCCCATGCTCGCTCCTTACGCGATCACAGGCTCACGTTATAGCGCTATACGCGAACCGCAAGGCTCAGACCTTGCGCTCCTTGGACTGGCGCATCTCGTCGCGGATCTGCGCGTAGGACAGGAGCGCGAACAGCGCGGTGCCGCCGATCATGTTGCCGAGCAGCGCGGGCAGGATGAAGCCGAACAGGCCGTTGAACGGGCTGATTTCACCGGCCAGCACCATCATGCCGGCCTCTACCGAACCCACGATGACGTGCGCGAACTCGCCCAGGCCCACCATATAGATCAGCGTGACGACAATGTAGAACTCGCCGCCTTTCGAGGCGGGCAGCATCCACACCATCGCCGCGACCAGGAACCCCGCGGGCACGCCGAGCGCCAGCGTCTCCCAGAAGCCAGGCTCCATGGCCTTGCGGGAAACCTCCATAAGTCCGGCCAGATGGTCGGGCTTGAGCACGGGCAGGAAGGTGAGCACCGTCGCGGCCAACCCCGCCCCGACCATGTTCGCTGAGAACACGATCACGTAGAGCCGCATCACGCGGTAAAGGTTCGTGTTGTTGAAGTTCGCGACCAGCGGCAGGATCGCGGCGATCGTGTTCTCGGTGAACAGCTGAAGCCGTCCGAACACCACGATCACGAACCCGGTCACATAACCGAACGGCGTGATCAGGCTAGCCGCCACGCCGGGCTCCATGATCGCGGTCAAAATGCCGGTGATGATCAGCGAGAACGACAGCGCAAAGCCCGCCGCCACCCCTGACCACCACAGCGATGCGGAGGGACGGTACATCTCCTCCGCGCCCTCGCGGCGGACGGTTTCGAACACCATGAGCGCGCTCGGGCGGACCCGGTCGCTCACCGCGCGCTCGGCCTGCCAGCCTTCGACGGTGGAGGTGTTTTTCGGGTCGGCGTTTTCTTCCTCCGCCTTGCGGCGGTCGGTCTCGTTCTCAGCCATGAACGGCCTTCTGCTGTTTCGGAAATAACCGGAATTATACGCCTGCGGAGCGCTCGGGGTTCCGCCGCAAGGGCGCCTGTTCGGACGGTCCGGAGCGCGGTAAAAGCGCGGCCATGAACTATCGCCACGCCTTCCATGCCGGCAATTTCGCCGACGTGCTCAAGCACGCGGTGCTCGCCCTGTGCCTAGAGCACCTTAAGAAAAAGCCCAAACCCTTCCGCTATCTCGACACCCATGCAGGGATCGGCGCCTATGACCTCGCTGCACGCGAGGCCGAGCGCAGCCCCGAATGGCGCGAGGGGATCGCCCGGGTGATCGAGGCGGACAAGCCTGAAGCCGCCGCCAAAGCGCTCGAACCGCTGCTCGACGTCCTGACCGCGATGAACCCGTCCGGGCTGAAAACCTACCCCGGCTCGCCGGAGATCGCGGCACAGCTGCTGCGCGAAGCCGACCGGCTGACACTGTTCGAGCTTCACCGCGAGGATTCGCGCACGCTCGACAGGCGTTATGCCCGGGACGGGCGGGTGAAGGTGCGCGACGAGGACGGTTATGCGGGCCTGAAATCCGTGCTGCCGCCGAAGGAGAAGCGCGGCCTCGCCCTGATCGACCCGCCTTTCGAGCATCGCGACGAGATGGCTTTCATGGCCCAGGCCGCGTTCGACGCGCTGAGCGTCTGGCCCACCGGCACGTTCATTTTCTGGCGGCCCCTCAAGGATCTCTGGGCCGCCGAACGATTTGACGTCGGTCTCGCCGAATGGCTGATCGAGGAGAAGGGCTTCGAGCCTGAAAAGATCCTGCGCGCCGATCTGTGGGTTCGAGAGCTCGGGACCGAGGGCAAGCTCGCAGGCGCTGGCGTGGTGGTGATCAATCCCCCCTTCACGCTGGAAGCCGACCTGCTCGCCTTGCTGCCGTGGCTCTCTGAAACCCTGGCCCAGAGCGAGGGCGCGGGCTGGCGGCTGGACGGCGCGATCGCAGAAGACAGCCTGCCGGTCGACGCGTTCTAGTCTGCGACCGCGGGCTCGGCGTCCTCGGCCTCCCCTGCGCCGAACAGCCGTCCGCGTTCAGCGACGAAGACCACCGCCAGGGCGAGCGCGCCCATCACCAGAAAGCCCATGAGCAGCGGCGTGACCGTGCCGTCATAGGTCTGCCCGATCAGCGATCCGAGCACAGCGCCGGACATCGACGTCACCGCTCCGTACAGCGCTGCGGCCGTGCCGGCGCGGTCTCCCGCCGGCTCCATGACGAGGGCGGAGAAGTTCGCGCCCATCATCGCGAACAGCATCAGCGCGGCGGACAGAAGCACGTAATAGATCCAGAACGGCGGCGCGCCGTCGCTGGCCAGCGAGACCGCGAGATGGATCGCGTTCAGCGCCACGAACCCGACCAGGGCCGCGTGGGAGATCCGCCGCATCCCCAGCCGCCTGACGATGCGCGCGTTGACGATGTTGATCGCAGCGAGCCCCAGCGCCACAGAGCCGAAGGCCAGCGCGAACCATTCCTCCAGCCCGTACAGCTCCTGCAGGATCTGCTCGGCGGTCGCGATGAAGGCGAAGAGCGCGCCGAAGATCAGCGCCGCAGCGATGATGTAGCCCGCCGACTGGCGGTGGCTGGCGGCGAGCAGATAGTTGCGCGCGGCGGACTTCGCGCCGAGCACGACGCGGCGCTCGGGCTGCAGCGTCTCGGGCAGGCGGATGAACATCCAGACCGCCAGCGCGCCGGCGAGCACCAGCAGCACCTCGAAGATCGCGCCCCAGCCGCCGATCGCCATCACGCCCTGACCGATCCCCGGCGCGAGAATCGGCGCGACCATGAAGACCGTCATCGCAAAGCTCATGATCTCGGCCATGCGCCGGCCCGAGACGAGGTCGCGCACGAGCGCGACGGCGATCACACGCGTCGCCGCTGCAGAGACGCCCTGAAGCGCGCGCGCGGCGATCATCCATTCGATGTTCGGCGCAAGCAGGCACAGCGCGGTCGAGGCGAGATAGGCGACGAGCGCGCCCAGCACGACCACGCGCCGGCCGAGCGCGTCCGACAGCGGGCCGAAGGCGAGCTGGGCGAGGCCGAAGCCGAACACGTAGGCGGTGATGATCAATTGCCGGTCGTTGCCCGGCGCGCCCAGCGCCTCGCCGATCTCTCCCAGCGCGGGCAGGAAAATATCGATCGATAATGCGTTGAGACCCATGAGCGCGCCGACCATGGCGATCAGCTCGACCGTGGTCAGGGCCGGCCGTTTGGGATCAGGCGTCGCAAGCTTCAAAAAAGGACTCCGGCTTCGAAATCGCACGGCGCAAGCTAGACCGGCCGGGCCGGAGTTCGACCCGCCGGGCGAGCGAGACGCCGCACAATGACTGGGTTCAGCCTGAAAGGAAAACAGGCATGAAAAATATTTTGGCCTTCATCGGTCTGATCGCGGTGGTCGCCGGCGGCGCATACTTTTACGCAGCCAATGAAGGCGGCGGCGACCCGTGCGCGGCGCGTGCTGAGATGTTCGCAGACCAGGTTCCGCCCGCGCTCGATATCGTGGCCGCGGAGTACCCGCTGCGGGTCGGCGTCGTGCGCAACATGCTCAATGACGGCGGGCGGCTCGACGACATGCTGCGCGACGAGGCGGCCGGACTGATCGGCGGCGAGGACGCCACCGCGCTCGAATGCGCCTACGGGTATTACGGCATCTGGCTGTTCCGCGATCAGGTCCGCCAGGACATCGCCGACGAGATCGAGGCGAGCCTGGGGCTCGGCCGGTGATGCCTGCTCAGTACTCGGGCTCTGCGTCCCAGGGCCAGCCGGGCGGGTAGTCGCCGGGAACCGAGCCGGGGAAGTCCGGCGCGCGCTTTTCGAGAAAACTCGTCACGCCCTCCATGGCGTCTCCGTGTATGCCGCGATGTAAAATCGCTCTGCTTTCAAGGCGATGAGCCTCCATCGGATGGCTCGCCCCGAGCATGCGCCAGAGCAGGCGCCGGTTCATCGCCACCGAGACCGGCGCAGCGCCGGCGGTGAGCGCGTGCGCGCGTTCGATCGCCCGGTCGAGCACGGCTTCGGGCGTGTCGCAAAGCTCTGAAACGAGGCCTTTTTCAAGCGCTTCCTCGGCCAGGAAGGTCCGGCCCGACAGACCCCAGTCGAGTGCGGCCTCCACCCCGACGATCCGGGGCAGGAACCAGCTGGCGCAGCCGTCCCAGGCGATGCCGCGCTTTGTGAAGGGATAGGCGTATTTCGCGCCCTTAAGGCCCACGCGGGCGTCCATGGGCAGGATCATGGTCGCGCCGATACCCACTGCGGCGCCGTTTATCGCGGCGACCACCGGCTTCGTGCTGTCGAAGATTCTGAGGTTCAGAAGACCGCCGAAATCGCGCCATTGCGGATCGGTGTCGTCGAGCGCGCCCTCGGCTTTGGCGTTCGCGACCGCGTTGAACGTCTCCGCCCCGACGCTGAGATCGGCGCCCGCGCAGAACGCCCGGCCAGCGCCGGTCACCACCACCGCCTTCACCTCACCGGCGGCGTCGGTCCGGTCGAACGCCTCGGCGATCTCTTCGCCCATCTGTTTGGTGAAGGCGTTCATGTGATCGGGCCGGTTGAGCGTGATCAGACCGATCCCGTCCGTGATGTCGAGCTTGATGGTGTCCAAGGCGGCCTCCCCGGCGTTTTCTGTCGTGTTCAGCGCAGTTTAGGCGCTGAGACGCGCCTCGCCAGCCCGAAACGAAAAACGGCCGGCCCGAAAGGGCCGGCCGTTCGCAGGTCGGCGGTGGGGGCCGCCTATTTGTTCGGCTGCGGCGTGGTGCGCAGGTAGGGCTTGATCTTGGTGTAGCCCTTGGGGAAGAGCTTGTCGGCGTCTTCGTCCGACAGGCTGGGGACCACGATCACGTCCTCGCCGTCGCGCCAGTTCACCGGGGTGGCCACCTTGTAGCCGTCGGTGAGCTGCAGGGAGTCGAGAAGGCGCAGCACCTCGTCGAAATTCCGGCCCGCGCTGGGCGGGTAGGTGAAGGTGGCGCGGATCTTCTTCTTGGGGTCGATGATGTAGACCGCCCGCACGGTGACCTTGGGGTCGGCGTTCGGGTGGATCATGTAGTAAAGCGCGGAAACTTCGCGGCTTTCATCAGCGATGATCGGGAAGTTCATCGAGACGTTCTGGGTCTCCTCGATGTCGCCGATCCACTTCTTGTGATCCTCGACCGGGTCCACCGACAGCGCGATGGCTTTCGCGCCGCGCTTTGCGAACTCGTCCTTGAGCTTGGCGGTGTACCCGAGCTCGGTGGTGCACACCGGGGTGAAGTCGGCCGGGTGGGAGAAGAAGATCACCCAGTCCTCGCCGATCCACTCGTGGAACTTGATTTTACCTTCGGTCGTCTCCGCCTCGAAGTCCGGAGCGACGTCGCCGAGCAGCAGGGCCATGGAATTTTCCTCCGATTGAGCGTTTGCGGGGGGCGTCGAACGCCGCTTTACTTGGACGTGAAGCCCGCGCCGCGCAACCCTGTGCGGCGCTCACGAGCGCGTGACGGGCGCGCCCGCCGCCAGACGAGGACGACCGCCGTGCCCAGACTGATCGTGATGCGCCACGCCAAGGCGGTCGACCGGCTCGAAGCCGAAGACGATTTCGAACGCGGCCTGACCGAGCGCGGCCGGGAGGACGCCGCCCGCGCCGCAGCGGCGATGAAGAGCGCCGGGCTCACCGCCGATCAGGCGCTGGTCAGCCCCGCCCGCCGCACGCGGGAGACCTGGGCGGTGGTCTCCGAAACGCTGGGCGCGCCGCCGGTGCACGATCCGATGGCGCTCTATCACGCCTCCACCGAGATGCTCGAACGGGCGGCCAGCGAGCTGATCGCGCGCGGCGCCCAGACCGTCGCGGTCATCGGCCACAACCCCGGCATCGGCGGCCTAGCCCACTCCCTCGCCGCCTCGGCACAGGCCGCGACCGGCATGCCGCGCGGCTGGCCGACGAGTTCGGTCGGCGTGTTCGACGTCGCCCTGAAAGACGGTGCGCTGACGGCCTCGGCCCGCGTATTGCTGTTCGATCCCAAGGCCGGCTGAACCCGGTCTGATCGGAGTTTTCCACAACTGATTCGCTTTTCAGGCGCGTTTTTGCTTTTCTTTCCCCGGATGGGGGAGAAGCGCGATGACGCTCGCCTGGATCGGGGACGATCATGACGAGGCGCGGCCGAGCGAGGCCGAGGCCGCGTTCGGCCTGCGTGACAGGCGCCCCAAAGCCAGCGCAGGCGCGCCGCTCGCCCCGCCGCTGCGCCTGATCGCAGGCCCGCTGACGTTTCTGTTCGGACTGATGATGTTCGCGCCCGGGGCGAGTTTGGCGATCGCGCTCGGCCTCGTCGGCCTTCTGGTCGCCGGCGTCGCCGTCCTCAGGTTCTGCGGGGCAGTACTGAGACCCGCCTACGCCGAAAGAACACCCCTCGCCGATGCGGACCTGCCCCGCGCGAGCGTGATCGTCGCGCTGCACAAGGAGGCGGAGGTGTGCGCCGGCCTCGTCGCCGCGCTCTCCCGGCTCGATTATCCGGCCGGCGAGCTCGAGATCCTGCTCGCGCTCGAACATCACGACTTCGACACGATCGCAGCGGCCAGGGCGGCCGCGCGGCGCGGCGGGGTGAAGGTGCTGGTGCTCGGTCCGTGCGGGCCGACGACCAAGCCCCGCGCACTGAATTTCGCGCTTCAGGCTGCGAGCGGCGAAATCGTCGCGGTGTATGACGCCGAGGACGCGCCTTCCGCCGGACAGCTGCGCGCCGCCGCCGAAGCCTTCGCCGCCGACCCAGGCCTGGGCGCGGTTCAGGCGCCGCTGAACTGGTACAATGCGAACGACAATGCGCTGACCCGCCAGTTCGCGCTGGAATACGCCGCCCAGTTCGACGCGCTTCTGCCCGCCTACGCCCGGCTGGGCCTTCCCCTGCCGCTGGGCGGGACGAGCAATGTGTTCCGCCGCACCGCGCTGGAGGACGCAGGCGGCTGGGATCCGTTCAACGTCACCGAGGACGCCGATCTGGGCTTTCGCCTCGCCCGCCATGGCTGGCGATGCGGGCTAATCGAACCGCGCACCCTGGAAGAAGCGCCGGTCACGCTGAAAGCCTGGACCGGTCAGCGCAGCCGATGGCTGAAGGGTCATCTCGTCACCTGGCTGGTGCATATGCGCGATCCCCGCGGACTGGCTCAGCAGGCGGGCTTGCGCGCCCTCGCGGGACTTCAGCTCAGCCTGCTCGCCAACGTGCTGTTCGCCGGGCTTTTCGCGCCGGGCCTTGTTCTGCTGGCGTTTTCGATCACCCTCGCGCTCACCGGGACCGCCGGTTTTGCGGCGATGTGCGGGCTCTGCCTCGCCGGCGCGGCGTACGCCGCCGCCTTCGCCTGCACGGTGCAGGGCGCACGGCGGGCGGGCGTGAAGGCGGGCCTTCTCGATTACGCGGCAATGCCCGTCTACTGGCTCGCGCAGGGTCCGGCGCTTCTCAGAGCCTTGCGCGAAATGCCGGGGCGCTCCTATGTCTGGGTGAAGACCCGGCACGGGGTCTCACGAACCCGGCGGGAGGCGCCCGATGCCGCTATGGACGACATTGCTGCTGATGGCGCTGGCCGCAGGCCTGTTCGCCCTGTCGGCCTGGCGCAGCGGGCGTCCGTCCGACCCGCTTCGGCCGCGCTACATTCCCTGGACGATGATCATGCTGGTGTGCGGCGTCTTCTTCCTGACGCTGCTGACCCATCTGTTCAGCCTGTTCGGGCTTGAGCCGAGAAACCGGATGATGCCCGTCTGAGCCCTATATCGGCGAACCGAAAAACACGCTCCAGACCGCCCAGACGAACAGCGCCACGAAGATCACGACGACGGCGATCGAGCCCCAGCGCCGCAGCGCCTTGGGCTGGTTCTTCCACCAGCGCGTGATGTCGTCGCCGAAGAAATAGACCAGGAGCCCGATCGCTCCGTAGCGCAGCGACCGGCCGCCGGCCACCGCGATCACGAAGGCCCAGACCGGAAGCTTGGCCGCACCTGCGGCGAAGGCGGCGGCCTGGATCGGGATCGGCGCGAGCACGGCGAGGAACACCGCCCAGGCGCCCCATTCGTCGATCCATGTTCGCGAGCGATCGAACCCGGCCTCGAGCCCGGGTCTGGACATCAGATAGGTCTCGATCGCTTCGAACGCGGCCCGGCCGCCGAAATAGAGCGCTATAGCCCCGGCGATCGAGCCCAGCGTGGCGATGATCACCACCTCCACCGTGGCCCGCTTGCCCTTGAGCATGTAGGCGATCATCGGAAACTCGATGGGCCAGGGAAAGACGGTGGACTCCAGCACCGAGCCCAGAAACAGGAAGGGCAGCGCCCAGCGCCCGCGCGCCGCGTCGTCGAGCTTGTCGGAGGCGCGCTTCATCTTGCCGCGCCGGTCGCCGGAGGCCGCCTTGTCTGTCATGGCGTCTTAAACGGCTGAGACGGCAGAGAGTCGCGTACGCCCGCAGCGAAACGCAGCGCGGCGGCTCAGGCCGCCTCTATCGAGCTGCAGGCGATCACCCCCGTCCGTCGAATGCGGAGCATGCGCTGAAGCAGCGCGTCGCCCGGCATGGCGCTGAAATCAACATGGCGAGGCTCTGACAGGGGCAGGGTCGACTGGTCGCTGAACGCCACCGCCCAATCTGGAAACACCCGTCTGTCCGCCTCTTCGGCGAGTACGATTTCGAATCCGGTATGGCGGCGATCGTTTGCGATACGCATGACCGTCCGGTTCACCGTCGGACGCGAGCCTTCCAGCACCTGGACAAACCAGTCGCTGTCGATCGCCAGCAATCCGGTCACCGCTTCGAGAGGGTTACGGCGAAGGCCGGCCTCGGCGATCCGGCGCAACTCGCCGTCCAGGACCGGCGGGCGAATCTCGAAAGTGGGCCGGCTCACATAGATCAGTCGCGTCAGAAACATCACGCAGCCCTGATCTTGGCCAGCAGTCCGTCGAGTTGGGCACGCAGCTGACCGGACCGTGAGCGGACCGTCTCGGCTGCGTCGCCGACCGATGCCGCAGCCTCGGCGCCGCCCCGTGTCCGAGCGTCCAGCGACGCAGCGGCTTCTGCGGCGGACTGGTTGCCGTGCGCGGCGTCCTCTGCGGAGCGCGTGATTTCCTGGATGGAGGCGGACTGCTCTTCCACAGCCGCTTCAATGGCCAGCGCCGAACCGCTGACCGCATCGACGACGGTCCGAATTTCACCGATGGCGTCGACCGCGAAGCGCGACGCATCCTGCATGGCCGAAATCTTCTGCGATATCTGCTCAGTGGCGCGCGCAGTCTGATCGGCGAGTTGCTTGACTTCGTCAGCCACCACCGCAAAGCCCTTGCCCGCTTCGCCGGCCCGCGCGGCCTCGATCGTCGCATTGAGCGCGAGCAGGTTGGTCTGCTCGGCGACCCGTTCGATCAAGGCGATCACGGCGCCGATCTCACCAGAGGCTTCGCTCAGCTCTCCGATCGTGCGCGAAGCGGACTCGACCTTGCCGACGGCGTCCCCGAGCTTGGCGCTCTGGCTCGCGGTCTGGCCGGAGATCTCCTTGCTCGCGGCGCCCAGCTGGCTTGACGCGGCCGCGACCGACCGGACGCTGGCGGCCGCTTCTTCAGACCCGGCCGCAGCGCTGCTCGCCGCTTCGACGGTATGGCTCATCGCTTCGGTTACAGCCCTTGCGGCCAGATCCAGCGTTTCGGCGGCCGCGGCGAGCGCATCAGCGGTTTCGCCGACATTCGCTTCGATCTCGTCAGCCGTCTCGGCGCGCTCAGCCGCCGCGCGGCGATCGCGGGCCTCGAGATAGGCGGTGACCGCCATCTCCATGTCCAGAACGAACAGACGCACGAGGGTTTCGGCCGCCGCAGCCGCGCGATCCGCCCGGCCCGGCGCAGCCATACCCCCCACGCCGGCCTTAACGGCAGCATGAACCAGCCCGGCGGCGACCCGAGCGTAAGCGCCCATATACCATTGCGGTTCTAGCCCGAGACCGGCATGCATCAGGCCGATCCGAGCCGCATCGGCGGCCCGCGCGCGGTCAAATCCGTCGTCGAGCACAGCGGACCAGTGCCGCTCCATCGCGCCCCGGGCGCGTCCGATCGTGTCGCCGTCGGAAAAGAAGCCGCTTGTATGCGGCGTCGCGCGGATTTCGCGATAGAGCGAGTCCAGCAGATCGGGCATGGCCCGGCCCAGCGCTTCACGGACAACTGCGATCTGAGGCGCGGGCCCCTCCGCCGCCTCGATGAATGCGAGCCTTTCGGCCCAGTCGGTCCCGGTCATGGCCCCTCCTCCCTGGATTAGGTCATGCGACCAGATGCCGCGTCGCGCAGTTAACAGGACCTTTCCAGCTCAGAACCGCTAGCGCATTGAATTATTGCATTCATTCTACGCGACCTCCTGGGCGGGTTCCCGCCCGCGCAGGCGCAAGCCGCCGCCCCATCCGCGCTCGAAGCGTGCGAATTCCTCCGCATCAATTGCGACCGCAGTGCCGTGCAAAAACCAGTCACCGGCCTCATCGCGGACCGGAACAAATACAGTATGCCACCGCTCAGTCGCTTCGCCCGCGCCTTGGGTCCAGAGCACGTCCACGCTGGAGACTTCACCCCGGAATACGCCGAGCTCGACGAGTTTCTTGAGATGGGCCGGCGCGTCGGCGCCGAGATCCCCGCGCAACGGCGCGCCGACCGCCTGTTCGCTCCATGGCGGGCCGAGCCGGCGGGCGGGTTCGCTGGCCGCTTCCAGCACGATTGCGCCGTCGCGAAGGCCGAGCAGGAAGCAGATGGCCGGGGACACGGCGACCAGGGTCCTGCACCGGGAGAAAAGCGGCTCGTTCTCAGGCCGGCTGAACAGGCGCTCGAGCCGGGCGCGCAGGGCCGGCGCAGGCGTGAGCGTTCCGCTCTCCAGACGCGAGACCGTCGACTGGCTGACCAGCAAGAGGTCGGCCAGCGCATCCTGCTTGAGTTTCACCCGTTCGCGGAATTCCCGCACCTGCCGCGCCCAGTCCATGTGTCGCCCCTTTCCGCCTTAGACGGCGACGCAAGCTAGGCGGCCATACCCGGAAGGAAAGTACGGTTATGCAGCTAGCGCGCAGATTGAACGCATTTTTTCAGTCATCGCCGTTCACCTTGCGCTCGGCGATCTCGTGCCATTCCTTGGAAGCCATGGCGTAAAGGAAAGTGGCCGACCAGGTCAGCACCATGAAGCCCAGAAGGCTCTGGCCCGCCGCGATCAACCGCATCGGTCCTTCCGCCACGAACGGCGCATAGCCCAGCGTGGTGAACATCGAGGCGGAAAAATAGATGTAGTCCATCGGCGCGCCGCCGAAGCTGGGCGAGAAACTGTCCGGCCAGAGCGCAGTGGTCAGGATCCCGTAGACGCCCGCGAACGCGAGGATCTCGATGAAATGGACCAGCGCCATGCCGCCGAAGATCGCCATGGGCCGGAGCTCGTGGGTGTGGATCCAGGACGGAATCATCCGCATCAGCAGCGCCAGGCTGTAATGGTGGAATATCCCAAGCCCCGCCATCAGGGCGAACAAGATCACGAAAACCATGGGCGCTCCTGCGCTGCGGCTCGGCTGTGCCTACGCGCGCGCTCCGGCCTCGGTTGCGCCCCGCGCTGAGACCTGTGGGGTGCGCGCCTCGCTTTGGTGGCCTGCGACTAAAAAATTCCCAGGCGAAGCGCTTCGCAAGACTTCGTTAACCGAAGCCGCATGACGGTGTTCAGTATATACGGTCACCGAACACGATCATGGTGAAGTCATGACGAGCCACAGCGCTTTCGCCTATCGCGAGCCCGCCGCCCTCAGCGCCCTTCTGGGGCTGGACTGGCGATTGCGCGGGGTGCTGACCGACGCCGAACTCGGCGCGGCGCTGGCCGAGGCGCCCGCCGCGCCGACGCTGCGCCAGCTGCAGCGGCTGGGCCTTGTGAAGGCCGAGCACGGCGTCAGGCCCCAGGGCGGGCGGATGCGGCTGTGGTCGCTGGAGGCGGCGCTGCGCATGGAGATCGCGCTGAGCCTGGCCGCACTGACCGGCGTCAGCCTGACCCGGGCGGCGCGGGCGGTGAGCGACCGGCTCGAAACCGTCGACAGGATCGCCAGCGAAGTCGTCGAGACCGGCTGCTGCGAAACCGCGGCCAGCGACGTGCGCGAAGGCGACCTGACCCGGGCGCTCGACGAGGACGAGGCGCTCGAGCGCTTCGCCCGCAACGCCGTCTGCGACTTCCTCAGCCGCAACCGGTTCAAGGACGCCGCCCGGCCCGCCTTCCTGCTCTGAGCTCGCCGCGGCACCCGTAAATGCACGGGCGCGATTGCAATCGCGCGCAAAACCGGCTCGCATGTCGCCGACCTGAATTAAGGAAGGCGAGGAGCACTCATGAGCGACATCCGCTTCGACGGGCGAACCGCGATCGTGACCGGCGCAGGCGCCGGGCTCGGCCGCTCTCACGCGCTGGAGCTGGCGCGCCGCGGCGCGAAGGTGGTGGTCAACGATCTGGGCGGAGCGGTCGACGGCACGGGCGGGTCCTCCGCCGCCGCCGAAAACGTCGTCGCCGAGATCAAGGCGGCCGGCGGAGAGGCGATCGCCCACGGCGCCAATGTCGCAAAGCCTGACGAGGTCGCCGACATGGTCGAGACCGCGATCGGGACGTTCGGCAAGGTCGACATCCTGGTCAACAACGCCGGCATCCTGCGCGACAAGAGCTTCTCGAAGATGGGGCTCGACGATTTCCGCGCGGTGCTGGAGGTCCACCTCATGGGCTCGGTGATCTGCACCAAGGCGGTGTGGGAGCACATGAAGGAGAACAATTACGGCCGCATCGCCATGACGAGCTCGAGCTCGGGGATCTACGGCAATTTCGGCCAGTCCAATTACGGCGCGGCGAAGATGGGCCTGGTGGGGCTGATGAACGTGCTCCACCTGGAAGGCCGCAAGTACGACATCCGGGTCAACACGCTGTCGCCGACCGCCTACACCCGCATGACCGAAGGGCTGATCCCGCCCGAGGCCGGCGAGCTGATGACGCCTGAAAGCGTCACCGCCGGTCTGATCCCGCTGGTCGCCGAGGACGCGCCGAACCGTCTGATCCTGTGCGCCGGCGCGGGCGGTTACGCGGCCACGAAAATTTACGAGACGCCGGGGATCTACCTCGAGCCGGAAAAGCAGACCGCCGAGAACGTCATGGCCGCGCTTGGAAAGATCACCGACGCGGGCGGCCAAGACGAATACACCGAAGGCGGCTCGCAGACCTTCAAATTCCTCAAGGCCGCCGCCGACCATCACGGCGTGAAGATCGGCTGACCCCCTCTACCCCCTCGTTTTCAAAGGAGTTTCACCCATGCGTGAAGCCGTCATCGTCTCCACCGCGCGCACCCCGATCGGCAAGGCCTATCGCGGCGCGTTCAACGACACCCAGGCCCAGGCGCTGGGCGGTCACGCGATTCTGCACGCCGTCGAGCGCGCGAAGATCGACCCCGCCGAGATCGAGGACGTGGTCATCGGCGCGGCCATGCAGCAGGGCTCGACCTTCCAGAACGTCGCGCGCCAGGCCGCGATCCGGGCGGGCCTGCCCACCGGCGTAGCGGGCATGAGCGTGGACCGCCAATGCGCCTCGGGCATGATGGCGATCGCCATCGCGGCCAAGCAGATCATCTCCGACGGCATGACTGTGACCGTGGGCGGCGGGCTCGAGTCGATCTCCCTGGTGCAGAACGAGCACATGAACCTGCACAAGGCGTTCGATCCCTGGATCAACGAGCACCGGCCCGACCTTTACATGTCGATGCTTGAGACCGCCGAGATCGTCGCCGAACGCTACGGCGTCAGCCGCGAGGCGCAGGACGAGTACGCCCTGCAGTCCCAGCAGCGCACCGCCGCAGCCCAGAAGGCGGGCAAGTTCGACGACGAGATCGTCCCCCTGCCCTCGACCATGCTGGTGAAGGACAAGGCCACAGGCGAAATCTCCAAAAAGGAGGTCACGCTGGAAAAAGACGAGGGCAACCGGCCCGAGACCACGCTGGAGAACCTGCAGGGCCTCAACCCGGTCTTCGCCAACGGCATGACGGTGAAGGAAGGCAAATTCATCACCGCAGGCAACGCCTCACAGCTGTCCGACGGCGCCTCGGCGAGCGTTCTGATGGAGCGCAAGGAAGCCGAAAAGCGCGGTCTCGAACCGCTCGGCGCCTATCGGGGGATAGCGGTGGCCGGTCTCGATCCTGACGAGATGGGTATCGGGCCGATCTATGCGGTGCCGAAACTGCTGAAAGCCAACGGGCTGACCATGGACGATATCGGCCTGTGGGAGCTCAACGAGGCCTTCGCGGTGCAGGTGCTCTACTGCCGCGACAAGCTCGGCATCCCCAGCGAGAACCTGAACGTCAACGGCGGCGCGATCTCGGTCGGCCACCCTTACGGGATGAGCGGGGCGCGCATGGTCGGCCACGCCCTGATCGAAGGCAAACGCCGCGGCGCGAAATACGTCGTCTGCACGATGTGCGTGGGCGGCGGCATGGGCGCGGCCGGCCTGTTCGAGGTTCTGTAGGAGCCGAGCCGCCGACCCTGCTTCCCTCTGCTCTATGGGGAGGGAAGCGCGCGTCGGCATTCTCTGAAGCGTGTGAGCCGCCAGCCGAACCACAACTCCCTCCCCTTGATGGGGAGGGTCCGGCCGAAGGGCGGGGGTGGGGTGAGCGCCGGTGCGCGCAGCGCATCAATCGATCCGGTGGATCGATTGAAGGCGGCGAACGGGCCGGCAGGCCCCGGACGGGATCGTCGAGCGCCGAGACTTACAGACGCTGGCGCTCCCCCCACCCGACCCGAGGCTTCGCCTCGGCCCACCCTCCCCACAGAGGGGGAGGGAATTTCCTGTCGGCGCCCGCCTTCCACTTTCCCAAGAGCGCCAAAAGAGCGCCAGGTCTTGAAGGGGCCCGCCTACTCCACCCGCTTCGTGCAGGGTCCGGCGGAGGACACGCTCGTGCCCGCCGCGTGGGCTTCGCAGGTGTTGGGATAGGTCTGCCCGTCGCAGCCGCAGACCGGGCGGTATTCGCGGGTGCAGGCCTGGGGCGGGACCGCGCAGACGCCGGTCATGTCGGCTGCGCCGCACATGCCTTCGGCCGGGATCCGGCAGAAGCTCTCGCCGGCCTCCGCGCCTTCGCAGCGCAGCCCCATCATGCCGCCGCAGACCTGCCCTAGGCCCACGGTCTGGCCGGGCTTCAGCGGCGGGGGATTGTCGGAAGGACCGCCCGCGTCAGGCGCGGCGCAGGCGCCGAGGATCAGCGCGGCGAACATCCCGAGGACAAAGGCGGACAGGCGGGCCGTGGTCGGATTCATCATCAAAAAAGGCTCCAACAGCATCAGAAAACGGGCTTACGTGGTCAAACCGGTCACAAACGCGTATCACGCGGCAAATCTCCCGTCTTCAGCCGAGAAATCCGACCGCATTCATGGCTCTCCGTCTCGCCTTCATGGGCACCCCCGAATTCGCCGCCGCCTCGCTGGCCGAGATCGTCGGCGCCGGTCACGAGGTCGTCCGGGTCTACTCCCAGCCGCCGCGCCGGCGCGGCCGCGGCCAGCAGAAGACCAAGACCCCCGTCCACCAGCTGGCCGAGCAGTTCGGGCTGGAGGTTCAGACCCCCGCCAGCTTCCGCGACGCCGCCGTGCTCGACGACTTCGAGGCGCTGGACCTCGATGCGGCCTGCGTCGTCGCCTACGGCCAGATCCTGCCCGCCAGAGCGCTCGCCGCGCCGCGGCTGGGGTGTCTGAACCTTCACGCCTCGCTGCTGCCGCGCTGGCGCGGGGCGGCGCCGATCCAGCGCGCGATCATGGCCGGCGACGAGGTCACCGGCGTGCAGATCATGCAGATGGAGGAGGGCCTGGACACCGGTCCGGTCCTGATGAGCGAGATCGTCCCGATCGCCGAGACCGACACCGCCGCGAGCCTGCACGACAGGCTGATGGGCACGGGCGCCCTGCTCTGGCCGCGCACGCTGGCCGCGCTCGAACGCGGCTCGCTGGAAGCCCGCCCCCAGTCCGAAGACGAGGTGACCTACGCCAAAAAGATCACCCCGGCCGAAGCGCGCATCGACTGGAGCCGGCCGGCGCGCGAGGTGGCCGACCATATCCGCGGCCTGTCCCCTTTCCCCGGCGCGTATTTCGAGCTGCACGGCGACAGGCCTGTGCGGGTGAAGGTCCATTTCGCCAGCCCTGAACCGGGTGAAGGCGAGCCCGGCGAAGCGCTCGACGACCGGCTCCTGATCGCCTGCGGGCGCGGGGCGGTGCGCCTCAGCCGGCTGCAGCGCGAGGGCCGCGGGGTGATGGAGGCGCGCGAGTTCCTGAACGGGACTTCCGTGCCGGCGGGCGCGGTGCTCGGCTGACCGGTTCGCGGGAAAGTTATCCCGCCCCTGTCCCACTCGCGGAAAAGTCGTGCTAGCCTCCCCTTCCTGACGTTTGCGGGAGGACGCCCATGCGCGTGGTCAGCCATCGCCTGCTCGACGAGAACGGAAAGCCGGTCAGCTATGAGGAGAGCCCGAACCGATCGGGCGTCATCACGCCGCGCTTTCTGGTGATCCACTACACCGCCGGGCGCAGCCTTCAGAGCACGGTGAACTGGTTTCAGAACAAGCAGGCCAAGGCCTCGGCGCACCTGGTCATCGGCCGCAAGGGCGAGATCGTCCAGATGGTCCCGTTCAACCGCAAGGCCTGGCATGCGGGCCGGTCGAGCTGGGGCGAGGCGACCGGGCTCAACAATTGCTCGATCGGCATCGAGCTCGACAACGCCGGCGAGCTTTCAAAGACCGAAGGCGGGGAGTGGCGCGCCTGGTTCGGGGAGACCTACAAGGACAAGGAGGTCCTCGTCGCCCCTCACCGCCTCGACCCGCCCGGTTCAGGCCCGTCGGGCTGGCACGTCTTCACGCCCGAACAGCTCGACGCCCTGCACGCAGCCGCTGCGGCGCTGCACGAGAAATACGGCTTCGAAGCCGTGCTCGGCCATGACGACATCGCCCCGAACCGCAAGCGCGACCCCGGCCCCGCCTTCCCCATGTCCGCCCTGCGCGGCCGGCTCTACGGCCGCGCCGAAGACGAGGCGGACGAAGGCGGGCCGGAGGACTGCCCGGCCTGCGGCAAGCCGGTGGGGTGAGCGCCGGACGCTGCAACACCGGGAACGTCGGAACATAAAACGCCAACGCAACTCCCTCCCCTTGATGGGGAGGGTCCGCCCGAAGGCCGGGGGTGGGGGTGAGCGCCGGTGCGCGCAGCGCATCAATCGATCCGGGGGATCGATTGAAGGCGGCGAACGGGCCGGCAGGCCCCGGAGGATCGTAGAGCGCCTAAATCTGCAGACGCTGGCGCTCCCCCACCCGTCTCGGCGCTTCGTGCCGATCCACCCTCCCCACAGGGGGGGGGAGGGAGTAAGGCTCAGCGCTATCGGAAACGTCAGAAGGCAAAGCTCCAACCTAACTCCCTCTCCTCAATGGGGAGGGTCCGGCCGGAGGCCGGGGGTGGGGTGAGGGGCGTAGAGCGCCTTACTCTGAAAACTCAGCGCTCCCCCACCCGTCGACCGCAGACCGGGCGGGGGCCTGGAGGATGCGCCCTGCCCCGAACCCTAGACGCCCTTCCTGACGAACACCGCCGCGAGTTCCAGATGCCCGGTCCATTTGAACTGGTCGACGGGCAGAATCGGGCCGGCGAGGCGATAGCCGCCCTCGATCAGGATCGCGGCGTCGCGGGCGAAGGTGGCGGGGTTGCAGCTGATCGAGCAGACGACCGGCACGGCGCTGTCCGACAGCCGCTCCATCTGGGCTTTCGCGCCGGCGCGGGGCGGGTCGAGCACGACGAGGCCCGCGCCTTCGAGCTCCTTCACGCTGAGCGGTTCACGGGCGAGATCACGGACCCTGGCGTCGACGGGTTTGAGCCCCGGCGTGCGGTTCGCCGCCGATCGCAGCGCCTCTAGCGGGCCCGCCTCGCCCTCAACCGCCGTGACCTTGCAGATCCGGGCGAGCCTGAGCGCGAACGCGCCTGAGCCCGCGTAAAGATCGACGGCGCGGTCGAGCTTGCCGGGCACGAGCCCGGCGGCCTTCATCACGACGGCGGCGAGCGCGGCTTCGCCCGCTTCGGTGGCCTGAAGGAATCCGCCGGGCGGCGGGGTGACCTTCACGTCGCCGAAGCTGACGGTGGGTGGGTTGGTCTCGATCACCGGCTCGCGGTTCACCGTCACGCGCGACCAGCCGTGCTTCGCGGCCGCTGCGGCGATGGTTTCGCGCAAGGCCAGTTCGATCTTGCGCACGCCGCCGATCGAGATGTCGAGCCCCGGCGAACAATCGGCCACCGCCAGGTCGATCGCCCCCTCGCCGGGCAGGGCGGCTTCTGCGACCTGTCTTAGGGCCGGCACGGCGCTGCGGATGGCGGGCGTGGCGACCGGGCAGTCGTGAAGATCGGCGATGCGGTCGCCGGCGCGCTCGTGAAAGCCGAAGACGAATTTCCGGCCGATCCGCGCGGCGTGGAAGGTCAGCCGCCGGCGGCCCTGGCCGTGCGCGTCGAGCAGCGGGGCGAGCTCGGCTGAGATCCCGGCGCTTTCGAGCGCGGTCTCCGCAAGGCCGCGCTTCCAGCGCTGATAGGCCGTCTCCTCGAAATGCTGAAGCGCGCAGCCCCCGCACGTGCCCGCCACCGGGCAGAAGGGCGCGACCCGGTCCTCGCTGGTGGTGAGCCGTTCGATCACCCGGCCCCGCTCGCCGCGGATTTCAAGGCTCGCCTCTTCGCCGGGCAGGAGCCCCGGCGCATAGACCGGACCGTCAAGCACCGCGTCGCCGCGCGCGCCGATCTCGCGGGCGGTCAGCGTGGCTGTGCGGGCGGGCGGGGCTTTGGGTTTGCGGCGTGAGGACATGGCGCTGGCGATGGGCCCGCGGGGCCGCCGGTGTCAAGCCTGAACCGGCTGTTCATGTGAGCGTCATTTACCGGACTTTAGCGTTGGTTAATCTGCCGGAGCACCGTGGTCCGGCGCAGACGGAAGGCCGAGCCGATGAATATTCGAGCGCTCGCAGCAGCCGTTCTGGTCTCGGGCCTGATGTGTGGTCCCGGCCTGATCTTCGCCCCTGGCGCCGAGGCTGCGGCGTATGTAGACCCCGAGGACCGTGATCGGGAGGCCGCCGAGCGCGCGGTCGCGCGGTTCATGGGCGGCGACCGCGACGACCGCCGCGATCGCCGCGCGGACCGCCGCGGCGACAGGCGGGACGATCGCGCGGACCGCCGCGACCACAGGCGCGACCACCGCGCCGATCGTCGTGATCATCGCCGTGACCATGACGCCAGGCACCGCGACCACAGACGGGACGCGCGTCACGACCGCCGCCATGACCGGCGCGAATACCGCCGCGATCGGCGCGACGACCGGTGGGACCGGCGCTACGACCGCCGTCATCGCCATTACGATCGCTATGACCGTCGTCACCATCGCTACGGATCGCATCGCAACTGGCGGTATCACGACCGGTACTACAACCACTACGCCCGGCATGATTTCCGCTACGACAACCGCTTCTGCCGCACCGACGGCGACGCGGTGATCGCCGGCGCGCTGATCGGCGCGATCCTGGGCGGTGTGGCCGGCGACGGGGACGGCGGCGCGGCGCTGGCCGGCGGGCTTCTGGGCGCAGGTCTCGGCGCGTCGGTGAACGATTGCGACCGCGGCCAGTACCGCTACGCGGTGCACAACGCGTTCACCAATGACCGGCCGTATTACTGGCACAACCCGTATTCGGGCGTGCGCGGCGTGGTCTATGCGCGGGATTATCACAACTGGAACCGGCGGCAGTGCCGCTGGGGCGATGCGGAGATCTTCCTGCCGAACGGACGGGTGGTCTACGACCGGGTCCGGATGTGCCGTGACCGCTACGGACGCTGGGAAGTCGCCCGGCGGCAATAGCCCCTCCCCTGCTGACGAGACGCCCGGCCCGAGCGGCCGGGCGTTTTCGTTCATCGCAGGCTCATCGCCGATGGCTTAAGCTTTGCGTAACCTGTCACCGGCGCGCCCCGCGCGCGCCCACCGAACGGAGGTCGACCATGAAGACCCGTCTCCTGATCGCCGCAGCCGGCGCCGCCCTGCTTCTGCCGGGCCTGCAGGCCGCCGAAGCCCAGACCTACGGCGCGTCCAGCCGGGCCGCGCCTGCGATGAGCTACGAGCAATGCATGGCGAGCGCCCGCAACCGCCAGATCACCGGCGCGGTCGTGGGCGGCGTGATCGGCGCGGTGCTCGGCGCGGAGATCCATGACGACCGTCAGGACCGGGCGCGCGAGCGGCATTATCGCGACCGGTACGGCCGTTACGACCGGCATGGGCGCTACGACCGGTACGGGCGCTATGACCGCTACGGCCGCCACGGCCGGTATCGCGAAGAGGGCAATGACGGCGCGGTGGTCGCCGGCGCCGGTCTGGGCGCCCTGGCCGGCGCTGCGGTCGGCTCGGCCGCCCAGCGCGACTGCGCCCGCTATCCGCGCGCCGAGCGCGGCTACGGCTATGGCGGCGCGCCGGGCCATTACGGCTCGGATTCGCGCTATGACGACGCCCGGTACGGCCGGGACGAGCGCTACGACCCCCGCTATGCGGACGGCGGCTACGGCGATCCGTACGAGCGCGGCTATGACGGCGGGTACGGTTATGAAGACCCGTACGGCCGCTCCTCCGGCGAGCTTCTGGGCGGGCCGGACGACCGCTACCGCCAGGACGATCCCTACCGCCGGGACGATTACGGCCGTGATCCCTACGACCAGCAGGGCCGCACCTACACCGCCGGGTCCAGCGGCGCGCCGGCGACCGGCGCCTGCCGGTCGATGCGCTCTTCCGGTCAGATGGTCTATATGTGCCAGGGCTCTGACGGCATCTGGCGGCCGGCGGACAGCTACCGCTAGGACGCCTTCACCGCACCGATCAGGCGCTCGCGATTGCCGTCGCCGCCGGCGATCGGACTGTCGAGCGTTCCGAGCACGTCGAACCCCGCCCGCGCCAGAAAGGCGCGGGCGTTGTCTTCTGCGCGCCCGGTCGCCTCGACGTCCCTGACCACCCCGCCCTTGCCGACATGGGCGCGGCCGACCTCGAACGGGGGCTTGAACAGGGCCACGAGTTTCGCCCCCGGCGCAGCCAGCGACAGCGGCAGGGCGAGGACTTTCTCAAGGCTGATGAAGCTCGCGTCGCAGACGATCATCGCCGGACGTTCACCGTCCAGCTTTTGAAGGTCGAGATCGCGCGCGTCGGTCCCTTCAAGGCTGGTCACGCGCGGATCGGCCTTCAGCGAGGGGTGCAGCTGATCGCGCCCGACATCGACGGCGAAAACCCGCGCCGCGCCGCGTTCGAGCAGCACTTCGGTGAACCCGCCCGTGCTCGATCCCACGTCCAGACAGACGAGGCCTTTCGGATCGAACCCGAAAGCGTCGAGGCCCGCGACGAGCTTCAGCGCTGCGCGGCCCACATAAGGATGGGCGGGCTCGGCCTCGATCGCCGCGCCATCGGGAATGGTCTGCGAAGGTTTGGCGATCACAGCGCCGTTCACGCGCACCCGGCCGGCCGCGATCGCCGCCTGCGCCCGGGCGCGGGTTTCGAAATAGCCGTGATCGACAAGATAGCGGTCTGCGCGCATGGCCCCTCCCCTGAGAGACCGGTTCTAGCCCTTCGACGCGCCCTCGTGCACCTCGGTCAGCGCAGCTTCGAGCGCGGCCCAGTCCAGAAGCGGATGACGCCGGCGCGGCTTTAGAAGCCCGTGCGTGACCACCACAGGCTCGGGCGGGACGATCGCTCTCAGTCCCAGCGTCGCCAGAAGGGGCGCGCTGACCGACAGGGGCACCGCAGCCGCCGCGCCGTCATGCATGATCGCCCTCAGAGCGAAGGCCGGCAGGCCCGAGCGCACGCTGACGCGCGGCTGGCCCAGCCCGAACGCCGCAGCCAGCCGGCCGACCAGAACTTCGCCCGCCTCGGTGGCGTCGGTCACCCAGGCGCGCTCCTCCAGCGCGTCGGGGCTGCCGTCGTTCGCGACCGCGACGCCCCAGCCCGCTTGCACCAGCGGTGTGAACTCCAGCGTCGCGCCGTCCTCGGGCTCGGCGCACAGGGCGAAGTCGAGCTCGCGCGCGGCGATCTGGGCGGTGAAGCTGCGCGCCGCGCCGGGAACGAGCTGCAGCTCGGCGTCGGTCTGGCGGCGCAGAACGTCGAGGATGGCGCTGCTCTGATCGGCGAGCGCGTACCAGTAGCTCATGCCCACGCGCACCCGGCCCGGCGCGGTCTCGCCCTCGCCGGACAGGCGCTTGATGGACTCGGTGACCTCCAGCAGCTCGGCGGCGAGGCTGACCACCACTTCGCCGTCAGGCGTGAGCGCGACGCCGGAGGGGCCACGGTCGATCAACCGCCGGCCCAGCTCGTCTTCGAGCATGCGCACCGAGCGCGACACCGCCTGCTGGGTCAGACCCAGGGCGCGGCCGGCCGCGCCGAAACCGCCATAGGCCAGAACAGCGCGCAAATGGATCAGTTGCTGCAGCGTCACGACCGGCCTCCAGCAGCGCTCCGGGTCGAGAGAAACGCCTTCACGCCCGCTTCGGCCGCGCCGGTCAGCGCGTCCCAGTCGAGCCCTATCGGGGGCCGCCTGGGGCAGAGCAGGCCGTATTCGCGCCGCGGCAGCGACGGCGCAGGCATGAGCTCCACGCCGGCCTCGTTCAGAAAGCCCGGCGAGACGTCGTCTGGCGCCACCGAAAGCAGGTCGCTGGCGCCGATGGTGCGCAGAATCTGCACCGTGCTCGCCGAGGTCGACACGATGCGCGCAGGCTTGCCCGCCAGCGCCTTGATCGCCGCGTCGAGCTGAGCGTGGCCCGAGGGCGAGCTTGCCGTGACGAAGCCGTACTCTGCAGCCTTCTCAAGACCGCCCTTCGGCCCGGCGATCGGGTGTCCCTTGCGATGCGCGATCGCCCAGCCGAAATCGAGCAGCTTCCGGAAGGTCACGCGCGGCCCGGGCTGGATGACGCTGGTGAACGCCAGGTCGAGCTCTCCGGAGGCGACGATCGGACTGAGCTCGACGTTGGCGCCCTCAACAAACTCGATACGGCCGTAATCGAGCGCCGCCAGGGCGCGCGTCACGTGCTCGGACAGCCGGGTCATCGTGAAGAAATATCCGATGCCGATGCGGATCGACCGGCGCTCCTCATGGGAGACGGCCTGCACGATCTGATCGCGCAGGCGCAGCGCACGCACGGCGCGTTCATGCACCGCGCGGCCGAAGGCGGTGAACGCCACGCCGCCCGCCGCGCGTTCGAACACCTCGCCACCGAGCTCGCGCTCCAGCGCGCCGATCGCACGCGAAAGCGCCTGCGGCGTCACGCCGAGCGACTCCGCCGCAGCGCGCAGGCTGCGGTGGCGGGAGACGGCGTCGATATATTCAAGCTGCTGCAGATTCACTCGTGATTCCCCACACTCGTATTAATCGTATAACCAACTCGGTCCGGGTTGGTGAGTGTGTCGTTCAGTTGTGAGGCGGGCTTCGTTTCCGGCCGCCCCGCCGCGGCGCAAATGCGCTGTATTCGTATGAACTAACGCACGAAAGCCCGCCGGGATCACTCCGGCGGGCTTCGTTCAGATCGTGAAAGTTTTGTGTCAGGCCAGCGCTTTGGCCGCTTCGGCCTCCCGGCCCAGCGCGTCGAGCACCTTCGCGGTGACGTGCTTGGCGTTCAGACCCGCCGCTTCGTACATCTGGAAGGGGCTGTCCTGGTCCTGGAAAATGTCGGGCAGGGTCATGGTGCGGATTTTCAGCCCCGCATCCAGTGCGCCCTTCTCGGCCAGCAGGTGCAGCACGAAGGCGCCGAAGCCGCCGCGCGCGCCTTCCTCGATGGTGATCAGCACTTCGTGCTCGCGGGCGAGCCGCAGCACCAGATCCTCGTCCAGCGGCTTGGCGAAGCGCGCGTCCGCGATGGTCGGCGTCAGCCCGAAGCCCGCAAGTTCCTCGGCGCTCTTGAGCACTTCGGACAGGCGCGCGCCGAAATTCAGGATCGCCACCGTCGAGCCCTCGGACACGATACGGCCCTTGCCGATTTCGAGCGGCTCGGGGTTTTCGGGGATCTCAACGCCCATCCCCTCGCCGCGCGGATAGCGGAAGGCGCTGGGCCGGTCGTCGATCTCCGCGGCCGTTGCGACCATGCGGGCCAGCTCCGCCTCGTCGGCGGCGGCCATCAGGACCATGCCCGGCAGCGAGCCCAGATAACCGACATCGAACGCGCCGGCATGGGTCTGCCCGTCCGCGCCGACCAGCCCGGCCCGGTCGATGGCGAAACGCACCGGCAGAGACTGGATCGCCACGTCGTGGACGACCTGGTCGTAGCCGCGCTGAAGGAAGGTGGAGTAGATCGCGGCGAAGGGTTTGAGCCCTTCCGCGGCGAGGCCGGCGGCGAAGGTCACCGCGTGCTGTTCGGCGATGCCGACATCCCAGGCGCGGTCAGGGAAGCGCGCCATGAACTTGTCCACGCCCGTGCCGCCGGGCATGGCGGCGGTCACCGCGCAGATCTTCTCGTCTTTCTCGGCGAGCCCGATCAGCGCCTTGGCGAAGACCGAGGTGTAGCTCGGACCGCCGGCGGCTTTTTTCTGCTGCTCGCCGGTGACGACGTCGAACTTGGAGACGCCGTGATACTTGTCGCTCGCCGCCTCGGCGGGGGCGTAGCCTTTGCCCTTCTGGGTGCAGACATGGATCAGCACCGGGCCGTCGGCCGCGTCGCGCACATTGCGCAGGACGGGGACGAGATTATCGAGGTCGTGCCCGTCGATCGGACCGATATAGCGGAAGCCCAGCTCTTCGAAGAGCGTACCGCCCACCGCCATGCCGCGCAGATACTCCTCGGCCTTGCGCGCCTGCTCCTGAACGCCGAGCACCTTGGCCACGCCTTTGCCGAGCTTTCGAAGCTCGGTGTAGCTCCTGGAGCTGACCTGACGGGCGAAATAATGGCTCATCGCGCCCACGGGCGGGGCGATGGACATGTCGTTGTCGTTGAGGATGACGATGACGTTCTTGTCGAGCGCGCCGGCGTTGTTCATCGCCTCATAGGCCATGCCCGCGCTCATCGAGCCGTCGCCGATCACCGCAATCACCTTGCGGTCGGGCTCGTTCTTGAGGTCGCGCGCCACCGCGAAACCCAGCGCCGCGGAGATCGAGGTGGAGGCGTGCGCGGCCCCGAACGGGTCGTACTCGCTCTCCTTGCGCTTGGTGAAGCCCGACAGGCCCCCGCCCTGGCGCAGCGTGCGGATGCGGTCGCGGCGGCCGGTGACGATCTTGTGCGGATAGCATTGATGGCCGACATCCCAGATCAGGATGTCGCGCGGCGTGTCGAACACGTGGTGCAGCGCTACGGTCAGCTCGACCACGCCCAGCCCCGCGCCCAGATGCCCGCCCGTCACCGAGACCGCGTCGATCACCTCGGCGCGCAATTCGTCCGCGGCGGCCTTCAGAAAGCGCAGATCGCGGTTCTTGAGGTCGGCGGGCAGCCGGATCTGGTCAAGATGGGGCGTGTCGGGCATGGCCGCTCCTTTGCGGTGACCGGAATACCGGCCATGTTAAAGCTCAGGACTGACGATCCAAGACGTAATCGACCATTTCGCGCAAGCGGTCCGCATCAGCGCCGAACAGATCGAGATGGTCCTTGGCCTGATCGGCCAGCCGCGCGGCGCGGTCGCGCGCGCCCTCGAGCCCCAGAATACTGACGAAGGTCGCCTTGCCCTGGGCGGCGTCCTTGCGGGTGCGCTTGCCGGTCAGGGTCTCGTCGCCCTCGACGTCCAGAAGATCGTCGACGATCTGGTAGCACAGGCCCAGATCGTGCGCGAAACCCTCGAGCGCGGTGCGCACGTCCTTGCCGCTCTCGGCCACGATGGCGCCGGCTTCGGCGCAGAAGCCGATGAGCGCGCCGGTCTTCATGCGCTGGCAGCGGGTGACGACCGCAATGTCGGTCTCCTCGCCCGCCTCGATGGCGATGTCGATCATCTGACCGCCCGCCATGCCGCGCGCGCCCGAGGCGCGGGCGAGCCTGAGGACGAGATCACAGCGGGCGGACGGGTTCGCGCAGGTCTCCGGATCGGCGAGGATCTCGAAGGCCACGGTTTGCAGCGCGTCTCCGGCGAGAATGGCGGTCGCCTCGTCATAGGCGATGTGCACGGTGTCGCGCCCGCGCCTCAGATCGTCGTCGTCCATCGCCGGCAGGTCGTCATGGATCAGCGAGTAGGCGTGGATGCACTCCACCGCGCAGGCCGCGCGCAAAAGAGCGCGCTCGTCAGCCCCGGCGAGGCGCCCGCATTCGATGGTGATGAAGGGCCGCAGCCGCTTGCCCGGTCCCAGCGCGGCGTAGCGCATCGCCGAGATGAGCCGCTTTTCCGGCCCGTCGGGACGGGGGATGAGCGCGTCCAGCGCGACCGTGATGCGGTCGGCGGTCTCGGCGAGCGCGGTCTGAAACTCGGTCATCAGCCGAGATCGGCCGGTTCTGCGCCGACCTCGCCGCCCGAGCCGACGACGATCTTGTCGACCTTGAGCTGGGCTTCCTTCAGGCGCGCCTCGCAATGGGCTTTCAGCGCCGCGCCGCGCTCGTACATGGCGATCGACTTTTCAAGTTCGACCTCGCCGCGTTCGAGCTGGGCGACGATTCCTTCGAGCTCGGCCAGGGCGGCCTCGAAGCTCATCTGCGCGATGTCCCTGGGGGCGTCGGCCATGGGCGGGGAAACTCCTTCGACACTCTGCGACAGAGAAGCCTCAACCCGCCGCGCGATCAACCGCCGCGGCTGCGGCGGGAGACGTTTTTGAGTTCGTAGCGCCGCCAGGACCAGTACCAGTCCCCGCCGTCGCGCACGCAGGCCCAGCCCCGTTTCCTGAGCTGGGGCCGGATCATCCGGTTGAACCAGCCGTGCGCGAACAGCACGACCGGGCCGTTTCTGGCCGCCTCGATCAGCATCTCGCTCGCCGTCGCCGCGCGGCGCTCGGCCTGCCCGCGCGTCTCGCGTCCGCGCGCATGGCCAAGCCACCACGAGCAGCGCGCATACACCCCCCAGGTCCGCGCGGTGTAGCGGCCGGGCAGCTTCGGCGGCGGCAGCGGCGCCTCCACGAACGTCGAATCAAGCGCGATGTCGCGGCCCTCGCAGCAGGCGCGCGCGGTCTCGATGGCTCTGGGCAGGGTCGAGGCGTAGATCGAGCGCGCCAGCCGGGTCTCCGCGATCAGCGCTTCGGGCGCGGTCTGGCCGGGCTTCAGACCCGCCTCGTCATAGGCGGCCCACCAGCGCTCATAGCCGCGCCAGTCCATGCGCTCGAAGCGATCGGCGTCGGGTTCGCCGTGGCGGGCGATCACGATCTGACCTGGCGCGAGGGGAGGTTCGGCGTCTTTCATCGGATCTTCTGGAGAATCGCCCGGACGGGATGAAAGCCGATAAGGACCGCAGGCCGCCCCGTCAGGCCGCGTCCAGCGCCGAGAGAAACGCCGCAGAGGCGCGCTCGAGCGCGGGGCAGTCGTATCCGCCCTCGAGCATGCACACAAGCTTGGATGCGCTGTACCGCTTGGCCGCCGCGGCCAGCGCCTCGCCCGCCCAGGCGTAATCTGTGTCTTCGAGCGCCAGACCGGCCAGCGGATCGGCGGCGTGCGCGTCAAATCCGGCCGACACCAGAACCAGTTGCGGCGCGAACGCGTCGAGCCGCTCGATGATCCGGTCGCGCACCGCCTTGCGCCAGACCTCGCCTGTCGTTCCCGCATCCATCGGCGCGTTGACGATATTGCCGTGACGGCCCGTCTCGTGCGCCGCGCCGGTGCCGGGATAGATCCAGCCCTGGTGGATCGAGGCGAAAAAACAGCGCGGCTCGGATTCGGCCCAGGCCTGCGTGCCGTTGCCGTGATGCACGTCAATGTCGATCACCGCGACGCGCTCCAGACCCGATGCCAGCGCATGGGCCGCCGCGATCGCGATCGAATTGAACAGGCAGAAACCCATCGCCCGGTCCGGCTCGGCGTGATGGCCCGGCGGCCGGGCGGCGACGAACACCGCTTCGGCCTCACCGCCCAGCACCTGATCGACCGCCGCGATCCCGGCGCCTGCCGCATCCAGCGCGGCGCGCAGCGAGCCGGGACTCATGAAGGTGTCCGCGTCCAGCGCCGCGGAGCCGGCCTCGGGCGAAGCGGCGAAGACCCGGTCGACATGAGCGGGCGCGTGCACCCGCTCCAGCGCGTCGCGCGCCGCCGGCGCGTCATGCGCGACAATCTCCACCCCGGCCGACCGCGCGCCGGCGAGCACGGCCTCGAGCCGGCCGGCATGCTCGGGATGACCTTGCGGGGGATGGTGGTCGAAGCCCGAAGGGCAGGACAGGACACGGGTTTTCATGGCCCGTAAAACTAACCCCGTCCCGCCCGTCCGGCCAGAAATCTATTCCGCCGCGAACACGCCGTTCGTGTAGGCCGCGGGCGGACGGGAATAGGCGTCCACCATGGAGTCCAGCATCACGAAGTTCGGTTCGAACTCGGCGTAATTGCAGGTGATCTCCTCGCCCGGCGCGATGTCCTTGATCGCCCGGCCGTACACCGCGTCGGAGAAATCGGTGTTGGGGTCGAGCGAGTGGTTCATGTGCCGTCCGTTGTCCGCATCCAGCACCAGCAGGGAATGATCGGCCGGGTGCGGATAGGTGTACCGGTCCACGAAACGCCGGATCGGCTCGGGCATGGCCGCGAGCTCGGCCGGGGAGATCAGCCGGTCGAAGCCCGGTTCGAAGCGGTAGATGAGCTGGCCCGCAGCGATCGGTTCGGCGGCGAAAACGCCGACACCCTCGATCGCGCTCGGACCCACATAGGTGTCGATGAGCAGCATGATGAAACGCCAGGCCTGCGCGTCGACGCAGGTGAAAGACGCGGCGCCGGGGCCCTTGCGGCCCGGACGGCGCGGAGTGCGACGCTCCAAGCGCTATGATGGCGAATTCACGCAGAATGCAAGCGGGATTTTTTTGGCCCGCCCCGATATAACATTCCCGCATACGCGTAGTTAACGCCGCCGGTGTAATCTTGACGCGAATATTCGGGCTGCCTACGTTCCGAACAAGGACTTTGGCTGGCGCGCTTTCGTGCAGCCGCCGCCCTGAAACAGAGCCGCAGTGACCCAGGCTGCCGACCAGACCGAGTGATGACGATGTCCGCACACCGCACGCAAACCGTTTTCCGTTCACTCCGGCTCGGACTGGCCGTATCGGTCGGCATGGCGGTGCTCTTCGCAAGCCTGCCGGCGCTGGACGGCGGCGTCACCAGCTGGGAAGCGGCGACCGTGCTTGCAGGCGGGGTCGCGGCCGCACTGGCCAAGGGCCTGTTGTTCTCGGCCTGATCCGTAGCTCGTCTTGGCCTTCGACATCATCACGATCGCGGGCTTCATCGCCGCAGTGTACGCCGCGATCGGGTGGTGGGCCCGGTGGCACTACAAGATGGCGGCCGCTCCCGATAACGATCTGTCGCGGCGGCTCGAGGGCGTGCCGATCGATTTCGCGAACGGCGGCGCGCTCGGCGTCTTCGTCATTGCCGCTTATCTACTGTTCATGGGCCGGAGCGCGGAGTTCGCCACGCTCGCCGGACGCGAGTCGCTCGCGTTTCTAAGCGCCTTCGTGTGGGCGACCTTCATGATCCTCGCCTCGTCATGGCGAAGCTGGAACGAGAACAATCCCGGCTGACCCGCCCTCACCCGTGGCCGAGCTGGACGTCCATGATCTTGACGCCTTCGGGCGCGGGCGCGTCGTCGGGCACGAAGAAATCGGGCAGCAGTTCTTCGCCGGGCTGGACGGAATACTGCTCGAAATCGGTGACGCCCTCCGAGGCCAAGAAGGTGTCGTCGATGATGAAATTGCCGGTGAACTCGGCCGCGGGCTTGGTCAGGACCCGGTAGGCGGTCTCTGCGAGGATCTCCGGCTTGCGGCAGTTCTTGAACGCCTCCTCGCCGGCGAGCACGTTGGCGATGGCCGCGGTCGCGATCGCGGTGCGCGGCCAGATCGCGTTCGCGGCGATCTTGCCCTTGAACTCGCCCGCCCAGCCCAGCACGCACAGGCTCATGCCGAACTTCGCGCTGGTGTAGGCCACGTGCGGGGCGAACCATTTGGTGCGCATGTCCAGCGGCGGTGAGAGCGTGAGGATGTGCGGGTTTTCCGCCTTTTCGAGATGCGGCAGGCATTTCTGGGTGACCAGGAAGGTGCCGCGCGCATTGACCTGATGCATCAGGTCCCAGCGCTTGATCGGCGTGTCTTTCGTGGACATCGGGAAGATCGCCGAGGCGTTGTTGACCACGATGTCGACGCCGCCGAATTCGGCGACGGTTTTCGCCACGGCCTCCTCGACGGCGGCCTCCTCGCGAATGTCGCAGACGATGGGCAGCGCGTTCCCGCCGGCCTTCCGAATCGCATCGGCGGCGGTGTGGATGGTGCCGGGCAGCTTGGGATGGGGTTCGTCGGTCTTCGCCGCGATCGCGATGTTCGCGCCGTCGCGCGCACAGCGCACCGCGATGGCTTCGCCGATGCCCCGGCTCGCGCCGGTGATGAAGATCGTCTTGCCCTGAAGGCTCATGAAGGCTCTCCTATGTCCGCCGCCGGCCTGACCGGCGCATGTGTCTCGCACGTGTTCTGAACCCGCCGCAACGGCCCTTCCTCCCCCCCTCGGGGGAGGGTCGGGGTTGGGGCCGTTCGGTCGCACCGGGCACGCGCGGCTTCACCCCACCCTAACCCTCCCCTCGAGGGGAGGGAACGGGCGAGGCCGGGATCGCTTGCGAAAGGAGAGAAAGGCCTAGACCGCGCCTAGATGCCGCGCCAGACCCGCCAGGGCGGGCAGTAGAGATCGTCTTCCTTGCGGCAGGACGCGAAGGTGAAGAGCACCGTCCAGGCTCGGCCGACCACCTCGTCTCGGTGCACGTATCCAAGCCCCATGGCCACCCGGCTGTCGGCCGAGGCGTCGCGATTGTCGCCCATCAGGAAGATGTGGTTCTCCGGCACGATGAACGGGCCGACATCGTCCAGCGGGGCGGAGTCGGTGCGCTCGTATATCGTGTAGCTGCGCCCGCCGGGCAGCGTCTCGCGATAGGCCGCCGCTTGCACGATCATGCCCGAGCGGTCGCGATAGCGCACTTCGCCCAGGGGTTCGCGCGGCAGGCGCTCGCCGTTCAGATACAGCCGGCCGCCGCGCATCTCGACCCGGTCGCCGGGCTGGCCGACGACGCGCTTGATGAGATTGATGCCCTGGCCGGGATCACGGACCACCACGACATGGCCGCGGTCGGGCGTCGAGCCGAAGACGCGCCCGGTCCAGCTGTCGGGCAGCACATAGCCCAGCCCCAGCGGCAGCGAATGACGCGAATAGCCGTAGGCGAATTTCGAGACCAGCACCCGGTCGCCGACCTGCAGCGCGGGCTGCATGCTTTCAGACGGAATGTGGAAGGCGGCGAAAATGAAGGTGACCAGCGCGAACCACACCGCCGCCACGCCGCCCAGGAAACGGACGGTTTCACCGAACTCGCCGGCCGCCTTGCCGGCGATACGCTTCATCAGATCGGTCATTTCAGCTTCACCGCCGTGCCGTAAGCGAGAATTTCGGCGCTGCCTTCCATCACGGTGGAGGTGGCGAAGCGAAAGGTCACGACCGCGTCCGCGCCCAGCTGTTCGGCGTGCGCGACCAGCCGGCCCATCGCCTGCTCGCGCGCCTCGGCCATCAGCTTGGTGTACTCGGTCACCTCGCCGCCGACGAGATTGCGCAGGCCGGCGATGAAGTCGCGGCCGAAAAAGCGCGCACGCACGACCGAGCCGCGGGCGATCCCGATCACCTGAGCGATCTCGCGCCCGGGAATCTCGTCTCCCATGGTCACCAGTACCGGCGCCCGGGTGGCCGGGTGCGAAGGCGCGTCAGTCATCGCCGAGAGTTCCCCTCATGGTCCGTACAGGGCGCGAACCCCGAACATTGCACATAGCAGCCTTCCCGCGCGAGCGAAACGCGAACGCGGTTAAATTACAGACAGGGCGGCCGGGGCCGTGGCCGAAAAGCCGCCCTTCGGGATCGGCCTGCGAATCTCTGCTAGCATAAGGTCTCGCACGCCGAGCCCACGGAGCCCGCCATGACCGATCCCACGCCGCACACCGCCGACGCCAGCCCGCGCGAGGAGAGCGGCGACCGCATCCTCGTCATCGTCAACTACGTGCTCTCGTTTCTGGCGCTGTCGAACGGGGTCACGCTGCTGATCGCGGCGATCCTGGCCTATGTGCGCAAGGACCAGGCCGAGCCCTGGCTGAAAAGCCATTTCCAGTACCAGATCGCCAATTTCTGGTACGGGCTCGCCTTCGCTGTGGTGGGCTTCCTGACGATCTGGGTGCTGGGCCTGGGCCTTCTCGTCTGGCTCGCCGGCGCGATCTGGCTGATCGTCAGAACCGCCGTGGGCCTGGTCCGGCTCATCGACCGGCGCCCGCACGGCGATCCTTACGGGATCTGGTTCTAGGCGCTCTCCAGCATCGCTTCGCCGGGTTCGAACAGCGCGCCGGCGCCGAGCTTGATGTCGCCGATCAGACCGGGCGCGCTCGAGAGCACGGTGTCGGCGTAGACCTTCGCCAGGGCGATCTTCGAGCGGGCGTAGGCTTCTTCCTGACCGTCCTTGAGCATGCGCTGGGCCGCCACCGCGCCCACGCACATAAGCCAGCCCCCCGTGACGTCGCCGGCGAGCTTGAGGAAGGGCGTCGCAGCCGCCAGCCGGTCGGCGTCGCCGGCCTTCAGCACCCAGTCCGACGCCGCCTCGAGCGCGTCGGCGGCCGGCTTCAGCCGGACGGCGAGTTCGGGCAGGTCGGGGTTGGAGCTGGTCTCGAGGTCTTCCACCGTCTGGCGGATGTCCTCGATGAGTTCACCCATGGCGTGACCGCCGTCGCGGGCGAGCTTGCGGCCGACGAGATCAATCGCCTGGATGCCGTTCGTGCCCTCGTAGATCGGGGCGATGCGCGCATCGCGGTAATGCTGGGCCGCGCCGGTCTCCTCGACAAAGCCCATGCCGCCATGCACCTGGATGCCGAGCGAGGCGACCTCGACGCCGATATCGGTCGACCAGGCCTTGGCGATCGGGATCAGAAGGTCTTCGCGGCGCTTGGACCAGGCGCGCTCTTCCTCGTCCTCGCCGTGCGCACCGAGATCGGCCTCGACCGCGGCGTGATAGCAGATCGCGCGCGCCGCCTCGGTCTTGGCTTTCATCAGCGCCAGCGTCCGGCGCACGTCGGGGTGATCGATGATCGCATGCGGGGCTTCGGCCTCGACGCCCACCGCGCGGCCCTGCCGGCGGTCTTTGGCGTAGGCGAGCGCCTGCTGATAGGCGCGCTCGGCGATGCCCACGCCCTGCACGCCGACATTCAGGCGCGCGGAGTTCATCATGATGAACATCCCCGCCATGCCCTTGAACTCCTCGCCGACGAGCCAGCCTTTCGCGCCGGCGTATTCCATCGTGCAGGTCGGCGATCCGTGAATGCCCATCTTGTGTTCGAGCCCGATCGCCTTCACGCCGTTGCGCTCGCCGGGGTTTCCGTTTTCGTCGGGCAGGAATTTCGGCACCAGGAACAGCGAGATGCCCTTGGTGCCCGGCGCGGCGTCCGGGGTGCGCGCGAGCACCAGGTGGACGATGTTCTCCGCGCAGTCGTGCTCGCCCCAGGTGATGTAGATCTTCTGCCCGCTGATCGACCAGGAGCCGTCGCCGTTCGGCTCGGCCTTGGTGCGAAGCGCGCCGACGTCGGAGCCCGCCTGCGGCTCGGTGAGGTTCATGGTCGCCGACCATTCCCCGGAAATGATCTTGGGCAGGTAGAGTGCGCGCTGCTCCTCGGTGCCGACCTCGATCAGCGCCTCGATCGCGCCGAAGCTGAGCATGGGCCCCAGGCCGAACGCCATGTTCGAACTTTGCAGAAGCTCCATCAGCGCACAGCCCAGAGCCTTGGGAAGGCCCATGCCGCCCGCCTCGGTGGGAAACTGCAGGCCCTGCCAGCCGCCTTCGACGAATTGCTGATAGGCCTCGCGGAAGCCCTCGGGCGTGCGCACCGCGCCGTTTTCCAGCGTGCAGCCCTGCTGGTCGCCCACCCTGTTCAGCGGCGCGAGCACGTCGTTGGCGAGCTTTGCGGCCTCGTCGAGGATCGCGGGGGTCAGGTCGGAGCTGAACTCGTCGAACGCGCCCGTCGCCTTGACGCTGTCGAGCGCGGCGATCTCTTCGAGCGAGAACCGGATGTCGCGGACCGGGGCGCGATAGCTCATGGCGGGCCTTCCCTTGCGTGAAATCTGTTCGGGGAGGGAAGATAGCGTCCCCGGCGCGGCACGCCAGCCCGCGCGGCGATACGGCTCAGGTCGGGCCGCGCGCCTAGCCGCGGCCGCGCGCGATCACCCAGTTCCAGTAGCGCAGCACGGTCTGGGCCTTGTCCACGCTGAGCCCGTCGAAGACGCGGGCGGCCTGGCGGGCGCGGGTTTCGCCGTCGGCGGTGTCGATCGCTTCGAGCATGTCGAACAAGTGAGCGCGATCGAGCCCGGTCGCCTTGGCGAGGACGGCCGCCGGCTCGCCGCCGAAATCGTCGACGATCCTGTCGAGAAGATCGCGCTGGATGTTGGCGAGCGAGGCCGCCTCGTCGCGCAGCGTGTCGCTGAACCCGGTCTGGGCGGCGCGCTGCAGCAGCTTTTCAAGCGAGCCGTAGGGCGAGACGTCGGCCGCGGCGCGGTTGCGCTGGCGACGATCGATATAGGCGAGCGCCTCGGTCACCACGGGATCGGGATCGCGCTCGGCCGCGGCCAGCGGAAAGACGTCAGAGGCCGCTTCCTGGAGGATCGCCCGGCTGGCGGCGAAGCGGTCCAGAATCTGCCGGCGCAGGCTGTGGCCCAGCGCCCAGAACAGGACGAAGGCCTGAACGGGGCGCAGCTCGGGCCGGCGCACCAGAAGCCGGGCGATCTCCTCGTTCTCGGCCGCTTCGCGCACGAGGAAGTCCGCCGTCTGCGGCGCGAGCCGCGCGCCCTGGTTTCGCAAAAGCGCCATGATCGTGTCGGGATCGGCGGACTGGGCCAAAGCGGCGGCGACGGTTTCGGAGACGTGCTCGCGGCGGGCCAGCGCGATGCGGTGACGGCGCTCGCCCTTGGCGGCGATCTCCATCATGTCGAAATCGGTGAGCGCGTGGGACGAGCGCAGGATCGGTTCGGCCACCTCGAAACTGTCCAGCGCCAGACGGCGCAGAAGCGAAGCGGGCGCTTCGGCCTGTTCGGCCAGGCGCGCGGCGACCTTCGCCCTCAGGCCGCTGTCCGCGGCGCGGAGCAGTTCTTCGAGCACGTCGGCGGTCATCCACCGCTCCTGCGGGGCGACTCGGCTGGCGGGCAGGCAGACGATGTCGGCCAGCCGGCGCGTCAGCCGGGCGCGCGCGCGGCCCTCGCCCGGCGGGGGCGGCGCGGTCGGTCGCGGTGAGAAGTCTTCGGCCATGTCGCGCGGATCCGATGCTGGCTCTCAGCCGGCAGACTGCCCCACCGGCGTTAAACAATGGTCTACCGGTATGATGAACGGCGCAGGGGCCCGGGTCGCGCCCAGGCCGGCGGCGTCCTATATCCAGGATCGCCAACAAAACCGAGGAGGCCGCCCTTGCCCAGGCTGGACGCCGAGACCATCGCCGGACTGCGCGACAAGCTCGATCCCGAAGTCGACCGCATCGCCTTTCATGAAGGTACCGAAGCGCCCGGCTGCAGCCCGCTGAACGCGGAAAAGCGCGCCGGGGTCTACGCTTGCGCGGTTTGCGGGGAGACGAAATTCACGAGCGCGGAGAAGTATGAAAGCGGGTCGGGCTGGCCGAGCTTCTGGGCGCCGGCCGACGAGGGCGCGCTGGGGACCAAGCGCGATTTCAAGCTGTTCATGCCGCGCACCGAATTTCACTGCTCGAACTGCGGCGCGCATCTGGGCCATGTGTTCGACGACGGCCCGCCGCCGACCGGATTGCGCTATTGCGTCAACGGCGCGGTTCTGGACTTCCGCCCGAACGCGGGCGAAGACTGACCGCCTCATAACAAGGGGAGCCGGGCGGCCGCCCGGACAGAGACATCATGAAGACCACCCTGCCCTTCGCGCTGCGCGCCGTGCTGCTCGCCGGCGCCGGCGTTGCGGCGCTCGCCGCCTGCGACACGGCGTCCGCGCCGTCCGAAACCACGGAGACCGACATCGCCATGGACGCGACCGCCGACACCCAGCCTTCCGATCTGATCGCCCGCGCCCGCGGCATCGAGGCCCCCACGCCCGAAGCCCGTCCGCAGACGATCGAACAGCTGGGCCGCACGCGCACCGACGAATTCGCCTGGCTGCGCGACGACAACTGGCAGGAGGTGATGCGCGACCCGTCCGTGCTGCGCCAGGACATCCGCGACCATCTCGAGGCGGAGAACGCCTACTACAACGCCGTGATGGAGCCGCTGACCGCGCTCGAGGAGCGCCTCTACACGGAGATGCGCGGCCGCATCAAGGAAGACGACGCCAGCCCGCCGGAAAAGGACGGGCCCTGGTTCTACTACACCCGCTTCCGCGAAGGCGGTCAGTACCCGGTCTTCGCGCGCCGCGCGGCCGGTGAAGACGGCCCGGTGGGCGATGAGCAGATCGTGTTCGACGGCGACGCCGAGGCCGAAGGCATCGACTATTTCGACATCGGCGCGGTCGAGCACAGCCCGAACCACCGCTATCTCGCCTATGCGGTCGACACCAAGGGCAGCGAATTCTACGAGCTGAAGATCCGCGATCTCGAGACCGGCGAGGACGTCGCCACCCTCACCGACGAGGGCTACGGCTCCATGGTCTGGGCGAACGATTCCGAGACGCTGTACTGGGTCTGGCGCGACGAGAACAACCGTCCGCGCCGGGTCTACCGCCAGCAGATCGGTTCGGCCGAGCCCGAGCTGATCTACGAGGAAGCCGACAGCGGGTATTTCCTGGGCGTGGGCAAGACCGACGGCGACACCTGGATCGTCCTGTCGGCCAACGACCACACCACGTCCGAGATGCGGGTGTTCGACGCGAACGACCCGAACGCCGAACCCATCCTGATCTCAGAGCGCGATCCGGGCGTGGAATACTCGCTGACCGAGGCGGGCGGGAACATCTATGTCCGCACGAACGCAGGCGGCGCGGTGGATTTCAAGATCATGCAGGCCCCGCTCGCCGATCCGCGGCGGGAGAACTGGTCGGAGCTGATCGACCACCGCCCCGGCGTGCTGGTCAACGGCCTGATGGGCTTTGAAGACTGGCTGGTGCGCATGGAGCGTTCGAACGCCCTGCCGCGCATCGTGGTGCGCAATCTCGCCGACGGCGCCGAGCACGAGATCGCCTTCGACGAAGAAGCCTACGCGCTCGGGATCGACGGCGGCTACGAGTACGACGTGGACACGATGCGCTTCTCCTATGAGAGCCCGTCCACGCCGGAGGAGACCTACGACTACGACATGGCGAGCCGTGAGCGCACGCTCATCAAGCGCCAGGAAATCCCCTCCGGTCACGACGCCTCGGACTATGTCGTCCGCCGCCTGCAGGCGACCGCGCGCGACGGCGAGCAGGTGCCCGTCACGCTGCTCTACCGCGAAGGCACGCCGATGGACGGCTCCGCCCCGGTGCTGCTGTACGGCTACGGCTCGTACGGCATCACCATTCCGGCGGGTTTCTCCACCTCGCGGCTGAGCCTTGTCGACCGGGGCATGGTCTACGCCATCGCCCATATCCGCGGCGGCATGGCGAAGGGCTATCAGTGGTATCTCGACGGCAAGCTCGACAAAAAGCAGAACACGTTCAACGACTTCGTCGACGCGGGGCGCTTCCTCGTCGAAGAAGGCTACACCTCTGAGGGCCGGCTCGTCGCCCATGGCGGCTCGGCCGGCGGGCTTCTGGTCGGCGCGGCGATCAATCAGGATCCGGCGCTGTTCGCCGGCGCCATCGCGGCGGTGCCGTTCGTGGACGTTCTGACCACGATGAGCGACCCCACCCTGCCGCTCACCCCGCCCGAATGGCCCGAATGGGGCAACCCGATCGAGGACGAGGCGGCGTACGACTACATCGCCAGCTACTCGCCGTACGATCAGGTGAGCGCGCAGGACTATCCCCACGTGCTCGCCACGGCCGGTCTGACCGATCCGCGCGTGACCTACTGGGAACCGGCGAAATGGGCGGCGCGTCTGCGCACCCGCCGCACCGATGACGGCCTCACCCTGATGCGCACGAACATGGGCGCGGGCCATGGCGGCGCGTCGGGCCGGTTCGATTCGCTGAAGGAACGGGCCGAGGACTACGCCTTCGCCCTGATGACCGTCGGCCTCGCCGACGCCGAGGCGGCTGAAGCCGCACAGGCCGCCGCGGCGGCCGGTCAGGACGCGGTGGACGACTGATCCACCGGTCGAAGCGCTGAAAAGGCGGCGCGGGGCCACAGCCCCGCGCCGTTTTTCATTCGGGTCAGTCCAGCCTGAATTGCAGCGTCGTGGTCTGCCCGCGCGCGACGATCTCGTCTGACGCCCGCCCGCCGGAGACGGCGAATCGCCACTGGCTGACCGCATCCACGGTGGCCCGGGCGAAGCCTGAACTGTCGCACCGGACGACCTCGAGATTGACGGCCTGTCCTGCCGCCGTGACGTCGTAGCGCACGGTGCAGTCGCCCTCCACGCCACGGCCCTGCTCGCGCGCCGGATAGGCGGGCGGCACACGCACGTCCACCGGCGGGGCGGGCGTGAAGCCCTGACCGATCAGCTCGACGACCGGCTCGACGCGCGGCGGCGCAGGCTGGACCGTCGGCCCCGGTGCCGGGGCGGCGTTCTCGGTGTGAATACGGGGAGCGGGCGGGGGCGGCTCGGTGTCGATCCGCTCCGGCGGATCGCGCCCCTCGTCTATCGCGATCGGTTCGGGATCGAAGCTGATCCTCATCGGCTCGAGGCCTGCCGGCTCCTCGATCCTGACGATGTCCTCGGCGATCAGCCAGGTCATCAGAAGAAACAGGCCTGCGGTCACCGCCGCCGCACCGAGCACGGCGGGTATCCAGCGCACCGGCGCGCCTGACCGCGCCGGCGCCGTGTCGGAAACCATGCTCATGGCGTCCTCCCTGAGCGAGCCCCCCGGCCCGTCTGGGAGCGTGACACAGGATCGCGCGTTTCGCGAATCGGCGAACAGCGTTCAGCTTGCGGTTGGCGTTCACGGCCTGGAGCCCAGGCGAAGAAAAACCCCGCCGGGCGAACCCGGCGGGGTTTTGATCATACCGATCCGTGCCGGAGGCTAGCCGGCGGCGGCGCGCGCCTGGCGGGCGGCTTCCTGATCGGCCTGGTACTGAGCGGCTTCCTCGTCGCTCATGCCGGCTTCGCGGATCTGGTCGCCCGTGCGCTGGTTGAAGTAGCGCGAGCACTGATCGGGAATGGCGCCTTCGGGGAAGGTCACCCTCCCGTCCGCATCCACCTCGCCGATCAGAACCAGCGAACGGCGTTCGGCGGCGATCGTGAGCGAACATTCGTCGATGACGATCTGCTCACGCTGGACGGCGCGGCGCTGTTCGCCTTCGATCTGGCTCGTCACGAAGCGGATGAAGCCGTTCGCCCGCTGAGCCGAGCCGCGGAAGTTCGTCGCCTGACGGAAGGCGGCGAGCGCTTCCTGGCGCTTGCCCTGCTTCAGACGCGAGTCGCCGAGCAGGATCCAGGCGTCGCCGGCGTTGTCCAGCCCGCCACGCTCGAGCGCAGTTTCGAACGCCGATTCCGCTTCGGCGAAGTTGTTGAGCTGATAGTTCGCCTCAGCCAGGCGAAGCCACCACTCGCCCTCGCCGGTCTGGCTCGCGATGCGTTCGATCACGGGAATGGCGCGGTCGAACTCGGCCGCCTGACGCCACATGTTGGCGAGACGTTCGAGCTGTTCGCGATCGCCTTCGCAGCGGCCCGAATTGATCGCGCGCTCAAGGATGCTCGCACCCCGGTAGGGCACGTCGAAGGCGGAGTAGTACTGAGCGAGGCGGAACACCTCGTTGCACTCCTGGAACAGGCCGTTGAGGTACATCAGCTTGTTGGCCTCGAACGCGTCTTCCTCACGGTTCAGCCGCGCGAAGATGGCCACGAGGTTTTGCCAGGAGCGGCGTTCGCCGGGATAGGCGCTGAGACCGTCCCTGATCACGCGCAGCTCGTCCTGCGGACGGTTCAGCTGCGTGTAGTAGTACTGCATCAGGTTGTAATCGTTAAGCGTTTTGTTCTGCTCATCGCGATAGAACTGCTCGGCATAGCGCAGTCCCTCCTGGAAACGCTCGGCCTGGACGTAAGCTGTCGCGAGCATCTTGGCCAGGCGGGTGTTCAGGGTCGCGCCGTTGGCGATGGCGAGTTCGAACTGACGAATGCCTTCGTCGATCTGTTCCTGCGCCATGTAGAGCTGGCCCACATTGATGCGCAGCGTGTTCGCCTCGTCCTGGGTCAGCGCCCCGGTGTTGATCACCCCGAGGAAGTCCTGGGTGGCCTGGGCGAGATTGTCCTGCTGGAAATACGCCGTGCCGCGCAGTCGCAGGACGATCGAACGCTCGTACGGGGTGATCTCCTGATTCAGCAGAGGGTTCAGCAGCTGGATCATCTGGCCCCACTGCTCGGCGTCTTGCGCCTCGACGGCCGCCTGGACCGCCTCACCGACCCGCGCGGAAAGCGTACGGTTCTGCTGTTCGGCCTCCGACTGCTCGTCACGGTCGCGATTGCGCTGGGCGTCCGCCGGAGCGGCGGCGGCGAGCGCGACCGCGGAGGCGACGAGAAGGGCCGAGCCTGCCGTCAGGATGTCGGAGATCCGAAACATTTTTGTTTTCTGCGCCATTCTCGGCTCCTTGGAATTCAGTCGCCCTTGTCCGGCGAACCCGGCACGGAAGACCACAATTCTATCCATCAAGCTGGAAGTTGAACTGCGTCACCACGCCTGTCCGCCGCACCGCAGTGCCTTCCACGATCTTCGGCTGGTAGCGCCAGCGTTCCACGGCCCGGATGGCGGCGCGCTCGAACAACGAGCTGTCGCAGCTGAGGATGCGGATGTTCGTGGTCACCCCGTCCGGCGTCACATCGAAAGTCACGTCGCACGTGCCTTCCACGCCGCGCTCGGCGGCCCGCACGGGATACTCCGGCTCGATACGCACCAGCGGCTGAGCGTCGCGGTCGGAGACCGAGAAGCTGATATTGTCGCCAGTGAGAGAGGGCTCCTCGAAAGCCGGGATTTCACCGACGATCGTGGACATGTCCTCGCTCGGCGTCTCGGCCGCCTGCCGCTCGATCTCCGGAGGCGGAGGGGGCGGTTCGACCTGGTCGACGTCGTCGAGCGTGACGTCACGCTGGCGGACCTGGACTTCCTCGACTTCCTCGCTGATCGAGATCATCAGCTCGTCGCCGGCGTCCTCGAGCGTGACCTCGTCTGTGAAGATGAGCGCCTGCATCAGCATGAAGAGCAGGAAAGTGATCGCTCCGGCGATCGGCACGCCGATCAGAAGGCGGATGATGCTCGCCATGATGTCCTCCCTAGCGCTCTTCTGTCGAGATCTTCACCGGGATCTCCATGTCCATGAGCAGTTCCTGGACGTCGAGGACGGTTCCGGCGGGCGCGCCTGCGTCGCCCTGGATCATCGCTTCAGCGCGCGGGTTCTCTTCGCGCAGCTGCTCGAACACGTTCCGCAGCTGGCTGAGTTCGTACACGTCGCCGTCGACGAAAATCTCGCCTTCTGAATTGACCGCGACGAGGAGCGTAGGACGTTCGCGCTCCTGCGTCACCGTTTCAGGGCGTTCCACCTCGATACCGGGCTCTTTCACGAAGACCGCGGTGACGATGAAGAAGATCAGCAGGATGAACACGACGTCGAGCATCGGCGTCATATCCAGTTCGACGTCGGCGTCGTCCTGCAGCACTCGGCTTTGGCGGCGGGCCATGAGGGTCTCCTGCCGTTATTCTTCGTTAGCGCGCGAAATCGATACCGGGATCGAGTTCGCCCGCAGCTCGTCGACCAGACGGACCATCGTGCCGTGCTCGGCGTCCTGCGCGACCTCGATGAGGACGGCGGAATTCGGCTGCTCGGCGCGGATCCGGGACACCGCCGAGAGCACGCGAAGCTCGCTGGTGGCGTCCTGGTTCACGAAGACGCGGTTCTGGTTCGTGATCTGCACCAGAATGACCGGGTTCGACTCTTCCGGCGGCTCCTCGCTGGGAGGGGGCGGACGGAGATCGAGACCTTCTTCCTGCAGGAAGGTGGCGGTCACAATGAAGAAGATCAGCAGGATGAACACGATGTCGAGCATCGGCGTCATGTTGACGTCGGCCTGATCGCTCCCGCGCCTGGCTCTTCTACGCATGGATCACTCCACTTCCAGGTCGTCGGCCAGCTCGTGCACGCGGCGTTTCGCCATGCGCTCGATCTGGTTTGAGAACAGGAGACCGGACAGCGCGGCCACCATGCCGGCCATGGTCGGAATCGTGGCCCGGGCGACGCCGGCGCTCATGGCGCGTGCGTCAGAGGAGCCGGAGATCGACATCACGTCGAAGACCGAAACCATGCCCGTCACGGTGCCCAGCAGGCCGAACAGGGGAGCCACCGCGACCAGGGTCTTGATGAGCTCCACGTTCTGCTCCGCCTTCGCCTTGACCTCGCTGATGAGCTGATCCCGGATGGCCAGCGCGTGCCAGGAATGGTGGTCGCCGCGCGCCCCCCATTCCTTCAGCGCCCGGTCCCGCACGCTTTTGTGCGCGAAACCGAAATACGCCAGCCGCTCCAGGATGAACGCCCACATCACGAAGGTCAGGGCCATGATCCAGTTCAGGACCGGGCCGCCGCGCTCCAGGAACTCCTGAAGACTTGTGAGGGCGCCTTGGAAATCCATCGGTTCTGTTCCTTTAGCCCGCGGACTTCTCTTCGGCGTGACGCGCGATGATCCCGGCGGCCTGCTCTTCCAGGGCCTGCTGCGCGCCGCGCGCGAAGCTGGCCGCGAAGGAGTGGATGAACAGAAGCGGGATGGCCGCGATCAGGCCCGACACGGTGGTCACCAGGGCCTCGGAGATGCCGCCCGCCATGATGCGGGGGTCGCCGGTGCCGAACAGCGTGATCTGGGTGAAGGTCCGGATCATGCCGGTCACGGTGCCCAGAAGGCCCAGCAGCGGCGCGACGCCTGCGGCGAGTTTGAGGAAGTTCAGACCGAATTCGAGCTTCGGGGTCTCGCGAAGGATCGCTTCGTCGATCTTCAGCTCGATCGTTTCGATCGGACGGTCCTTGACCTCTTCGTAAGCCAGCATGATGCGGCCCAGCGGGTTGGACTTGGACGCAGTCGAGCGGCGCTTCTGCGCGTTGATGGCCGAAGTGGTCATCAGCAGCGAGAAGAGACGGAACAGACCGAACGCCGCGGACAGGACCAGCAGCACGGCGATGATGATCGCGACGATGCCGCCCTGAGCGAAGCGCTCCTGAAGATCGGGAACGTCCTTGTAGATGCGCAGCAGCGCACCACGCGAGGGATCGACCGGACCGGCGACGATTTCGCCCGGTTCGGCGTTCAGCAGCGCCGACGCGGCGCCCATGAGGCGGCCCGGGGGCTGCTGCTCGAGCGCGGTGAGGTTATAGCCCGCGGCGCGGTTGGATTCCTCGGTGGTCCATTGCACGTAGACCGGACCGCCGGATTCCGCGACCGCGTTGAACGGACCCACGCGGGTGACCGGCACCGGCTGGCCCTCGTTGAGGCCGAGCACGCGGCGCTGGAAGGTCACGACCTCGGCCTGCGCGTTCATTTCCTGGATGAGCGTGCGCCAGATCTGGTCGAGCTGGTTGCGCTCGGGCAGCGTGCGGCTCTCGGCGAGTTCGAGCAGCGGTTCGGCCCGGCCCGGATACTGCGCGGAGATCAGCGAGGACTGAAGGATCGCGCCGAATTCGCCACCGGCCTGACGCGCCGCGCCGAACAGTTCGCCGAAGGCGCCCTGCTCTTCACGCAGCTGCTGGTCGAGCTCGGCGATGCGGGCGCTGTTGGCCTCGAACTGGGCCTCGGCCTGATCGGCCTGGGCTTCGAGAGCGGCCAGCGTGCTGCGCGCCTGCGCCAGAAGCGCGGCCTGGCGGTCGCGGTCGGCGCGGAATTCCTGAAGCCGGCGCTGGTTCTCGGCTTCGGCTTCACGCGCGTCCTGGCGGACGCGATCGATCAGCTGGGAAATCGAGTTGACCGGTTCCCGGTCGGCCTGCGCGAAGGCCGGAGCCGCCACGAGGCCCATGGCCATCGACGCGGCCGCAATGGATTTGATGAGCGTTTTCATCGTCGTTTCTCTCCCGTCGGGTCCGGTTACTGAGCAGCCTCAGGTCCGGGCAGCGGAGCCACGAACACTTCCGGGGTGGTCACTTCGTTGGCGATGCGGAACGCGCGCTGGACGTCCTGGGCCATCGAGCCCGGGACCGAACGCCATTCCGGATTGTCCTTGGTCAGCATTTCCAGCCGGTCGCCGGCGTCGCGGATCAGGGCGACGCGGCCGATCTGAAGGATTTCGGCGGAAACCGGAACGCCGTCGAGCTCGACTTCCTCGGTGTAGGCGCGCAGCGAGCGGCCGTAGGAGGCTTCGATCTCATAGGCGTTCAGAAGCAGGCGGTACTTTTCGGCCGGCGGGATGCCCGCATCGCCGAGCACTTCCTGGATCTCAGCGAGACGCTGGGTGCGCAGGTCCATCTGGAAGGGCAGGTCCTGCTGCACGAACTCGTCCAGGGCGACGAACATCTCGAGCATCATCGGCGTCAGGTCGCGCTCGATATTGCCCACCCGCTCGAGCTGGCTTTGCAGCGCGGCGAGTTCGTTCTCCTGCGAGCGCAGGAAGACCCGCTGCTGCTCGAGATACACGCGCTGGCCTTCGATCTGCTCCTGAAGAGCGAGATACTGGCGCTCGGCGTTGTCGGCGTCGTCCGCCAGACGGTCGATCTGCTCCTGCGCCTGGGCGCCGGCCTGGGTCGACTGGCGCGCGATCTGCAGCGCCTGGTCGAGTTGGGCGTGAGCGCCGGCGGCGCAGACGAGGGCGGTGGCCCCGGCCGCGAGCGTCATGCGGATTGCTTGAAACTTTTTGGACATGGTTTGCCTCACAGTAGCCCGCACGGACTTAAGTGCCCGTGCGCTTCCGTTTTCCCTCGCTCTTCGGTGCGCCGATCGTCGACCGCGACGGCATCGGCCCCCCAACAAAATAAACGCGGCGCACCGCGCGGCAGCGCCCGGTCAGGAGCGCCGCGAATGGAATGTGAGGAAACAACGCGCGTTTATCGTCATCCCCTCGATACGCGGCGTAGACCGCCGTCTATTTCGATTGCGTGAACGCTAGCACCGCGCTCGCAGGCCGATCAACCGCTCATGCAGCAGCCCGACCGGCCTTCGCGACGGCGTTAACGATGTTTAACCCTGGACGGTGGCTATTTTGCGACAGGGGCGGCACTCCGCCGCCGAAAGCGGCCAACCCTTTGAAATCCCTTTGCCTAAAGGGCAGGACGGTGGAAGCCGGCGCAATATCGGCGGGTCGCAAGGGGGGCGCTGTGACGCGAAAAGCGCGCAGCGCGGCCCGTCTTCACGGCGCACTGAGCAACTGCAAAATCCTTGGAACAGGGAAGATGGCTGGGGCGCCAGGATTCGAACCTGGGAATGGCGGTACCAAAAACCGCTGCCTTACCACTTGGCGACGCCCCAGCAGCGACCGGGGCTCCGGTCGCGGGCGGCGGTTGATAGCCCGGCTTTCAGGAAAGTGCAACGCCGGTGCTGCAGCCGTTTTCACCCCGGTTGCGGCGCCGCCGTCCGGCCGCTGCGCAGCGGCGCCCGGAGCGCTTGCTTCGCTGGAATCGCGGCGCTATAAGCCGCGCCTCGGTTCGGAGCATAGCTCAGCCTGGTAGAGCACTGTCTTCGGGAGGCAGGGGTCGCAGGTTCAAATCCTGCTGCTCCGACCATTCATTCCCTGCCCCCGCGTCGTCCCGATATTCGCGAGTCACATCCGCGCAACGGCGCTTCGGCGCCAAGCGCGCGCTCGCCCGCTTTCGCTCGACCCCGCCCGATCGCGCCCCTAGGCTTCAGATCGTGGATTAGAGGGGACGATCATGAAGCAGTTCTGGCTCAGCTTTTTCGGCACCGTGGCGGGGGTGATCACCGCCGCCGTGCTGTTCTGCGTCTTCATCGTTTTCGCGATCGCCGGCCTGATCGCCTCTGCAGTTCAGGACGCCGAGAACGCCAGCCAGACCGCCCTGCCCTCCGGCGCCGTCGTTCTGGAACTCGATCTTCGCGCGCCGCGGCTCGATCAGCCAGGCCTGTCGCCCTTCCTCTTCGCCCAGCCGCTGTCGGTCACCGAGCTCGGCCTGACCCTCGACCGCGCCGCCGCAGACGATCAGGTCGAAGCGGTGTTCGTGCGCGCGAACCCGCTGGGCATGTCGCCGGGCCAGGCCGAGGAGATTCGCCGCGCGCTCGCCCGCTTCCAGGCGTCCGGAAAGCCCGTCGTCGCGCACGCCCAGGGCTTCGAGGGTCCGGCGGTCGCCAATTACTTCGCCGTGTCAGGTGCTGACGAGATCTGGCTTCAGGACACCGCGAGCTTCTCGGCCACCGGATACGCCACCGAGACCGTGTTCTTCGGCGACCTGATCGAGCAGACAGGCGCCCAAGCCGAATTCCTGCAGTTCTATGAGTACAAGAGCGCGGCCGATCCTTTCGTGAGCAACGACTACACCGAGGCGCATCGCGAGGCGACGCTGTCCTGGCTGGGTTCGCTTTTCGACACGGCGGTCGAAGCCGCCGCCGAGGATCGCGGGATCGAGGCGGACCGCATGCGCGCGCTGATCGAACAGGGCCCCTACACGGCAGAGCGCGCCGTCGAGGCGGGGCTGGCCGACCGGCTGGGTCATCTGCACGCCGCCCGCGATTCGGCGCTCGCGCACGCCGGCGACGGGGCTCGATTCGTGGCGGTGGAAGAGTACGCCCGCGCCCGGCCGGCCCGGCAGGCCGGCGGCGCCGTGATCGCGCTCATCGGCGGCGAGGGCCCGATCGAGACCGGAGCTGGCGAGGCCGGTTTCGCGGCGAGCGCAGTCGTGGGCTCGGACCGGCTCAGCGCAGCGATCGACGCCGCCGCTGAGGATTCGCAGGTCCGCGCGATCGTGCTGCGGGTTGAAAGCCCCGGCGGATCAGCGATCGCGTCCGACCAGATCTGGGACTCGGTGGTGCGCGCCCGCGCCGCCGGCAAGCCGGTCGTGGTCTCGATGGGCGCTGTCGCGGCATCGGGCGGGTATTACATCGCCGCGCCGGCCGACCGAATCGTGGCGAACGCCTCCACGCTGACCGGTTCGATCGGCGTCGTCGCCGGCAAGATCGTCATCGACGGCGCGCTGCAACGAATCGGGGTGAACATCGAGCCGCTGTCTGTGGGTGGGGAGTACGCCACCGCGTTCTCCTCTTCCACCGCCTGGACCGAAAGCCAGCGCGCAGCCTTCGAATCGCTCGCCGCAGACACTTATGCAGACTTCACCGAGCGCGTGGCCGAAGGCCGCGATCTGCCGCTGCAGCGCGTGCAGGAGATCGCGCGCGGTCGGGTCTGGACCGGCGCGCAGGCGCTCGAGCTGGGCCTGGTCGACCGGATCGGAGGTCTCGCCGAGGCGGTCGAGGAGGCGCGCGACCTCGCCGGGATCGCGCCGGGTGAAGACGTCACCCTGAAGCGCTTCCCGCGCAGGCCCGCCGGACTCGAGGCGTTTCAGGAGCTGTTCGGCCTGACCGCAGAGGGCGTTCAGGCGCTCGGCCGGCTGGACGCGGTGCTGGCGCTGCCCGAGGTGCAGGCGATGCTCGAGGCGCGCGCCAGCGCGGAGCATGGCGGGGTTCGGCTTGAAAGCCGTGACGCGGCTGACGGCGCGGGCGCCCCCTAAACCAGAGCGCCGAGCAGAAGCACCGCGAAAAAGCCCAGCATCAGCACGACCAGGTAAAGCAGGTCGAGCACGATCGTGCGCACGACGCTGGAAAACCGCCCGCGCCCGTACACGACGCGATGCAGGCGGTAGAGATAGACGTTGGAGTACACGATCACCGCGAGCCACGCCCAGCCGGCTCCGACCATGCCGCCGAGCATGAGGGCCAGTGAAAGCACCAGAAACAGCGCCGAATGCAGGTGCAGCGACACGATCAGGTGGTCGTAGAAGAAGAACCGCCGCCGCCAGACATAGACCAGGCTCAGAAGCAGGGCGTAGACCGGCACCATCACGAACATGATACGCGGCGCCCATTGCGCGGCGCGGTTCAGCCAGCCGACCGGATCGGTCTGCGCCTCTGCGAAGCGCTCGCCGAGATGACGGCGTACAGGAAGCGGGAAGATCGTATCCGGCGCCGGCTCACCGAAATCCTCCGGCGCGAAGTATCGCCGGATGGCGTCTGGGGTGGCGCTGTTCTCTCCACCGACACCGATCTGGATCGGCGGGGGGATCGTCACAGTGGTGTCGGGCGCAGTCGCTTGCGAGGCTTCACCCTCCGCCGCGGCCGCCGGGTCCGCGGCCGCAGGCTCTTCAGCCTCCCGCGGCCCCAGCCAGATTTGCTCCAGGGCGCGCCTTGCGGCCTCCGCCTCTTCCTCGGTGAGCTCGCCGGCGGCGACCGCCGCTTCGAGCTCGTCCTCCATGGCGCCGGACCGCAAGCCCTCCCCGAAACTGGCGAGTTCGGCGTCGCCGATCGCGTTGTCGATCGCCGGGATCAGCAGGAAGAAGATGAGCGAGGCGATGATGTAGAGGCGGAAGGGCGGCATGAAGCGCGCCCGCGCGCCCTTGAGATAGGCGCGGGTGATCCGCCCCGGGCGCAGCAGGAGATTGGGGATGGTGCGCGCCACCCGCCCGTCGAGCGCTGTGAACCCCTCAACGATCTCGCCGAGCAGCCCGCCCATCGGCCGGTGATACTCGTCGGCGACCTGTCCGCAAACGTGACAGACCGGGCCTCTCAGCCCGGTCTGACAATTCGCGCAAACGCCCTCGGGCGTGTCAGGAGCGAGTTCGGCGGGCCGGGACGGCCGCGCCCTCGCCGGTCCGCCGCCGGCCGCAGCGGCGGCTGCGGCGGCGTGCTCGGCTGAAGTCTGCGCGGCCTCGTCGATCCCGCTCATGCGCCCTCCCCCGGGCGATGGCGGCGAAGGGCTGTGCCTAGCCTTCTTCGCCCGCCCCGCCCTGCTCGCCGGCGAAGCACATATACCGGGTGCGGTGGATATGGACCAGATTGTCCTCCCAACCGGTCACCTCGGGGTTCACCAGCGCCTTGTTCACGTAATAGACGATCGGGATGTAGGGCATCTCGTCGAGCATGAGCTGCTCGGCTTCAGCCAGCATCCGGCCGCGCTCTTCCGCGTCCAGGGTGCGGTTGGCCTGATCGACCAGCCGATCGTACTCGTCGTTCGACCAGCGCGAATAGTTCATCGGGATCGAGCCGGTCTCGGCCAGGAACAGGAAATTGTACGCGTCGTTGTAATCGCCGATCCAGCCGCCGTCGCCGATCTGGTAATCGCCGGCGCGCAGGTTGGAGTAGTGGATCTGCGTCTCGATGCCGACGATGTCGACATCGACCCAGTCCGCGATCAGCTCCCAGTCCTGCTGGACGACCGGCGCGACCCGCGGGTTGTCGCCGGTGGTGCGGTGTGCGTACTCGAACTGCAGCGGATTGTCCGGACCGAAGCCCGCTTCCATCAGAAGCTCGCGCGCCATTTCGCGGCGCGCTTCGATCGGCTGGTCGAACCAGCTGATCTTCGCGGTATCGGGATAGTCGTTCACCCCCGGCGGCACGAAGGAGTAGGCCGGGATCTGGCCGGCCTGCAGGATTTCCTCGGCGATGAAGGTGCGATCGATCGCCATGCCCAGCGCGTTGCGCACGCGCGGATCGTCGAACGGCGCTTCGGTCGTTTTGAACGAGAAGTAGACGATGCCGAGATAGGGGTGGATCCGGACGTACTCGGGGATCTCGCGCTGCAGGAATTCGAGATTCTGCCCCGCGAAATCGACGTTCAGATCCAGCTCGCCGTTACGCACCCGGCGCTCGGCGGCGGGATTGTCCACGGTGGGGTAGTAGAAGACCTCGTCCACGCAGACGTTCGAGTTGTCGAAGAAGAGCGGGTTGCGCTCGACATGCACGAAGTTGTTCGCGCTCCACTGCAGAAGCTTGTAGGGCCCGTTCACCTCGATGTTCTGCGGCTGGATCCACTGATCGCCGAACTGTTCGACCACGTGCTTGGGCACCGGAAAGGTCGTGTAGTGGGTTAGAAGCCCCGGCAGATACGGCGCAGGGAATTCCAGCTCGATCTGCAGGGTGCGCTCGTCGATCGCGGTGACGCCGACTTCTTCAGGCTGAAGCTCGCCGGTGTTCACGCCGCGCGCGTTCTTGATCGGATAGAGCAGCGAGGCGTACTGGGCCAGCGTCGCGGGATCGAGAATACGCTGGATGGCGAACTCGAAATCGGCCGCGGTCACCGGCTCGCCGTCGCTCCACTGCGCCTCGCGCAGGGTGAAGGTCCAGACCAGACCGTCCTCGGAGACCTCCCAGCTTTCCGCCATGCCCGGGATCGGCTCGCCTTCGACGTCCTCGGTGAACAGGCCGATGAACATGTCGCCGATGATGTTGTTCTCCCAGGTCCCCGAGGCCTTGTGCGGGTCGAGCGAGAGCGGCTCGGCGCCGTTGCCGCGGTGCAGGGTGACGAGATCGCTGTCGGCCTCGTCCCCGCCGCCGCAAGCTGCGAGCGTCAGGGCCGAAGCGCCGGCGGCGAGCGCCAGGGCGAACTTGGAGGTGAAGCGCATGGGGGTCTCCCTCGATTGTCGGGGCCGGAGCGGGCTCCGGCGGATGTCTCGTTTCAGAGGCGGCGAGCCGCCGGGCGATCGCGCCGCGCTCCTGAACAGAACAGGACGCGAATGAGCCGGTGATGAACGCATCCGGCTTGACGCGGCCTTAATCTCCTAGAGAACCGTGTTCGTTTTCAAGCGAAACCGGACAAATCCGCGACGAAACCGTTCGCGCACGCCGCGCAGAACGCCGCGCCTAGCGATCCTTGGGGTCGATCGCGTCGCGCAGGCCGTCGCCGATGAAGTTGAAGCAGAACAGCGTGATCATCATGGTCAGCGCCGGGAAGATCAGCGTCCAGGGCGCGATCTCCATGTCCCGCGCGCCGTTCGAGATCAGATTGCCCAGCGAGGTCAGCGGCTCCTGCACGCCGAGCCCGAGGAAGCTCAGAAAGCTCTCGGCCAGGATCACCACCGGAATGGTCAGGGTCACATAGACCACGACCGGGCCCAGCACGTTCGGCACGATGTGCCGGCGGATGATGGAGAACTGGCTGACGCCGGCGGCCTGGGCGGCCTCGACGAACTCCATGCCTTTGAGCGAGATGGTCTGCCCGCGCACGATCCGCGCCATGGTCAGCCACTCCACCGCGCCGATGGCGACGAAGATCAGGATGATGTTCCGCCCGAACACCACCATCAGGATGATCACGAAGAAGATGAAGGGCAGCGAATAGAGCACGTCGACGATACGCATCATGATCTGGTCGACGCGCCCGCCGATGAAGCCCGCGGTCGCGCCCCAGACCACGCCGATGGCCAGCGACACCATGGTGGCGACCACGCCGACCATCAGGCTCATCCGAAGACCGACGAGCACCCGGGCGAACAGATCGCGCCCCTGCGCGTCGGTGCCGAAGATGTGGAAGTTTTCGAAGGTCGGACCGATCTGGACCCGGTCGCGATAGATGAAGCTTGAATCGTGCACCCAGATCAGCGGGCCGAGAAAGGCCAGCACGACCAGCACGGCGAGCAGGATCAGGCCGGCCACCGCCGCCTTGTTTCTGAGAAGGCGGGCGCGCGCATCGTCCCAGAGCGAGCGGCCCTTGATCGCCGCGTCCTCGAGCATGCGCTCCTTTTCCGAAGGGGTGGAGGTCAGAACCATCAGTCGTACTTCACTTTCGGGTTCAGCGCCGCATAGAGCAGGTCGGCCACCAGATTGAGAACGATGATCAGCGTGGCGTAAAGGATCACCACCCCCATCACCACGGTGTAGTCGCGCTGCAGCGCGGCGAACACGAACTGCCGGCCGATGCCGGGCAGGGAGAACACCTGCTCGATGACGATCGAGCCGGTCAGCAGCGCAGCCGAGGCCGGGCCGAGATAGCTGACCAGCGGCAGGATCGCGCTACGAAGCGCGTGCTTGAAGATGACCGCCGGCGCGGAGAGCCCCTTGGCGCGCGCGGTGCGGATATAATTCGAACGGATCACCTCGATCATCGAGGCGCGCATGAGCCGGCTGATGATCGCGATCTGCGGCAGAGCCAGCGTGATCACCGGCAGTATCAATCGGTCCACGGTCATGCCGTGGCGCGGATCGAGGCCGCCCGACGGCAGCCAGCCCAGATAGATGCCGATGGTCAGCGCCAGGATCGGGCCGACCACGAAGGGCGGGATCACGATGCCGACAGTAGCGAAGCCCACCACGCCGAAATCGGCCGCCGTGTTCTGACGCAGCGCGGCGATCGAGCCGAAGATCGTGCCGATCACCACCGCCAGCGACATCGACAGAAGGCCGATCGTAGCGGAGACCGGGAAGCCCTCGCCGATGATGTCGGCGACGTCCTTGTCGCGGAATTTCAGCGACGGGCCGAGATCGCCTTGCAGAAGCGAGGCGAGATAATCGAGGTATTGCTTCCAGATCGGCTGATCCAGGCCGTAGGCGGCCAGGATGTTTTGCCGGATTTCCTCCGGCATGGGCCTTTCGAGGTCGAAAGGCCCGCCCGGAGCGACGCGCATCATGAAAAACGCCACCGTGATGATCACGAGGATCGTCGGGATGGCGACCAGGATGCGGCGGACGATGTATGAGGGCATGAACGGGCCGTGCTGCTGGTGCGTTTTCGTGACGGTTTTGTGGGCCGGGCGGTGAATGCGATCAAGAACGGCCCGCAGTAGGCGCGATTTACGACGCAGGCTCAATGCTTTCCGGGGTGAGAGCCGGCCCGATTTCCGCCCTGTGGCCCGAGGGCGACACCGCAGCGGAGCGGATTTCAACCGAAGCGGGCGCCGCAGGCGTTTCCGGAGCACCGACCGCCAGCCCGGCCCCCACCTTCACCGCGAGCACGGCGATAAAGGCGAGCGCGGCGACGCGCAGGCGCTTTGAGGCGAGGGCTGCGAAACGGTTCAAAGCGATAGTCCCGATTGCGGACGGTCTTCATTCTCCCTCGCAAGACCGGCGCCCGGACGACACGAACTCAGATTTGCGTGAACCGGCATGAACGGCTCGTGAATTGCCCGGCGCCGCCGGCGCCCGTATCGTCAAACCGCTGGGGAGCGGAGGCGATTCACCATGACGGCCGAGGCCTGGTGGCGCGATTTCACGTTTGAACGCGGCGCGGTGCGCGTGCGCAAGACCGGCGCGCTGGTGCCGGTCAGCGCGGGGGTGGCAGGCGAGGTCCTAGCCTGGCTGCGCTTCTATCTCGCCGTGGAAGCCGCCGGCGCGTCGCGGCGTGCGGACGGCCCGAAAATCTGGTTCGCACCCGACCGGCCCCGGCCCTGGTATCTCGTATGGGCCGCAGGCAAGCTCGCCGGCCTCAGGACGGTCGCGGATCCGGCTGAGGCAAATCTCGGCTTTTATTTCGACGATGCGACCAGCGGCGCGGCGCCTGAACACATCGGCGCGCGCATGATCAACGCCGGCTGCACCGACGTGTCCAAGAGCCGCGTGGCGGCGGTGTTCGAAGCGGTCACCGGCCGCACGCTCGCCGTCGATCCCGCGTCCTTCGACGGGCCGATGGCGGTGAAGTCGGAAACGAACGGCGTCCATGACGGCCGCGTGGTGGCCGGCCCTGCGGCCGCCGAGCCGGGCCTGGTCTATCAGCGGCTGATCGACAATCTGGCCGGGGACGGGCTCGTGGAGGATCTGCGCTGCCCCACCGTGGCGGGCGACGTGCCGGTCGTGTTCCTCAAACGCCGTCCGCTCGCCGAGCGCTTCGCCAATCACAACTCACAAGTCCGCATGCTCGACCCCGGCGCGGTCTTCAGCGCCGAGGAACGCGGGCTGATCGCCGACTTCTGCGCGGCCATGGGCCTTGAATGGGGCGGGCTGGACGTGCTGCGCGACCGAAGTGACGGCGCGCTATGGATCGTCGATGTGAACAAGACCGACATGGGACCGCCCACCGCCCTGCCCCTGGCCGACAAGATGGCCGCCACCCGCCGCATCGCCGCGTCCTTGCGCGCCTACGCCGAGAAAATCGCGTCCGGAGACCGTTCATGACCATCCCCTTCGTGCGCGATTTCACGTTCGAGTACGGACAGCCCGACCGGCTGAGCGCGCTGGTGCGCCGCGTGATCGCGCCCAATCCGGGCCCGTTCACCTTCACCGGCACGGGGGTCTACATCATCGGCGAGGGCGAGGTCGCGGTGATCGATCCGGGCCCCGCCATCGCCGAGCACGAAGCCGCGCTGGACGCCGCGCTGAAAGGCGAGCGCGTGACGCACGTGCTGGTCACCCACCACCATCTCGACCACTCCCCGCTCGCCCATACGCTTGCGAAAAAGCACGGCGCGAAAGTCCATGCGATGAGCCCGAAAGGCTCTGCGCCCGAAGGCGGCGAGGTGCGCATGGAGGCCGGGGACGATCTGAGCTTCCGCCCCGATGTCGAGATCGAGGACGGCGACGTCTTCACCGGACCGGGCTGGACGCTGCGCGCGCTTCATACGCCGGGGCACACCTCGAACCATGTCTGCTACGCGCTGGAGGAGGAGCGCACGCTTTTCTCCGGCGACCATGTCATGGGCTGGTCGACCTCGGTGGTGAGCCCGCCCGACGGCTCGATGGGCGATTACATCGCCCAGCTCGAACGGATCCGGGCGCTCGATTTCAAGGTGATCCGCCCCACTCACGGCACGGCGATTGAAGACCCCCGGCCGTTTCTGGACGCCTATATCGCCCATCGCCGCGATCGCGAACGCCAGATCCTCGCCCAGCTTCAGGCCGGCCGGACGCAGATCAAGGCGATGGTCGCGGAGATGTACAAGGACGTCGATCCGCGCCTGCACCCGGCCGCCGCCCATTCGGTGCTCGCCCACATGATCTATCTCGTCGAGCAGGGCCGCGTCGTCGCCGACGGCGCGCCGGGGCTCGATACACACTACCGCCTCGCCGCCTGAACCGGAGACCTCATGCGCCTTCTTTCTTCCGCCTGCATCGCCGCCGCGCTCGCCCTGGCCGCCTGCATACCCGGCGGCGGATCGGTCCGGACGGTCGCGGTGACCGGAACCGTGTACACGCTGGACGGCGAGCCGGCCGAGGGCGTGACGGTCTCGGATGAAGCGGAGACAGGCTCCGCGGTCACCGGTCCTGACGGCCGCTTCGCCTTCACCATCGATCGGCGGTCCAGCGGCGTCGTCCTGCCCGTTTCCGGCGTCTATCGCGCGCCGGTCGACATCAAGGCGCAGTCACCGGCGCTGTCTGGCCGAAGCGGAGCGGTGGCGCTATCGACCAGCGAAGAAGCGATGGACACGATCCTCATCGCTCTTCCCGCCGAGGAGGTCGCTGCAGCCCAGGCCCTGCTCACCAGGCGCTCGCCCGCCTGCGGGTCCGATCCGGCGCGGGGATATGCGCACGCCATGCTCGACAGGCTGGACGCGCTGACCGGCGCGGACTGGCTCGAACCGCTGAAACTCACATACGCCACCGAAGGCCAGCACGAGCGGCTGAAACAGCTCGTGCTCGCCGCCCGGGTCGATTGCGAGCTCTCCGAAGAGAACTGGCGCGGCGACGTCGACGCGCTCGACGCCGCGTTTCTGCCCGACTAGCCCGGCGCGTCTTCCAAGACCGCGATCGATTCGTCGGGATCGACGAACCGCGGCGCGTCTTCGCCGCAGACAAAGCCGGGCGCGTCGCGTTCGGCGATCCGGCGTGCGACATCATTGGCCCGCCAGGTCGTCGACAGATCGACATAAGCGACATGACACGCGCTCACCCCGTTCTGGCCGCCGGGCCTCAGCGCGGAAACGGTGAGATAATGCTCGACCGTGTCGAACACGCCGGTCTCCTCGCCTGTGTCCGGATCGAACGCCGGCCGGTAGGCCGTCCATCGGAGAATGGTGGCGAAGGCCTCGCCGTCCTTAAGCCGCCATTCCAGCGTCTCGGCCAGCGCCTGAAAGGCTCCCGTGTTCAGGGGGCTTTCGGAAAACTGCGCCTCGTGACCCAGATCGCCGAACGCGGCGCGCTGCACCGCGTCTGAATACCCGACGACGACGCCGATCCCGTCCCGGCCGTCACACTGCATGGCGAAGGGCGCGCCGGCGAGGGGCGCGATCTCCTCGCATTGCTCGAGCGAGGTGTAGGCGCTGTCATAGCCCGGCGCCTGAACCACCGATCCGGCGAGACCGGCCGACAGCAGTATTTCTGTAATCATGAAAGCCCCCTGTTTCGTCCCCGGCGCAGCCTAGCAGGCCGGGCTGCGGGGCGTAACGCTTGACCTTCCCGCCGGGCTCGGCCACCACCCCGACCCATGAGCGACCGCGCGGGCACGGACGGCAAGGAAGTCCGCCGCGCCGGGCCCAAGGCCTGGCCGGGGCGCGCGTTCGCCTTCATCCGGAACAGTTTCGCCGACGGACGCTCGCCTGCGCTCTGGGTCGCCGCGCTCGCGGTGGGTCTGGTCGCAGGCTACGCCGCGCTCGGCCTGCGCCTGGCGATCGAGGCGGTGCAGCTCATCGCGTTTCAGGACGGATCGGAGCGGCTGGCGAGCGCGGCGCGCGATCTCAGCGCGCTTCATGTGATCGCCGCGCCGATGATCGGCGGCCTGGTGGTCTCCGCCCTGCTCTACGCCGGTCAGCGCTTCGGCTGGCTCAAGGAAACCCGCGCGCTCTCGGTCTCCGACGTCATGGAGGCGCGCGCGGTGCGCGGAGGCAAGATGGACGCCGCGCCGGGGCTTCTCTCCGCCGTCATCGCCTCGGTCTCGCTCGGCTCTGGCGTGTCGGCGGGCCGCGAGGGGCCTGCGGTGCACCTGGGCGCGACGCTCGCAAGCCTGATCACCCGGCCGCTAGGCCTGCCCGCACGCGCATCGCGCATCATCCTGGCCTGTGGCGCTGCGGCCGCCGTGGCGGCGAGCTTCAACGCGCCCGTCGCCGGCGCGCTGTTCGCCTTCGAGGTGATCCTGGGCCATTACGCGCTGCGCTCCATCGCCCCGGTCGCGGTCTCCAGCGTGGTCGGCGCGATCCTCGCGCGCATCCATTTCGGCGCGCAGCCCGCCTTCGCCATCCCCGAGCTCGATCCGGCGAGCCTTCTGGACTTCGCCGCCATCGTCCCGCTGGGCCTGGCTGCGGCGGGCGTGGCGATCTGCTTCACCATGGCCGCGGCGACGCTGCCGCGCCTGGTCGCCGAGCAGGCGAACAAGCTTCACTGGCCGCTCTGGGCGCTGCCGCCCTTCGGCGGGTTGGTCGTCGGGCTGATCGCGGTCGGCGCGCCGGAGATCCTGGGCGTAGGGTATGAAGCCACCGCCATGGCGCTCGCGGGCGGGTATTCGGTGGGCTTTCTGGCGGCGCTGCTGGTCCTGAAGCTCGTGGCCACCGTGATCACGCTGGCCTTCCGGTTCGGCGGCGGGGTGTTTTCGCCCTCGCTCTATCTCGGCGCCATGCTGGGGGCGTTGTTCGGCGCGATCGCCGTCCAGCTCTTCGGCGAGCAGACCTCCGGCGCGGCCTTCTTCGCGGTCGTTGGCATGGGCGCGGTTTCAGGCGCGGTGCTCGGCGCGCCGCTCTCGACCACGCTGATCGTGTTTGAACTGACCGCGAACTACGAAGCCTCGATCGCGCTTCTGGTCGCGGTCTCCCTCGCCACCGTGCTCACCACCTCGGTCACCAAGGGGAGCTTCTTTCACAAGATGGTCGAGCGGCACGGCTACGACCTGACCAAGGGCGACGCCCGCGTGATCCTTCAGACCATCCGCGCGCGCGACATCATGACCCCGCTCGACGCCTCCGACGCCAAGGCGGAGATGGACGAGCCCCATGTCTACGAAGACGACTATCTCGGCCGGGTGATGGGCTTCTTCTCGGCGGAAAAGCTCGACGGCGCGCCGGTCCGCTCACGCACCGGCGACCAGCCGATCACCGGCTACATCACGAAGGCCGACGCCCACGCCGCCTATGCGCGCGCCCTGCAGATGCGCCATGAGGAGGAGCATCGTTAGTTCTTGTTTTGTTCCCATTTGTCGACTAAGATATTTCGCTCTAGGGTTACATTCTGGAATCAGAACCCTCGGGGAAGAAATGACGCAAGAAGACGAAAAAATGCGCGAGCGTACGAAGAACGCTGCAGCGCGCTTTCGTGAGTGGGCGACAGCTCAAAACCTCCTCCAAGTTGATACTGCGGAGGAGCCTGACGATGAAATAGACATAGAGGAAGAATTCGATCGCGGCGAAGATTTTCGCTCTCAAAATACTATTGATGTGTTTAAGCGAAGAGAAATACTCCTAATTGCATATAATGACGTTGAACACGAGGTTGTCGTATACACTCGAAGGAAGCTTTCTAAAAAGGACGCAGAAAATATACCTGATGCACTCGACGATGAAATTGGCATCCGCGTAGTACAAGGCGGCGCTCCATTTGTAAGTGGGCGGACATATAGCTCAATTCGACCTTACTACCAGGTCGCAGATACCTTTTATTGTTGCGGAAGCTCAATATTTGTTGGCGATTGCCGCGGGGCAGGCAGCTTAGGAGCGCTCCTGCGCGACAGGGAAGGCGTCTTGGTCGGACTGACGAACAATCATGTGGGCGGGGGGTGCAATCACACACCGATTGAAATGCCAATCGTCGCGCCCGGCTCTGTCGATGTTCACCAAGATGGGATTGATCCGTTTACAATTGGGCGGCACCTCTCCGTCATTCCATTCACGGCTGGATCACCGGACCATGTGAACGTTTCGGCGAACACTGACGCGGCGATTTTCCGAATCCGTGACGAAGCTCGTGTGTCAAGTATGCAGGGTAATTTCTACGACACCCCTGCGTCTGTGATGGACCCCACCTGCTCGATGCGTGTTACAAAGGTGGGTAGAAGCACTGGCCTTACTCGCGGCATAATCCGCGCCAAGACTGTCGGAGCTGAAGCCGTCGCTTATGCGGTAGCCGAATTCGACATGAAGGATGTGGTCTACTTTTCAGAGGTTTACATCGTTGAGGGAGAGGGCCGCCCTTTCTCAGCTCCGGGTGACTCAGGATCGTTAGTCTGCACGGAAGATGAGAACGGCCGACGGCACGCTGTAGGAATAGTGTTTGCCGGGCATAAGTTCGGGAATCACACCTTTATCCTCCCCTTAAGGCCGTTGCTGCATCATTGGGGCCTCACACTTGTGGCTGGACATAACACAGTTGCCTAATTCCACTCCTCACGATGCAGGTAAAACACTGCTGCGCCATCTTGGATTTCAAGAAGGCGAAGCGAGCGTTTGGCCTTGGCATGGGGATGACGGCATACATCTTGTCCTTAGGATAAAAGGACGGACGGCGCTAACGCGGCCACTACCGAAGAGATGGGAAGGTTACCGGGTTGAGGTCTCTGAGATGGATATTGGTGAACCCTACCGGTTCCACTAACGCACTCCGATGACCCGCATTCCCGCCGAGCCCGGCCTGATCGGCCTCGAGGTTCATCCCGGCGCCTATCTCGCCGAGGAATATCTCGAACCGATGGGGCTGAGTCTGCGCAAGGCCGCAGGCGCGCTCAATATCAGCGCCGCCAACCTGTCGCGCTTCATCGCCGGCAAGCAATCGGTGTCGATCGAGCTCGCGGTCCGCCTGGGCAAGGCCTTCGGCACGACCGCCCAGTTCTGGCTGAACCTTCAGCAGGCCTACGATCTCGCCACGCTGCGCTCGGAACGCTGGGCGGAAATCGAGGCGGAGGTGCGCCCGCTCTCGGCGTGAGACGCTCTACGGGGCGATCCGAAGAAGGCTCGCCAGGATCGCCGTGACGTCCGCCAGCGTCTCCTCCGGCGCCGTTCCCAGCTTGCGGACACGCCGTGCAGAAAGATCGAGCGCCCGGACCTGATCGACGAGTACGCCGCCAGAGACCGGCGCGCCCTCCGGCAGCAACACCTTGAAGGCGTAGGCTGCGGTGTTTGAGGTGATCGGACACCCGATCACGGTTGAGGCTGCGGCGTTATAAAAGCCGGGGGTGAGTATCAGAAACGGCCGCCTGCCGGCCTGCTCCCGGTCCGCTTGCTCCTTCATGAACGCTGAGACGATATCGCCCCGTTCGAGCGTAGAGGGCCGGTCAGTCACGGATGATCTCGGCGCCCACGTCCGGGCCCCAATCGACAAGCTCCGGAGGCTCCTGACCTTTCATCTCCTCGACGAGCTGTTCAAGCGTCGGCCTCGCCTTCGGCGTCATCCGGATAGCGCCCTGCTCGAGCTTCAGCTCGACCTCGTCTCCAGGTCTCATACCCAGAGCGTCGAGATATGCGGCCGGCAGGCGCACAGCGACCGAGCGTCCCCATTTTCCGATCAGCGCTTTCATCGCCGCCTCCGTCTTGTGATAGCTCTGAAGATATCACACACACCCGCGCGCGTCCGCTCCCTCTCAGCCTGACGGTGCGCACCTCGCCCCCTGCCCTTTGCGCTGGCGCGTGCTAGTTTCGTTCTCCTTCGAATCGCAGCCCGTCTGGGACGTCATGGCCGAACTTCCGCTTTCCCAGCGCGCCGCCGCGCGTCCGCCGCAGCCCTCCGGCGAAGCGTCCTATCTTCAGGGGCTCAACCCCGAACAGCGCGCCGCGGTGGAGGCTACCGAAGGCCCGGTGCTGGTGCTGGCCGGCGCAGGCACCGGCAAGACGCGCGTGCTAACCACGCGGCTCGCGCACATCCTGGCGCAGGGCAAGGCCGCGCCCTGGCAGATCCTGGCGGTGACCTTCACCAACAAGGCCGCGCGCGAGATGAAGGAGCGGGTGGGCAAGATCATCGGCGAGCAGGTCGAGGGGCTGCCCTGGCTGGGCACCTTCCACTCCATCGCCGCGCAGATCTTGCGCCGCCACGCCGAGCTGGTGGATCTGAAATCGAGCTTCACGATCCTGGACACCGACGACCAGCTGCGCCTGATCAAGCAGATCCTCGAAGCCGAGGGGATCGACATCAAGCGCTGGACGCCGCGCCACTTCGCCTCCCTGATCGACGGCTGGAAGAACCGAGCGCTCAGCCCCGAGCGCATACCCGAGGAAGACAAGTGGAGCTTCGCCGACGGCAAGGCGGGCCAGCTCTACGCGCTCTATCAGGAGCGGCTGAGCGTGCTGAACGCGTGCGATTTCGGCGATCTGCTGGTGCACAACATCACGATATTCCAGAAGCACCCGGACGTGCTCGCCGACTTTCACCGCAAGTTCCGCTATCTCCTGGTCGACGAGTATCAGGACACCAACGTCGCGCAGTATCTGTGGCTGAGGCTGCTGGCGCGCGGATCGAACAATCTGTGCTGCGTGGGCGACGACGATCAGTCGATCTACGGCTGGCGCGGCGCGGAGGTGGACAACATCCTGCGCTTTGAAAACGATTTTCCCGGCGCGACCGTGATCCGGCTCGAGCGCAATTACCGCTCCACCGGCAATATCCTCACCGCCGCCTCGGGCCTCATCAAGGCCAACAAGGCGCGGCTGGGAAAGACGCTTTGGACCGAGGACGATCCCGGCGAAAAGGTCCAGGTTTCAGGCCTGTGGGACGGCGAGGCCGAAGCCCGTTTCGTCGCCGACGAGATCGAGAGCCATGTCCGCCGCGGCGGCAAGCATGACGAGATCGCCGTGCTGGTGCGCGCCTCCTGGCAGATGCGCGCGTTTGAAGACCGCTTCATCATGCTGGGCCTGCCCTACAAGGTGATCGGCGGTCCGCGCTTCTTCGAGCGCGCCGAGATCCGTGACGCGCTCGCCTATCTCAGGCTCGTGCGGTCGGAAAGCGACGATCTGGCCTTCGAGCGCATCGTCAACACGCCCAAGCGCGGGGTCGGCGACACCAGCGTTCAGCGCATCGTGGCGGTGGCGCGCGAGGCGCGCTGCTCGATGGTCGAGGCCGCCCGGCTGATGACCCAGACCGACGAGATCAAGGGCAAGGCGCGTTCAGGGATCCAGGCCTTCCTGCGCGATCTCGACCGCTGGCGCGAGCAGTCGCGCGAAATGCGCCATGACGAACTCGCCGAGGTGATCCTCGATGAAAGCGGCTACACGGCGATGTGGCGCGAGGACAAGAGCCCGCAGGCCGCAGGCCGGCTGGACAACCTCAAGGAACTCGTGCGTTCCATGGGAAGCTTCGACACGCTGGAAGCCTTCCTCGAACACATCGCGCTCGTCAGCGACGCCGACCGCGCCGAGGACGGCGACGAGGTGTCGATCATGACCCTGCACGCCGCCAAGGGGCTGGAGTTTCCGCTGGTCTTCCTGCCCGGCTGGGAAGAGATGGTGTTTCCTTCCCAGCGCTCCATGGACGAAGGCGGCACGGCCGCGCTCGAGGAAGAGCGGCGCCTGGCCTATGTCGGCATCACCCGCGCCCGGCGCCGCGCAGTCATCACCTTCACGGCGAACCGGATGATCTACGGCCGCTGGCAGAGCGTGATCCCCAGCCGCTTCATCGACGAGCTTCCGCCCGATTGCTGCGAAGCGAAGTCAGAGACCGGCTATTACGACGCCGGCCCGGGTTTCGAAGGCGTGTCCGAACCTTCCGACCCCTTCCGGTCGAGCTATGAAAGCCCCGGCTGGAAGCGGTTCCAGGCCAGCAAGGCCGCAGGCCGCCGCGCCGATCCCGGCGTCATAGAGGGCAAGGCCCAGCTCATCGAGAGCGGCGACGCCAGTTCGGTGGGCGGCAATTCGAAATGGCGGCCCGGCGACCGCGTCTTCCACCAGAAATTCGGCTACGGCACGGTGAAGATCACCGACGGCGCCAAGCTCACCGTCGCCTTCGACAAGGCGGGCACCAAGAAGGTCGTGGCGAGCTTCGTGGGGGCTGCGCCTTAACCGGCCAGCCCCTCCCTCTCGTCATCCCCGCGAAAGCGGGGACCCAGTCCGGCGGCACGGATGCTCGATGCTCCCCGGGTTCCCGCTTTCGCGGCAATGACGAAGTGGGGAAGCGCTGACACGAACCTTCGAACGATGCGCGCTCCCGGCGCGGCTCCGCCGCTTGTCCGGAAAGCGAGATATGTTGCTATGGTGCGCGCCTACCCGCCCGAACCCGCGAGCCCCCATGCGCCCTCTCCTTCTCGCCCTGCCGCTCCTCCTCGCCGCCTGCGCCAGCCCGGCGGTGGAGGTCGCGGCCGATCCCTACGCGGCGGAGCGGCCGATCACATGGCGGCAGCTTCTGGACAGGCCGCGTGAGGCGGCTGACGCGCGCATCGCTTACGGGCCTGGCGATAACGATTACGGCGAGCTGTGGCTGCCTGACGCGGCCCGGCATGGAGACGGCCCGCATCCGCTGGTGGTCATGATCCATGGCGGGTGCTGGCGGGCGGAGATCCCGGGCACCATCCTGCAGGATCAGCTGGCCGCCGACCTCAAACGCCGCGGCTATGCGGTGTGGAACCTCACCTATCCGCGCGTCGGCCATGCGGACGGGGCGTATCCGGGCACGTTCGCGAGCCTGGCTGCGGGTATGGACACGGTGCGCGATCTCGCCGCGGCGCACCCGATCGACGCAGGGCGCGCGGTCGCGATCGGCCATTCCGCCGGCGGGCATCTCGCGCTCTGGGCTGCGGCGAGGCCCAACCTGCCCGAGGGCGCGCCGGGCGCGAGCGAGGATCCGTTCACGCCCCGCGCGGTGATTTCGCTCGCCGGGCTGAACGATCTTGAAGACTACGCCGCCACCGGTCCCGGCCGCTGCGGGGAGCCTGATATCGTCGCCTCGCTCGTCGGCGAACGCGAAAATCCTTACGCCGACACCAGCCCCGCGCGGCTTCTGCCGCTCGGCGTGCCCCAGGTGCTGATCGCAGGCGGGCTCGACCCGATCGTGCCGGTCGATCTGGTGGGCCGGTATGCGGACATCGCGATCGCGGCGGGCGACGAGGTCACCTTCATCGCGCCGGAGGACGCCGGTCATTTCGAGCTGATCGATCCGACCGCGCCGGCCTGGGCGGTCATCCTCGCCGAGATCGACGCCGCGCTGGATTAGGCCGGCGGGTCGAACCGGCCTTCGAGACCGGACCGCACCGCCTCGGCGGCGTCCTCGGGCCTCAGCGCGCGGGCGAAGCGGAAGCCCTGGCCGAAATCGCAGCCCAGATCAGTGCAAAGCGCGGCCGCCTCCTCGGTCTCCACGCCCTCGGCGACGATGGTCATGGCGTAGGACCGGGCGATCGAGACGACCGATTTCACGATGGCGCGGGCCGCGGCGTCCGCGAGCGCGGCGCGGATGAAATACTGGTCGATCTTCACCGAATCGAACGGAAAGCGATCAAGCCGGGAGAGAGAGGAATACCCGGTCCCGAAATCGTCGATGGCCAGAGAGAAGCCTGCGGCCTTCAGCGTCTTGAGCGCCGTTTCCGCTGCGTTGGGATCGGCCATCACTTCGGTCTCGTTGACCTCGAGCTTGAACCGGTTCGCCGGAAGGCCCGCCGCCTCGACAGCCTGAACAAGGCTATCAGCAAAGCCCGGCGCGCAGATTTCTCCGGCCGTGGCGTTGGCCGCGACGAACAGCGTCTGCGCGCCGCCCGCCGCCCGCCAGGCGGCCGCGTCGCGCGCCGCGCTGGTGCGCACCGCCTCGCCCAGCGTCCTTGTCAGCCCCTGCTCGGCGGCGAGCGGCAGGAACTCGTCAGGGCCCATCACGTCGCCGTCGGGCCGGATCCAGCGCGCCAGCGCCTCGAAGCCGGCGAGCTTGCGGGACTTCAGGTCCACGATCGGCTGGTGGAAGGCTGTGACCTCTCCGGTCTCCACGGCGGCCTTGAGCGCGGTCTCGAGATCGATGCGGGCAACCCCGCCCTCTGGGCTCGCGCCGGCGGGGATGAGCAGGCCGCGCCAGGCGCCGGGTTCGCCCCGGCCGATCAGCCGGGCGTAGCGGACCTTGCCGTCCGCCCCGATCAGCCGCAGCCGGGTGTCGCACGCCTCGCCGGACCGCACCCGGTCGAGCACGGCGCGGTCGCCCGGCGCGAGCCGGTCGGCGAACGTGTCGAGGGTGCCGGGCGCGGGGTCGAGCCCCAGGACCGAACAGCCGCCCTCGATGACGAACGCGCCGTCCTCGATGACCAGTCCGACCGCGCCTGCGGCCTTCGCGCCCGATGCCAGAACCCCTGTCATGTCAGCGGATCGGGTCGCCGCGCAGGATCGCGAACTTCAGATGATCGCGCCACTGGCCGTGGATCTTGAGGTATTGCCGCGCCACGCCTTCAGGCGTGAACCCGACTGATAGTAGCAGCTGGCGCGAGGGCTCGTTGTCGAGCCGCGTGGCCGCCTCGATCCGATGAAGCCGCAAGGGCCCGAAGGCGAAGGACAGCACCCGCCTGAGCGCGGCGCGGCCATGACCCTTGCGCACATAGGGCGCGCCGATCCAGTAGCCGATATCGGCCGCCTGCAGCACGCCGCGCCGGACATTGTTCAGGTTGCACGCGCCGATCAGAACATCGTCGCTCGCCCGGAAGATGAAGAAGGGATAGCCCGTGCCGTTATCGACATCGGTCTGGTAGCGCTTGAGCCGGCGCTTGTAGGCCGAGCGGGTCAGCTCGTCCTCCGACCAGGCCGGCTCGAACGGCTCTGTATGCGCGCGGCTCGCGTATCTGAGCTTGGCCCAGGCGTCATAGTCGTCGAGCGCGGGATGGCGAAGCCTTATCCCCTCGCCCCAGAGCACCTGCTCGTGCGTGTCTTCGCGCCAGAGCGCCATCGCCGTCCCCGGACCGGTAGTGGAGCACATATAAGACGGCGCGCCGGGCCGCGGTTCAAGCGAAGAGGTCAGGCACGGTTACTCCCGTCTCAACCCTATGCGCCCAGTCTTGATGTGAAAGGCCAGCCACACCCCGATCAGGGCTATCGCCATCAGAAACCAGGTCAGCGCATAGGCGGCGTGGCGCTCCGGCGGGGTCTGGGCGATGTGCGCGGGCGGGCCGCCGCCTTCGCGCGCCAGCCAGAACGCGCCTGAAAGCCCTTCGCCTTGCACGCCCAACGCCTCGGCCATGCCTTCAGGATCAAAGGCGTAGAACCCGTCCTCGCCGCGCGCCGGCGTGAAGGGTCCGGGCCTGACGGGGCGCTCGAACCGCCAGCGTTCGACTGTTTCGGCCTCGGCGCGGGCGAGCCCGGCCGTGCCTGCGGTCTCAAGCGGTTCGAAGCGCACCTCGGCCAGGATCGCCTCGCCTTGCGCGCAGTCCGGCAGGCTGACCGCCGCAAACCAGCGCCAGCCCGGCGCCCCGTCCGCATTTCGGCCGTAGACCTTCACATAGGGCGCGCCGATCGCCGCGCCAGTGAGATCGACGCGGCGGCCGGGCGCGGCCTCGCCAGTGCACAGCGCGTCCAGTCCAGCGAGCGGGGCGTCTTCTGTGGCCTGGTATTCAGCCAGGAGCTCCGCCTTCCAGGCGCGCCGGTCGAGCTGCCAGCTTCCCAGCCAGACGAGCCCGGCGAGCCCGGCGACGGTGAGCAGCGTCAAAAGCGGATAAGGGCGAAAGGTCATGGGGGTCGATATAGGGCGCACGGCGCCCCCCTGTCACGGCTTCAGGAATCGCCAGACCCGAGCGAGCGCGACGTCCTTGTCTTCGAGATCGCGGCTGACCTCGGCCTCGTAGCGCGCCACGATCTCGAGCCGGGCCCTGGGCAGGAAATACCGCCCCGGATCGCCGATCAGGACTTCCGCCCCGCGCCTTGAAAGCCCGTCGAGCCAGGCGGCGATGCGTTCACCGGCCGGGCCCTCGTAAAAGACGTCGCCAGCCAGCACGACGTCCCAGCCCCGGTCCTCGCCGACCAGATCGGCGAGCTCGGCTTCGATCGCGGCACCGTTCAGCGCCGCGTTGGCTTCAGCGGCGGCGACGGCGAACCGGTCGATCTCGCTCGCCTCCACGCGCGCAGCGCCGACCTTCGCCGCAGCGATCCCGGAGATCGCACAGCCGCAGGCGAAGTCGAGCACGCGCTTCCCCGCCACCGTCTCGGGCGCGTCGAGCACGTAGCGCGCCAGCGCCTGACCGCCCGCCCAGGCGAACGCCCAGAACGGCGGCGGCAGGCCCGCCTCGCCCAGCGCCTCCTCGGTCTTCTCCCAGACCGGAAGGCTCTCGTCGGCGAGATGAAGCGCGATCTCCGGCACGAGCGGCGCGGCGGCGATGCGCGTGTTCTCGGCGAGGAAGCGAGGCGGATCGAAGGGCAAGCAGTTGTCCTTAAGTGGGTCGCCTGCGGCGAAGCGGCGTGTTTGGCGACCGCCCGCCTTCGCTAGGGCTTCGGCGAGGCAGCCTTCGCGCCTTGGGAACGCTCGCCGAGCCGAAGCGCCGGAGGCGTGAAGGCTGGTGCGGGCGGCCGGGCTCGAACCGGCACGGGCGTTTCCGCCCAACGGATTTTAAGTCCGGTGCGTCTACCAATTCCGCCACGCCCGCGTCGCGAAGGCTCGCCCTCGCACTCATACGAAACGGGCCGGCCTTGTGGAAGGCCGGCCCGTCAGCACGCCGTGCATATCGCGGCGAACGCCTAGCGTTTGATCTCGTCCTGGCGGTTGATGATCTTGCCGCACAGCCCGTATTCGACCGCCTCTTTCGCGCTGAGCCAGAAGTCGCGGTCGGTGTCTTTCTCGATCCGCTCCATCGGCTGGCCGGTGGCTTCGGCGAAGATTTTGTTCAGGCGGTCGCGCATTTCGCGCATCTCGCGGACCTGGATCTCGATGTCGCTGGCCATGCCGCCTGCGCCGCCCGAGGGCTGGTGCAAAAGGAAGCGGGTGTTGGGCAGCGCGTAGCGGTCTTCCTTCTCCGCGCCCACGAAGATGAGCGCGCCCGCGCTCGCCACCCAGCCCGAGCCCAGGGTGATGACCCGCGGTTTGATGAACTTCATCGTGTCGTGGATCATGTCGCCGGATTCCACGTGGCCGCCGGGGCTCGAGACCACCATCAGGATCGGCTCGTCGGATTTGGCGGACATCGCGAACAGCTGGGCGCAGACGCGCGCGGCGACCTTGTCGTTGATTCCGCCGGTGACCAAGATGGTGCGGTTGTCGAACAGCGCCTTGCCGACGAAGTCGACCGGCTTGGTCGCTTCCTTGTCGACGTCTTCTTCCTCGTCGTCGTTGCGGATGATGCGGTCGTCGAAATGCGCGGTCATGAACTCACCTCGGCCGGGTCTTTCGGGGAGGCGCGACGGACGAAGGCCGGCGCGCGGAAAACTGCTCTCGCCCGGACCCTAGGGCCGGTCTCAGCCTGCGGCAAGGCGGGAGCGGAGGGCGAACTGCGCCCTCCGCTCCCGCCTTGCCTTCCTCACTCCCACTGACCCGGCCGCGGCAGCGCCTCCTGAGCGGCGGCGGCTTCGGCCAGACCCAGAAGCTGGACGAACTCGGCGCGATAGCCGAACCGGTCCTCGCCGCGTGCGCCCTGCGCGATCTCCGCGGCGTCGGCGAAGGTGAAATCGCCCAGATAGTCGTCGCCGCGCAGAAGCTGGGCGTAGGCGGCTGCGGCGATCGAGAAGCGCACGTCCGCGCTCGCCCGGTCGAAGGCGCGGAAGTCGTACTGGGTGATCGGCGTCTCGATCAGACGGCTCTCGTCCTCGCCGGGGCGCTTGTAGCGCATGCGCAGGAAGGCGTACTCGCCCTCTCCGCCCTGTGCGCTCGCCGCCGGCTGGTAGCGCAGGCCGTCGAGCAGGCGGCCCTCGCTGTCGGGTCCGGCGATCTCGTAGATCGCGGTGACCGAGTGGCCCGAGCCGATCTCGCCGGCGTCGACTTCGTCATTGTTGAAGTCCGCCCGGTCCAGCGCGCGCGTTTCGTAGCCGATCAGGCGATACTCCGCGACCATGGCGGGATTGAACTCGACCTGGATCTTCACGTCGTTCGCGATCGGGAAGAGCGTCGAGCTCGCCTCCTCGACCAGCAACCGGCGCGCTTCGAGCAGGCTGTCGACATAGCCCGCCGTGCCGTTACCGGCCTGGGCGATCTTCTGCATCATCGCGTCGTTATAGTTTCCGCGCCCGAAGCCCATCACCGACAGATAGACGCCGCTGTCGCGCTTTCTGGCGACGAAGTCTTCGAGCCGCTCGTCGCTGGTCACGCCGACATTGAAATCGCCGTCGGTGACCATGATCACGCGATTGACCGCCTCGGCGTCGAAATTGCGCTCGGCGAGCGCGTAGGCGAGGCGCAGGCCCTCGCCCCCGGCGGTCGATCCGCCCGCGCTCAGCTGATCGAGCGCGGCTTCGATGCGCCCGCGATCAGAGACCGGCGTGGGTTCGAGCACCGTGCCCGCCGCCCCGGCGTAAACCGCGATCGCGACCGTGTCGTCCGCGTCGAGCTCGCCCAGCATCATGCGTAGACCCTGAAGCGCCAGCGGCAGCTTGTCCGGGCTCGACATCGAACCTGAGACGTCGATGAGGAAGACCAGGTTCGCCCGCGGCCGCTCCTCGGGGATCACGTCATAGCCCTGCACCCCGATATGGATGAGCTGGGTGTGCGGGTTCCACGGCGTGTCGGTCACCGTCACCGACGCGCGGAACGGATCGTCCGCGGTTTCAGGCAGCGGGTAGGCGTACTCGAAATAGTTGACGACCTCCTCGGGACGGATCGCGTCGCGCGGCGGCAGGACGCCGGAATTCAGCGAGCTGCGTGCGAGCGAATAGCTCGCCGTGTCCACGTCGATGGAGAAGGTCGAGACCGGCTCTTCTGTCACAGCCTTGACCGGGTTGGGCTCGACATCCTCGAAGCGCTCGCGATCCTCGGCGTAGCCAGGCGGGACGGAGGCGTCGTCAGGCCGTGCGAGGCGCGCGCCGGAGACCGCGACCATCTCCATCGCATAGCCGGGCGGCGGTGGCGGTGGCGGAGGTGGCGGCGGCGCCATGGGCGGCGGCGGAGGCGGCATGGGCGAGATGTAAGACCCGTTCTCGCATGCCGCGAGCGCGATGAGGCTTGCTGCGCAAGCCAGGGCGAGTTGTCTGGAATTCCTAGGCGTCATGGAGCGTCCCCTTGTCCTGACCTCGCCGCCACGCTCGGGTTCGATCAGGGCGGAATTGGGGACATATTCAGATTTCAAGGCGCCGAAGTTCGGTCTCCACGAGGGCGAGCGCGTCTTCGTCGGTCGAGCGCGCCACCAGCGCCACGCCGCGGCGGAACCCGCCCTCCCCGTCATCCTCGAACCAGGGATAGGAGCCCAGAGAGACCCCGTCATGAGCATCCTGGATCGCGGCGAGCCGTTCGGCGATGTCGCCCTCGCGCGCGCCTTCGAGACGGACGGTGACCGAGCGTGTGACCTTGCCCCGCGTCAGCCGCGGCGCGACGTCTTCGAGCATGCCGCGCGCGATCTTCGGCACGCCGGCGAGCACGAAGACGTTCTCGAGCTGAAAGCCCGGCGCGCCGGTCACAGGGTTCTCGATCAGCACCGCGCCGTCGGGAATCCGCGCCATGCGCAGCCGCGCCTCGGTCAGCTCGGTCGCACTCTTCTCATACCAGGCCTCGAGGATCCGGCGCGCGTCCTCGCGCACGCCGATCGATCGCCCGAAGGCTTTCGCGACCGCGTCGGCGGTGATGTCGTCATGCGTCGGGCCGATCCCGCCGGTGGTGAAGACGTAGGTGCAACGCTCCGACAACGCCTGCACCGCCTCCACGATCGCGTCCTGTGCGTCGGAGACGATGCGCACTTCGGTGAGCCCGATCCCGAGCGGAGCCAGGAATTCGGCGATCTGCTGGACGTTGATGTCCCGGGTGCGGCCCGAGAGGATCTCGTCGCCGATCACCACCACGCCGGCCGTGGGGGAGGTCTCGCTCATGCCCGCCTTCTTCCGTTCTTGCGCCGCCTCGCGCCGGGACTATGGTGCGCGAGCGCGAAAAGTCCAAGCGCGCCCGCACGTTCGCGCGCGCCGCAGCGGAGCCCTCACCCGCGATGAACCTCGACCCCGAAAGCCTCGGCTGGGACCTGCCCGCCCCCTTCCTGCGGACCGCGACTGCAAAAGGCGACGATATCGACGTCTTCGGCCATGTGAACAACGCGGTCTATCTGCGCTGGGCCGACGAAGCGGCCTGGGCGCACTGGGAGCACGCCGGGTTCGGCACGGAGACCTGCGCCACGCTCGACCGCGGCATGGCGATCGTCCGGACCGAAGCCGATTATCTGGGCCATGTCCGCGAGGGCGAAGACATCGTCTGCGCGGTCTGGATCCCAGCCTCCGACGGCCGGCTGAGGGCCGAACGCTGGTATCAGTTCCGCCGGGCGCGCGACGGCGAGACGGTGTTCCGCGCGGTCACCAAGCTCGTCTGTTTCCAGCTCTCGACCGGAAGGCCTGCGCGCATGGCCGGCGCCTTCGCCGAGCATTACGCCAGGCCCGATCCCGCGCTGGCCGAGGCGGCCGCGCGCTTCATGACGGAATCGAAACGTTGAGACCGGAGCGCTCGCCCCTATAGTCCGCGCGGTTTTAATCCGGCTTCGGGGATTTGCTTCATGCATCGTTTTCTTATCGCGGGCGCGAGCGCCCTTGTTCTGTCCGCCTGCGCGACCGGCGCATCGGAGACCCAGATCGCCGCGCCTGACGGCGTTCAGGCCGAGGTGAGCGCCTCGGCGATCGAGGCGCATATCCGTTTCCTCGCCGACGATCTGATGGAAGGCCGCTCGGCCGGCGAGCGGGGCTATGACCTCGCGGCGAATTATGTGGAGGCGCAGTACCGGGTGATCGGGCTTCAGCCGGGCGGGACGGACGGCTACCGAGCCGCGGTTCCGCTTCAGACCATGACTCCGGTGCCCGAGATGGCGCGCTTCGCCATAGACGGCGAGGCGATGACGCCGGGCGAGGACTTCATCGTCTCCGCCTCGGCCCATCATGACGAGAGCGACGTGACGGCGCCGGCGGTGTTCGCGGGCTACGGCCTGGTGGCGCCGGAATACGGTTTCGACGCCTATGACGGCCTCGATGTGGCGGGAAAGGTCGTTGTCGTGCTGGCGGGCGCGCCGGACGGCCCGCCGTCCGATGTCGCCGCGCATCTGAACTCCACACGCACCAAGGCCGCTTTCGCCGCTGAAGCAGGCGCGGCAGGCCTGATCGTGATCCCGGCCGAGGGCCTGACGCGCTGGACCTATGAGCGCATGGCCGCCCGCGCGGCGTCGCCCTCGATGACCACGGCGGCGGCCTCGGGCGACGCCCGGCTTCAGGTCGAGGCGGCGATTTCCGAAGACGCCGCCGCGCGCCTCTTCGCCGCCGCGCCGCAGAGCTTCGCCGATATCCTGGCCGCCGCCCGCGCCGGCGACGCCATCGAGAGCTTCGACCTCGGCGCTGAGGTGTCGCTGGCCCAGGCCACGACGCGTGAAAGCTTCGAGGACGACAACGTGGTGGGCGTCCTGCCCGGCTCGGATCCGGCCCTCGCCGATCAGCCGATCGTGGTGACCGCCCATCTCGACCATATCGGGATCTGCCGGCTGGAAGACGCCGAGGACCGGATCTGCAACGGCGCGCTCGACAACGCGTCGGGGACCTCGATCATGATCGAGACCGCCCGCGCGCTGGCACAAGGCGAAGCGCTGCGGCGTCCGGTCGTGTTCGTCGCGCTGGCCGCCGAGGAGCGCGGCCTTCTGGGCTCGGCGCATATCGCGGCGAACCCGACCCCGGCGATGGCCGGCATGGCGGCGAACATCAATCTCGACATGCCCGTGATCCGCTACCGGTTCAACGACCTCATCGCCTTCGGCGCCGAGCACTCCACCCTCGGCCCGCTCGCCGAGACCGCGGCCGACCGGCGCGCGATCACCCTCACCCCCGATCCCCTGCCCGAACAGGCGCTGTTCGTACGGTCCGATCACTACAATTTCGTGCGCGAGGGCGTGCCGAGCCTGTTCCTGATGACGGGTTTCTCGAGCCCCGATCCGGCGGACGACCAAGGCCAGGGCTTCCTCAATTTCCTCGGCGGCGACTATCACGCGCCCGGCGACGAGGTGGAGCAGGTCCTGTTCGAGGAAGGCGCGAAATTCGCCGAGATCAATCTCGAGATCATCCGCGAAGTCGCAAACGCCGACGACGCGCCGGCCTGGAACGAAGACAGCTTCTTCGGGCGATAAGGCCGGTCAGCCGCTGATCTTGCGCCCCGGCCGGCTCCATCGCCGCGCCGGGGCGTTTCATTTGGGCGGGCGCGTGATAAGAAGGCCCGCACTGACGAACGGAGCATGACGTGACCGAGACCGAGACCGCGCCGGTGCGCGACGGCCAGATCAAGCGCCACGGGCCCGAGGGCTTCGAGGGCATGCGCGCGGCGGGCCGCATCTCGGCCTCTGCGCTGGACATGCTGGTTGATTTCGTCGAGCCGGGCGTCACGACCCAGGCGATTGACGATCGTGTGCGCGAGCATTTCCTGGCGCACGGCGCGGTGCCCGCGACCCTGTTCTATCGCGGCTACACCAAGTCGAGCTGCACCTCGATCAACCATGTGGTCTGTCACGGCATCCCCAACGACAAGCCGCTGAAAGACGGCGACATCGTCAATATCGACGTCACCTGCATCAAGGACGGCTGGCACGGCGACACGAGCCGGATGTTCATGGTCGGCGAGCCGCGCCGCAAGGCCGAGCGGCTGGTCGAGGTGACCTATGAAGCGATGATGCGCGGGATCGACCAGATCAAGCCGGGAAACACGTTCGGCGATATCGGCCGGGCGATCCAGGACTACGCCGAAAGCCAGCGTTTCTCGGTGGTGCGCGATTTCTGCGGCCACGGCCTGGGGCGGCTCTTCCACGACGCGCCGAACGTTCTGCATTTCGACGAGCCGGGTCTTAAGACCGCCGTGCTCGAGCCGGGCATGTTCTTCACCGTCGAGCCGATGCTGAACGCCGGAAAGCCGAACGTGAAAGTGCTGTCGGACGGCTGGACCGCGGTGACCCGCGACAAGTCGCTTTCGGCGCAGTTCGAGCATTCGGTGGGCGTCACCGAGGACGGGGTGGAGATCTTCACCAAGTCCCCCGCCGGCCTCGACCGGCCGCCCTATCTCAAGGCCTGAGGCCGGTTCCAGTCACGGCCCGCGGGGCTTGACGCCCCGGCGCGCATCGGTGTTTCTGCACCGCAGCAATTTCTCGATATTCCGGAGCAGCACATGGGTTCGGTCCGCGTCGATCTCACCGGCCAGACGGCCGTCGTCACCGGCTCCACGTCCGGGATCGGCGCGGCGCTTGCCGAGGGTCTGGCGCGGAACGGTTCGAACGTAGTGCTGAACGGGCTGGGCGATCCCGATGAGATCGAGGCGCTGCGCGCCCGCATCGCCGAAGAGCACGGCGTGACCGCGCTTTATCACCCCGCGAACATGCTGAAGCCCGAGGAGATCGCCGATCTCGTGCGCTTCGCCGAAGGCGAGCTCGGCCGGCTGGACATCCTCGTGAACAATGCGGGCATCCAGCATGTCGCCCCGGTCGACGAGTTTCCCGAAGGCAAGTGGGATGCGATCCTCGCGATCAATCTTTCAAGCGTGTTTCACGCCACCAAGGCCGCCGTGCCGATCATGCGCGCCGCCGGCCGGGGCCGGATCGTCAACGTCGCCTCGGTCCACGGGCTCGTCGCGAGCCCCTACAAGTCCGCCTATGTCGCCGCCAAGCACGGGGTGATGGGCTTCACCAAATCCGTGGCGCTGGAGACCGCGCGCGACGGGATCACGGTGAACTGCCTCAATCCGGGCTATGTGCAGACCCCGCTCGTTCAGAACCAGATCGCCGACACCGCGAAAGCGCGCGGGATCACCGAGCAGGAGGTGGTCGAAAACGTCATGCTCGCCGCCCAGCCCACCAAACGCTTCGTCACTTACGACCAGCTTGTCGGCGCGCTGCTCTATCTCGTGAGCGAAGACGGCGCGAACATGAACGGCCAGGCCATCACCGTGGACGGCGGCTGGACGGCGAACTAGGCCGATGGCCGGCGCGCCGAAACCGGTCTCGCTCGCTCTGCAGGGCGGCGGCGCGCACGGCGCGTTCACCTGGGGCGTGCTCGACGCGATCCTTGAAGACGGACGGCTCGATCCCCGAGCGATCACGGCGACCAGCGCCGGCGCGATGAACGCCTGCGCCTTCGCCATGGGCCGGGTCCAGGGCGGCAGCGACGGCGCGCGCGAAGCGCTGGAGCGGTTCTGGCGTGCGGTCAGCCGGGCGGGCGGGCCGCTGAAGCCCGCCGGGCTCGGCCGGTTCTTTCCGATGCTGGACGCGTTCGCGCGGCTGACGAGCCCCTACGACCTCAATCCGTTCGGCTACGATCCCCTGCGCGACATTCTCGCAGAGCAGATCGATTTCGACGCGGTCCGGGCCTGCGAGGAGACACGCCTGTTCATCTGCGCGACCAGCGTGACGACCGGCCGGGCGCGCGTGTTCACCGGCGAAGAGGTGACCCTGGACGCGGTCAGAGCCAGCGCGGTGCTTCCGTTCATCCACCAGGCCGTCGAGATAGACGGCGAGCCTTACTGGGACGGCGGATTCACCGGCAATCCGGCGCTCTGGCCGCTCTTCTATGCGGACACGCCGCGCGATCTTCTGGTCGTGCACATCAACCCGATGCGCCGCGAAGGCACGCCGAAATCGGCTGCAGACATCATCGACCGGGCCAACGAGATCACCTTCAACGCCAGCCTCCTGGCCGAGCTGCGCGCGATCGCCTTCGTCAAACGGCTGATCGGCGAGGGCCATCTCGGCGATGCGCAGAAAGCCCGGCTGAGAGACATTCTTGTGCACGCGATAAGGGCCGACGACGCGCTCGCGGACTATCCGGCGAGCACCAAGTATGAGACGGGCTGGCCGTTCCTGACGGCGCTCAGAGACCGTGGAAGGCAGGCCGCGCTCGCCTGGCTCGACGCGCACGCCGACGTGGTGGGCGAACGCTCCACGGTCGATCTGAAAGCAGAATTTCTGGACGGCTGACCGCTCAGGCCAGCCCGAACCACATCAGGATCCCGCGGATCGCGCCGAGCGGGGCGAGCACGAGATCGAAGATCAGCCACAGCCATTTCAGCATCATCGCGTCGCGGACCACCGCGGTGATCCAGCCTGCGAGCATCACCACGCCGAGGCAGCCGCCGCCGCCCACGCATCCGTCGTCCCGATTGATCACGATCCGCGCCATGACCCTACGCTAGCAGGCCGCGCCGAAGCGGTGAACCGCTGCGGTCAGGCCGTCTTCAGGACGCCGTGCCGTCTTCAAGGCGCGCGGGCTCGACGAGCGTGGAGACGATCTGCTCGATCAGCGCGATCTCTTCGTAAAGCGCACGCACGCGCTCCTTCTCGGCGAGCGGGCTGAAGACCGAGCCGGGCTCGAACTTGTCACCGGTCTCCGCCGCGATCAGAAGCTCGCCGCGGCCCGCGCCTTCAGCCAGCGTCTCGTCGAACACGCAGCGCACGTTCGAACCCTCCAGCAGCGCTTCAAGCCTGAGAAGCCGCTCCATGAAGCTCGGGGTCAGGATGTAGCGCGCCATCACCTGATCGGTGCCGTAGACCTCGAAGAGTTTCTCGAACTTCGGGTCGACCAGACCCACCCGGTCGAGCTTGCGCCCCGCCCGTCCGAAGGTGCGCGCGCCCCAGCCCTCGAAGGCGTTGAAAACGCCCATGTCGCGGGCGACCAGGATCACGCCCTCGATCGTGCGCGGAAAGCTGACGCGAACGATCACGCCGCGGAAGACCGTAACGTAATAGGTCCGCTTCTTGGTGCGCCGGCGTTGTTCGAGATGGGCTTCGTAGACTTCGAAATCCGCGCCATGAGTTTCGCCGGCGAAATGATCCTCGAAACTGGTGCGGTCCGCGCCGGGAAGAAGGCCGAACGCCTGAAGCTCGCGGCATCCGGCGGGGCGCGGCGGTTCTGCGGCGTAGCGAAGACCGAAGGCTTCCGCGACGCGGGTGTTGAGCCCGGCCTTCAGCTCGGTTCTGAGTTCGCCCAGCGGCGCCCAGCCCCAGCCCATGACGAGGGCTGCGAGCAGCACCCCGCCGATCACCGCGACCGGATCGGGCGCGTTCCAGATCGCCGCGAGCACGCCGGCTCCGGCGCCGGCCAGGATCGCCAGCGGGACCGCACGCCAGAAGCGTTTCACCCCGGCCTTGCGCCGGTCTTCGAGGCCTTCGAGCCAGGGGCGGATGTCTTCCCAGGCGGTGTCGAGCGTGCGCATGCCCTCTCCCCGGACATGAAAACGGGCGCCGGTCGGCCCGGCGCCCGCATCAGATAACGACGCCGGACACGCGCCTAGCGGCGGCGGCGGGCGATGCGTTCGATCTCGGCCTGGACCTTCTCTTCGACGATCCCGGGCAGGTTTTCATCCAGCCATTGCTTGAGCATCGGGCGAAGCAGTTCGCGCACGATGCCTTCAAGCGTCTGGCCCTGATCGGAAGAAACGCGCAGGTTCTCCGACAGCGCGGCGAACATCCCGGCCGCAGCGCTGGCGGGCGCAGCATCGACCAGGCCGTCCTCGTCCTCTTCCGGCGCGGTCGCCGCAGGCTCGGGTTCGGGCTCGAACGCCGGCTCGTCCTCGCGATCGACGATCATCAGATCGTCGGCCGCCGGGATCGGCTCATCGGCGGCTTCAGGCTCGGGCTCTTCCTCGACGCGCTCGGTCAATTCCAGAACGTCGTCGGGTTCGCCTTCGAGTTCGGCGTCAAAGACGGGTTCGGGCTCGGGTTCAGGCTCCGCCGCAGCTTCAGGCTCCGGCTCAGGCTCAGGTTCGGGCTCCGGAGCAGGTTCAGGCGCCGCGGCCTCGGCCGGCTTTTGCTCGTCGTCTTCGTTGATGATGCGCCGGATGGAGGCGAGAATTTCCTCCATCGTCGGTTCCTGTTCGGCGTTTTCCTGGGCCATGGAAGATCCTTCATCCGTCGAGGGGAAACGGCTTAGCGCAAGGTTAGGCGCGCGCAGCGAGTCCTGTCCAGCGCGCGGGCGCCGTTTATCTCAGCCTTAGTCCCAGGGCGTTAAGTCGAAGTTGAAAAGCCCGGCGCGTTCGAAGCCGGAGTCGTATTCCTCAACCGGCAGTGCCAGCCGGCCGGTGTGAAGAAGGCCCATAGCCTGCATCAGCGCATAGCTCGCCACTGTCAGATCGCGTTCGGCGCGCACCAGTTCCAGCCGCGAGTTCAAGAGTTCCTGTTCGGCGTTGAGCACGTCCAGCGTGGTCCGCAGGCCCACGAACGCCTCCTGCTCGACCCCGTCGAACGCGATCTCGTTCGCGCGCACGGCTTCACGGCTCGATTCGATGACCGCGAGCGCGGCCAGATAGGTGTTCCAGGCGTTCGAGACGCCCTCGATCACCTGGCGGCGCGCCGACACGCCCTGAAGACGCGCCTCGTCGGCGACGGCGCGCGCTTCGCGCACGCGCGAGCGGTTCAGCCCGCCGGTGAAGATCGGCACGCTCACCTGAGCGCGGACCGTCGCAGACCCGCGCGCCTGGCCGGTGAAATCGGATTCGCGGTTCTCCGACGCGCTCGCGCTGACCGAAACTTCCGGCAGAAGCGCTCCGCGCGCGATCTGAACACCCTCTTCAGCCGCGATCTCGGCGAACTGGGCGGCGAGCAGATCAGGATTGTTGCCGAGCGCCACGTCCAGCGCGTCGGCGTAGCTTTCGGGAACGAAAGGCGCGCCGTCCGGATCGGCCGGCTCGACCGGCTCGATACCGGTGACCCGCTGATAGGCGGCGCGCGAGGCGGCGAGCGCGGCCTGCGCGGCGGAGAGCTGGGCCCTGGCGCCCGACAGCCGGGCCTCGGCCTGGGCGACGTCGGTGCGGGTGATCTCGCCGACCTCGAACCGGTCCTGCGCGGCCCGCAGCTGCTGGGCGAGGACTTCGACGTTGTTGGAGCGGATGGCGAGGATCTGCTGGTCGCGCACGACGTCGGAATGGGCGGCGACCGCGGCGATCAGGATGTCCTGCTCGACGCTGCGCAGCTGCTCCTGGCCCGCCTCGATCCGCGCCAGGGCGGCGTCGATCTGACCGGAGATCCGTCCGCCGCGATAAAGCGACTGGCTGAGCGTCACGCCGTAGCTGGCCTGGCCCCCTCCCGGCTGGCCGAACGGTCCGCCGCCCCAGGTCTCGCTTTCAGAAACGCCGGCGTCTGCCGACAGCTGCGGCAGTCGGCCGGCGCGCGCCTGGAAGTATCCTTCCTCGGTCTGCTCGAGCCGCGCCCGCTGTGCGGCGAGCACCGGGTTGGAGGCGTAGGCCGCGCTGAGCGTCTCTTCGAGCGTTTGGGCGTTTGCTGCGCCGAGAAGCGTGGTGAGCAGCGCCGCTGCGGCGGCCCCGAGCCGGAAATGTCGCATGATGAACTCGCCCCTTCGCCGGCCTTGACGCGCATCTTCCCTGCGCGCCGTGCATGATATGCATGCCCACAGGTGAAAAGGGAAGTGAACAGCGTTCACTTTTCGGAGAATTAATGCGCAGCGGACTTCCTGCGCAGACCTAGAACTCGAAGCTGCTCACCGGCTCGAAGCCGGGCAGATAAGGCGGCGCGGCGTCGAAGACCGCGCGTTCGCCGGTCACGCCTCTGGCTTTGGTGTAGATCATCGCGCGGCCCACGACGCCGTCGCGTTCGATGACCGCGAGCCGGCCGCCTTCGGCGAGCTGCTCGATCCAGGCCGGGCTGGGTTCGGCCACCGCGCCTTGCACGATGATCACGTCGAACGGGCCCTGCCCGGGCACGCCTTCGGCCAGATCGCCCTCGATCACCACGGCGTTGTCCGCGCCCACTTTCGACAGCCGGTCGGAGGCTTTCGCCGCGAGACCGCTGTCGGCGGTTTCGAGCCCGATCACCGTTTCGGCGAGCCGGGCCAGGATCGCGGTCGAGTAGCCGCGGCCGCAGGCGATGTCGAGCACCACGTCCTTGGGGCCGATCTTGGCGGCCTGGACGAGCTTTGCGAACTCGCGCGGGCGCAGCATGGTGCGGTTCTCACCCACCAGCACCTCGGCGTCGGCGTACGCCTTCGCGATCTGGCTTTTCGGCACGAACAGCTCGCGGGACGTCTCGCCCATCGCATCCTGGATGCGGTGATCGGTGACGTCGGAGGGGCGGATCTGGCTGTTGACCATCGCCAGGCGGGCCTTCGCGTAATCGTACATGGCGCGGCGCGTGTCCTCGTGGATGGAAAGGTCGGGGCCGTCTATAGACCCGCCGGTTTCCATCGGGCAAGGCCGCCGCGCGGCGCGTACGCCGCGGCGCTGAGCTTGCACGGCCGATCCGTGTTGCGGGCGCGGCCGTGTTTGGGTAAGCATCGTCGCCCGTTCCGGCTGGCGCCATGGCGGAGTGGTGACGCAGAGGACTGCAAATCCTTGTACCCCGGTTCGATTCCGGGTGGCGCCTCCAGAACGGTTCGCCGGATACGAAACGGCCGGAGCTCCCCGCTCCGGCCGTTTTCCTTTTCAGCTCCGGCGCGGCGCCTATTCGGCGGGGCCGGCCTCAGGGTGCCCGATCACGCCGGCGCGCTCGAGTTCGGGCTTGAGCCGGCCGGTGAAGGCCAGGAACGTCATCCGGTAATCGCTGATCAGCGACCAGAGCGGGTGGGTGAAGGTCGCCGGCTTGTTCCTCTCAACGAAGGCGTGGCTGACCCAGGCGAAGCCGTACCCGGCCAGCGGCCAGAGCAGGATCGCCCACCAGGTCTGCGTGGCGAGCGCCCAGATCAGCAGCCCCGACCCGATCACGGTGCCTGCATAGTGCAGATAGCGCGTGCCCGGCTCTGCGTGCTCACGCAGATAGAACGGCCAGAACTCGGCGTAGCTCGCTTTGCGGTCGGACATCGTCTCCTCCGGGGGTGTTGTTTTCTTGAGGCAGACCATAACACGCACCGCGTCTGCGCGCGAAGCAGCCACGCAGGCGGGCGGCGCGCCGGCGAGCGCGATTCAGGGTCCGCAAACTTTTTTGCACAAGGCCGTTAACGTTAGGCCGTTGTTAACCGCCGACTCAGTATTTCTTTACGTGTCTTCCCTCGAAGACACCCCACCATCCACCCAATGCCTTTTCGGGAGCTCTCGGGCTCCCGATTTTTTTGTCCGGTCCGCAGGCCCGGCTGCAACGGGCTGCGAAACGGGCCAGACCGGCGCTTGCGCGGCCGGAAAACCGTTGCTAAAGACCCAGCCTCCATCGTCGATGGGGTGTTCCCCGGTAGCTCAGTTGGTAGAGCAAGCGGCTGTTAACCGCTGGGTCGCTGGTTCGAGTCCGGCCCGGGGAGCCATAACTTCCAGACATCGCTGAACGCGCATGCGGGCCTCGTCAGAGCGCCAGCGCGGCCTCGCCGTCGCCTTCGCGCGCCTGACCGGCCGGGTCGAGCGCATAGACCACGCACCAGGACGCCACCGGCGCGCCGCGATCTGTGCGTACGACGCACGGTTCGATCGACGCCGCGCCGAAGCCGGCGTCGGCGGCGAGCGTTTCGAGATAGGCGCGCGAATGGGCGAATCGGCGGCTTTCCTGAAGCATCACCGGCGCTTCGCCGGCCTCCACCGTAAAGGCGAGGCGGCCGCCGGGCGCGAGCGAGGCCGCACACCAGGCCACCACCTGTTCGAGCGCGCCGACAAAGGCGAAGACGTCGGCGGCCACGATCAGATCGTAGTGCGCCCCTGTGAGCGGCAGGGCTGTGATGTCGCCGCGCTCCAGCCGGTCATAGACGCCTTTCGCGGCGGCCTCGGCGAGCATGCCTGCAGACAGGTCCACGCCTTCGAGCCGGTCGCAGAGCGGGCGCAGCGCCTCGCCCATCAGCCCGGTCCCGCATCCCAGATCGAGCACGTGCTCGGCGCGGGCGAAGCCCGCCGCCATGAGCGCAGCCAGGATCTGCTCGGGGCCGCGATAGTTCAGCCGGTCGACGAGCGCGCTTTCAAAGCGCGGGGCGTATTGATCGAACAACAGCGCCACGAAGGCGGCCGGCATCGATTCGCTGACCGGCCGCTCGCGCAAGAGATCGCGCTTCAGCGCCGCGCCGAACGGGTCTTCGGGATCGAGCGCCACCGCGCGGTCCCAGGCCGCGGCGGCTTCGGTGAGCAGGCCGCCCGCCTCAAGCAGCTCGCCGAGCCTGTACCAGCCCGCCGCCCAGCCCGGCGCGAGTTCGAGCGCGCCGGCGTAGACTTCAGCAGCCGCGGCGAAATCGCGCTCGGCGGCGATCGATTCGGCGAAGGCGGCGCGCCGGTCGGCCGCCGGATGGTTGGAGGAGAAAAGCGCCCCGCTCATACCCGGTCCTGAGAGAACGCCGCCCGCCAGCGCGGACGACGGCGCGCATTTGGGTCTGCGCCGGTCTCAAGTCAATCGAATTCAGCGCGCGGTGATGAGGGATATTCACGCGCGCTCGCGCGTTGATTGGCGCGACCGGGCGGAGCGGGCTAACTAGCCTCCCGCCCGCCGCTTCGCTCCGCCGGTGAGAAAGGCCCGCCCGTTCATGCAGACCACGCTTCCCCTGACCCGCGATCTCGTTCTGATCGGCGGGGGCCATGCCCATGCGCTGGTGCTGAAGAAATGGGGGATGAACCCGCTGGCCGGCGCGCGCCTGACGGTGATCGATCCCGATCCCGCCACCGCCTATACCGGCATGCTGCCGGGCTTCGTAGCGGGCCATTACAACCGCGCCGATCTCGAGATCGATCTCGTCCGCCTCGCCCGGTTCGCCGGCGCGCGGCTGGTGCTGGGTCGGGCCGAAGCCCTCGATCCCGAACGCGGGCTCGTCACGGTCCAGGGCCGGCCGCCGATCCGCTTCGACGTGGCCAGTCTCGATATCGGCGTGCGCGGCCGCGCGCCGGAGATCGACGGGTTCGAGGATCACGTGGTGACCGCCAAGCCGCTCGGCCCCTTCGCCGACCGCTGGACGGACTTTCTCGACGCGCTCGACCGGCGTGAGGTTAAGCCGCGCGTGGCCGTGATCGGGGCGGGCGCAGGCGGAACCGAACTCGCCCTCGCCGCTGCGCACAGGCTGAAGACCGCCCGGCCGCAGGGCGCGGAAATCACGCTGATCGAGGCTGGCGACACCATCCTGCCCCATGAGGGCGGCGGGGCCCGCAAGGCGCTTCTGAGCGCGCTTCACAAGGCGGGCGTGAAGGTGCGCACCGGCGCGATGATCCGGCAGATCCAGCCCGGCGCGATACGGCTCGCCGACGGCGCGGCGATCCGGGCGGATTTCATCATCGGCGCGGCCGGCGCGGCGCCCTGGCCCTGGATCGCGAAGACCGGGCTGGCGGTGCAGGACGGCTATGTGAAAGTCGGCCGCGGTCTTCGAAGCGTCAGCCACGATAATGTTTTCGCCGCCGGGGACTGCGCGCATTTCGAACACGCCCCGCGTCCAAAGGCGGGCGTCTTCGCGGTGCGCGGCGCGCCCGTGCTGTTCGACAATCTCAGAAAGGCGCTGCAGGAGAAAAAGCCCGACGCCGCTTTCTCGCCCCAGCGCGACTATCTCAAGCTCGTCTCGACCGGCCCCAGGGCTGCAGTCGCAGAGAAATGGGGTCTGACCGTGAAGGGCCCGATGCTCTGGGGCCTGAAAAACCGGATCGACCGGACCTTCATGAACAAGCTCACCGCGCTCGAACCGATGACGTCAGAGCCGGTGAAGGGCCGCACGGCCGCAGGCGTGCGCGAACTCGTCGGCGACGGACAGCCGCTTTGCGGCGGGTGCGGGTCAAAGGCCGCGCGCGGCCCCCTCGCCGAAGGGCTGGCCGACCTGCCCGCGCCGCGCCGGGCGGACGTCATCGCAGGCGCGGGCGGCGACGCGGCCGTGCTCGCCTTCGGCGACCGGGTCCAGGCGATCTCCACCGACCATGTGCGCGCCTTTGTCGACGATCCTTTCCTGCTCGGCCGGATCGTCGCTGTGCATGCGCTGGGCGATGTCTGGGCGTCGGGCGCCGCGGCGCAGGCCGGGCTCGCGCAGATCATCCTGCCGCAGATGCGCCCCGCCATGCAGGCGGCGGCCGTGCGCGACATCCTCGCCGGCGCGTCGGAGGTGTTCGCCGAGGCCGGCGCCGATCTCGTGGGCGGGCACACCAGCGTCGGCGCCGAACTCACCGTGGGGTTCACGGTCACAGGCGTCGCCGAGCGCGCCATCCCGCGCCGCGGCGCGCGGCCAGGCGACGGGCTTTTGCTCACCAAGCCGGTGGGGACCGGCGTGCTGCTCGCCGGCGAAATGGCGCTCAAGGCGCGCGGCAGGGACGTCGCGGCGTGCTGGGCGTCGATGGCGCGCAGCCAGGGCGCGGCGGCGCGGATGCTGGCGGGCGAGGCGCGCGCGATGACCGACGTGACGGGGTTCGGGCTGGCGGGCCATCTTCTGGAGATGCTGACCGCCGGCGCGCGGGCGGAGATCGATCTGGCCGCCCTGCCGCTGCTCTCCGGGGCTGAAAGCCTCGCCGAGGCCGGCGTGCGTTCCACCCTGCATGAGGCAAATGCGCTGTCGAACACCGAGCTTAACGCGCCGAACACGGCCCGCGCCGCGCTTCTGACCGATCCGCAGACCGCCGGCGGGCTGCTGGCTGCGGTCCCCGAAGACCGGATCGAACGGGTGATGCGCGCCCTGACTGAAGCCGGAGAGATGGTCTGGCGGATCGGACGCGTCGAAGAGCGCGGCGAGGGCCAGGCCGCGATCCGCGCGCGTTAGAGCCTGTCCAGCTCAGCTTCGATTGCGGCGGCCAGCGCATCCAGGCCGTCTGCGTCCAGACGCGCCGCATCAAGCTCGGCCAGGGCCGGGCGGTCGTGGCGGCTGCGCTCACGCGCGTAAGCGGGATCGTAATGGCGCTCCATCAGTTCGCCCGCGAGCGTTTCGATCTCGCCCGCTTTCGCCAGCCCCTCCCAGCGCGCGATACGCTCGCCGCCCTGGAACGGCTTGAGCGCCTGAAGCCGTTCGATCAGACGGGGCGTGTCCTCTGCGATGTCGGCGTAGGCGCTGGCGAGGAAGGCCGCACGCGCCTCGAGCGGCGCTTTGACGACGAGACGCGGGGCGTCCTTCATCACCGCCCAGAGCGAAGGCGGCAGTTTCAGCGCGCCGATGCGCGCGCTTTCGGCCTCGACCAGCACCGGCTTGGCCGGGTCGAAGCGGCTGAGCGCTTCGCGCAAGCGGGTTTCAAACAGTTTCTGGCTGGGCTGGCCGCCCGGCCGCCAGCCGAACAGCGAGCCGCGATGGTTCGCCGCCGCTTCGAGATCGAGCGTCTGCACGCCGCGCGTGGCGAGCCGGTCCAGAAGCGCGGTCTTGGCCGTGCCGGTGTCGCCGTCCAGCAGCACCACGCGCAGCCGCACCGCGTCGTCGTAAAGCGTCTTCACCACCGCGCCGCGATAGGCCTTGTACCCGCCTTCGAGCACCGTCACCCGCCAGCCGATCGCGCGCAGGATGGTCGAGAACGCGCCCGAGCGCCCGCCCCCGCGCCAGCAATAGACCAGCGGTTTCCAGCCGCCCTCCATTCCCGCGAGCGCGCTGTCCAGCCAGCCGGCCGTGTTGCGCGCGATGATCGCCGCACCGACCTTGCGCGCCAGGAACGGGCTCTCCTGCACGTAGATCGTGCCGACCTTCGCCCGCTCCGCGTCGTCGAGCACGGCCATGTTCACCGCGCCGGGCAGCCGGTCTTCGGCGAACTCGGACGGCGAGCGCACGTCGATGACCGTGTCGAACTCGGCCGCAGCGGTCTCATAGTCGGCGAAGGAGATTTTCATGGCGGCGAGGTATCGCGCGCGGCGCGGCGCGGAGCAATGGCCGGGCGGATCAACGCGCCGGGACCGGCCTGGCCCGCTTCCGCCTCAGAGAGCACGGTGCGTAGCCGTCCCGCGCCAGGCGCCCCGGCGTGATCCCGAGCTTCGGCGCCGCCGCCAGGTAATCGGCCTCGCCCGCATGCTCGGAGAGCATCAGCGCAAGGCGCGCACAGGCTTCCGCGTCCGAGCCGGCGCGGTGGTGGTCGAGGGTCAGGCCGAAATGGTCCGCGAGCACGTTCAGCTTGGCCGATCCGATCTCCGGCCAGGCCGACTGCGCGCCCTTCACCGTGCACAGATAGACCGCCTCCAGGCAGTCGAGCCCGTAAACCGCGTAGGTCTGGCGCAGCACGCTCATGTCGAAGCTGGCGTTATGGGCGATCAGCGTCGCGCCTTCGAGCCGGGATCGAAGCGATTCAAACAGCTCGGGGAGTTCGGGGGCGCGGCGCACGTCCTCGGGCCGGATGCCGTGAATGGCGATGTTCCAGCTGGAAAAGCGCATCTCGGGCGGCCGGATGAGGTATTCTTCGGTGCCGACCAGGCGGCCGTCCTCGATCAGGCTCAGCCCGACCGCGCACGGGCTCGCACGCTGCTCGTTGGCGGTCTCGAAATCGATGGCGACGAAACGCATCGGTGAAGGCTAGACGGGCCGGGTCGCGCTGTCATGGGCGGGCGGCGCCTGAAGGGAAGCGCCGACCTCAACTCCCTCCCCCTCTGTGGGGAGGGTGGTCCGGGCCGAAGGTCCGGGTCGGGTGGGGGAGCGCTTCGGTCTGCAGATATCAGCGCCCTACGATCCCTTCCGGGGCCTGCCGGCCCGTTCGCCGCCTTCAATCGATCCACCGGATCGATTGATGCGCTGCGCGCACCGGCGCTCACCCGTCCCCGATCAGCGCCAGCCACTCGTCTTCGGTAAGGGTCTGAACGCCCAGCTCGGCGGCCTTTTTCAGCTTCGAGCCGGCGCCCGGACCGGCGACGAGATAGTCGGTTTTCGCAGAGACTGACCCTGCCACCTTCGCGCCCAGGGACTGGGCTTTCGCCTTGGCCTCGTCGCGGGTGAAGCGTTCAAGGCTGCCGGTGAACACCACCGTCTTGCCCGAAACAGGACTGTCGGCGGCGACCTGTTCGGCGTCCTCGACCGTGACATGCTCGAGCAGGCGGTTGAGCGCGGCGGCGTTGTGGTCCTCGGCGAAGAAGCGGCCCAGAGCGTCCACGGCCGTGTCGCCCAGACCGTCGATCCCAAGCATCGCTGCGCGCGCCTCGCTTTCGGGCTCGCGCGCGCCTTCGGCGGCCTCGCGGAAGCTCGCCCAGTCGCCGTAGGTGCGGGCCAGAAGCCGGGCGGTTTCCTCGCCGACATGGCGCACGCCGAGCGCGTTGATGAAGCGGGCGAGCGCGATGGTCTTGCGCTGGCGAATCGCGGCGAAAAGGTTCGTGACAGACTTCTCGCCCCAGCCTTCACGCTCTTTCAGCGGCGGGCTGAGATCGCCGGCCCCGTCGCGTGTTTGCAGGGTGAAGATGTCGGCGGGTTCACGGATCGCGCCCTCCTCGTAGAAGGCCTCGATCTGTTTTTCGCCCAGCCCCTCGATGTCGAACGCCTTGCGCGAGACGAAGTGCTTGAGGTGCTCCTTGCGCTGGAAGGGGCAGGCGAATTCGCCGGTGCAGCGGCGGACGACGCTGACCTCACCGGTTCGCGGATTGACCTCGCGCTCGGCCGGGGTCTTCAGCGGGCAGGGGCAGGTTTTCGGATAGTCGAACGGCTTCGCCCCTTCGGGCCGCTTGTCCTTCACCACTTCGACGATCTGAGGGATCACGTCGCCGGCGCGCTGGACGACCACCGTGTCGCCCACGCGCACGTCCTTCCTGGCGATCTCGTCTTCGTTGTGGAGCGTGGCGTTGGAGACGACCACGCCGCCCACCGTGACCGGTTCGAGCTTGGCCACGGGCGTGAGCGCGCCGGTGCGGCCGACCTGGATCTCGATGGCGTGAAGCAGGGTCGTGGCTTTCTCGGGCGAGAATTTATGCGCGATCGCCCAGCGCGGCGCGCGGGAAACGAAGCCCAGCCGGGCTTGCCAGTCGAGCCGGTCGACCTTGTAGACCACGCCGTCGATGTCATAGCCGAGCCCGGCGCGCTTCTCCTCGATCGCCCGATAACGCGCGAGCATCGCCTCCACGCCGTCGCAGCGCGCCATCTCCTCATTGGTGACGAAGCCCAGCTCGGCGAGGCGCCGCACAGCCTCGAACTGGGTGTCGGCCAGCGGCTCTGAGAGCTCGCCCCAGGCGTAGGCGAAAAATCGCAAGGGACGCTGGGCGGTGACGTTCGGGTCGATCTGCCTCAGAGAGCCGGCCGCGGCGTTCCTGGGGTTCTTGTAGGCGGGCTTTCCGGCCTCTTCCTGACGGGCGTTGAGCGCCGCGAAGTCGGCGTGGTTCATATAGACTTCGCCGCGCACCTCCACGACCTCCGGCGCGCCGGGGCCCAGGGTGTGGGGGATGTCGGAAATGGTCTTGAGATTGGCAGTGACGTTCTCCCCGCTGCGGCCGTCGCCGCGCGTCGCGCCCAGAACCAACTCGCCGTTTTCATAGCGCAAATTTGCGCTCAACCCGTCGATCTTCGGCTCGGCGGTGAAGACCGGGGTCTCTTCGCCGAGGTTCAGGAAGCGGCGGATCCGCTCGACGAAGTCGCTGACGTCCTCGTCTGAAAACGCGTTGCCGAGCGAGAGCATCGGCACGGCGTGGGGGACTTCGGCGAACTGGTCCGAGGGTCGCGCGCCGACGCGCTCGGACGGGCTGTCGCTCCGCTTGAGACCCGGAAACCGCTCTTCGATCAGCGTGTTGCGCTGGCGCAGGGCGTCGTAGGCGGCGTCGGAAATGACCGGCGCGTCCTTTTCGTAATAGGCCCTGTCATGCCTTGAGATTTCGCGGGCGAGGCGTTCGAGCTCGGCTTTCGCCTCGGCCTCGGTGAGTGTCTCGACGTCCTTGAGCGCGGCGGTCATCCGATTCCCCTTCCCGTGAAGGCTGAGAGAGCCCGCAGCCGGGGGAAAATCAAGACCGGCCGGCCTCGTTCGTCCAGCGCAAGTGCACCGTGGGATAGTCGCCCGGCGTATCCGCGGCGGCCGGCGAGCGGCCGGTTTCCTCAAATCCGAGGGTTTCGTAGAAGGCGAGGATCGCACGCGCCCCGGCGTTCACCTCGACTTTCAGAGCGTTATGACGTTCCTGCGCGCACCTGATGAGCGCCTGGCCGGTCTCGTCGGGATCATCATCGGGATCGACCGCGACATGGTCGATTTTGGCCGCCCCGTCATCAAGCGCCTTCCAGCCCATGAAGCCGCAGATCCCCGCGCCGTTTTCGGCCACCGTGATCTCGTCGCCGGGCAGCTTGTGCTCGATGAACCGCATCGCGACCTCGCGCCTCCCGTCCTCGGTGAGGTGGTCGTGACTGGCGTTCACGGCGGCCTGCCAGATTTCATACAGCCGCACCATGTCGCCCGGCCTGGCTTCGCGCAGTCGCAAGGGTTCCTAGCTCGCCATCAGCTGATCGGCAGCGGCGCGGGCCGCATCGGTGATCTCCGCGCCAGAGAGCATACGCGCGATCTCCTCGCGCCGTTCCGCAGGCGGCAGCAGCCGCACTGAGGTCCGCACCCGGCCCTCGGCTTCGGCCTTCTCGGTGCGGAAATGGGACCGGGCGCGGGCGGCGACCTGGGGCGAGTGGGTGACCACGAGGGCCTGGCCGGTTTCAGCCAGCCGCGAAAGCCGGTGGCCGACCGCGTCGGCGACCGCGCCGCCCACGCCCTGGTCGACCTCGTCGAAGACCATGACCTTGCCGCCCCCGCCGACCAGGCAGACCTTCAGCGCCAGAGCGAAGCGGGAGAGCTCGCCGCCTGAGGCGATCTTGTCGAGCGGGCCGAAGGGCGCGCCGGGATTGGTGGCGACCTCGAAAGCGACCCGGTCCCAGCCCTTCGCGCCGGGCCGGCTCTCGTCGGGCTCGACGGCGGCGCGGAAGCGCGCCTTGTCCATCTTCAGCGGGCCGAGCTCGGCCTCGACGGCGGAGGCCAGGCGCTCGGCGGCGGCCTTGCGGATTTTCGTGAGCGCGCCTGCGGCTTTCGCGTAGTCGGCCTCGGCGGCGCGCAGGGCGGCCTCGGCCTCTTTCAGGCGGTCGTCTGCGTGTTCGATCAGGTCGAGGCGTTCGGCGAGCGTGTCGCGCAAGCCCGCCAGGGCGTCGACCGCGACGTCATGCTTGCGGGCGGCGGCGCGCAGGGCGAACAGCCGCTCCTCCACCTTGTCGAGCCGGCCGGGCTCGACGTCGAAGCGCTGGGCGGCGTCGGCGAGCGCGTCTTCGGCCTCGTTGAATTCGATGAGCGCACGGTCCAGCGCTCCGGCGGCCCGGTCCACGGCGGCGCGCGCCGCCGCCGCGTCGCCTTCCGCGCCGGCGTCCTCGCCCAGTGCGGCGCGCACCCGTTCAAGCCCGCGCAGCGCGCTGTTGAGCCGGCCCGACAGCCCCTCCCCGCCCGAAATCGCGTCGGCGGCCTCGCTGAGTTCGGTGAGCGCGGCTTCGGCCTGCTGCAGGAATCTGCGCTCCTCGGCGAGGGAGGCTTCTTCGCCGGGCTTGGGCGCGAGCGCGTCGAGCGCTTCGAGGCTGTCGCGCAGGAAGGCTTCCTCGCTGGCCGCCTTGTCGCGTGTGACCGACAGCGCCTCGAGACGGCTCTTCGCTTCAGACAGGCGCGTGAAGGCGGTGGCGACGGCGTCTCGCTCGGCGCGCGCGCCGGCGTAGGCGTCCAGAAGGCCGCGATGGGTCTTGGGATCGAGCAGGCCGCGCCCGTCATGCTGGCCGTGGATCTCCACCAGCAGCTCGCCCAGGCTTGCGAGCAGGCCGACGCTGGCGGGCTGGTCGTTGACATGCGCGCGCGAACGGCCGTCGGCGGACAGCGTGCGGCGCAAGATCAGCGGCTCGCCGGGCTCGGCCCTCAGGCCGGCCTCTTCAAGCGCGGCGAAAGCAGGATGGCCCGGCTCGGGTTCGAAGACGGCCGTGGCGACCGCCTGATCGGCGCCCGCGCGCACCAGGCTGCGCTCGGCGCGGTCGCCGCAAGCAAGGCCCAGAGCGCCCAGAAGAATGGATTTGCCCGCCCCGGTCTCGCCGGTGAGCGCGGACAGGCCTGCGCTGAATTCGAGATCCAGCGTGTCGATCAGAACGATGTCCCGGATCGAGAGCGAAGCCAGCACGCCGGTCCGCCCTTCCCCCTAGCCGAAGACGCGATCGAGCGCCCGGCGGAGCAGCGAGGGATCCCGCTCGAAGTCCTCGGAGCCGGGGATCGCGATGCCGCGGGCGGTCAGAAGATCGTAGCTGTCCTCATACCACTCCGAACCCGGGAAGTTATAGCCGAGCACCGAGGCGACCTGACGGGCCTCCTCGTCCACGCCGAGCGCGACATAGGCTTCCACCAGCCGGTGCAGCGCCTCGGGCGTGTGGCTGGTGGTCTCATAGTCGCGGATGACGTTCTGGAAGCGGTTGATCGCGGCCAGATGATAACCGTTCCGGAGATACCAGCGGCCGACGCTCATCTCCTTGCCGGCCAGGTGATCGCGCGTCATGTCGATCTTCAGCCGGGCGTCGGCGGCGTAAGGCGTCTCAGGATAGCGGCGAACGACCTGCTCCAGCGCGTCCAGCGCGTTGCGGGTCGTCGACTGGTCCCGGCCCACGTCGTAGATCTGCTCGTAATGGCTGATCGCGATCAGGTAGTAGGCGTACGGCGCGCTCGAGCTGCCCGGGTGGAGCGCGATGAAGCGCTCGGCGTCGGAGATCGCCTCGGAATAGCGCTGCGCCTCGTAGTTCGTATAGGCCGCCATGAGCATGGCCCGGCGCGCCCACTCGGAGAACGGATGCTGACGCTCGACCTCGTCGAAATAGGCCGCCGCCTGATCCCAGCGCCGCCGCTCCAGCGCGTCGAAGCCCTCGTTGTAGAGCGCCTCGACCGGGGTCTCGACATAAGCCAGTTCTTCGGTGTCGTTACCGGCGCAGGCGGTCACCGCCAGCGCGGCGGTCGCCGTGATCAGAAGAGCGCGAACGGCGTTTTTCATGAGGATCGGCCTCTTTGACGTCCCCGGCGCGCGAACCGCGCGCACCAGAATTTACGGTTCGCTAGTGGTTTAACCGATGCGGACGAAAGGCGAAAGCATGCTGTCAGGTGTTTCGGGGCCGAAGTCGGTGCTTCCTGCCCTTTCGGCGCCCTACGATCCGTCCCGGGGCCTGCCGGCCCATTCGCCGCCTTGAAAGGGTCCCCCGGACCCTTTCATCCGCTTTGCGGACCAGCGCTCACCCCACCCCTCCGCTTCGCGGACACCCTCCCCATCAAGGGGAGGGAGTTGGGTTTAAGCGCTCTGCTCGAACGTTTCAGAGAATGCCGACGCGTAATTCCCTCCCCCTTGTGGGGAGGGTGGATCGGCGCATAGCGCCGAGACGGGTGGGGGGAGCGCCAGCGTCTGCAGGTGTGGTCGCCCTACGATCCTCACCCCACCCCCGGCCTTCGGCCGGACCCTCCCCATCAAGGGGAGGGAGTGGGGTTTAAGCGCACTGCTCGAACGTTTCAGAAAATGCCGACGCGTAATTCCCTCCCCCTTGTGGGGAGGGTGGATCGGCGCATAGCGCCGAGACGGGTGGGGGGAGCGCCAGCGTCTGCAGGTGTGGTCGCCCTACGATCCTCACCCCACCCCCGGCCTTCGGCCGGACCCTCCCCATCAAGGGGAGGGAGTGGGGTTTAAGCGCTCTGCTCGAACGTTTCAGAGAATGCCGACGCGTAATTCCCTCCCCCTTGTGGGGAGGGTGGATCGGCGCATAGCGCCGAGACGGGTGGGGGGAGCGCCAGCGTCTGCAGGTGTGGTCGCCCTACGATCCTCACCCCACCCCCGGCCTTCGGCCGGACCCTCCCCATCAAGGGGAGGGAGTTGGGCTTCAGCTTTCCGTTCCGACATTCCGATAGTGCAGCGACTTGCTCCCTCCCCCATTCTGTGGGGAGGGAGTGACGCCGACGCTTCAGGCTCGGCGGTCTTACGACCGCACCAGCCGCTGGTCGGTTTCTGCGGTGTCGCGCATCGTGGTCCAGCGCCAGGCGGTCTCGTGGGCCAGAAGCGCGGAGACGGCCTGGGCGTTGAGCCCGTGGCCGGGGCGGACGGCGCGATAAAGGCCCAGGATCGGCGCGCCGGCGAGGTAGAGATCGCCCAGAGCGTCGAGCGCCTTGTGCCGCACGAACTCGTCGGCGAAGCGCAGGCCTTCGGGATTGGCGACCTTGCCCTCGTCGAGCACGACCGCGTTCTCCATCGAGCCGCCGCGGGCGAGACCCATGCTCAGAAGCTGGGTGAGATCGCGGCGGAAACCGAAGGTGCGCGCAGGCGCGACCAGCTCGGCGAAGGCCTCGCGGGTCACCTCGAACTGGAATTGCTGACGGCCGATGGCGTCGTCCTCGAAATCGATCTCGACATCGATCGCGGGCTTCAGCGACGGCAGAAACACCGCCCGGCGGGCGCCGTCCTCGACGCTGACGGGCTTGAGCACCTGAATGGCGCGCCGCGGCGCGGGCGCGGTCTTCAGTCCTGCGCGCAGGATGAGATCGACGAACGGCGCGGAGCTGCCGTCCATGGCGGGCACTTCAGGCCCGTCGAGCTCGATGGCGAGATCGTCGATCCCGAGGCCGGCCAGCGCGGCCATCAGATGTTCGACGGTGGAGACCGACGCGCCGTGATCGTTGACCAGCGTGGTGCCCAGATCGGTCGAGCGCACGAACTCGCGCCGCGCAGGCACGCGCGCGTCGGCGAGGTCGAGATCGATGCGGTGAAAGACGATGCCCGAGCCCACAGGACCCGGCTTCATGGCCATGCGCACGCGGGCGCCGGTGTGAAGGCCGACGCCTGCGCAAACGGCGGCGGCGGCCAGAGTGGTGCGTTGGGTCATGACGGCCCCGAAATGCTTGAACTGCTCCGCGCGCCGCCGTCTCCCCCCGGGTAAAGCGGCGCGGCCCCTCTTGGCACGCCTCGCACTCTAGGGGCTCTCGCGTCTGCAGCAATTAAACGATTGTTGCACCGTGTTACCGTCCGCAACCCGGCGCGGGCGGGCCGGTTCCCGATCGCCCTGACATGAAAAGGCCCTGCGCGGGTTCGCGCAGGGCCTTTCACCTGATTGCGAAAAGCCGCCTAGTTCGCCTGACGGCGCAGGAAGGCGGGGATTTCCAGATCGGTCTCGTCGACATTGTCGCCGAAAAGATCGCCGCCGGTGGACTGAACCGGGCTGGCTTGCGCGCGCGGGGCTTCGGCTCGGCGGGTGCTCAGCGGGTCGGGGCGGTGTTCGGGCTGCGGCGCGGGCTTGGGCCGGCGGCCGAAGAGCGACAGGCCGCGGCGCGGCTGCTCGGGCTCGGCCTCACGGGCGCGCGGATGCTCGGTGCGGGGCGCGGCGGCGCGCGGCGCGGACAGTTCGCGCTCGAGCCGTTCGCGGGTCTCCACCACGGCCGGCTTGTGCGGCTCGGCGTAGGTGTCGATCTCGGGCTGGGAGACCGGTTCGGCGGCGTGGGCCTCGACAGTGCGCGGCGCTTCGGCGCGCGCGGCGGCCGGGGTTTCGGCGCGCGGGCTTTCGTTCACCGCGACGGCGTCCGCGGCGCGGCGCACCATCGGCTCGACCTGGCGCTGGGGCCGGGTCTCGCGGCCTTTCCAGGCCGGGGTGACGTTGTCGGGACGGCGGACCGGCTGCTGGGCCTCTTCCGCGTCGATGCCGGTGGCCACGACCGAAACGCGGATGATCCCGTCCAGCTCGGGGTCGAAAGTGGAGCCCACGATGATGTTGGCGTCCGGATCGACCTCGTTGCGGATCTCGTTGGCCGCCTCGTCGACTTCATACAGCGTCATGTCCATGCCGCCGGTGATGTTGATGAGCACGCCCTTGGCGCCCTTCATCGACACGTCGTCGAGAAGCGGGTTGTTGATCGCGTTGTGGGCGGCTTCCACGGCGCGCTTGTCGCCGCTGGCTTCGCCGGTGCCCATCATCGCCTTGCCCATCTCGTTCATCACCGTGCGCACGTCGGCGAAGTCGAGGTTGATCAGGCCGGGCATGACCATCAGGTCGGTGATGCCGCGCACGCCCGAATGCAGCACCTGGTCGGCCATGCCGAAGGCTTCGGCGAAGGTCGTCTTCTCGGTGGCGATCCGGAACAGGTTCTGGTTGGGGATGATGATCAGCGTGTCGACATGCTGCTGGAGCCGTTCGATACCGGACTCCGCGATGCGCATGCGGCGGGTGCCTTCGAAGTGGAAGGGCTTGGTGATCACGCCCACGGTCAGGATGTTCAGCTCCCGCGCGGCGCGTGCGATCACCGGGGCCGCCCCCGTCCCGGTGCCGCCGCCCATGCCGGCGGTGATGAAGACCATGTGTGCGCCCTGCAGGTATTCGGTGATCTCCGCCAGAGAGTCCTCGGCCGCCTGCTCGCCCACCTCGGGGCGCGCCCCGGCGCCCAGACCTTCGGTGATGCCCGCACCCATCTGCACGCGGCGATCGGTGCGCGCGCGGGCCAGAGCCTGCGCGTCGGTGTTGGCCACCACGAAGTCGACGCCTTCAAGCTCGGCGTCGATCATGTTGTTGACCGCGTTGCCGCCGGCGCCGCCGACCCCGAAAACAAGGATGCGCGGCTTCAGCTCGGTGGATTCCGGCGCGGACAGATTGAGAGGCATGGGGCGGGCTCCGTCGCGGGGCTCAAGGTTAAGGGACTTGTAACGGCCACCTTGCGCCGCGTTGTTTAATCGCGAGTTAAGCCAACCCCCGGCATGCAAATGCTTTTTCAGGAACGGTTCGCGAACGAAGGGTTAACGGGACCTTCCGTGGGCGGTGCGTCCCGCTTCGCGTCAGAAGCTTTCGGCGAACCAGCGCAGCACGGCGGCGGGGCCGCGCTCGGAGGCGGCTGGCGCGCGGCGGCGATCGCCGGACGGATGCAGCACCGGCGGTCCCGAAATCGCTTCGACCGGGCCGCCCACGGCGCGCTTGATCACGCCTGCACAGGCCGAAAAGCCGGGTCCTGAGACCGCGTCGCCCAGCCCGGCGAGGCTGTCGGGGCGGCCGATACGGCCCTGCTTTCCGAGCACCCGGCCTGCGAGTTCCGCCGTTCCGGGCAGCTGCGAGGCGCCACCGGTGAGCACCATGGAGCGGCCCGCGGCGCGCGCAGCGCCGGCGGCGTCGAGACGGTCTCTTAGAAGCTCGAAGATTTCCTCGAGGCGCGGGCGGATCACCGCGTTCAGAAGCGCGCGCGGATGCTGGGTCATGGTCGAGGTGGAACCGCCGCCCAAGGGCGGGACCTCGATCATCTGCTGGTCGTCGTCAGGGCTGTCGAGCGCGCAGCCATAGAGCGCCTTGACCCGCTCGGCCGCGCTCACGGTGGTCTGAAGCCCCCGCGCGATGTCGCTGGTGACGTGCGCGCCGCCCACGGGCAGCGCGTCGACATGCTGCAGCACGCCCTCGGCGAAAACCGCCAGCGTGGTGGTGTGCGCGCCCATGTCGATCACGAGCGCGCCGAGCTCCATCTCGTCGGCGGTCAGCACGGCGAGGCCCGCCGCATAGGGCGTGGCGGCTATCCCTGCGACGGTGAGCTGGCAGCGCTCAACGCAGGCGACGAGGTTCTTCAGCGGATCGGCCGCAGCGCTGATCACGTGAAGGTCCACGCCGAGAGTCTCGCCGAACATGCCGCGCGGGTCCTTCACCCCGCGATGGCCGTCCACGCGCCAGCTCATCGGCAGCGCGTGCAGGATGGCCCGGCCCGGCTCGTGATGCTCGCGCAGGGCGGAGTTCAAAAGCTTTCTGAGATCGCGGTCGGCGACTTCGCTGGAGGCCAGATCGAGCTGGGCGTCGATGCGCGCGCTGCCCGGCGCGCCGGCCGAGGCCGACAGCGTGACTTCGGTGATGGTGTGGCCGGCCATGCGCTCGGCGTTCTCCACCGCCGCGCGCACGCTTTCCGCCGCTGCGTCCATGTCCACGACAGCGCCGGCGCGCACGCCGCGGGTGGACTGATGGCCCACGCCGATGACGCGGGGACGCAGGCCCGCCAGGGTCTGCTCGGTCTTGGCGATGAAGCAGATCGTCTTGGCCGCGCCGATGTCGAGCGCAGCGTAGACGCCGGGCTTGCGCGGCGCGGCGCCCGGTTCGGCCTTGCCGGCCCTGATCCTGCTCATGAAGCCCATCTGGTCACGCTCCCCGTCCGGCGGCTTCGGCGGCGCGGTCCGGCCAGGGCCGCATCACCATTTCGCCGGTGTTTCTGAGATCGATGATCTGCGCGTCGTAATCGAGCACGCCGCGTTCGGCGTGAAGCGCGCTCAGCGTGGCCAGCGCGCTCGCCGGATCGTCGGCGGGCAGCAGGATCTCGCCGTTGTTCTCGAGCCGCAGCGACCAGCGCCGCTCGCCCACCTTGATGGCGAAGCGGGTGCGCGCGGCGATCTCGGGGTGCAGCGCGACGAGGCTCAGGATTTCGTCCGCGCCGGTGTTCGCGCCGGCGCCCACGACGCGCGGCAGGTCGAGATGATCGGCCGGATCGGCGCCGTCGATGACCACCCCGTCCGCGTCGATCACGCGGTAGACTTCTTCGAGCTGCCACAGCGCGCGCGGCCGCCGCTCGGTGATCAGCACCGCCAGGCGGTCGGGCCAGAGGCGCAGCACGTCGGCGGACTTCACCCAGCTTTGCGCCTGCAGGGTCTCGCGCGCTGCGGCGAGGTCGATATCGGCAAGGCCCGTGCCCGGCGCCGCGCCGATCAGCGCGGCGATCTCTTCGTGCGTGAGACGCTCCGCCCCGGCGACGTCGAGCCAGGCGACGGTATGGCCGGTTTCGGCGAGCTTCTCGCTGGAAAAGGCGAGCACCGCCGCGCCGGTGTCGTCGAGCCGGCCCAGCAGGGCGAGCACGCCGAGCGTCAGCCCGCCCAGCACCAGCCCGGCGAGCGAAACCAGCTTGATCGCATAGCCCGCACGGTGGCGTGCGGCGCGCCATTGCGCAGCCGCCCAGTTGCCCAGCCGGCTCGGGCTTTTGGTCGTTTTCGGCTTTGCCTTGCGCCGGGAGCCTGCGCCTTTGGTAGAGTCGCGTACGCCGGCGCGCCCTACCTTAGACAAGACGCGTCCTCCGCCATCCACTCGACGAGATCGGCGAAGTCGATCCCGCAATAAGCCGCCTGTTCAGGCGCGAGCGATGTCGGAGTCATGCCCGGTTGGGTATTAATTTCGAGTAACCAAACCTTACCGGTTTCAGGATCATAGCGGAAATCGGACCGGGTCAGCCCGCGGCATCCGATGATCTGATGGGCGTCGAGCGCGGCCTTCAGGCAGTAACGCTCGATGTCTTCGGGGATGTCGGCGGGGATCTGGTGAGCAGAGCCGCCGTCGGCGTATTTCGCCTCGAAATCGTAGAACGCGGTTTTCGGCACGATCTCGGTCACCGCCAGCGCCCGGTCGCCCATCACGGCGACGGTGAGCTCGCGGCCGGGGATGAATTTTTCGATCAGCACCTCGTCGCCGTAGGGCCAGTCGTCCGATCCCAAAATCTCCGGCGGGGACGCCTCGCCCTCGCGCACGATGATCACGCCCATCGAGGAGCCCTGCGCGTTCGGCTTGGCCACATAGGGCGGGTCCATCAGGTGGGTCTTCGCCGCCTCGAACCGGTTCGCCAGAAGGCCTTCGGGGCATCTGACGCCGGCGGCTTCCAGCACGCCCTTGGCGCGCTGCTTGTCCATGGCCAGAGCCGAGGCGAGCACGCCGGAATGGGTGTAGGGCACGCGCAGATATTCCAGCACGCCCTGGATCCGCCCGTCCTCGCCCCACTCGCCGTGAAGCGCATTGAAGGCGAGATCGGGTTTCGCCGCCTTGATCTGATCGGGCCAGTCGGCGTCGCGCGGGTCGATCTCCACCACCTCATGGCCCCGGGCCTTGAGCGCGGCGATGCATTTCTTCGCCGAGGACAGAGAGACCTCGCGCTCGGCGGACAGCCCGCCCATCAGGACGGCGATCTTCTTAGCCATTCGCAGGCTCTCCCACGCGGCGGACCTCCCAGTGGAGCTCGACGCCGAACTTCTCCTTCACCTCGGCGCGGACCGTCTCGCCCAAGGTCTCCAGATCGGCGGCGGTCGCTGTGCCGTCATTGATCAGGAAATTGCAGTGCTGCTCTGAAAAGCGCGCCCCGCCGATCGGTTTGCCGCGCCAGCCCGCCGCATCGACGAGCTGCCAGGCGGACTTGCCGCCGCTCTCTTCAGGATCGGGGTTCTTGAAGGTCGAGCCGGACGTCTTCTCCCGGATCGGCTGGGAGCTTTCGCGCCGCTCGGTGATCTCGTCCATGCGCCTGGTCACCGCCTCGGGATCGTCCGCCTCGCCCTGAAACAGGGCCTCGGTGAAGATCCAGTCTGCGGGAATGTCGGAATGGCGGTAGGCGTAGCCGAAGCGCTCGGCGGGCACGACCTGACGGCGGCCCTGACGGTCCAGCGCCACCGCCTCGATCAGCCGGTCCTTGGTCTCGGTCCCGTAGCAGCCCGCGTTCATCACCAGCGCCCCGCCGATCGTGCCGGGCACGCCGACATAAAACTCCAGACCGCCCACGCCGGCCTTGGCCGCTTTCTTCGCGACCATCTTGTCCAGCGCCGCCGCCCCGGCGCGGATCTTCGCGCCGTCCTCGGCCTCGACCTGACCGAAAGCCGGGGTGAGCTTGATCGTCACGCCCGGCAAGCCGCCGTCGCGCACCAGCGTGTTGGACACCGCGCCGACCACCCTCACGTCGATATCGCGCGGGGTCTCGGCCAGGAAACGGGCCAGATCGGCCTCGTCGGCGGGCATGTAGAGCACCTGCGCCGGACCGCCCACGCGCAGCCAGGAAAAGTCCGACAGCGGGGCGTTCTCGACATATTTGCCGCGCACCTCGGGCAGGCGGTCGAGTATGGAAGGAAAGCTCATGGGGTCAAATCTCTTGCTTCAAATTGGTCGGCCCAGCAAAGCGTGAGCAGCGGTTTTGTTCAGAGCGGGGCGCGGAGAGGAAAGGCCGAGCCGCCCCTTCCCTCCCCTTGACGGGGAGGGTGTCCGCGAAGCGGACGGGTGGGGTGGAGCCGCGTGCTCCGTCGTCTGAAAGTCCCGCGCGGCGCCCCCACCCGACCCGAGGCTTCGCCTCGGCCCACCCTCCCCGCAAGGGGGAGGGAAGAAAGCCGGGCGACCTCAAATCTTTTCCTCCAGCCGCTCGGGCAGTTCGGCGGCCCAGGCGGTGATGTCGCCTGCGCCCAGGCACACCACGAGGTCGCCGGGTTTCACGCGCGGGGCGATGTCCTCGGTCAGGCTGTCGCGATCGGTGGGCGCGGCGTCGCGGTGGCCGTGGCGGGAGAGCCCGTCCACCAGGCCCTGCCGGTCCGCGCCTTCGATCGGATCTTCGCCAGCGGAGTAGACGGGCGTGACCAGCACGCTGTCGGCGTCGTTGAAGCAGGTGCAGAAGTCTTCAAACAGGGCGTTGAGCCGCGAGAAACGGTGGGGCTGCATGACCGCGACCACGCGGCCGTTCCCGGCGCGCTGGCGGGCGGCTTTCAACACCGCGGCGATCTCCACCGGGTGGTGGCCGTAATCGTCGACGACCGTGACCCCGTTCGCCACGCCGGTGACCGTGAAGCGGCGCTTGACGCCTGAGAAGCCGGCGAGGCCCTTCCGGATCTCGTCCTCACGGCCGCCCAGCGCCTCGACAACGGCGATGGCGCCCGCGGCGTTCAGCACGTTGTGCTCGCCCATCATCGGCAGGCCCAGCGCGGTCCAGACCTCCGGCTCGCGGCCGCGGTTCTGGAACATCAGATCAAAGCCCGCCCCGGCCGGGTCCATGGTCAGCCGCGCGATGCGCACGTCGGCCTGCGGGCTCACCCCGTAGGTGATGATCCGCCGGTCCTCGATCCGAGCGGCGAGCGCCTGCACTTCAGGATGGTCGATGCACAGCACCGCGAAGCCGTAGAAGGGCAGATTGTGGACGAACTGGTCGAAGGCGTCCTTCAGAGCGTCGAAGCTGCCGTAATGCTCCATGTGCTCGGGGTCGATGTTGGTGACGATGCCGACCGAGCCGCGCAGCTTCAGAAAGCTGCCGTCGCTCTCGTCGGCCTCGACGACCATCCAGTCGCCCTCGCCCATTTTCGCGTTCGAGCCGTAGGCGGAGATGATCCCGCCGTTGATCACGGTGGGGTCGAAACCGGCCGCGTCCATCAGCGCGGCGACGAGGCTGGTCGTGGTGGTCTTTCCGTGCGTTCCGGCGACGGCGACCGCATGCTTCAGCCGCATCAGCTCGGCGAGCATCTCGGCGCGGCGCACCACGGGCGTACGCTGCTTTCTGGCTTCGGCGAGTTCGGGATTGTCGCGCTTGACCGCGCTCGAGACCACGAGCGCCCCGACCCCGTGCACGTTCTCCGGCCTGTGGCCGATATGGATGGTCGCGCCCTTGTCGCGCAGGCGCTGGACGTTGGGGCTGTCCTTGATGTCCGAACCCGTGACCGCATAGCCGAGATTGAGCATGACTTCGGCGATGCCGCTCATCCCGATGCCGCCAATGCCGACGAAGTGAACAGGAGCGACAGAGGCGGCGAGGTCGATGGGCGGCATGTAGGTCAGGTCTCCGCTGCGGTGGCGATCAGATCGGCGAGACGCTCGGCGGCGTTGCGGCGGCCGAGCTTGCGCGCCGCTTCGGCGCGCTTGGACAAAGCTTCGCCGTCGGCGAGAAGCCTTGCAAGATGCTCACACAGACGCCCGGGAGTGAGTTCGCGTTCCGGAACGCTTTCAGCCGCGCCCTCCCGGACCAGCGAATGAGCGTTGGCGGTCTGGTGGTCGTCCATGGCGATGGCGAGCGGCACGAAGATGGCCGGCCGGCCCGCCGCAGCGATCTCGCTGACCGAGCTCGCGCCGGCCCGGCTGATGATCAGATGCGCGTCGGCGTAAAGCCCGCCCATGTCGGTGAAGAAGCTCGACAGCTCGGCCTCGATGCCCGCGCGGTCATAGGTCTTGCGCGCTTCGTCGAGCTGTTCTTCGCGGACCTGGTGGGTGACTTTCAGCCGCTTGCGGAGCTCCTCGGGCATGGCGGCGAGCGCCCGGGGCACGACGTCCGACAGGATGCGCGCGCCCAGGCTGCCGCCGAGGATGAGGATCCGGATCGGCTCTCCGGGCCGCGGCGCGCGGTATTCTTTTTCCGTCGCTTCGAGGATCGCGGCGCGGACCGGATTGCCGGTGACGACATGCAGCGCTTTCGAGCTCGCCCTGTCGAGGCGGTCAAAACCCGAGGCGACCGCTTCCGCGCCCCGGCAGAACAGCCTGTTCACCCGGCCCAGCACCGCGTTCTGCTCATGGATGACGAAGGGCGTGCCGGAAAACCGCGCCGCGGCGAGCGCAGGAAAGGCCGGGTAGCCGCCGAAACCGGCGACGACGTCGGGCTTGAATTCGGAAAAGATCGCGCGCGCCTGGCCGTAGCCGCGAGCGAGCTTGGACAGCGCGCCGGCCATCTTGATCGGGTTCTTCGCGAACGGGCTGCCCGCCTCGATGGTCTTCACCGGTTCGCCGGGAAAGCCCTCGGCGTGCTTCGCGCCGCGCGCGTCCGTGACGAGCTGGACCGCCCAGCCCCGGGCGATGAGGGCGTCGGCGGCGGCGCGCGCGGGGAACATGTGCCCGCCGGTCCCGCCGGCGGCGATCAGGCAGCGTCCGGTCATGAAAACTCTCTCAGGCGGCTGCAGGGCGGGCCTTGGGCATATAGGCGCCGGGCCGTCTGCGGGTCAGGGCGAGCAGCAGTCCGGCCGAAAACGCGAGCGCGACCATGGACGATCCGCCCGCAGAGATGAAGGGCAGCGTCATGCCCGTCGGTGGCGCGATGTCGAGATTGACCGCGATATTGACCAGCGCCTGCAGCCCGAACAGCAGCGCCAGCCCCGCCGTTGCGAGCTGGTGGAACGGGTCTGACAGGCGCATGGCCAGCATCCAGGCGCGCGCGAACAGCAGCGCATAGAGCCCGATGATGGCGAGCGAGGCGACGAGGCCGAATTCCTCGGCGGCGACGGAGAACACAAAATCGTTATGCGCTTCGGGCAGCACGTGCTTGACCTCGCCCTGCCCCGGCCCCGCGCCCCACAGCCCGCCGCGCGAGATGGCGTCCATGGCGATGTCTGTCTGGCTGCGCGCCAGCGGGTTCGACGGCGTGAGGAAATCCGCGATCCTGTCGCGCACGTGCGGCAGGGCGGCGTAGGCGCCCGCCGCGCCGGCGCAGGCGAGACCGCCCAGCCCCGCGCTGTGCGTCCAGCTGAGCCCGCCCGCCCAGAGCATCGCGCCGAACACCAGCGAGATCAGCACCGTCTGGCCGAAATCGGGCTGCATCATCAAAAGCGCCGCGCCGGCGAGATAGAGCCCGGTGGCGACGGCGCGGCCGGGCAGCGGCGCGCCCCGGTCCTCCTCGGCGAAGAGCCAGGCGGCGACGACCACGAAGGCGGGCTTGAACAGCTCGCTGGGCTGGAAGGACATGCCCGCGAAGCGGATCCAGCGGGTCGCGCCGTTCACGTCATGGCCGATGATCGCCACCGTGATCAGCATGGCGAAGGCGGTGAGCAAGGCGAGACCGGACATGCGCCTGATCCCGGTGCTCGACAGCGCCGCGGTGACCATCACCACGCCGAGCGAGACGATGGTGAAGCCGGTCTGGCGCTTGAGATAGTACCAGGGGTCCTCGCCGCTGCTGACCGCCGGGCTGGTGGCGAACGACATCACCACGCCGACCGCCATCAGCAGGATGACGATGGTCAGGATCGGCTGGTCCAGCCCGCTCCACAGGCCGGTGCGGCGGTGCTTCACGCTCATGCGGCGTCTCCAGAAAGCGCGCGCGCCGTCAGACGTCCGAGCGCGTCGGGCAGCGCACTTCCTGTTTGCCCGGAAACACTTCCCGGAGCGTAAACGACCGGTGAACCATGCCGCGCCGCCGCGTGCAGCGCCCGGCCCAGCGCCTCGTCCAGCGTGCGGGCGATCGTGACGGGGGCGTAGGCCTGCAGACGCGCTTCGGCCCGGCCCTTGTCGCCGATCAGCACGATGGCGCGCGGCGGCGTGCGCGCCGCGTCCAGGAGATCCGCCGCGCTTTTGTCGAGGGCCGGGCCGGCAATCCAGACGCAGGGCGCTTCGGTGACCGCGTCGACGGCGAGCGCTGGGCTCACAGCCGCACTCCAGTCCACGATGGGCGAACGGCCGAGCCTGGCGATCTCGCAGCCATGGCCCGGCGCGCCGGTCCAGTCGTTCAGCGCCGTGCGGCAATCCGCGAAACTCGCGCCCAGACGCCGGGCGAGCGCCCAGCCGGCGGCGACGGCTTCGAACGGCGCCCAGGCGGGAAGCGCCCCGGCGGGCCGCGCGACGCCGTCGAGCGCGTCGATCAGACGGCCTGAGACCGCATGAACGCCGCCGCCCACCACCATGCGGCCGGAGATCAGCGCAGCTGTCCCCCGCAGACGCCCCGCTGCCAGCCGCGCGCCTTTCCTGAGATCGGCGGCGGAAATCAGCACGCCGCTTCGCGCCGCGAGATCGAGCAGTTCGGACCGCGTGTCGGCTTGGCTGAGGAGCACGACGGCCTCGGGCGTGACGCTCTCGGGCAGGCGCGCGGCTTCGCCGGAGGCGAGCGCTGCGATCCGGATCGCCCGGCCGGGACGCGGATCGCAAAGGCTTCGTGCAGGCGTGGCCGCATTGGCCAGAAGATGCGCGGCGAGCGCGGCGGCGGCCTCGGCGTTGCGCCCCGTGACGACGGCGAGGCCCGCCTCGTGCGGGGCGGTCGCCGCTTCAGCGAGCAGGGTCAGGGCGGGGGTGATCTCGGCGCCGACCGCCTCGGCCAGATCGAGCAGGCGGGGTCGGGGGTCGGCGTCGAGAAGGCCGGCGTCGTCGATCACCAGCCGGGCCAGCCCGCTCCAGTCGCGCGTGGTCAGGTCCTCGACCCGGTAGCCCGCGCGCACGGCGGCGGCGCGGCGGGTCTCGTCATCGTCCCAGCAGATCAGCTCCGCCCCGCCCGCCCGCAGCGCGCGCGCCGCGGCGAGACCGGGTCCGGTCAGGCCGAGGATCGCGACGCGTCGGCCCGCGAGCGATCGGACCGGAACCATGGCGGGGCACCTCCTAGCGCAGTTTCAGGGTCGACAGTCCGATGAGGGCGAGCACGAAGGCGATGATCCAGAAGCGGATCACGATGGTGGGTTCGGCCCAGCCCTGCTTTTCGAAATGGTGGTGGATCGGCGCCATCTTGAAGACGCGCTTGCCGAAGACCTTGTAGCTGAACACCTGCACGAAGACCGAGACGGCCTCGAGCACGAACAGGCCGCCGATGATGACCAGCACGATCTCGTGCTTGACCGCCACCGCGATCGCCCCGATCGCCCCGCCCAGAGACAGCGAGCCGGTGTCGCCCATGAAGACCATGGCCGGCGGCGCGTTGAACCACAGAAAGCCGAGCCCCGCCCCGATCATCGCCCCGCAGATCACGGCGAGTTCGCCCGTGCCGGGGGTGAAGTTCAGGAACAGGTAATCGGCGTAGACCGCCGAGCCGACGAAATAGGCGATGAAGCCGAAGCTGCCCGCTGCGATCATCACCGGCACGATGGCCAGGCCATCGAGACCGTCGGTGAGGTTCACCGCGTTCGACGCGCCGACGATCACGCACATGCCGAACAGATAAAAGGCGAAGCTCAGCGGGATCAGCAGATCCTTGAAGAAGGGGACCGCCACCGAGGTGGAGAAATTGTCCGGCGTGCCCGGCGCGCCGTCCAGAAGCTGGACCATCCAGAGCACCGCGATGAAGGCCAGCGAAAACTGAAGGATCAGCTTTCCCTTGCCCGACAGGCCCTTGTGGGACTTCTCGGTGACCTTGCGCCAGTCGTCGATGAACCCGATGCCGCCGAAGCCCGCGGTCACGAACAGGACGACCCAGAGATAGGGGTTGGACAGGTCGCCCCAGATCAGGGTGCCCGCCAGGATCGACAGAAGGATGATGAACCCGCCCATGGTCGGGGTGCCGGCCTTGGTCAGCACATGGCCTTCAGGACCGTCGTCGCGGATGGGCTGGGAGCCCTGCTTTCTCAGCCAGTCGATGAAGGGTTTGCCGATGATCAGCGCGATCACGAAGGCGGTCATGAGCGACGCGCCGGTCCTGAAGGTCAGGTAATTCAGAACGTTGAACAGCTGGAACTGGTCAGCGAAGGGGGAAAGCAGGAGATAAAGCATTGAATATGTACGCTCAGCTTCGCCCCGAGGGCGCAGAGTTCAGAAGGGATGCGGCGATTCTGTGAACGCCCGAGGCGTTCGAGCCCTTGATTAACACGACGTCGCCCGCGCGGCTCCGCTCGGTCAGCAGCTTCAGCGCCGCGTCGGGATCGGCGCAGACCTCGCCACGCGCGCCCAGCGCGTCGGCCAGCGGCGCTGCGCCCTTGCCGACGGTCAGGACCAGTTCCGCCCCCGCCTCGATCAGCGGATCGGCGAGATCGGCGTGCATCTCGGCCGATCGCGGGCCGAGCTCCAGCATCTCCCCGATCACCGCGATGCGGCGGCCGCCGTTCTTCGGCGCGCGCGCCTTAAGCGCCCCGAACGCGGCGCGCATGGAGGCGGGGTTGGCGTTGTAGCTGTCGTCGATGACCGAGATCCTCTTGCCGGCGACCTCGGCCTCGAACGACGCGCCGCGGCCTGCAGCCGGTTTGAGGCTCGCGAGCACCTCCAGCGCGAGCTCGGGCTCGACGCCGGCGGCCAGCGCTGCGGCGACGATCCCTGCGGCGTTCACCGGCTGGTGCGATCCTGTGAGCTTGAGGCGGAAGGGGAAGGTGCGGCCGAGCACGGCCATCTCGCCGGACCCGCCGTCAGGCCCCTCCTCCCAGCTCAGCACGCGCACGGCGGCTTCTTCCGAGCGGCCGAATTCGAGAAGAAAGCCGGCCTTGGACCGGCGCACGGCTTCGCACAGGCGCGGGGCGAATTCGTCGTCTGAAGGCACCACGGCCACGCCGTCCTCGACCAGGCCCTCGAAAATTTCCGACTTGGCGTCGGCGATGGCTTCCATCGAGCCGAGGTTTTCAAGATGGGCGGGCGCGATCTTGGTGATCATCGCGATGTGCGGCCGGGTCATGGTGACCAGATCGCGGATCTCTCCGGCGTTGTTCATGCCCATTTCGAAGACCGCGCGCTCGGTCTCGGCGGGCATGCGCGACAGCGTCAGCGGCACGCCCCAGTGATTGTTGTAGCTCTTCTCGCTCCAGTGCGCCTTGCCGGCCGCACGGAAGACCGCGGCGAGCGCTTCCTTCACGCTGGTCTTGCCGACAGAGCCGGTCACCCCGACCCGCCAGGCGTCAGACCGGGTGCGCGCCGCCGCGCCGAGATCGCGCAGGGCTTTCAGAACGTCGTCGACGACGAGACGCGGACCCGACGCGCAGTCGGATTTGGAGACGAGCACCGCGCAGGCGCCCTTGTCGAGCGCGGCCTGGGCGAACTCATGGCCGTCGCGCTTGTCCGACAGGGCGACGAAAAGATCGCCTGGCTGAAGCGTGCGGGTGTCGATGGACACGCCCCTCGCGCTCCAGCCGCCCTCGGTCAGCCGTCCGTTCACCGCCGTCGCGGCGTCTTTCGCGGTCCAGAGCGGGGCGGTCATTTGCCGGTCTTCCTCAGATGGGTCTGCACGATCTCGACCTCGTCGAACGGGACGGTGCGGTCGGCGAAGATCTGGCCGGTCTCATGGCCCTTGCCGGAGATCAGAAGAACATCGCCGTCTTCCAGCGTGTCGATCGCAGTGCGGATCGCCTCGGCGCGGTCGGCGATCTCGGTCGCGGATGGGCAGCCGCTCAGCACCGCCTTGCGGATCTTCGCCGGGTCCTCGCTTCTGGGATTGTCGTCAGTGACATAGACCTTGTCGGCGAGCTTCTCGGCGATCGCGCCCATCTTCTCGCGCTTGGTCGGATCGCGGTCGCCGCCAGCGCCGAACACCAGAAAGATGCGGCCCTGGGTGTGCGGACGCACCGCGCGCAGCAGCTTGTCGAGGCCGTCAGGCGTGTGGGCGTAGTCGATGAAGACGGGCGCGCCGGCCTTGGTCTCACCCACCTGCTGCAGCCGGCCCGACACGCCCTTGAGCTCCGCCAGGGCGGCGAAGGCGTCGGCCTCGCTCACACCGGTGACGAGCGCCAGCGCAGCTGCGCCGAGCGCGTTGGCGGTCTGGAACTCGCCCACCAGCGGCAGGTGCACCTCGTGCGCCTCGCCCTTCCAGGTGAAGCGGACGAGCTGGCTCGTCAGTTCAGGCACGATCTCGGTCACCGCGAGGTCCCGGCCGCGCCAGCCGATGGTGACCGGCGTCATGCCCATCGCCTCGGCGGCCTGAAGCACCCGGTCGGACCAGTCTGAGTCCATGTTGATCACGGCAGGCGCGCCTTCGATCGCCAGCTCCTGGAAGAGCCGCATCTTGGAGGCGAAATAGTCCTCGAAATCAGGGTGATAATCGAGATGGTCCTGGGTGAGGTTGGTGAAGGCGGCCGCCGTCACGCGCACCGCGTCCATGCGCCGCTGCTTCAGCCCGTGGCTGGAGGCTTCCATGGCGAGATGGGTGACCCCTTCACCGGCCAGGGCGTCGATGGATCTGTGAAGCGCGATGGCGTCCGGGGTGGTGTAGCCGAACTCGGTCCGGCCGGTGGCGCGGGTCACCCCGAGCGTGCCGAGAGCTGCGGCGTCCAGCCCGGCGCGGGTCCAGATCTGGCGCAGGAACTCCACGGTCGAGCTCTTGCCGTTGGTGCCGGTGACCGCGGCGATGGTTTCAGGCTGGCGGGGGTGGAACGTGGCCGCGATCATGGCGAGCGCTGCGGCGGGGTCGTCGGCCTCTATCACGGGAACCCCGGCCTTCGTGCCTTTCGGCGCGAGCACGGCGACCGCGCCCTTCTCCTCGGCCATCGGTATGAATTTCCGCCCGTCGGTCCTGAGGCCGGGCAGCGCGGCGAACAGGTCGCCGGGCTTCACGGTGCGGCTGTCCAGGCTCAGGCCCGTGACGGTCAGCCCGCCCGCGCCGTCGGGGACGGACAGGCCTTCGGGCAGAAGTTCGGAAAGCGTGCGGCTCATGCTTACTCTTCCAGCGCGGGGCGCGGTTGCGGAACGGGAACCGGCTCCTCGGCCGGGACCACCGCGCGGGGCCGCGGCATGAACAGCTCGCGCACCACCGAGGCGCGCGCGGACGGGTCCGCGTCGCGGCGGTCGATATCCAGAACGCCCGCAAGGTCGGTCAGGATCGCTCCGGCGGTGGGCATCGCCGTCCAGCCTGCAGTCGCAAACCCGCGCGTCTCCGCGCTCGGGCGGGGGCGGTCGAGCGTGACGGTGAGCACGTATTCGGGATCGTCGAACGGGAAGACCGCCACGAAGGTGTTGAAACGGCTGTCCTTTGCGTAGCCGCCGGCGACCGCGCGCTCGGCGGTGCCGGTCTTGCCCGCGACCGCGAGGCCGGGAACGTCGGCGGATCCGGTCTGACTGAGCACCACCGTCTCGCGCATCACGGCGAGCACCTGGGCGGCGACGGCGGGGCTGGTGACCGGCTCGCCGTGGATCACCTCGCCGGGCGCGACCGGGCGCAGGGTCGGGGGCACGTAGACGCCGCCGTTTGCGATCGCGGCGTAGGCGGCGGTGAGCGCGAGCGGGCTGACCGCCAGACCGTGGCCGTAGGAGGCGGTCATGGTGTGCACGTCGCCCCAGCGGCGCGGCAGCTGCGGCCGGCCGGTCTCCGACAGCTCGATCGGGGCGGCTTCGAACAGGCGCAAGGCGCGGTAGAAATCGGTGAGCGTCTCATTGCCCATCTGAAGCGCCATGCGCGCGGCGCCCAGATTGGAGGAGTAGTGAATGACCTCGCGCGCGGTCAGCGGCCGGTCCTCGCCGCGATAATCGTCGATCGTATGCCCGCCGATACGGATCGGCTCAGACGCGTCGAACACGTCGTCGAGGCTGACCTTGCCGGAATCCAGACCCGCCGCCAGCGCCAGCGGCTTGAACACCGAGCCGAGTTCGAACACGCCCAGGCTCGCCTGGTTGAACAGCGGATCGATCCCGCCCGGCGCGGCGTGCGCCTCGCCGTAGAGATTGGGGTCGAAATCGGGAAGCGAGGCCATGGCGATGATCTCGCCGGTGCCGACCTTCATCAGCACAGCCGAGGCGCCGACCGCCTGATACATCGCCATGCGCTCGCGCAGCACGCTTTCAACGCGGTGCTGGGCGGTGAGATCGATCGACAGCGAGACCGGCCGGCCGGACGGATCGCTCAGCTCGGCCTCGAAGGCGCGCTCCGCGCCCGCCAGCCCTTGCATGTCGCGTCCGGCGTATCCGATGACATGGGCGGCGGCGTAGCGCTTGGGATAGATGCGCGCGGGCCGGGTGTCGAAGAACACGCCGGGCAGGCCGAGCAGATGGATGGCCTGACGCGTGCGCGGGCTGACGTCGGCGGCGATCTCGACATAGCGGGTGTCGGACTGAAGCCGGCGCAGCAGGCGCTCGGTGTCGAGATCGGGCAGCACGGTGGCGAGCCGGCGCACGACTTCCTCGGCGTCCCAGACGTAATGGGGATCGGCGTAGACGGTGTGGAAATCCAGCGTCGAGGCGAGGATTTCACCGTCCCGATCAAGGATCATGGCGCGGCTGCGCTCGGTGTCGGCCGAGGCGATCCGGGCGGGCGGGGCCTCGCCGAAGGCGGCGACCTCGACCGCGCGCGCACCGGTGACGGCGAAGCCCGCGCCCAGCACCAGGCCGATCACGCGCAGACGGCCGGCCTGACGCTGCGGCGCGGCGGCGCCGGGGCGTTCGAGCCTCAGCCTGCGGGTGAAGGCCGCCGGCGCGCCCTCGGCCGGCGCGGGCGGCACGCGCCGGGGTTCGGCGCTGACCGTGACCTTGCGAAGGATGCGCCGGAGGATCTTCATGGCTCAGGGCCGTCCGCCCGAGACCGGATAGGACACCCGCGCCGCGCTCAGTACGCCGCCCTCCTCGCGCGCGCCGGGCTCCTCGGCGTCCATGCGCGGCAGCCGGGAGAAGGCGATTTCCTGATCGGTGCGCACCGGTTCGAAGCCGAGATAGATCCGCGCCAGCCGGCGCAGGTTCTCGGGGTCTTCCTGATAGGCGATCTGGGCGTCGAGCGCCTTGATCCGTTCCTTCTCGTCGGCGATCGCGGCTTCCAGCCGGGCGAGTTCTGCGCGGTCTTCGGACGCGCCGGCCTGGGCGAGATAGAGCGCGGCGACCAGGGCGGCGGCGACCAGGCCCGCGACGATGGTTGCAAAGCGGATCATTTCACGACCTCCAGCAGGCGCTGATAGGACGGCGCGCCGGGATAGGCGCCGCCGGATCGGGGATGGGCGGGATGTTCGGTGCGCGCCGCGGCGCGTAGCTTGGCCGAGCGCGAGCGCGGGTTTTCGGCCGCCTCGGCCTGGCTCGCCGCTTCAGCCTTCTTCGACAGGAGCGCGAAGCTCGGCGCCTGGGCGGGTTTGAGCTCGGGCTGATGGCGCGAGCCGCCGGGGACCAGGCCCGCCCGCTCGCGCAGGAAGGTTTTCACGATGCGGTCTTCCAGCGAGTGGAAGGTGACCACGACCAGCCGGCCGGCGGGCTTGAGGGAGCGTTCGGCGGCTTCGAGACCGCGGATCAGCTCGCCCAGCTCGTCGTTCACATAGATGCGCAGCGCCTGGAAGACGCGGGTGGCGGGGTGGATCTTGCCCGGCTTGCCGCCGACCGCCTTGGCGGTGATCTCAGCGAGGCGCAGCGTGGTGGTGATCGGCTCGACCTCGCGCTCGCGCAGGATCGCGGTCGCGACCCGGCCCGCCTCGCGCTCTTCGCCGTAGATCTTGAAGATCGAGGCGAGCTCGCCGTGCTCGAGCCCGTTCACCGCGTCCGCCGCGCTGGGCCCCGCGATCGACATGCGCATGTCCAGCGGGCCGTCTTTCTGAAACGAGAAGCCGCGTTCGGCCCGGTCGATCTGCATGGAGGAGACGCCGAGATCGAAGACGATCCCGTCAGCGCCGGAGCTCTGCGCCTCGTCCATGATCGCCTCGATCATGGAGAACGGACCGAACCCGAACGCGAACCGGCCCTTGTAGGCGGCCTTCATGCGCTCGGCGGCGTCCTTCGCGGTGGGGTCGCGGTCGATCCCCAGCACGCGGCAGTCGGCGGCTTCCAGGATGGCGCGCGAATATCCGCCCGCGCCGAACGTGCCGTCGACATAGAGCCCGCCGTCGCGCGGCTCGAGCGCATGAAGCACCTCGTCGAGCATGACCGGGACGTGAGCCATCACCCCTCCTCCCGGCGGCGGCGGCGCGGGCTGCGCAGGGCGCCGCGATTTTCGCGGGCGAGCTTGAGCGCCTCGTCGGCGGCCTCGGCGTGGGCTTGCGGGTCCCAGATCTCGAAGCGCTGACCCAGACCGATGAACACGGCCTGCTTTTCAAGGCCGGCGTGCTCGATCAGGTCCCTGGGCAGGGTGACCCGTCCGGTGGAGTCGAACATCAGCGGCTTGGCCCCGCCGAAGATCACCCGCTCATGCGCGGTGCGCACCGGATCGAACGGGTCCATGTCCTCGATCGCGTCAGCGAGATCCTCGAGCAGAGCGAGCCCGCCGCCTTCGAGATAATCGCCGTACGGCGAGCGCCACACGTAAACGCCGGCGAAACCCTGACCTGTCACGGTCGCGCGAAAATCGGCCGGGACGGAGACCCGGCCTTTCGCGTCGATGCCGTTGGTGGTCGTGGAGACGAACATGGCGGTCTGGCGCTTCCCCGATGACCCGCGCACCCCTCGCGCTGGTTAACTATGGGATAACATGGGGCAGCATGGGAAACAATGCCGAAAGGCGTGCTTCACCCCTGTTTCATTGGGCGCATAAAGAAAAAACACCCCGCCCGGCGCGTTAAGAAATAGAACAGAGAAAGAACTGATGAGCGCCGGCCCATGACGGCCCATTGGGGGCTCTCGTTCGTCTGGGTGACGAGGGGGGCGATCGGCTGGCTTGATCCAGAACACATTCCCCTCGCTTCCCGGCCAAGGCCGAAGGCCGCCGAGCCGGGACCCACCGGAAACACTCAGCAATCCTGGCTGAGCGCCGACCGTGGATCCCGGCTCTGCGCGGCTACGCCGCTTGGCCGGGAAACGAGGAGGAGAGATTGTCGCGGATTGTCTGAACAGGACCACGGCGCGCCGCGAGCGCCCGGACGGGCGCGAGCATCAAGAGAAAGAAAGCCGATCGGGCGGCCTGTAAGCCGGGTTCTGTCCGCCGGGCCGAGGCCCGGCGTGGCGACCATTCATCTGGGACGCCGCTTGCGCGGCGCCTCTAGCGGCCTACCCGGACGCGGACGCGGAAGTCGCGCCTGGGCCGAAGCCCGTTGCGTCCCTATTCGGCCTTGCTCCAGGCGGGGCTTGCCGTGCCCCCTTCCTTGCGGTCGGGGCGGTGGGCTCTTACCCCACCGTTTCATCCTTGCCGGGGCCCGCGAGCGAGCGATCCCGGCGGTCTGTTTTCTGCGGCGCTGTCCCTGAACCGGTAAACCGGCCCGCCGGATTTTCTCCGGCGCCTTGCTTCCGTGGAGCCCGGACTTTCCTCGCCTGCGGCCTTTCGGCGCTTGCAGGCGCGGCCGCCCGGCCGCCCGATCGGCGTTCTAAGTCGGCCCGAACTCGAAAAAGGTCAAGCGCGGCGGCGCGCGAGATCGGCGACCGCCTCGATCAGCGCTTCGGTCTCGTGATCGATCAGGCCGTCGACATGGGCGGGCCGGAAGCGGCGCTGGAAGGCGGCGACCACGGCGCGGGTGCGCATGCCGTAAACCCCGTCGGCCTTGACGCCATAGCCGATCTCGCCAAGGCGGGACTGAACGGCGGCGAGCGCCTGACCCTCGTTGAGCTCCGGCGCGAAGGCCAGGCCGTGATCGACATCGACCGGATCGGGCCAGATCCCGATCCCGTGATCGGCCAGCCGCGCCCAGGGAAAGCGCTCGCCGGGATCGAGTTTTCTCTCCGGCGCGAGATCGGAATGACCGATCACGCCGGCCGCCGGGATCGCCCAGCGCGCCATGACCGCTTCGCACAGCGCGATCACCGCGTCGATCTGGCGGCGGGGAAAATCAGGCAGGCCGTAGCAATGCCCGCCATTGACGATCTCGACCCCGATGGAGGCGGAGTTCACGTCGGTCTGACCGGCCCAGACGCCGGCCCCGGCGTGCCAGGCGCGCGCGTCTTCCTCGACCAGGCGGACCACGGATCCGTCTTCGTCGACGAGATAATGCGCGCTGACCTGGGCGTCGGGATCACACAGCCGTTCGAGCGCGGCCTCAGCGCTCTCCATGCCGGTATAGTGCAGGACAAGCAGCGAGACCTCGGCCTTGCGGGTGTTGAAGTTCGGCGAGGGACGGTCGGTGATCTTCAGGGCCATGACGTCATCCTAGCGCGGCCGCTTCATCGCTTCACCAGCGTTCACCGTGCGCGCGGGCCGGGCTGCGACCACGCCCACGCCGGCGAGCGCCAGCGCCCCGCCGAGCACGAGCTGCCATGTGATCGGATCGCCCAGCAGCACCACCCCGCAGATCACCCCGATCAGCGGCGCCATCAGCGTCATCGGCGCGATCAGCGAGGCGTCGTAGCGCCGCAGCAAGAAGTAGAAGCTGCCGTGGCCGAAAACGTTCACCAGCACCACGGTGAAGATCACCGTCCAGAAGAACGGCCAGCCCCCGGCCAGCATTGCGCCGATCTGGTTCTGCTCGAGCAGAAGCGAGGCGAGCAGGAGCGGCGGCCAGCTGATCAGCCCGATCCAGGCCTGCAGCGACAGGGCGGACACCTCAGCACGCTTGACGAAAATCGTCCCCGCCGCGGCGGCGAGCGCTGCGCCGACCCCGGCGAAAAGCCCGGCGGTGAAGCTGAACTCGGCGGGCTTGAACACCACCAGCGCCGCCCCGGCGAAGGCGATCGCCATGCCCAGGCCGCGGATCCAGCGCACCCGCTCGCTCAGGAACAGGATCGACAGCACCGTGGTGAACGGCACCGAGAGCTGGACCACGATGGCGATGGCCGAGGGGGTGGCGTATTTCAGCCCGATGAACAGTAGCGCGAACTGCACCGCGCCCATGGTCAGCGCCGCGCCGATCACCGGGCCCATCTTTTTCGGGATCGGCCGCAGGAAGGGCGCGAGCATCGCGTAAAGCAGCACGAAGCGCAGGAAGGCGAAGAAAAGCGGCGGGCTGCCTTCGAAGCCCGGCACGATCGCAGGCGTGCCGGAGACCGACCATTTCGCGACGACGAAATTGACGCCCCAGATCAGGCAGATCAGGAAAAGAAGGCCGAAATGGCGTGGTGTCATGGGCCCGGCTTAAGCGAGCCGGCGCCCGCCCGCAAGCCGGCCGGCTCAGGCGCCGCGGGGCTGATCGCCGTCCACCGTCCAGCCGTGCGGGCCGCGGCGGGCGACCAGCACGGTCGGGCCTTCCTTGCGGCGGGGCCCGCGGACTTTCTGGTAGAGCCACCAGGCCGACGCGCCGACCGCGGCGACCCCGGCGGCGACGAGCGCGGCCATGGTCAGAAACGCGGCGAGCACGAAGACCAGCGCGACAAGGCCGATCGCAATCACGCCGGCGAGCACGGCGCGCAGGCCGTTCATCATCGAAACACCGGAAATCTGGCTCTGCGTCATGGTCGCATCTCCTCGCGCCCTGCCGGATCGCTCCCCCGTCGGGGATATATAGTTGGGCGCGCCGAGGCGGGGGTCAATGGCGCGGCGCCACACGAACGATTACGAAGGCGCAACATTCGTGCCGGACGCCCGGTTCCGGCGGGGCCGCAGGGCTCAACCGCCCGCCGGCGCCTCCAGCCTGGGGGCGATCTGTTTATAGGCGGCGTTGATCGCGGCCATCTTCGCGTCTGCGATCCGCTGCATCTCGGCCGGCGCGCCGCGGGCGATCAGCCGGTCGGGGTGGTTCTGTGCGGCCGCCCGGCGGTAGGCGCGCTTGATCTCCTCGGGCGACGCGCCGCGTTCAAGGCCCAGAAGCGCCCAGGGGTCGTCCTCCGGCGCGCCGAGATGCGCCACCCTGATCCGGTCGTAATCAAGGGCGCGGAAGCCGAAAATCTCCGCCACCCGGGAGAGATATTCCTCCTCGTCCGCGGTCACGCGTCCGTCCGCCTTGGCGATGTGAAACAGCCCGTCGAGCACGTCTTCGAGCACGGCCGGGTGATGGCGGAACCGCCGGGCGAGGCGCCTGGCGTAACCGTCAAAGCCCAGCGTGGTCTGCTTGGCGAGATCGAACGCGCGGCGCAGCGGCGCCTCGAAGCCGGGCGGGGCGCGGAAGACCTGGGCGAAGGCGGCGACCTCGTCGCGGGTCACCTCCCCGTCGGCCTTGGCCATCTTCGCGCCCAGCCCGATCAGCGCCATGGCGTAGTCCGCATCGTCCACCCGCCGGCCCGGCGGGCAGTCTTCCGTGTCGCAGTCGAACGGGTCGCGCGATCCCATGACGAGATCGGCGAGCTTGCGCCAGAAGCTCATGAGCGCCTCTCAAGGGCGGCGGCGTGGGTCGGAAGGGGCCTTCGCTGCATTGCAAAAACTCTAGCGCACGTCGCTCGCAGGCGCCATGCGGCGGGGCCGCGCGGCTTGCCGCAGGCCGCCTCGACGTGCTTCTCATCGCCTCTCGCCGCACGCAAGGAGCCGGACTTGGCCGACGCCCCGACAGAGCCCACCGAATTCTGGATCGACCGGGGCGGCACGTTCACCGACGTGATCGCGCGGCGGGCGGACGGGTCGATCGAGGCGCTGAAGCTTCTGTCGGACTCCGACGCCTATGGCGACGCGGCGACCGAAGGCGTGCGGCGCATGCTGGGCCTTGCACCCGGCGCGGCGATCCCCGAAGGCGCGCTTGCGGCGGTGAAGATGGGCACGACGGTGGCGACGAACGCCCTGCTCGAGCTCGACGGGGCGAAGACGCTTTTCGTGGTCACCGAAGGGTTCGGCGACCTGTTCGAGATCGGCGATCAGACCCGGCCGGACATCTTCGCGCTGAACATCACCCGCCCCGCCCCCCTTCCCGCCCGTACGGTGGAGATCGCCGGACGGCTGGCCGCAGACGGCGCCGAAGTCGCGGCGCTGGACGAAGACGCGGCGCGGGTCGCGCTCGAGGCGGCGAAGGCGGACGGGTTCGAGGCGGTCGCCGTAGCGCTACTTCATTCGCATGTGAACGAGGATCACGAACGCCGCATCGAAGCGCTCGCGCGGAAGGCCGGGTTCGACCACGTCACCCTGTCGAGCGAGGCGAGCCCGCTCATCAAGCTGTTTCCCCGCGCGTCGACCGCGGTGATCGACGCCTATCTCGAACCGGTGCTGCGCGATTATGTCGGCCGGGTCGATCGCGGCCTGGCCGGTGCGCCACTTTATTTCATGCAGTCCGGCGGCGGTCTTTCACAGGCGAAGCGGTTTCGGGCGCGCGACGCGGTCCTGTCCGGTCCCGCCGGCGGCGTGGTCGGCATGGCGCTGACCGCGAAGGCGGCCGGGTTCGACAAGGTGATCGGGTTCGACATGGGCGGCACCTCCACCGACGTCTCCCGCTTCGACGGGACCGATTACGCCCGCACCGACACAGCGCTTCTGGACGGCCGGATCTTGCGCGCACCCATGCTGCAGATCCACACCGTGGCGGCGGGCGGCGGCTCCGTGCTGGGGTTTGACGGCGAGCGCGCTCTGGTCGGCCCCAAAAGCGCCGGCGCCGATCCCGGCCCCGCCTGCTACGGCCGCGGCGGACCGCCGGCGGTGACCGACGCCAATGTCGTGCTCGGCCGCATCCAGCCCGACTGGTTTCCCAAGGTCTTCGGCCCGAACCACGACGCCCCGCTGGACGCCGGTGCTTCACATGCGAAACTGAAAGCGCTCGCCGAGCAGATGGGGCTCGACAGCGCCGAGGCGGCGGCGGAAGGGTTTCTCGCCGTCGCGGTCGAGGCGATGGCCGACGCGGTCAAGCAAATCTCCACCAGCCAGGGCGTCGATCCGCGCCGCTATGCGCTCAACGCCTTCGGCGGGGCGGGCGGCCAGCACGCCTGCAAGCTCGCCGACGCGCTGGGCATGACCACGGCGCTGATCCACCCGCAGGCCGGGCTCCTGTCCGCCTACGGGATCGGCCTCGCCCCGGTGCGCGACGCCGCCGAGCAGGGGCTCGAAACCGCGCTCGACGGCGGGCTGGCGCGGGCGGCGGACACGCTGGACGCGCTCGAGGCCCTGGTCCGTGACGCGGTGGCGCGTCAGGGCGGCGAGGATATTCACACGCGAAAAGAAATCCGTCTGCGCGCCGCCGGGTCCGACACTGCAGTGCCGGTCGGCTTCGGATCGGAAGACGAGATCCGCGCCCGGTTCGACGCCGCACACGAGCAGCTTTTCGGCTTCGCGCCCGGCGCGGACGGGATCGTCATCGACAGCGTCGCGGCGATGGGCGAAGGCCGGCCGCGCGGCGCGCGCGGGGCGAAGATCGCGCTCGGCGCCCAGACCGGCGCCCCCCAGCCGGCAGGCGCGGCACGGCTTCACCACGCTGGCGCGTGGCGCGAGGCTTCGGTCTACTCGCTCTCAGATCTCGGCGCGGGCGCACAGCTCACCGGCCCGGCGCTGATCATGGACGCGAACCAGACGATCGTGCTCGATCCCGGCTGGCGCGCCGAACGCCGCGCAGACGGCATGCTGGTGCTGGTACGCCAGGCCGAAGCAGGCGCTGAGCCCCGCGCCTCGACCGAGCGCGATCCGGTGACGCTGGAGCTTTTCAACCGGCGCTTCATGAGCGTGGCCGAGCAGATGGGCGTCGTGCTCGAACGCACCGCCCACTCGGTGAACATCAAGGAGCGGCTGGATTTCTCCTGCGCGGTCTTCGACGCGGACGGCGGGTTGGTGGCGAACGCGCCGCACATGCCGGTGCATCTGGGCTCGATGTCGGCCAGCGTGCGCGCGGCGATCGAGGCGCACCCGGACCTGGGGCCCGGCGACGCGGTGGCGCTGAACGCGCCCTATAACGGCGGCACCCACCTGCCCGACGTGACGGTGATCCAGCCGGTGTGCGCGGAAGACGGCGAGCGCCTGTTCTTCGTCGCCTCGCGCGGCCACCACGCCGATATCGGCGGGATCGCGCCGGGCTCCATGCCGCCGTTTTCGAAGACCATCGAGGACGAAGGCGTCGTCTTCGACGCGGTGAAGATCCTCAGCCGGGGCCGGTTCGACGAGGACGCGGTGCGCGGCGTGCTTGAAAGCGGCGCCCACCCCGCCCGCAGGCCCGGCCAGAACATCGCCGACCTCAAGGCCCAGCTCGCCGCCTGCGCCCGCGGCGCGCGCGAGCTCAAAGCGATGATCGCGACCGAAGGCCTGGACGTCGTGCGCGCATACATGGGCCATGTGCAGGACAACGCCGAAGCCGCCGTGCGCCGCGTGATCGGCGCGCTCAGCGACGGCGAGGCGGAAATGGCGCTCGACGACGGCGCGTCGATCCGGGTCGCGATCCGGGTGGACCGGCAGGCCGGCGAGGCGGAAATCGACTTCACCGGCACGAGCGCCCAGCTCGGGGACAATTTCAACGCCCCCTCGGCCGTGGCGCGGGCGGCGGTGCTCTACGTGCTGCGCTGCCTGGTCGAGGATCCGATCCCGCTCAACGAGGGCTGTCTGAAACCCATACGGCTGATCGTGCCGGAGGGCTCGATGCTCTCGCCGGTTCCGCCCGCTGCCGTGGTGGCGGGCAATGTCGAAACGAGCCAGCTCGTCGTCGATGCGCTGTTCGCCGCGACCGGCCGCATGGCCGCCGCCCAGGGCACGATGAACAACTTCACCTTCGGCGACGGCGCGCGGCAGTATTACGAAACGATCTGCGGCGGCGCCGGCGCCGGGCTCGACGCGGCGGGGCGCGGTTTCCACGGCGCCTCGGCGGTTCATACGCACATGACCAACTCCCGGCTCACCGATCCCGAAGTGCTGGAGCTACGCTATCCGATCCGCGTGCTCGGCCACGCGGTCCGGCGCGGCTCGGGCGGCGCGGGGCGCTGGCGCGGCGGTGACGGCTCCGTGCGGCGGATCGAATTCCTCGAACCGATGCAGGCCGCGCTCCTGTCCGGGCGCCGCACGGTCGCACCGCCCGGGCTGAACGGTGGCGAAGCCGGCGCGCCGGGGAAGCAGCGCCTGGTGAAGGCCGGCGGAGCGGTGGAAAACTTGCCCGCGAAATTCCGGGTGCAGATCGACGCCGGAGACGCGATCGAGATCGAAACCCCCGGCGGTGCAGGGTTCAGCAACGCCTAAATCCCTAAATTTCATACGTGTTACAGTGCGCTGAACGCGGTCAGTAAGCATTCTATCGCTTTATTCGAATCGCATTGCCTCGCTTAATCGGCGCTACGCATTAACGGCGGGGGTCGGTTCGCGTGTTTCGCGTCGCTTACAGGTCGAATCTGTCAGCCGGCGTCGGCGAGGCGGAAATCGCGGCGATCGTCGCGAAGGCGGCGGAGGACAACGCCGCCTTCGGCCTGTGCGGCGCGTGGTTGATGAACAAGCGGCGTTGCCTGGGCGTGCTCGAAGGCGAGCCCCGCAAGGTCCGCGAGGTGGTCGAGCGGATCTGGACCGATCGCCGGCATTCCGATTTCGTGGTGCTGACGATGGAGATTTCCGAGGAGGGCCGGTTCTCCGACTGGCCCTTCCGCTTCATCCGGCCCGGCGATCTCGCGTCGGACGAGGCGTTGGCGGCCCATTCCGGCGTCTACTGGCTCGGCAAGCTCGCCGGCGGTCTTCCCAAATTCTTCGACGAGGACGCGCCCGATCAGTGGCCTGAGCCCGGGCGCCGCAAGCATTAACAATCGGTAACCTTCGCTGCGCGCCGTGATCCGGTTTCCACGCGGCCCCGTAAACTTGCGTGCTTCATGAGCGATGAAGCCCGGCCGCAGGCTGAATCGCCCGGCCGGTCCCCCGACGCAGTCTACGGAGAATGTTCCGACATGCGCTTCACCACGCTTTTCGCCTCGACCGCGCTGGCTTTCGCCGGCGCCGCCGCGCCCGCCTACGCCGCCGATCACCACGGCTCGGACATGCACGAAGCCAAGACGATCGTCGACATCGCCGCGGGCGACGAGCGCTTCTCCACCCTGGTCACCGCGGTGCAGACCGCGGGTCTGGTCGAAACCCTGTCCGGCGAAGGCCCGTTCACGGTTTTCGCACCGCTCAACAGCGCCTTCGAGGCCCTGCCTGAAGGCCAGCTCGCGAGCCTTCTCGAGGAAGGCAATCGCGACACGCTGACCGCGATCCTGACCTACCACGTCGTTCCGGGCGAATACCTCGCCGCCGAGACCCCGGCGGGTACGTACGAGCTTGAAACCGTTCAGGGCGACACGGTGAACATCGTCGTTGGCGAAGACGGCACGGTGACCGTGGACGGCGCGACGGTCGTCCTGGCCGACGTCGACGCGTCCAACGGCGTGATCCACGCGATCGACGCGGTGATCACCCCCGGCATGTAAGGCCGAACTCCCTGTCCTGCGACGTTCCCCTGTCACGCCGCAGCGGCCTTACGCCCCGCCGCCCCCTATCCCCGGGGCGGCGGGGTCTTTTTTTCAGGCTCGGAGTCGCCCGCCGCGCCGGCGGCCTTCGCCTTGCGGCGCGCCGGCGGGCGGGACACCGCCCGGGCGTGGGTCTCGATATGCTCGATCACGAGGCCGGCCACGTCCTTGCCGCTGGTCGCCTCGATGCCTTCCAGCCCCGGCGAGGAATTGACCTCCAGCACTTTCGGCCCTGAATCCGAGCGCAGCAGATCCACACCCGCTACCGCGAGCCCCATGGCGCGGGCGGCCTTCACCGCGGCGGCGCGCTCGTCCTTGCTGATGCGCACCTTCACCGCTTCGCCGCCCCTGTGGAGGTTGGAGCGGAACTCGCCGGCCTGCGCCTGACGCTTCATCGAGGCGACCACCTTGCCGCCGACGACGAAGCAGCGAATGTCCGCCCCGCCCGCCTCCTTGACGAATTCCTGCACGATGAAGTTCGCGTCCAGGCCCCGGAAGGCGTCGATAACGCTCTCGGCGGCCTTTTTCGTTTCGGCCAGAACCACGCCGCGGCCTTGCGTGCTTTCAAGCAGCTTCACCACCAGCGGCGCGCCGCCGACATGTTCGATGAGATTGCGCGTGTCCTTCGGCGAGTGGGCGAACGCGGTGGTGGGCATGCCGATCCCGGCGCGCGCGAGCACCTGGTGGGCGTAGAGCTTGTCCCGGCTCGCCCCGATCGCTTCGGCGGTGTTGAGCACATAGGCGCCGGTCATGCGGAACTGGCGCAGCACCGCCATGCCGTAATCGGTCATCGAGGCGCCGATGCGGGGGATCACCGCGTCGTAGCGGGGCAGCTTGCGGCCGTCGAGATAGACCGCCGGGTTCATCGCGTTGATCGCCATGGTCAGCCGGGCGGTGTTGATCATCTCGGCGACATGGCCGCGCTTCTCCGCCGCCTCCTTCAGGCGCTGGGAGGAGTAGTTCTTCGGCTCGCGCGTCAGGATCGCGATCCTGAGCGGGCGTTTGACCGGCTTTTTCCGCGGGAAATCCTTGTAGAGGTCGAAGCTCAGCTGCCCCTGCACGCAGGAGCGGGTGGGATTGACCACCATGTCGTCGCGGATCGCCGTGCGCCCCAGAAGCATGCGGTACTGCATGGTCTCCCGGTTGGTGAGGCTCACCTCGATGGGCCATTCGCGCCCGCCGATCCTGACCCGCGCCTCGATCACCCAGCGCAGCTCACTCTCCCCGTTCGAACTCGTCACCTCGCGGCGGTCGACCGCAGGGGCCGAGCAGATCACCTCCACCTCGGGCTGGTCGGGGATGGGGTGCATGATGAAACGCACCTGAGGCGCGCTTTCAGGCCCGAACGGCTCGACGGCCACCGCATGCAGCGCACTCGTGCGCGCGCCGGTGTCCACCTTGGCCTTGATGGCGGGAAGGCCGAGCCCGGGAAAGGCGGCCCACTCTTCCCAGCCCAGAACGAACGGGTCTTCGGTCATGACAGTCCTTCGTCAGCGTCGGCGCGATGCGCGGCAAGCCCTAGCGCGGGCCGGAGCAAAGGTCCACGCGCCCTTTCCGAACCGGAAACGCGGCGTTTCGCGTCCCCGCCCTGTTCAAACGCGCCCCGAGCACCGATTTTGGCTTACACACACAGACGAGCGGAGGAACCCATGAGCCAGGCCGAACGCCCCATCATCAAGACCACGCGCGGCACGCCGACCTCCGACGGCGCAGGCGTGAAGCTGACCCGGCTTTTGGGCACGCCGGAGCTGCGCGTGCTCGACCCGTTCCTGATGCTCGACAAGTTCCACTCCGACGATCCGGACGATTACATCGCGGGCTTCCCGCCCCACCCCCATCGCGGCTTCGAGACGGTGACCTACATGGTCGCTGGCCGCATGCGCCATCGCGACAACAAGGGCCATGAGGGCGTAATCGAACCGGGCGGGGTGCAGTGGATGACCGCGGCGGGCGGCATCGTGCATTCCGAAACGCCCGAGCAGGAAGACGGGCTGATGAGCGGCTTCCAGCTCTGGGTGAACCTGCCCAAAGCCGAAAAGATGAAACCGGCCGCCTATCAGGAATACGGCGAAGCGGCCGTGCCCGCCGACGAACGGCCCGGCGTCGTCGCCAAGATCGTCGCAGGGAGGACCTCGATCGGCGTCGAGGGCCCGGTCACAGGCGTGACGGTCGAACCCCTATACGCCGAGCTGCGCATGGCGCCCGGCGCAGTGTTCGAAGAACCGATCGACGATGCGAAGACCGCCTTCGCCGCCGTGCATTCCGGCTCGGTCAGCACCGGCGGCGCAAAGCTCGGAGAAGCCATGCTCGGCGTTTACGGCCGGGGCGGCATGGTCCGGCTAGAAGCGGGCCCGGACGGCGCGCGCGTTATGCTGGCCGCCGGCAAGCCCATCGGCGAGCCGATCTTCTGGGGCGGGCCCTTCGTGATGACCACCGAAGGCGAGGTGCGGCAGGCCATGCTGGACTACCAACAGGGCCGCTTCTGAACCGATTTTTATTCGCAACCGAAGGAGCACCCCATGGGCCTGCTCGTCGACGGCGTCTGGCGTGACCAATGGTACGACACCAAGTCCACAGGCGGCCGGTTCAAACGCCAGGACAGCGTGTTCCGCAACTGGGTGACCGCCGACGGCGCGCCCGGCCCGACCGGCGAGGGCGGTTTCAAGGCCGAACCGGGCCGGTATCATCTCTACGTCTCCTACGCCTGCCCGTGGGCGCACCGCACGCTGGTCTTCCGCCGGCTTAAAGGGCTGGAGGACATGGTCGGCCTGTCGGTCGTGCACTGGCGGATGAAAGATAACGGCTGGGAGTTCAGGGACGGGCCCGGCGTGATCCCCGATCCGCTGCACGGCGCGGATTTCCTCTATCAGGTCTATCTGGCGGCCAAGACCGACTATACCGGCCGCGTGACGGTGCCGGTCTTGTGGGACAAGCAGCGCGGCACGATCGTGTCCAACGAAAGCGCGGACATCATCCGAATGTTCAATTCAGCGTTCGACGGCGTGGGCGCGGCGGAGGGCGACTTTTATCCCGAGCGCCTCCGCCCGGAGATCGACGCGGCGAACGCCGAAATTTATTCACACGTGAACAACGGCGTCTACAAGTCCGGCTTCGCCACCGCGCAGGACGTCTACGAAGAAGAGGTGACGGCGCTGTTCGCGGCCCTCGACCGGCTGGAGACCCAGCTGTCAGACGGACGCCCCTATCTGCTCGGCGACACCCTGACCGAGGCGGACTGGCGGCTCTACACGACGCTGGTGCGGTTCGATCCGGTCTATCACGGCCATTTCAAGTGCAATCTGAAACGGCTGATCGATTTTCCGGCGCTCTCGGCCTACGCGCGGCGCCTGCACACCGGACACGGGATCGGGGATCTGTTCGATCTCGATCACGCCAAACGGCACTATTACGAGAGCCACGACACGATCAATCCGAGCGGCGTCGTGCCGCGCGGGCCGCACGTGCACGTCGCCGACGGGCGGAGCGCCTGACACCGGCCCGCCGGCGCGCGATCAGCCGTTACGCAGACGGCGCACGTGCTCGAGATGGCGCTTCACGGTGGGGACCGTACCCCTGGCGAACATGACGAGCCTGGGGTCGTCGCCCTGGGTGGCGAAGGTGTCCAGAAGCTCGGCGGTTTCCTGGTGCGCCAGGTCCTGCTGCTCGAGATAGCGCTGGTCGAAATCGTCGTCGGACGCTTTCTCGAGATGGTCGATCATCTGACCGTGCCGGCTGTCGAGTTCGGCCGGCGGCTCGGGCGCGTCGGGAATGCTCTGGAGCGTGCACGCCATCTGGTGATGGGCGGTCGTATGATCGGCCTTCATGCGCTGCGCGAAGGCGCGGACGGCCTCGCTGCGGCTGCGCTTCAGGGCGATGGCGGCGGCCTGAAGCTCGTAGCGGTTGCCGTTCACGGCGCGCTCGACGAATTTCGATCCGCCGGTGGTCATGCCGGCCGCGCCCTTGCCGGCGAGCCCGCCCATCGCGTCGGCGGCGCGATCGATCGCGCCGCGAAGTCCGGTGTGTTCGCTGTCTGACATGTTCGCCTCCTAGGCCCGGCCGGCCCCATGCTTCCCGTATCCGAGATCGTCGAGGTTTCCGTCCCGGCGCAGCGGCGCGACCGGGTGTTCGCCTTCGGTCTCGAGGCGATAGTCCTCGCCCTTCTCGGCGATCCGCTTGTCGACGACCTGTTCGGACGGCACGCCGCCGTCGTTGACCCTGGCCTGGTACTCGAAATAGCGATGACCCTCGGGCAGGTCGCCGATCGGCACGAAGGCGCTGTCATAGCCGGTGAGATCCACCTGATTTTCCAGCACGTCGCGCACATAGGCCTTGTTCTCGTGGAAGGTGACGCCGTGCTCCATGCCGTTCGCGGGCAGGAACTCGGCCGGGTCGCGCTTCTCGATCGCCTTCATCGCCTCGCAGGCCAGGCGCAAATGCTCGATCTCCATGCCGAGATGGAGCTCCCAGATCGAGCGGATGCGCGGATCGGTTTCGTCCTCCATCGCAGACCAGTACATCCAGCACTCATGATACTGGTGCAGCACGTTGCGCATCAGCCAGGACGTCGAGGGGTCCATGATCGTCTCGTAGTGGCTGACGTGCTGCTCCTCGATCTCGGCGATCTCGAGATAGAGCCCGCGCGCGAGCGGATCCTCGGGACGATTGCCGACCGTCATGTAGAAATTCATCGTCTGCTGCTCTGCGGCGACGATGGTCATCGCGTTCATGATCGACTGGAACGCGCTCGCCTCCACGGTCATCGGACGGCGGATCTCGTCGTGCGGATCGCGGTGCTCGAAAATGGTCGGGCGGCCGGGAATGATCTCGGTGTAGTTGCCGACGATCTTCGAGGGGTCCGAGCCCATAAGGTCGAGCAGGTTGGCGTAACGATAGAGGTGGTCGAAATCCTCCAGAAGGCCGAATTCGTAGACCTGCTTCAGGTACGGATCGCTTTCATGGCGCGCGACCCAGGCGGTCAGGTCGACGGCCACTTGTTCGTAACCGATCGTGTTTTCGAGCGTGCTCTCCCGCCCTGGAATGAGCCAGTTCACGACCTTCTGCTGCTGCTGCTCGATCCGGCGGATCTGGGCGAGCTGCTGCTTCAGGCCGGTGTCGATCGTGTGCCGGGCGAACTGGTGGGAGAACATCACGCTCTCCACCTCGACGCCGTTCAGCGTGATCACACGCGTGCGGGTATAGGGATGCACGGAGTCCGGATCGTAGGGCTGGACGTTCAGCTCCTGCCAGCTGCGCAGCTGGCGATCGAGCGGGATGCCATTTTCCTGGAGGGGATTGAAAGCCATTGGGGGCTCCGTCGGGCTGAGGGGGCGGCCGGGTGTCGCCGCGGTCCTGAGCGAACACTCCGTCAAAAGACCCGTTCCCGATTACGGGAAATTCCGGCAGGCGCCGCGCTGCCTGGGCAAAACGCGGCGAAGCGGGCGGCACGCATCGCCAGTTCGCGTGTTGTCCCTGTCGAACACCGACACGGGAGCACCGCCATGAACCGCGCCCTTTTCGCCGCCGCCTGCGCCCTGCCGTTCGCGGCCGCCTGCGGCGAGGACGACATGTACGCCGACACCGAACCGCAGGAAGGCGAGTTCGCGGTCGGCGAGGAAGAGGACGTCAACGACCGCGCCTCCACCGAGGCCAGCGGCGCTGAATCCGCCGAACTGCCGATCGAGGGCCGGCCTGGCGGCGAAGCCACGCTGGAAGCGCCCGACGCGCAGGCGTCCGGAGACCGCGCGCTGCTGCCCTTCACCGCGCGCGGGACCGAGCCGGGCTGGATCCTGGAGATGGCCGGGTCGACGACACAGTTTGAATACGATTACGGCCAGCAGCAGGTGAGGCTGCGCACGCCCGAACCGCGCGAGACCAGCGAGGGGATCGTCTTCCAGGCCCAGGACGAGCCCTTCACCGCGCGCCTGACCGAAGAGCGCTGCACCGCCGCGTCGGGCATGCCCCATCCTTTCACCGTCGAGGTGCGCTATCAGGATCAGACGTTTCAGGGCTGCGGCGGCGAGCCGCGCGAGCTTCTGACCGGCGACAAATGGACCGTGACCGCGATCGGCGACATGACGGTGGAAGGCGCGGACACCCCGCCCTCGATCCGCTTCTCTGAAGACGACGCGGGCGGGTCGACCGGCTGCAACACCTTCCGCGCCGGCTACGCCCTCACCGGCGAAACCCTGACCATCGAGCCCGCCGAGACCACCCAGATGGCCTGCTCTGAAACCGCGATGCGGATCGAGGAACGCTTCCTGGACGCGCTGGATTCGGTCGAGCGGATCGTGATCGAGGGCGACGGCGCGCTGACCCTGCAAGGCCCCGGCGCCAGCATCGAGGCGCGCCGCGGCGGCTAGGGTCCCGGTTTGCGTCGCCACCCCCGGCGCGAGCCTGTATAAGGCCGCCACGACGTTGACCGGGGGAGCTGATCATGCCGATCCTGCGCGCTGCGCTTCTGTCCGCTGCGGCGATGCTCGCCGCCTGTTCAATAGAGCCGCAGGCGGGCGCGCCTGTGGCTGCAGGCGCGACCGCGCCAGGAGATGAGACCGCGTCGGTGACGGTGCGGGCCGACCACCCCTTCACCCTGCGCCTTCCTGCGCCCGAGGCCGATACGGCCGGGCTCAGCCTGCAATACCGGCGTAATGAGGGCGCCTGGACCGCGGTCGAGTTTCATGACTTCCCCCTGCCCCAGCGCGAGCTGACGCTCGATTTCGGCGGTCTCGCCCCCGGCGCGCCACCCCCGGGCTGGACGATGATCGGAGCAGCCACGCTCGAGGGCGCTGACGGAGGGGTGCTGTCAGCTCAAGCGCGCGGCGGGGACGGGTTCGCGCTCTACGACACCCTCTGGCCGCTCGATGATTTCAGCTACGCCGCCGTCTTCCGCCTGGCCGAGACCGGCCCCGGCGCGGCGCTGGTGTTCGGCTATGAGAGCCCGGAGAATTACGCGCGCGCCGTGTTCGACCCCGAGGCCGGCGCGATCCGGGTCGAGCGCGTCGAGAACGGCGCAGCGCGCGTCCTCGCGCAAATGACCGCCGAGATCGCCCGCGGCGTGTGGCTCACCGCCGGAGTGCAAGGCGAAGACGGGGTCCTCACGGTCGAGCTTGGGGACGGCGAAGCGGTCCTTGAGCTTCCCCGTCCAGGCGGGCTCGCCTCGGAACGGCTGGGCCTTCACCTTCCCGAGGGCGCAAGCGCCGGGATCCGCAGCGTCGAGATCGCAGGCGAAGCGGCGACGCCGCGCGTCAGCCGCGTCTCCACCCAAGGCGAAGCCGTGTTCGGCGAAGGCGAGACCGCCTGGCCGATCGTGATCCGCCGCTTTGCAGACGGCGCGCTGACCAACGAAGCCGGCGACGTGTTCGATTTCCGCCTCGTCGACGCCTCGGGAACGCCGGCGGCGGACGCGCCGATACGCCTGACCCTGACCGTCCCGGACAATCATCTCGGCGGCACGTTCGTGGAGACGCCGGGCCGGATCGGGCCGTTCGAGGCCTCGAACGGCGATCTTTACGTGATCATGGAGCCGGCCGAGACCGACAATCTGTTCATGGTCGTCAAGTCAGAAGACGGCGGGCGCAGCTGGGCGGAAATCGACGGCGCGAACCGCCCGGCCACCGGCGATCTCGAAGCGGTCGACGCCCGGCTCGTGGACGGCGCGCTGCACATCCTTCACCAGATCACCGAAGAGGTCGTCCTGCACGTCTTCGCCACGTCCGACCATCCCGAGACCCCCGACCGCTGGATCGCCACAGACCGGCCCGTCGCAGAAGCCGAGGCGATGTCGCAAATGGCGAGCCTCGCCGCCCGCCCCGACGGCCGCCTCACCGCGGTGTTTCTCGGCGACCGGCTCTATGTGACCGAGCAATCCGAAGACCGCGCCTGGTCGCCGATGCGCCCGCTCGATCCGGCCGCCGCGCACGTCACCGTCGGCCCGCAGGCGCTCGCCGTGCCCGGCGGCGCCGTGCAGGTCGCCTACGCCGACACGGGCGGGACGGTCTGGCTCACCACGCTCGAACCCGGCGGCGCGCCGTCCGCACCGATCGAGATCGCCCGGGGCGCTGTCACCGGCGAGGACGATTTCGGCGCCGTGCTGCCGCTGGCCCGGCTCGAAGCCACCGGCGCGCTCGTCATCGCCTACCGGCTTTCGGACGGGACGTTATGGGAGCGGCGGCTCACAGGCGACGCGCTGAGCGACCCCCGCCAGATCACCCCCGGCCCCGTGATCACCAACCCGGTCGACTCCCAGCAGGTCGCCGCCGACCTCGCCTCAGGCGCCGGCGCGCTCGCCGCGCTGTTCATCGAGGCCGAAACCGGGTCGATCTACAGCACTCAGTACTGCCTCGGCGGCTGGACCCCGCCCCGGCTGGAAGTCAGCGGGATCACCGGCTCCTGGGTGCGCGGCGCGATCTATCGAGACGACGCTGGCGCGCCAGTCTATCGCTTCGTCTACGACGCCGGCTCGAACGGCGGCGCGGGCTTGAACCGGTATGCGGAAGCGACACTGGACCGGTGCGGATGAAGCGGCGCTGACCGACCGGCGCACAAGGCAAGGGCGGTTAGCGGAACCGAGTGTGATCAGTTCGGCCTGGTGAGCGGGACCGCGCCGCGCCCGAGAGCCCGTAAGGGCTCGAGGATTAGAGAAAATGGTGGACTTAACGGGACATTTCTCGAACCCCGAAGCACTGATTGAAGCGCTGGAGGAGATGGAGGAGGTGCTTACCAGACCGGCCAGCAGCGAAAATGTTGGGCCTATCCCACAGGCCGTGGAGCCTAATCCCAGCTGAAGACACCGCCGGCGGCGGATTCGCCGCAAAGAAATCCGCTCCCCCTGCATGATGAGTGAGAATGCCGACTTCGTTTATGTTCACGCGAAGTCGAACATGGCTGTTTTGCACACTGCAGGAAATCGTCAACTGAATGCTAAGGAGGACGCGGCGGCCGCCCTTGAGCGCCTTTTCGTGCTTCTCGAGCAGAAGCGGCGGACGTTCGATTTCTCGGCTGCAACTCGGATTGGCAAATGCGTTTTTGTGGGTGAAGGCGATCTGAGCTTCGCACGTGCTTTGGCTCGCGACCCGAAAAGTTGCGCCGGGAATATCATAGCGACAACCTTTGAAGCCGAGCGCAGCGTTTGTCTGGAGGGAAGGACAAACGCCCGATCACTGAGCGATCTAGGCGCCAAGGTGTTGCACGGCGTCGACGCCCGAAACCTAAATGAGCGAAACTTGCCGACAATGGCGGAGCTGATCGCGTTTCAGTTCCCGAACACGGGCACGCGAAGGTCGGTCCACGGTCGTACAGATAATCATGTTCTGTTGCGCCGGTTCCTCCGGGCGGCGGCCTCACGACTTAAGTTGAGCGGTCGGATTGCAGTCACGCTTGTGAATAGCCCGCATCATCTCGGCGCATTTGATCCGCCTTCGGCGGCGCAATGGGCGGGCTGCGAAGTCGTGGAGGTGCTTCCGTTTTATCGGTCCGCCTGGTCGGGGTATGGTCATGTCAACACCAACGATGCAAGCGAGAGCGCTTTGTCGAAATACCGGTCTTGCAGCACCTGGGTCTTTAATTCGGTGAGGCGATAGGATGGCGGACTCGGTGAGTTTACCGCCCGGCGCACGTCTCATTCGCGACTTCGTGTCGGAGCAGGCCGGTGACCGACTTCTCACAGCGATAGACACATCAACCTGGCGCGCGGATCTGAAACGGCGCGTGCAGCACTACGGCTGGCGGTACGACTATCGCGAGCGTCGCGTAACGAGCGACATGCGGCTCGGCGCGCTGCCGGACTGGCTTCTTCCCGTCGCCGAGGCTTTTGGAGATCTGCCGGAGTTTGATCGGCGACCCGACCAGGTGATCGTGAACGAGTATCTTCCCGGGCAAGGCATTTCCGCCCATGTCGATTGCGAGCCGTGCTTCGGGCCAGCGGTCGCTTCGCTCAGTCTTGGCGGTCGGACGGAGATGGTGTTCAGAAACCGAAGGAGCGGAGAGCGGCGACCATTGATGCTCGCTCCGCTTAACCTCCTGATCCTGGCCGGCGAGGCGCGCTATGACTGGACGCACGAGATTCCGGCGCGCAAATCCGACATGATCGGGGGAATGCGCCAGCCCAGAAAACGCCGCGTGTCGCTGACCTTCCGGACAGTGACGCTATAGGCGCGTGTTTTATGGAATTGGTGGGCCCGGAGGGACTCGAACCCCCAACCAAGCGGTTATGAGCCGCCGGCTCTAACCAATTGAGCTACAGGCCCGGCGCGTCAGGCGCGGACGATGTTCTTAGCGCGGGCGGCGCGCGGCGCAAAGCGTCTGGTGCAAGCGCAGATGTCTGCGGCTCCCGACGCCTGGGGACGAGCCTTCAAAGCGGCACGAAGCGGTCAGGGCGCGGTCAGGGCGCGGCCCGAGTTTCGCCGCACTCGCCGGGGCAGTATCCTTCATTCGGTTTACGCCTTGAAGGAGGCCTTCATGATCCGCGCGCTCGCGCTTTGCACCGCCCTCGCCCTGCCCGCTGCTGCGGCCCTGCCCGCGTCTGCGTTCGCCCAGACCGCGCCGGCCGAAAGCCCGGCCCTGTTGTCGCTGAGCGCGACCGGAGAGGTGAGCCTCACCCCAGACCAGGCGCGCACGACCGCCGGCGTGGTCACGCGCGGGGACACCGCCGCCGAGGCGGTGCGGGCGAACGCGCAAGCGATGAACCGGGTTTTCGCCGCGCTGCGCCGGGCGGGGATCGCCGAGCGCGATCTTCAGACCGCGAACCTGTCGGTCAATCCGGTCTACGCCCGTCCCGATCGGGACTCCGACAATTCCGAGGCGCGCATCACCGGCTACGAAGCGCGCAACGAGGTCAGCGCCCTGGTCCGCGACATCAGCGATATCGGCGCAGTGATCGACGCCATGTTCGAGGCCGGCGCGAACACGCTTCAGGGCGTGCAGTTTCTCTCGAGCGAAGCGGAGGGCGCGCGCGATGAAGCCCGCCGCCGGGCGGTCGCCGAGCTGATGGCGCTGCGCGATCTCTACGCCGAGGCCGCCGGGTTCACCATCGTCGGGCTTGAAAGCTTCACCGAGAGCGGCGGCATGCGGCCCCAGATCGTGATGACGGCGGCGCGTATGGAGAGCATGGACATGAGAACCCCCGTCGCGCCGGGCGAGCTGACGGTTCGGGTCCAGGTCAGCGCGAGCTGGGAAATCGAAGGCTAGAACCGCCCGGCCTCGCCGCTCACCAGACAAGGCCCGGCGCGCAAAAACGCGCGCTGAGCCCGTCTTCGGCGAGCAGCGCCTGCGCGCGCTCTTCGGAAAAGCCGCCCTGCAAGCGGCCTGACGTGATCCCGCCGGCGATGAAGAGCGCGTCCACGCCTTCGCGCTGGGCGCCGGCGATGTCGGTGCCCGGCCCGTCGCCGATCGCGAGAATGCGGGACTTGTCGGCCGGCTCGCCACCGATCGCCTCGATCTTGGCGTAGGCGAGATCATAGATCGGCGGATGCGGCTTGCCGGCGAGGATGACCGTCCCGCCCATCTTTTCGTACATCTGCGCCAGTGCGCCGGCGCAGTATCTGAGCTCGTCGCCGACCTGGACGATGATGTCGGGATTGGCGCAGACCATGTCGAACCGCCTGAGCTGCGCCTCGCGCAGAAGGTCTTCGTACTGGTCCGGCGTCTCGGTCTCGTAGTCGAACAGGCCGGTGCAGGAGACGAATTCGGCCTCCTTCAGCGGCGCAAAGTCCAGCCCGGTGCCCTCGTAGAGCGGATCGTCCCAGTCCGGCCCGAGCTTGAAGGCGGGCCCCGGCGCGCGCGCGGTGAGCACCGAATGGATGGCGTCGCCCGAGGTGACCGCTTCGTCGAAATGCCGAGGCGTCCCGCCGAGCTCTGACAGATGGGTCTTCAGCGAGGCCGATCGCCGGGGCGAGTTCGACACCAGCACCACCGTTCCGCCCTGGGCGCGGTACTTTTCGAGCGCGTCCAGCGCGGGCTGGACGAGGCTGCGCCCGTCGCGGATCACGCCCCAGACGTCGCACAGCACGGCGTCATACTGGGCGGCGAGGTCGGAAAGGCGGGGATGGTCGGTCATGGCCTCGGGCGTAGGCCCGGGCTGGTGCGGCGTCAACCGGCGGGCGCGGGTGCCGGAGCGAGATCGTCGAGGCTCACGCCGAGCGCGGTCGCGAGCGCCTGAAGGGTTCTGACGCTCGGCGATTTCACGCCGCTCTCGATCTCGCTGAGATAGGCCGCGCTGAGCCCCGCAAGGCGGGCGAGACCGCGCAGCGACTGGCCGCGATGCTCGCGCCAAACCCGGACGGGGCTCTCGCCGTCGAGCAGGCGGCCCACCACCGCATCGGGCAACAGCTCTTCCTCGCCGCGCGCAAGGGCGTCATGGAAGTCGCGCACCGAAGCCAAGTCACTCATCTCCGGGCCCCCTCCTCCACCACTCGCACTTCCTCAGGATAGGAGACAAGATATAATCGATGCGGAGTGGGAAATGACAATGTGGCTTCGTCAAAAACAATCTTGCTTGAAGGATTGCGGCGGTCAGCAATGATCAGAATGTGGGTCGGTATCGGCAGCTAGCGAGAGTAAGAAGCGATCTTCCTCGCTTTCTCGCGAACGACATTATCCACTAGCGGGCCGACGTCTGACACCATCCAGCCTGCCCGTGGAGTTGACCACGGCTCGGTCCCCACACTCTCTCTTACGTGAAGCACCACTCCCGAAGATAGTCTAAAACGAATTGGTGTCTCGAAGATGGTCGGTATGCTCGAAGGCAATTTCTTGAGCAACTCCGCTACAGTAGATGCAACATCGGGCAGTTGTCTGTCACTTGGGGGCAAGAGCACCTGAGCCCGGATGGGCGGGCCCGCCTGAGAGGCGTATTCGAGTCGGACCGCGTCGAGCCATCGATCTTCATGTCGCTCGCGTTGCCTTAAAAACGAGCCGCGTTTTCGCTCACTGCGATCAACGAACACCTCTGTGCATTCTAAGTAGAATGCGAAATTCTCCGATGTGACGAGGAAATCAGCGGAACCGGCGGCTTGGTCAATTAGGCTTGCGGACGGGAACACTCTGGTCATCGCCCATTTGGCGAAGAACCGTTCGCGTTCTCGCTTACGCTCCTCCTTCCTGCTCACCCCGTCCGCCGCACCTCCTGGTCGGCGGCGGTGATGACGTCGTCGCGGACCGGGCGCGGGGCGCCGAAGAGGTGGCCCTGGGCGTAGGCGATGTCGAGATCGAGGACTTCGACGACGGTGGCTTCGGCCTCGATCTTCTCGGCGACCAGATCGACGCCATAGCGCGCGAACAGTCCGGCCATGTCTTCAGGACGCACCGCGCCGGGCTCGCGGCCCGCGATCGGTTCGCCGCCATGGGCGGCTTCGATCAGGCGCCGGCCGGGGACTTTCAGGAATCGCACGCCGGCGCGCTGAAGCTCGGCGAGGTCGATATTGAGATCGCTGATCTGGTCGAGCGAGAAGCGGAAGCCGTAATCGGCAAGGCGCGCCATGTTGCGCGCCGCCACGGCCGAGCGCGCCTCGAAGGCGGCGCGGGGCATCTCGAAGATCAGCGCGCCGGCGAGATCGGAATTGCGGCGCAGGAAATCGAGAAAGGCCGGGAAAAAGTCCTCGTCGGCCAGGCTGCGGATCGAGACGTTGCAGAACACGCCCACACGCCGATCGGACTTGGTCAGACGGCGTACGATCTGAACGCAGCGCAGCAGCAGCAGATTGTCCACATCGGTGATGAGTCCGGCCTGCTCGGCGGCGGCCAGAAACTCGCCGGGCGGGATGACCTGGCCCTCTGCGTCGCGGATGCGCGTATAGCCCTCGTAGAAATAGGTGCGCCGCTGGGGCAGGCCGACCACGGGCTGCAGATAGAGATCGACCCGGTTCGCGTCGAGCGCGTCGCGGACGATATCGGCGGCGTCGGCGCGGATTTCGACCGGCTCGGGCTCGGCCTTGGCCTTGTCGAGCCGGCTGAGGATCTCGGCGAGCAGGGTCTCGTCCTGCCGGGCCGGCTCTCCGGGCTTGCCGCCTCCGGTCTGGGCGAGTTCGTCGATGCGCGCCTGGGCGGCCTCGAGCTCTTCGAGCATGGAGAGATTGGCGGCCTTGAGCTGGTGCAGCTCGTCCTCGAACAGGGATTTTTCCTGCGCCCGCACCGCGGCGCTGTGCACCTGGCCGGCGATGAGGAAGACCAGCGCGCCCATCAACCAGGCCATCTGGGTGTTCATCAGCCCCAGCCGGTCGAATCCGAGCGCGGCCACCACGGCCACCATGGCGTAGGTGAGCACCACCAGTATGTCGCCCGCGCGCGGCATGGCTCCCCCGTCAAAGGCGCGAATCGATACGCGCCGCGTGGAGAATAGCCTGCGTTAAGGGAGGTTGCCGAACCGTGAACATGAAAACGGCGCGCCCCGGATGGAGCGCGCCGCTTCGTTCAGGCCGCAAGGGCGCTGATTACATGGTGCCGCGGCGGGGCGGAGAGATCTTGATCTCCACCCGGCGGTTGGCGGCCCAGGCGGTGGGGTTGTTGGCCGGGTCGAGCAGCTGACGCTCACCCATGCCGGCGACGTAGAACCGGTCGCCGTTCACCCCGCGCGCGATCAGCTCGGCGGCCACCGCGCTGGCGCGGCGTTCGGAAAGCGCCTGGTTGTAGCTGGCGTCGCCGCGCTGGTCGGCGTGACCGATCACGTCCACATAGGTGGCCGGGTAGGTCATCATCACGTCGGCCACGTCAGACAGCACCGGATCGAAGCGCGGCGCGACGCGCGAACTGTCGGTCTCGAAGGTGATGTCGCCGGGCATGGTCAGGATGAGCTCGTCGCCGACGCGGCGAACGGAGACGCCCGAGCCGCGCAGGCGCTCGCGATAGGCTTCTTCCTGGCGGTCCATATAGACCCCGACGCCGCCGCCGAGGGCCGCGCCAGCCGCAGCGCCGACCGCGGCGTTGCGCGCGTCGTCGCCGCCCGCGAGCGTGCCGAGCAGGGCCCCGCCGGCCGCACCCAGAAGAACGCCGGTGCCGGCGTTGTTGCGCGTGACGTTGCCGTACTGGTCGGTGGTGGTGCACGCCGCGGCCAGGCCCAGGGCCAGCGCGGCGGCGGTGAGAGAACGAAGGATCATCAAAGCGTCTCCTTGTGAACGTAAGCGGCGGACCCGCTTCATGGCGGAACCGTCCGGCCGCCCTTCTTAACCCATTTAAACGGCGGGCGCATGAACCCGTCGTGAAGGCCTGTAACGCGAGGCGGGCCGGATCGCTCCGCTCAGGGGTGATCGCGGCGTTTCGCGGCGGAATTCGGGCGATCGATTGGAACCGCGAAATTTTTTCGCCTCCGGCCTTCCCCCGCCCCTTGACGCATTTCCGCCCCAGTCTTACCTCGGCGCTCGTTAGCAGCCGGGCCCGGCGAGTGCCAACACGCCGTCCGGCGGCTAAACCTGATGAAATCCTGAACGAGCGGAACCGCTCAGACACGGAGCTACGGCAATGAATTTTCGTCCTCTGCACGATCGCGTGCTGGTGAAGCGCGTCGAGGAAGAAGCCAAGACCAAGGGCGGGATCATCATTCCCGACACCGCCAAGGAGAAGCCGCAGGAAGGCGAAATCGTCGCGGTCGGCGGCGGCGCCATCAAGGAAGACGGCACGGTGCGTCCGCTGGACGTGAAAGCCGGCGACCGGATCCTGTTCGGCAAGTGGTCGGGTACCGAAGTGACCGTCGACGGTCAGGAACTCCTGATCATGAAAGAGTCCGACATCCTGGGCATCCTGGAAGGCAAGTCCGCCGCGAAGGCCGCTTGATCAGCGCCCGGCGACGATCCCTTTCAAAGTTCAACCGTTTGAAACGAGAGACGAAACATGGCTGCTAAAGACGTCAAATTCTCCGCCTCCGCGCGCGAGAAAATGCTCAAGGGCGTGGACACCCTCGCCAACGCCGTAAAGGTCACCCTGGGCCCGAAAGGCCGCAACGTGGTGATCGAGAAGTCCTTCGGCGCCCCGCGCACCACCAAGGACGGCGTGTCGGTCGCCAAGGAAATCGAGCTTGAGGACAAGTTCGAGAACATGGGCGCCCAGATGGTCCGCGAAGTCGCTTCGCGCACCAACGACGAAGCCGGCGACGGCACCACCACCGCCACCGTGCTGGCCCAGGCCATCATCCGCGAAGGCATGAAGTCGGTCGCCGCGGGCATGAACCCGATGGACCTCAAGCGCGGCATCGACAAGGCCGTCCTGAAGGTCGTCGAGAACATCAAGTCGATCTCCACCCCGATCAAGGGTTCTGAAGAGATCGCCCAGGTCGGCACCATCTCCGCGAACGGCGAAAAAGAGATCGGCGAGATGATCGCCCGCGCCATGGAGAAAGTCGGCAATGAAGGCGTGATCACGGTCGAGGAAGCCAAATCCCTCGAAACCGAGCTCGAAGTCGTCGAAGGCATGCAGTTCGACCGCGGCTACCTGTCGCCGTACTTCATCACCGACGCCGACAAGATGCAGGCCGAGCTGGAAGACCCCTACATCCTGCTGTTCGAGAAGAAGCTCTCCTCGCTGCAGGCCATGCTCCCCGTGCTCGAAGCGGTGGTCCAGTCCAACCGTCCGCTGCTCATCATCGCTGAAGACGTCGAAGGCGAAGCGCTGGCGACCCTGGTGGTCAACAAGCTGCGCGGCGGCCTGAAGATCGCCGCGGTGAAGGCGCCGGGCTTCGGCGACCGCCGCAAGGCCATGCTGGAAGACATCGCCGTCCTGACCGGCGGCCAGGTCGTCAGCGAAGACCTCGGCATCAAGCTCGAGAACGTCACCCTCGACATGCTCGGCACCGCCAAGAAGGTCACGATCACCAAGGACGACACCACGATCGTGGACGGCGCGGGCGAGAAAGAGGCCATCGAAGGCCGCGTCTCCCAGATCCGCCGTCAGATCGAGGACACCTCGTCTGACTACGACAAGGAGAAGCTGCAGGAACGCCTCGCCAAGCTGGCCGGCGGTGTTGCGGTGATCAAGGTCGGCGGCGCTTCGGAAATCGAAGTGAAAGAGCGTAAGGACCGCGTCGACGACGCGCTGAACGCCACCCGCGCGGCGGTCGAGGAAGGCATCGTGCCGGGCGGCGGCATCGCCCTGCTCAAGGCCTCCAAGGCGCTCGAAGGCCTGACCGGCGACAACGACGATCAGGACCAGGGCATCGCGATCATCGCGCGCGCCCTGCAGGCCCCGATCCGTCAGATCGCCGAGAACGCCGGCGTTGAAGGCTCGATCGTGGTCGGCAAGGTGCTCGACAGCTCCGACGCCAATTTCGGCTACAACGCTCAGACCGAGACCTACGAAGACCTGGTGAAAGCCGGCGTCATCGACCCGGCCAAAGTCGCCCGCATCGCGCTTCAGGACGCCGCCTCGGTGGCCGCCCTGATGATCACGACCGAAGCGGCCGTGGCCGAAAAGCCGAAGAAGAACGAGCCCGCCCCGGCGGCTCCGGACATGGGCGGCATGGGCTTCTAAGAAGTCCCGCAGCTCACGGCTGAAACGGAAAGGGCGGCTCGATCGAGCCGCCCTTTTTGCTTCGCGCCGCCGGATTACTCTGCGACCGTATCGGCCTGCAGGTTCACCAGGATCTGCACGCCCGGCTGGTGGCCGACCTCGATCTGCGCGGGCTGTCCGGCCGCGACGATCAGCCGGGGTGAAGACAGGATCACGTCGTCTGAAAGCCGCGTGATGACCATGCCGATCGCCACGCCGTTCTCCGGACACGCCCGCTCGGGCGCGGGCGCGCACGGGGACGCGGTCAGCTCGATCGCGAACTCGGCAGCCGATCCGCTGCGCGCATGGGGCAGCTCGAAGCGGAGCGGTTCGCCGGAAGTCAGCCGCACCGTGGTCTCGATCCGGTTGGACCGAAGCTCGTTGTCGGTCGCCTCCTGAAGGGCGAGGTCGAAGTCCACGACATAATCTTCCGCGCCCGCCAGCGGCGCGAACAGCAATCCCGCTGCGGCGAGACCGGCGGTCGCCGCCCCGCCCAAGCCGCCCAGCAACCATTCGGCTCGTTTCGTGATCGCCTCCTTCACGCCCACCGTCATGTCCGGCCATCGCCGGGGTTGGGCCAGCAAATAATCGACGACCATCGACCGGATCACCGCGCCGCTGGACACGCCCTCTTCCCGGCAGCGGGCGAGGAACTCGTCCTTGAGTTGATCGGGCATGCGCACGTCCAGCCGGGCGTTGTGTTTCAGCCGTTCGATCTCGTCGCGTTTCATGGCGGCCCCGAGCGCTAAAGGGTTCGAGCCTGAACGCTAGCCGGACTCGGTCCGGACAGGGAGCAAAACCGTGTGGGACAGGCGCCGCAGCGCGAAACCATCGGCGAGCCGGCCGCATTTCCCTCCCATGCGCATCATCGACGCCCTCCGACCGGACCGCCCCGCCGTGCCGCATCCGGTTCTGTTCGCCTGCGGGATCGCCGCCGTGCTCGGCGCGGTGGCCGGGCTTTCGGGCGACATCATCACCGTGCGGCTGAACGATCAGCTGAACTTCGTCGCGAACACCGTCTCCCAGGGCGCGGCGGGGCCGCACTCGATCTGGGTCGATCTTGGGCTGACGCTGGAAGGGCTGGGCCTGGTCGCGATCGCGGCCGGACTTCATCACTGGAGCCTGGGGCGCAATCCGCGCTTCATCGCGGGCTGCGCCGTCATGGCGCTCACCGGGCTCAGCGTCGTCCTGCTCGCCTGGCACAACGCCTATGGCGACGGCGAGCCGGGCGGGTTCGTCTTCCACAAGCCGCTCACCCTGGTGATCGGATTGCTGTTCGCCGCAGCCCTCGGGCTGCTGGCCAGGGAACTCGGCGAGCTCGACACCGGGTATTACCGGTTCAGCTTCATCGCGGCGGGCGCCTGGCTGATCGCCTGGCCGGCCTTCATCGTCACGCCGGAGGCGTATAACGGCGCGGTCGAGCGCATCGCCGGCTTCACGCTGATCACCTGGATGGTCATCGCCGGCCGCCTGCTGATGCGGCGCGGGCGTGGCGAGCGTCTGGACGAAGGCGGGTTCTAGCGTCTTAGGGCGGACCGGCCGACGCGCCGCGGCGGCAGGCCGACCATCACGTCCGTACCCCGCCCCTCGATCGTGTTCATGTCGACCACGCGCCCGCGCCAGATGTCGGACGGGTTGAAAACGGAGCTGTCGGAGATGACGACGAGATCGCCCTCCAGCCGCCAGCTTCCGAACAATTGCGCGGGGTCTTCGCAGGCGAACGCCGCGTCGACCCGCCCGTCCGCCAGAAGCGTCACTGCGCAGCGCGCGCCGTTCTCCTCGAACGTCCAGCGGCCCGCCAGCGTCTCCATCGTTACGGTTTCAGCCGTGCGCGGGAGCGCGGCGCCGAGCCGGTTGAGTTCCCACTGGCCGATCTGGCGATCGCCGCCGACGATGCGGATGGCGCCGTCGGGCCGGCGCACGTCGCCGCCCCATACGCCCTGATTGCGGCGATCAAAAATCACGACCCGGCCTTGCTGATATCTGAACCGGTCGGCGTTGGCGAACGGCCCGCAGCCCTCGCCTTCCACGCGGACGCGGCCGCCCCCGTTCGGACCTCTGAACAGCGTCAGATAGCACTCGCGCGGATACCCGTTGCGCGGGCTCAGCCGGTATACGCCCAGAAGATCGCCGGGTCGCAAGCGGTTCGCCTGTTCAAGCGCGCGGCGCTGAGCCTGCGGCTCGCCGCGCAACCAGGCGCGCGGTCTCTCGCTCTCGGGCCGTAACTGGTAGCTAGTCCCGTCCGACCCCTCTCCGACCCAGACTTCGGCCTCTCGGCTGGGAACCGCGCCGCGCCAGGCCGGCGTGAAACCGCCAGACCAGAAAGCGATCTGATGGCGGCCCGTCCCCATCCCGCGTTCAAGCTCCCAGCGGGCGGCGGATGCGATCGGTTCGGGGCAGTCGCGCGCATCCATCTGGAACGTCTCGCGAAGCTGGTTGAATTGGTCGGTCAGCCGCACGGTGCACACGCGCGCGCCCGACTGGTCGTACAGCCCGTACTCGCCGGACAGGTGCTGGCCGTAGAACGGCGCTTGCTGGCCGAACGCGGCGGCGGAGAAAAGGCCGGCGAGGAGCGCGGCGAGTGCGAAAACCGATTTCATCATGCGCTCCAGTCCTACGGCCAACCGGGGTTGAACGGGCGGTCGTCGACCACGATCGGGCCGTTGGAGATCGTGAGCGTGGCGTCCACCTCGCTGTTTCCCCCAAAGAACAGCCCGACATAGATTCTGTAGAAGCCGGCTTCCGCGTTTTCGAAGGTCAGGCCGGCCCGCTCGTCGAATTCGCCGACGTCGTCATTGCAGATCGCTTCGCCCGAGGGCGGCCGGACGTCCATGACGTAGTCGTACTCGCCGTCCGCCACGAAGGAGAGCGTGCCGCCACCGGCCCAGTCCACCACCGCGCTGGGCGTCTCGCCCACCGATCCGGAGCAACGCCCCCACTGCTCCTCGCCGTACACGTCGAGCGAACCGAGCTCGACGCCGTAGCCGGTGCGTACGTCGATGGTGAGCGGATCGGGCGTGAACCCTGGCGCGAGGCTCAGCTCTACAGCCGGGGTCGTCTGCGCGCGCGCGTTCGGCCGGCCGATAGGGTGGGCGAAGGGCGAGCTTTCCGAGATCACAAGGGTCGAATTGGACTCGCGGTCGCTGAAATCGCCGACCCAGATCCGGTAAAGCCCTGGCTGCGGCGACCGGTAGGTCAGCGCGGCGTTCGTGCCCCGGCCCGCCCCGTCGTCGTCGCAGCGCCAGGCGCCGGACGGATCGATGATCGCGAGGGTCGTGTCGGCCCGGCCGGCCGTGAAGATGCTCAGCGAGGGCGCACCGCCCACATGATCGAGCACGATGGTGGGTTCTTCGGTGACGACGCCGTAGCAGCGGTCGGGAAAGCCGGACCGGCGCGCCGCGTAATCACCGCCGGAGCGGATCGCGATGACATAGGGATCGGGCTCGCCGCCGGTCCCGAAAACATGCTGTCCGTAACGCGGCGCCGCGTCGGGCTGAACCTGGCCCGCCTCGCCGCCAAAACCGAAAATCTGCGCGGATGCAGCCGACTCGCAAAGCAACGCCGCAAAACATGCGGCCAACGCCGTTCTAACCACGATCCCCCCCAGTAAATCACCCGTGAAATCGCGGTTTAGAGAACCGGGAACGAACACTCAATGAGAATGATGTTCCAGGCGATATTATCGCTTTTCCGTAGCAATTCCGGATAATCGGAACGTCGCCCTGATCGGACGCATAGGCGATATTACAACGGCGCAGCCGGCCCGATGAATACTCAAAGCAACAGCGTCCGACGCCTTCGGCGCCGCCTGAGAAGGGCGGCGCTCAGAGCGCGCGCTCGAGGCGCAGCATCAGGTCCTGATCGTCGGCGCCGTCCGACAGCCCGAACAGCACGCCCACCGACCATTCCAGACCCGCCGCGTCGATCTCCCCGCTCACGACCGGGCCCAGCTGGTGGCTCTGGTCGTCGAAACTGCCGAAGCTCACGCCCATGGCGCCGAAATCGTTGAAGCTCTCGACGCCGAGCGCGAACCCGTCTCCGAACGACCTGTAGACGCTTGCGCGCGCCTCCAGGAACCAGTCGTCCGAGGCGCCCGCACCGAGTTCGCGATCCACGGACGCCATCGCACGCACGCGCCAGCTCTCGTCGAGCCGCCATTGATGAAGCCAGGTCACGCCGAGCTCGTCAGGCGCGCCGTCGCGCACGGCGGCGCGCGCGTTAAAGCGCAGGCCGCTGGAATAGCCTGACGGCGTCGGCTCGATCAGCTGCAGGTGCAGCTCGCCCTGGACATGATCCAGGGTGATCCCCGCGCCGGACGGATCGCGCCAGAGCCCGCGCACCCGCCAGCGCAGTCGCTCGTTGATCGCCTGCTGATAGTGAACACGGTGCGCGAACGCCGCGTCGTCCACGGTTTCGCCAAACGCTGCGCCCAGACGGTATTCGAGTTCGCGCTCGCCGGCCTTGATATCGGGACCGGAAACGCTGCTGACGGTTTGTGCGAGCGCCGCTCCGGGAAGCAGCACGGCGAGGCAGAGGGCGACGAAACTGGCTTTCATAAAAATGTCACATAAGGGCTGTCCGCGTACGGATCAACGCCCCGTCTGCGAAATTCGCACCGCGCCGACGCCCGCACGTGCAGCGCGCGAGCGAACGCCGCCCGGGTGTGACGCCCCGAGCAGGAAGGCGTTTTAAAGCAGGTGCTTGAGGCGTTCTCTAGACCGGATCGGTGATCTGGTGCAGCGCGTCGATGCGGATGCTCGCTTCGACGAGGCGATCCATCGTCAGATCGCCGCGCTCGACCGCCGCGCCCACCCAGTCGACCGCCCGGCGGGGCAGGTCGGGATCGGCGTCCGCCGAGTTCGAGATCAGCAGGAGATCGTTGCCCGCTGCGATCGAGCGCACGATCGCCTCCTCCCGGCTGTAGTGCGAGCGGATCGCACCCATGTCGAGATCGTCGGTGATGATCGCGCCGGAATAGCCCATCGCCTGGCGCAGCAGGCCGCGCAGCATGGGCCGGCTGAGCGTGGCGGGCAGGCCTTCGGGGTCGAGGCGCTCATTGACCAGATGCCCGCCCATGATCAGATGCGCGTGATCGGTGTCGATCAGCCGGGCGAAGGGCTCGACCTCTTCAAAGCTCCAGGTTTCGGTGAGGTCGACATAGCCGTCATGGCTGTCGCCGATCGAACGGCCGTGGCCGGGGAAGTGCTTGATCGAACAGGCGATGCGGCGCGCCTCCATCGCCTCGACGAACAGGGCGCAATACTGCGCCACCGCGGCCGGGTCGTCGCCGAAGGCGCGCTCCCAGCGGGCGATGACGGCGTTGCCGTCCTGATGAAGGTCCGCGATCGGGGCGAGGTTCATGTTGAACCCGGCCGCAGCCAGCTCCTCCGCGCCCCGGTCGAACGCGGCGCGCGCGGCTTCGGGACCGGCTTCGACGAGGGCCGAGGCGGTGGGGATCTTGTAATAGCCCATGTCTCCGCTCAGGCGCTGAACGAAGCCGCCCTCCTGATCGACCGACAGGAAGGCGTCCGGCGCGGCGGCGCGAAACTGCGCGGTCAGCCCTTCAATACCCGCCCGCGAGCGCGCGTTATGGCGCAGGAACAGCGCCCCGCCGACCCGGCCTTCGGCGAGATGATCGGTCAGCGCGTCGGTGTCCCCGCCCCCCGGCGCATCGCCGAGAAAGCCCAGGATCAGCATCCGTCCGACCAGACGCTCCAGCGGCGCGTCGGCCCAGGAGGACGACGCCGCAGCGGTCGCGCCAGTCATCGAGGCGAGCCCCAGGCCCGCGGCCGCGCCGACAAAGCGGCGCCGGTCGAGTGTGATGGTCATTGTCGCCCCTCGCCCGCGCCCCTCGCGCAGGTCCGTCTGTCCGTCAGCCGAGACGATACCGGCGCTGGCGGGCGAGGTCCACGCCGGCGCGCCTTTCCCGCCCATGACGACGAATTAAGCCTGCGGACGAGGCGGCGTAATGTGAGGCGGGTCAGTCTGGCGGGGCTTACAGGGAGATTTCGCCATGAAACATTTTCTCGCCGCCTGTGCGGCCGCCCCGCTCATCGTCGCCTGCGCCACCGCCGGCGCCCAGGAAGCCGACCTCGCCGGCGCGGAGCGCAACACGCGCATCCTCATCGTCAACGGCGAGCGTATCGCCATCGGCGACGGCGGAGACGCCGCCGAGGCGATCGAGCGCGCCATCGAGCGCAGCGACCGCAAGACCGTCGATCTCAGGCTGGAAATCCTCGAAGACGAGCTTTGGGACGAGGGCGAGATCGAAGCCTTCGCCGAGGCCATGGCCGCGCTCGCCAACGGCTTCGCCCGCGACGCCATGGTCGTGGCGTTTGCAAACTCCGATTTCGACTTTGATTTCGAGGGCGAGCTCGACTTCGACGAAGCCGGGATCGAACGCCACGCCGAGCGCATGGAGCGTCACGCCGAACGCATGGCCCGGCACGCCGAGCGTCTGGCCGAGCGCGCCGCGGAGCGTGGTCACGACGCTGAAGCCTTCGGCGCGCGGATGGAGCGTTTCGGCCTGGCGCAAGGACTGCGGGGGATCGAGTCCGGCGCACGCGGGATCGAACGCGCGCTGGAACGCGGCTGGGTTCATGACGGCGGCGAACGGGTCGAGCTCGACAACGAACGCCGTGCCGAGCTGGAAGAGGCGCTCGAAGAGCTCCGGGCGGAGCGCGCGGAGCTCGCCGAACGGCTCGAAGCGCTGGGCGGTCCAGGCGAGCGCCGCGAGGTGCGCATCCGCCGCAATAACGGGGAAGTCCGCGCTTGGGTGGACGGCGAGGAAGTGACCGGCTCGGCCCTGGACGAGCTGCTGGCCGAGCATGAAAGCCGGCTTGCCGGCGCGCCCACCCCGCCCCCGCCGCCGCCTGCGCCGCGGGACTGAGCGGAGATCAAAAAAAGGCCCGGCGTCGCAAGACGCCGGGCGCAAAGAAATGGTTGGTCGATTAAGAGACGTCTCCTCCCCAGAGACACCGCTTAAGAGACAAGACGGTCAGGCCTTGTCGTGAAATCAGACTGACTCACTTCAACAAGGCCCGTCAAGCCCCTGAAACAGAGCCGCTATGCGCCGTGCGCATGGCGGGCTCAGCGGCCCAGGCGCTCGCGAACGGCCGAAACGACCGCCTCGCGCCTGACCGTGAACTGGGCGGGCTGGTCCTCACGCCAGGCCTTGTTGTCCTCGATCTGGACGGCGAGCCGGGCGCCGAGCGCGAGATCCTTGATCTGCGCTTCGCCCTTTTCGCGCTCTTCGGAACCGATGATGACCGCGAACGCCGCGCCGCGCCGGTCGGCGTATTTCAGCTGCTTGCCCATGTTTCCGCCGCCCACGAAGGCCTCGGCCCTGAGGCCGGCGGCCCGCAGCTCGGCGGCGAGCGCGAAATAGTCCGCCATACGGTCCTTTTCCGCAGCGATCACCACCACGAGCGGATCGGCCTCGGCGGCATCCAGACGGCCGAGCGCGCTGAGCGCGGCCGCAAAGCGGGAAACGCCGAAGCTGAACCCGGTCGCGGGCACGGCCTGGCCGGTGAAGCGCGCGACGAGATCGTCATAACGCCCGCCCCCGCCGACCGAGCCGAAGCGCATCGGGCTGCCGTCCGCATAGGTCGCCTGGGCCAGCAGCTCGGCCTCGAAAACCGGTCCGGTGTAATAGCCCAGCCCGCGCACCACCGTGGTGTCCAGCAGCCAGCGGCCCGACTTGCCCAGCGCGTCCAGTATGGCGGTGATCTCTTCAAGATCGCTCACCGCCGCCTTGCCGGTGTTCGACCCGCCGAGGGTCGCGGCCAGCCGCTCGAGCGTGTACCGATTGGCCTCGTTGGCCGAGGCGTTGCTTTCGGCGACCGCCTTCTGGATGGCGACGAAGTCGAGCACCGTGCGCCGCTGCGCCGCGTCCAGGCCTGCGCCTTCGGTGAAGTCCCCGCTCTCGTCCTTGCGCCCTTCGCCGAGCAATTGCTCGACGCCTTCAAGGCCCAGCCGGTCGAGCTTGTCGATCGCGCGCAGGACCCGCAGCCGCTTGTCCGCCGCGCCCTCGCCGAGCTGTTCGAGCACGGCGTCCAGCAGCCGGCGGTCGTTCACCCGGATGACATACTCGCCCTGCCCCAGGCCCGCCGCAGCCATGACTTCGCTGGCGAGCGCGATCATCTCCGCATCTGCAGCCGGGCCGGCTGCGCCGACGCTGTCGGCGTCGCACTGGACGAACTGGCGGAAGCGGCCCGGGCCGGGCTTTTCATTGCGCCAGACCTCGCCGAACTGATAGCGGCGGAAAGGCTTGGCGAGGTCCTGATAGTTTTCTGCGGCGAAACGGGCGAGCGGCGCGGTCAGGTCGTAGCGCAGCGCCATCCACTGCTCGTCGTCGTCCTGCATGGCGAAGACGCCTTCGTTGGGCCGCTCCTCGTCGGGCAGGAACTTGCCCAGCGCGTCGGCGTACTCGAAGGCCGGCGTCTCCAGCGGCTCGAACCCCCAGCGCTCGTAGACCCCGCTCGCCGCGGCGACCAGGGCGCGCTCGGCGCGCAGCGTATGCGCGGACCGGTCCTCGAAACCGCGCGGACGACGGGCCTTGGGCTTGAACGCCTTCTGTTTCGCCATGGGAAGCTTTCCGGATCAAACGTTTTGGAAGTCCGGCACGGGTTAGCCTCGCGGCGTCCGCCGATCAAGCGGCGCAGGCCTTGCATGTCCGCGGGGCGAAGCAAAGGAGCCGCCTCACGATGATCCGCGCCGTCCTCACCGCCCTCGCTCTCGCCGCATGTTCGGGCGCGGCGTTCGCCGACAGCGCGCGCGTGATCGACCTCGCAGGCCGGATCGCAGGCGAGGCTGAAACGCGCGCCGACGCCTTCAGGACCGCGCCCGCCGCGCCCGCCGAGGCCCCGGCGACCGGCGACCGGCTGCTCGCAGACCTCACCGATTTCGCCCTCGCCGCGAGGGCGCTCAGCGCCGAGATCGAAGCCCGCGGCGGGCCTGAGGACCTGAAATGCATTTTCCGGGGGATGAGCCGGGACGCGGGCGCGCGGATCGAGGCGCTGGACGCGGCAGAGACCCGCGCGGACATGTCCCGCGCCTACGCCGAGATCGCCCGGCTGGCCCGCCAGGCCGAACAGATCGCCGCCGATCCCGAGGCGTCGGGACCGGCGATGAGCTGCAGCTCTGACTAGCCCTTGTACTTCACCGAGCAGCCATAGGGCGCGGTCGCGGCGGGGTCCGGCGTTTCGCCGGCGGCCACGGCGTCGAGCGCCATCGCGACGAACGGCGTGGCTTCGGGATCGCCGTCACGCGGGCGGGGCTGGTCGTCGATGCCGCCGGCGTATTGCAGCACGCCTTCCCCGTCGATGACGTACATGTGCGGGGTGGTGCGCGCGTCATAGGCGCGGCCGATCACGCCGTCGGGATCAAGGATGGTCCAGGCCGGCGCGGAGCCGCGCTCGGCGTTGATGCGCAGCGCGTCGGGGCCTTCGACATGGCCCTGCTCGCCGGGTGCGGAGCTGATCACCTGGATCCAGACCGTGCCTTCATCGGCGGCGCGGGTCTGCAGCGCCTGCATGTTGCCCTGATAGTGCCGCTGCACGTAGGGGCAGCCGTGATTGGTCCATTCCAGGACCACCGTCTGGCCGGCGAAGTCCGACAGGGAGATTTCCTGGCCGTTCGCGGTCTGGCCGGTGAAGGCCGGGGCGGGCTGGCCGGGAATCGCGTCCGCGCGCGCTTCGGCGGCGAAGGCGGCGAGCGTGAGACCGGACGCGGCCAGAAGGCCTGCGGCGGTGGCGAGGGTGCGGCGCGAGAACGTCATGGTCGGGTCTTCCATGGTTTACGAACCTCCTTGTACGGCCCTGTCGACGGCCTGGATCACAATATCACGCGTCAGAAGCGGCGGAAGGGTCTCCGCCGCCCCCTCGCCGCCGGGATAGACGACGTAGAGCGGAACGCCCGGCGCGCCGTGGCGGGCCAGCTCGGCGGCGATTTCCGGATCGCGATTGGTGAAGTCGGCGCGGAAAAGCGCGACGTCGTTACGCTCGAACGCGTCTTTCACCGCGCGTTCGCTGAGCGGGCCGAGCTTGTTGAACTGGCAGGTCACGCACCAGGCGGCGGTGAAGTCGATGAAGACCGGCCGCCCCTCGGCGCGGGCGGTCTCGACCGCCGCCGGGCTCCACTCCGCCCAGGCCTCGCCCGCAGGCGTGCCGATCTCGGCGGGCTCCATGCGCGCGGCTGCGAAGACGCAAACCGCAGCGAGGAGCGCTGCGACGGCTGACGAGGCGCGCCACGCCGCGCCGCCCAGCGAAAACGCCCAGGCGGCGAACCCCGCGGCGAGGAAGGCCAGAAGCGCCCAGACGACGCCGGTGGCGCCGACCTGGCTGGTCAGCACCCAGACCAGCCACACGGCTGTCGCGAACATCGGAAAGGCCAGGACCTGGCGCAGCCGGACCATCCACAGGCCCGGCGCAGGCAGGAACCCGAGCAGCCCGGGGAAGAAACTCACCAGCACGAAGGGCGCGGCGAGCCCGACGCCCAGAAACGCGAACACCGCGAGCGAGGCCGCGGGCGGCTGGGACAGGGCGAAGGCGAGCGCGCCGGTCATGAAGGGCGCAAGGCAGGGCGCGGCGACGAACACCGCGAGCACGCCGGTCAGAAGCGCGCCGCGCCGTCCGGTGTCGCGCACCCCGCCGCCGACGGTCTGAAGGCTCGAGCCGATCTCGAACACGCCCAGGAAATTGAGCCCGATCAAGAACATCAGAAGCGCGAGGCCGGCGACCACGCCGGGCACCTGAAGCTGAACGCCCCACAGATCGGGCAGGCCCGCCACGCGCAGCGCCAGAAGCAGCCCGCCCAGCGCCAGAAAGGTCCCGATCACGCCGGCCGCGAAGATCAGGCCCAGAAGCCGCGCCTCGCCGCGCGCCGCGCCGCGCTTCTCGACGATGGTGAGCGCCTTCATCGACAGGATCGGGAACACGCACGGCATCAGATTGAGGATCAGACCGCCGATCAGCGCGAACAGCGCCGCGCGCCAGAAGCCGATCGACGGGGCGGCCGGAGGCCCGCCGGCCGCCTCGCCGTCATTCGCTGACGCCGCGCCGGGCCCAGCGGCGGCGGCCGGAGCAAGCGCGTTGACCAGCGTTCCGGCTTCGGCGGCGACCTCGTAGGCGAAGCGCTCGCCGCCGCGGTCGACGCTCAGGAGCACGCGATACGGCCCCGATAGATCGCCGCGGGTGAGATAGCCGTTCTTCACGTCCACGCGTGCTGCAGCGTCCTCGATACGCACGCGCTGCGGCGCGGCGTGGTCGATCACACCGGACTCGTAGGGGTAGACGTACACGTCCGACGCGCCTTGAAGCGCCTCACCGGCGAAGGTGAAGGCGAGCGCGCCTTCGCCCTTTTCGACACCGGCGGCGAGATCCGTCGCGGCGATCGGGGCGGCCTCGATCGCAGCCTCGATCAGCCGCGCGCCGCTGCGGTCTGGACGGGACTCCCCGACCTGCAGGGTCAGCGTCAGATCGGCTTCTTCAGGAATGCAGACGTCTTCGCAGACGAGCCAGGTGGCGTGGGCGGGGATCTCGATCCGGCCCGCGGGCGCGTCCGCCGGCACGGTGACCGGCACGGGAAGCGTGACTTCGTTCGAGTAGCCGTAATTGGTCAGCGGTCCGAGCGGATAGGGCTTGGGCGCGGGCCAGATCATCTCTCCCGTCGTCCAGCCTTCGGGCAAATCCAGTTCAAGCCGCGTCGGTTCACCGCTGTCGCCGGGATTGCGCCAATAGGTGTGCCAGCCTTCGGTGATGTCCTGATGCAGCGCGATATGGAAGGTCTCGCCCGGCGCGACCGAAGCCCGGTCGGAGACCAGCCGCGCATCCACCATCGGATCGGCGCCGCCGAACTGGGCGTGCGCGGCCGCGCCGGACACAGCCAGCGCGGCGATAAGCAGAAGACGGGCGAGAAAGGCGGTCATGCGGCTCTCCGAAGCTTCAGACCGTCATATAGGCGATATGAGCCAGACGGCGGAAGCGGGCTGACAACCTTGTGATCGGACAAAGAAAAAGGCCGGCCGCGAAACTCGCGGCCGGCCCGTTTCTTTAAGCGCGTACGCGCAGCTTACGCTTCGGGCGCAGGCGGCGGCGGCACGGAGCCCGGCTTGGGCTGCTGGCCGCCCTTGGCGGCTTGCTGGCCCTGGGCGCGCAGGGTGCGCTGGATCAGCACGTCCCACTGAGTCATCGAAAGCATGTGGGCGTAGATCGCGCCGAGGAAAGTGTTGTCACGCAGCTCGGCGAGCTTGTCCTTGTCGAGCTTCATCAGCTTTTCGCCGCTGAGGCCCCAATAGGTCGCGACAGTCTGCGGGTCGCCGGTCGGGTTGCCCTGACTGTCGCGCGGCTGGAAGGTCGCCTGCTGCTGGTCGAACAGGTCGAGCTCTTTCATCTTCTCGACGAAGTTCATCGTGATCTGGACGTCGGATTCGAAGCGGCGAACATACTCGATCGCACGATTCAGAAACTCGGTCGGCTGACCGTCGTCGGTGAAGAACGGCTCGTCCGGCTTGTCGGAGAACAGGTGCGAACCGGTGTCGACGCAGATCGTGAAACGGTCGTTCTGCTCGGAATGGGTCGCGGCGACGAACGGATAGCGGCGGACGTACGCCGGCAGGTAGGTGTCCTGGGCGAACTGGCCCTTGTCGTCGACGAAAACGTTCAGACCGGCCTGCAGGCCCATCGCGGCGACCGGGGTGCGGCTGTCGCCCAGGAAGATGATCGGGAAGCGCGCGCCCGCCATCCCGAATTCACCCAGCGTGACCGGCACGAAATGGGTGTCCTTGAGAAAGTCGAACGGTCGGTCGTTGAACTTGAGACCCTTGCCCTTGTGGGCGGTGGCGTTGAGCGGCTCCGGCTTTTTGTACAGCGGAAGCGATCCTTGCACGGAGGCCTGATTTTCGGGCGCGTCGGCCATGGCGGTTTTCCCCCTGGAATGAACGTCGCGGTTGGTTACCGCAGACGGCTGGCGGTGGCAACAAAGCCCGGCGCCGTGCAAGAAAAATGCCCGCCGCGCGTCCGGGAGAGGACAGGAGGGTCGCGCGGCGGGCGTTCGGGGGTTGGGAGCCTAGTACTTGAAGCCCACGCCCACGCCGAAGACGACCGGGTCGATGTCGACGTCTGCGGCCACCATGCCGAGCCCGCCGGCGTCGATCGTCACGTCGGTGTTGATCCAGATCTTCTTGACGTCGAAGTTCACGAACCAGGTGTCGTTGATCGCGACGTCCGCGCCGGCCTGAAGGGCCAGACCCAAGCTCTCGTCATAATCGATCGAGACCAGCGGCGAGCCGGTGGGCAGATCCTCGTTGAAGAACATCGTGTAGTTCACGCCGACCCCGGCATAGGGCCGGAACCGGCCTTCGGGGTTGAAGTGATACTGGAAGGTTAGGGTCGGCGGCAGCAGCGTGACCGAGCCCAGATCGACGTCGGTCAGCGCGGTGTCCACCGCGGTCACGTCATGCGGCGTGACGCCGAGGATCAGCTCGGCGGCGAAGTTGTCGGCGAAGAAATAGGTGATGTCGAGCTCGGGCACGATCGAGGTGTCGATGTCGACGTCTCCGCCGATCGGATCGATCGACGCGCTCTCGTCCGGCGTCACGTTGATCGCGCGCAGGCGGAACAGCCAGTCGCCCTTGTCGGCGTGGGCAGGAGCGGCGAGACCGGTGACGGTCATGGCGGCCGCGGCGGCGGTGACGAGCAGGCGTTTCATGAGGTTTCCCCTTTCCCATAAAAATGATGGGGGTTTTCTGCGCCCGCCTGCGGGGAAAGGGGATAGGGCAAGGCGCCGCGCGGCGGGCCGCCGCGCGGCGTCCCGCCGCAGGGGTGCGCTTATGCGTGGCTAGAAGCCCGCGCGAAGCGCGATCCGGAAGGACCGGCCGGGCAACGGCACCTGGTTCTTCAGGAAGGAGGTGTGCACCCGCGCCTCCTGGTCGGTGATGTTGCGCGCGCCGAGGATCAGCGACACGTCACGGTTCGCGAACGGGCTGACCACCAGATCGGCGTTCAACAGCGCATAGCCGTCGGTCGGCGTCTCGAATTCGGCCACCTCGTCCTGTTCTGCAACGAGACGGGCCTCGCCGCGGGCCGACCAAATCCCCTTCTCGGCGATCAGGGCCAGGGTGGCCGACAGCGGCGGAATACGCGGCAGGTCGCCGCCGCCGTCGAGTTCGGCGCGGACATAGTCCACGCCCGCCTCGCCGGTCAGCTCGAACCCGGCGAACGCGCCGAGCCCGGCCTCACCGGCGAGCTCGAACCCGTAAAGCCGCGCGTCGCGCTGGCGGTATTCAAAGACGTCGAAGCCGTCTTCTTCCGCGCCGGTCGGGAACAGGGCGATGAAGCCGTCATAATCGGCGTAGAACAGGTTCGCCTCGCCGCGCATGCGATCGCCGCGCCAGCGGGCGGTCGCTTCGCCCGACCAGGCGGTCTCCTTGCCCAGATCGAGCGCGCCGATCTCGAAGGTCTGCGTGGCCGCGTGCGGGCCGAAGGCGAAGACCTCGACATCGCTGGGCGCGCGCTCGGTGCGCGACAGGGTGGCGGCGAGGAACCAGGGCTCGGACGGGCGGAAGAAGAACGAGCCTGACGCGGAGATCGTGTCGAAGGTGCGCTCGGCGCGTTCGCCGTCGAGATTGCGGGTCTCGATCCGGGCGCCGCCTTCAAAGCCCCACTCGCCGAAATCCCAGCGCTCGGTGGCGAACAGGCCCCAGTCCTGGGTGGTCACCGGCTCGATATAGGCTTCCTCGCCGATCGCCGCGAAGTCCTGGGCCAGCGCCTGGATCCCCCATGCGCCCTGGCGGACGCCGTCATGGTCGTGGGCCAGCTCGATGCGCAGCTCGGCGCCTTCGAGGTCGAACAGGGCGCCGATCTCGCCTTCCTCGATCTCGGCGTGGCCGTAGTCGGAGTGGGCGAACGACCAGCGCAGACGGTTCAAAAATCCGCCCAGCGCATGCTCGCCGCGCAGGTCGATCCGGGTCTGATCCATGACGAGGACAGGCGCTTCCTCCTCCTCGTGGTCGTGGTCTTCGTCGTGGTCGTCGTGGTCGTCGTCATGCTCGTGCGCGTGCACGTGTCCGGGCAGGCCGTATTCGGCCTCAGTGTCCTTCACGCTGATCCCGACATAGCCCCAGTTCTGCACCAGCGAGGCGCCGAACGAGGCGGTTTCGAAGGTGTAGAAGGCGTCCTCGACCAGGCCGAAGGCGCGTTCTTCCTCGTCGTGATCATGGTCGTCGTCGTGGTCGTCGTCATGATCACCGTGGTCTTCGTCATGATCATCGTGCGCCTCTTCGGTCTCCGCGTAGCCGGGGATCTCGAAACCGTCCGCCTCGCGCCGGACGAAGTCGCCCTGCAGCACGATCGGTCCGATCGCGCCGGTCAGCCGGCCGGCGAGCTGCGTGCCGTCGTCCACGCTGGTCGAGCCCAGATACACGAAGCCGTCGAACGCGCAGTCGACCGGTTCGGTGGGAACCCGGCCGTCCAGGATGTTGACCACCCCGCCGATGGCGTTGCCGCCGTAGGCGATCGCCGCGGGGCCGCGCAGCACTTCCACCCCGGTCGCGCCCAGCACCTCGGCGGCGACGGCGTGGTCGGGGCTGGAGGTGGAGGCGTCCAGCCCGCCCAGACCGTTGATCAGAACGCGCACCCGCTCCGCGCCCAGGCCTCGCACGATCGGCCGGCCGGAGGCGGGGCCGAAATAGCTCGAGGTGACGCCCGGCTGGCGCTCCAGCGTGTCGGCGATATTGCCGTCCAGATCGCGGATCAGCTGGTCTTCGTCGATCACGGTGACCGATCCGACCAACTCGTCGGAGGTGACGCGGATCGGCGCGGAGGTGACGACGATCACGTCGGTCTCTTCGGCGGCCGGGGCGGCGTCCAGGGCGAAGGCGGGGGAGGACAGGGCGATCAGGCTGGCCGCAGCGGAAAGACGCGCGGCGAGGCGGGCGGGGCGGGACATGAACGGCTCCGTAATGTTATAGTATTGCTCAGCGGCGTTACTCTGTAACGGCGCCAAATCGGCCCTACAAGCCCCGGCCTGCGGTTTCCGCGCGCAGACCCGGGCGGCGTGTCGGGCTCGCAACATCGACCCGCAGCGAGTAGATTGACCCCATGACGACCGCCGCGACTCACCCCGCCGCCGAAGCGATGAAGACCGCCGAGCGCTTCTGCCGCCGGCGCAATCTGTCGCTCACCCCTGTCCGCCGCCGCGTTCTGGAACTGCTCGTCGAGGCGGGCGGTCCGGTGAAGGCCTACGACCTGCTCGCCGCGCTCAAGCCCGGCGGCGCGGCCCAGCCCCCGACGGTTTATCGGGCGCTGGATTTCCTGACCAAGGCGGGGCTGGCCCACAAGGTCGAGGCGCTGAACGCCTACACCGCCTGCCTCCACGGCGAGGAGGAAGGCGGCGCGGAGCTGTTCATCTGCGAAGGCTGCGGCGCGGTGGAAGAACGCCATGTGCACGCGGATGCGGAGCACGCGCCCGCCGGCTTCACCGTGGCGCGCTCCGTGATCGAGCATTACGGGCGCTGCGCGGCCTGCGGGTGATCGCCCACCCCATGACATCGCCGCCCGAACCGGCCTAGCCTTCGCCTCGCTCAACGACGGGGGCGAGGCGATGGAAAGTCTTTGGCGCGGCAATGCGAACGCCTGGGAGTGCGACGAGCTCGGGCATCTCAACGTGCGCTTCTATCTCGCCAAGGCGCGCGAGGCCGTCGCGGTCCTGAGCCAGATGATCGGCATGCGCGGGGCGTTCTCGCGCTCGGCCACCGCCACGCTGATCGCCCGCGAGATGGTCGTCCGCTTCCTGGCCGAAGCCCGGCCCGGCGCGCCGCTGGAGATCCGGGGCGGCGTGCTCGAACACGACGACACCGGGCTGACCGCCGCCCTCGTGCTCGACCATCGCGCGCTCGGCCGGCCGGCGGCGGTGTTCAGGGTCCGGCTCGACCATGCCGATCCGAGTTCGGGCAAGGTCTTCGCATGGCCCGAACGCGCCCGCGCCGCGCTCGACCGGATGCGCGTGGACGCGCCGGCCGAACTCGCCGCCCGCAGCCTGTCCGACGGCGCGCCGGAAGCCATCTCGCTCGTTCGCGCGGAAACGCTGGGGCTCGAACCCCTCGCCCGCGGGATGATCCATCCTTACGAGACCGACGTGAACGGCCGGATGCGGCTGGAATTCGCCTTCGGCAAGGTCTCGGACGCCGTGATCCATCTCGAAGCGGGCTTTCCCGAGCAATGGGAGAGCTACCGCACCGGCGCGCCCATCGCCGCGGCCAGCGCGGTGCTCGAAGCCCGGCTGATCTTCCGGCGCTTTCCTGCGGCGGGCTCTGGCTATGTGATCAGAACCGGGATCGCGAACGTCACCGACAAGATCCGCACGCTGGTGCACTGGGTCTGCGATCCGGAAACCGGCGAAGGGCTATGGTCGCTCGAAGCGGTGGGCTGCCTGCTCGACCTTGAGACCCGCAAGCTCAAACAGCCCGACTCCGGGACGCTGGCGGCGATGAAGGCGGCGCGGATCGACGGGCTTCGGCCCTAGCCCCCGCCCGCCGGGCCGCGCCCGGGCGCGCCTTCATCCCGGCGGCGAACGCCGAGATTATCGTAGCCTTCGCCGTCGCGCGTCATCTGCCGCTGGATCGGGTCGGTGGCGATCGCCTCGCGGCGGGCCTCGCGCAGGGCGGTCAGGATGCGGGCGACCGCGTTGTCGTTCGCGCCCAGCGTCTGGAGCTGGTACTCGAGCCGCGTCAGGTCTTCGAGAAAGTCCGGCGGCTCCTCGCCCAGATCCATGAGCCCGTATTTCGCCAGTTCGGCCGACGCGGCGTTCGGCGCGTCGCCGCAGTCCATCGCGTCGCGATTGCCCGAGGCCGAGCTGAGGCAGAACACCTCGCGTGTCGTCAGCCTCACCCCGCCTGCGAGATTGGCGACTTCGAAATCGGCGGGATCGAGCCGGGTGCGGGCGCGCGCCAGAATATCCGCGAAGCTCGGCGGGCCTGCACGCCGCGCGCCGGGCGGCGGCAGATCGGAAAGCTGGCTCGTCGCCATCGGCCGATCCGGATCGGCCGGCGCCGCCGGCGCCGGGGCGGGCCCGGCGGCGGCGCCCGCAGACGGCGCATCCGCGCTCTCGCCAGCGGGCTCCGGCGTGGCTGCGGGAGCGAAAAGGACCGCATCGCCCGTCTCAGCCGGAGCCGGCTCAGCGGCCGCTTCCTCGGTCTCGACGGCTGTCTCGGCGACAGGCTCCGGCGCGTCGGCGGGTTCAGCATCTTCGGCGGCTTCCTGAACCTCCGCAGCTTCAGCGCCGCCCGCCTGCGCCTCGTCCGCAGCCGGATCGGCGCCGCTCGGGCGTTCGGTCTCCCCGTCCTGCGCCCCTTCGCCCGCTTCAGCGCTCTGGGCCAGCGGCGGCTCGAACAGCGGGGCGTCGGTCTCCGCCCCCTCCCCGCCTGCGACCGTGTAGAACCGCACCTCGATCGCACGCGCCATCCGGCCGGCTTCTTCACGCACCGCCGCCGGCGCGGCGAGCAGCCCCGCAAACAAAAGTCCGTGCAGCAGGATCGCCGCGCCATAGGCGGCCGCACGCCGCCGCACCGCCGGATCGGCGGCGGCTGCGCCGGGATCGATCGCGGCGAAAGCGGAAGTCGGGCTGAAAGCGGTCACCCGCGCGAAAATGGGGCGCCGGGTGCGCGCAAACAAATGAAAACGCTGTGAGAGGGGGCGGGAGCCGCCCGATCAGCGTGACTGCAGCGTCACGCCCGCGTCGGCGATGAACAGGCTGCTCTGGCCGGGGGCGTCGCCTTGGAAGACGAAGACCGTCGCGACGAGACACGCCGCGGCGATGAGAAGCCCGCTGAGCCCTCCCGCTTGCGTCCGTCTGGTCATCGCGTCCTCCCTTCGCTCCCGTCGTGCGGCCCCAGCCGATCGCTGAACCGTGTATGAATAAGAAACGCCCGGTTCCGGGCCGCCGATGGACGCAATTGGGGCGGCGGCGTGAAACATTGAGGCGATTTGCGGGCGCGGCGGCTGGCGCTAGGCTCGGCCGTCATGACCGAACCCCGCCTCGCCTTTCTCGGCCCCGAAGGCAGTTTCAGCCACGCTGCGGCGCAAAAGCTCGCGCCCGAGGGCGCTATGCTGGCCGCCTACGCCGATCTCGAGGCCGTGCTCGCCGCGCTTGATGACGGCGAGGCGGCCTTCGCCGTCGCGGCCCTCGACAGCGCGGCCGGCCCGATCGCCGAGACGCAAGCCGTGCTCGCTTCCGGGACGGTCGAGGAGATCGGCCGGATCGCCCTGCCGGTGAGCTTCGATCTTTACAGGCGCGCAGAGGACCTCGGCCCGCTCATCGGCGTTTACGGTCATCCCAAGGCGCTCAGCCAGATCGCAGGCTTCGTCGCGCGCGAAGGTCTGAAGACCCGTGAGGCTGCGTCGAACACCGCCGGGCTCGCGAGCGTTCGCGACGGCGCCGAGCCGGGCTGGGGCGCGGCCGGTCCGCCGGGTTTGTCGCAGGCCTTCGGGCTTGAAGTCCGCGCCCGGGCGCTCGAAAGTCCGGCGCGCAACGAAACCGTTTTCGTGCTGCTCCGCCGCGCCGGAGCGCCTCCGCCCGCTTGAGGAATTCTTTCATGGCCGATTTGAAGACGTCCGACATCCTGCGCAGCTCGGAGGCGCTGTCCCGCGTTCAGCCCTCGGCGACCATCGCGGTCACCCAGAAGGCGCGCGAGCTGAAGAGCCAGGGCGTGGACGTGATCGGGCTGGGCGCCGGCGAGCCCGATTTCGACACGCCCGACCATATCAAGGAGGCCGCGATCGAGGCGATCCGGCGCGGGGCGACGAAATACACCAATGTCGACGGCCTGCCCGAGCTGAAAGAGGCGATCTGCGCGAAGTTCAAGCGCGATAACGGCCTCGATTACAAACCCGAGCAGGTGAACGTGTCGCCCGGCGGCAAGCCGGTGCTCTACAACGCCTTCGTGGCGACGCTCGACCCGGGCGACGAGGTGGTGATCCCCACCCCCTACTGGGTCAGCTATCCGGAGATGGCGCGGCTGTGCGGCGGGGTTCCGGTGTTCGCGCCGGCGGGCGTCGAGGACGGGTTCAAGCTCAAGCCCGAAACCCTCGACAAGGCGATCACGCCGAAGACGCGCTGGGTGGTGCTGAACTCGCCGTCCAACCCCACCGGCGCCGCCTACACGATGGACGAGCTCAAGGCCCTTGGCGAAGTGCTGGAGCGTCATCCCCACGTCCTGGTGCTGACCGACGACATGTACGAGCACCTGGTCTATGACGGCTTCAAGTTCGCCACGATCGCCGAGGCCGTGCCGTCGCTCTACGAGCGCACGCTGACCATGAACGGCGTGTCGAAGGCCTATGCGATGACCGGCTGGCGGATCGGCTATGCGGCCGGCCCGCAAAAGCTCATCAAGGCGATGGCCAAGGTGATGAGCCAGACCACCTCCAACCCGTGCTCGATCAGCCAGTGGGCGTCTGTGGCCGCGCTCAACGGTGCGCACGATTTCCTCGCCCCGCGCAACGAGGCCTTCAGGAAGCGCCGCGACGCGATGCTGGAGAAGATCGAGCGCGCGCCGGGCCTGACCGCGCCCAGGCCCGAAGGCGCGTTCTACATTTTCGCCGATTGCGCGGGCCTGATCGGCAAGACCAGCCCCGGCGGGCGGGAGATGAAAACCGATCTCGACGTCTGCGACGCGCTCCTGAGCGAGAAGGCGGTCGCGGTCGTGCCCGGCGAAGCCTTCGGCGCGGCGCCGGGCTTCCGCCTGTCCTACGCCACAGACGACGCGGCGCTGGAAGAGGCGGGTCAGCGGATCGTGGCGTTCTGCGAGGCGGTGAGCTGAGATATAGCCTCTACCTATATCATCGAGCGCGACTATAAATTTGATCAAGGGCGACGCCGGGGCGATACTGCGGCGGTGCTCGACGAAAAACGGAGACGATCATGGACATCAATATGGGATTGGACAAAGGCCAGCGCGAAACCATGGCGAAGGCCGTCGGCGCGCTTCTGGCGGACACCTATGCGCTGTATTTCAAGACCCACGCCTATCACTGGAACGTGACGGGGCCGCGCTTTCACGACCTGCACGCCATGTTCGAGGAGCAGTATCAGGAGCTATGGGCGGCCACCGACGACATCGCCGAGCGCATCCGGGCGCTGGGGCTGATGGCGCCGATCTCCTATGCGGAGATGACTGAAAGCGCCTCGGTGAAGGCCGATCAGTCCACCCCGGACGCCGACACGATGATCGGCAATCTCATCGACGGTCACGAGCAGGTCGTCCGCACCGCGCGCAAAGCGCTGAAGCTCGCCGACGAACACGACGACGAAGCCACCGCCGATCTGGTCGCGCCGCGCATCACAGCGCACGAAAAATTCGCCTGGATGCTGCGCGCCACCAAGGGCTGAGGCAGCTTCAGCGGCGAAACGAAACGCCCCGCCGGTTCCGCCGGCGGGGTTTTTCATGCGACCGGCTGTCGCGACGCGCTTGCGTTCCGCCCGCAGGTAAATGGTATATCATTTACCCAGAACAGGGACGTTCCGGGCGGGGAGCACACGACATGGCCGACTTCATCATCCAGCACGAGCTGGCGATCCTGCGCTGGCTGCACATTCTGGCGATGGTCTACTGGCTTGGCGGCGAGTGGGGGGTGTTTCAGACCAGCTACAAGGTGGTGAACCCCAGGCTCTCCTATGACGAGCGGATGCGGCACATGGACACCGCCTACCGCATCGACATCCTGGCGCGCACCGGGATCATCACCCTGCTGCCGCTGGGCCTGCACATGGGCTATCTGTGGAACGTGCAGCCGCTGGGCGGAAACTGGCTCTTGCTGATGTGGGTGATCTGGGCGGCCTGGATGGGCGTGACCTGGGGCGCCTTCCTGACCCGCGGCAAGACGATCTGGCCGCTTCTGTCGGGCATCGAGGACTGGTCGCGCTACATCCTCATTCCGACACTGATCATCACCGGCCTCACCTCGCTTCTGGGCTATGGACCGTTCGAGGCGGGCCAGGGCCAGAGCTGGTACGCCGCGAAAGTGCTGACCTACGGGCTGGCGCTGATCATCGGGGTGATCCTGCGGCTGGTGATGCATGAATGGCAGCACAAGTTCCGCATCCTCGCCGAGGGCCCGAACGAGGCGGTGGAGACCGCGCTCAAGCGCTCGATCGGGATCGGCCGGGGCGTGGCCTACATGTACTGGGTGCTGATCGCGGCGACCTGCTTCTTTGCGAGCGTGAAGCCGTTCTGAGTGCTGGCGAGCGCCTGCGGGCGCTCGCGGCGCACCGCGGCCCGCTCACCTGGCCGGACCGAGTCCAACCGGCGCGTTTGTATCGCCGCATTGCTCTTGAAGAAAAAACCCCGCCGCGGAGCGGCGGGGCGAGGCAGGGTGGGTCGGTGTGAGCGCGCTGTAAAAAAGGTGCGCCCGGCTCCCCCTTCAGAGCCGGGCGCGGTGGGACCCGCCCAGCGGTCGCGCTGGCGCTCATCGCCCCCCTCTGACGACAGGTGTGCCGCGCTGACACAGCGTGGGCGAGCCCCGGACCAGGCCACGCAAGGCGCGTGCAAGACGCGCAGGCGAGGACCCGGCCGTCCGGCCCCGCGCCGGATCGAAACTCAAGGCCTGAAGGCCGGACCGCCGCACACGGGGGGAGGAACTGGCGCGCCGGTCCGGCCCGGCGGGACACTGCGAACCGGCCGCACAGGGAGGAGCGTGACCGGCCGAAGCGTCCCGCGCTCAGGCTCTTTGCGGCGGGAGGCAGGGAGGCCCCTTCCGCCACGATCCCAATATGGCGGGCGATAAGGGCGTGATTTGCGCGTGAAAAAGGAAATGACGCCCCACTCGGGGCGGGTTTCCGGCGAACCCGTTCAGCACCCGTTCAGGGAGGGGTTCAGCTGTCGTAGGGGGTGACCGCGATCAGCTCGAGCGTATAGGCCGCGTCGCCCAGCTCGTTGTCCTGGCGCTCGGTCCGCATGACGCCCTCGGCGAAGACCGGATCCCACATCCGCTCCACCGTGATCGGCGTCTCGGTGGTCACGTAGACCAGCTGGTTGGGCGGGGGCGGCGGCACGTGGATGCAGGCGCCCACATACGGCACGAGCAGGAAGCGCGTAACCTCGCCCGAGCCTGAAAAATCAAACGGCAGGATATAGCCCGGAATGCGCACCCGCTCGCCGTCGAGATCGTCGACCACGTTGAAGGTCTGGATCTGCGGCATGGCGTCGGCGCCGAAATGGTCGAAGCCGGACTGCACCGCCTGCATCTGCTGCAGCTGGGCGATCCGCTCGGCCTCGCCCTCGGGCAGAAGATCCGCCCAGCCCAGATCGAGATAGGCGGGCGTGGCGTTCGGCGTCTGCGCCGCAGCTTCAGGCGCAGCGGCGAAGGGATGGCCGGCCAGAAGACCGAAGGCGGCGAGGGAGAGAAGAATTTTGCGCATGCCGGGAAAATGAGCTTCGGCGCGGCCCCGATCAAGTGACCAAAGCGTCACGTCCGCAGCCGCTCAGGGCTGAACGGGCGGCGGGGCGGCCTCGAGGCTCTCCCATTGCTCGGTGTAGCGCAGCGCGCCGGTGTCGTAGCCGATCGTCCTCAGGCGTTCGAGCCGGGCGTCGAGGACGGACTGCTCCATCTGGGGCGTGCGCGAGAGGATCCAGAGAAACCGGCCGCGCGGCTCGGACACCACCGCCCAGCTGTAATCGTCGGCCAGTTCGATCACCCAGTAATCGCCGAAGAAGAAGGGTCCGAAAAAGCTCACCTCGAGCTTGGCGCCGTTCGAGCCTTCCACAACGCGCGCCTCGCCGGTGACGGTGTCGAGTTCGCCGTCGAGCCCGCCCTTGCGGCAGGCGTTGATCACCTCGATCCGGCCGCTGGGCAGCGGCGCGTACTGCGCGGTCACCCCTTCGCAGCCTTCCTGGAAGCTCACGTCATAGCGGGCGATCTCGAACCAGCGCCCGGCGTAGCGGTCGAGATCGACCTGGTCGACGACCGGGGGCGGCGCGTCGCCCTCCAGCCGGTCGGGCGGCAGGACGCAGGCGGTGAGGAGCAAAAGCGGCGCGGCGAAGAGAAGGCGGATCATGACGAACCTCCAGGGCGGTTGTGCGCAGTATAACCCGCTCGCCCCGATCAGGCTCCCCGCGCGGCGCGCAGCAGCGCCTCGACCTCGTCTTCGGTCGTGCACCAGCTCGCCACGAAGCGCGCCGAGCCGTCCGGCCAGCCGTAAAACCCCGCCCCGGCCGCGCGCAGGCGCTCGGCGAGTTCAGGGTCGAGCCGGGCGAACACCTCGTTGCCCTCGCACGGATGGGCGAGCCCGGCGCCGGGCAGCGCGTCCAGCCCCGCCGCCAGCGCCTGACCGCGCGCATTGGCGCGCCGGGCGAGGTCGAGCCACAGCCCGTCTTCGAGCCAGGCGCCGATCTGGGCGGCGACATAGCGCATTTTCGGCAGCATGTGCCCGCCGCGCTTCTGCCGCGCCTGAAGCTGGGCGAAGCGCTCCCGCGCGCGGCCGAACAGGATCACCGCTTCGGCCGCCATCGCGCCGTTCTTGGTCGCGCCCAGGCAGAGCACGTCCACGCCCGCCTTCCAGGTCATTTGGGCCGGTGTGCAGTTGAGCGTGACGAGCGCGTTGGAAAACCGCGCGCCGTCCATGTGCACGAACAGGCCGGCGTTCCGAGCGAGTTCGGCCAGCGTCTCGATCTCCTCGAGCGTATAGGCGCAGCCTGATTCGTTGAGCTGGCTGATCGAGAGTACAGCCGGCGGGGTGGCGTGCACGAAATCGGACGGCCATTCGGCCAGCGCCGAGGCCAGCGCGTCGGCGGGCATTTTCGCGTGCGCGCCCTTGATCGGCAGAAGCTTCGCCCCGCCGGTGAAGAATTCCGGCGCACCCCGCTCGTCGCGGTGGATGTGCGCTTCGTCATGGCAGAGGATCATCGTGTCCGGACCGGCCAGCACCGACAGAGCGAGCGCGTTCGACGCCGTGCCGGAGGTGGCGAACAGCACCTCGATCCCGGTCTCGAAAACCTCTTCGAGCCAGGTCTTTACACCCGCGCTGACGAGATCGGCGCCGTAGCTCGGCGCGAAGCCCTCGTTGGCCCTCGCGAGCGCGTCGAGAATGGCGGGATGGGCGGGGGCGGTGGTGTCGGACAGGAAGTTCATGGCCGCGATGCAAGCCCGCCCGGCCCGCGCCGTCAACGGCTTAGCGAAGGAGCCCTCACCGGAGGTGCGGGAATGTTCGTTTATTCCGGAAAACCCGTTTCATGACAGAGCGGTGACCCGAATGAGACCGCTTTGCGGCTGACCGGCAAAATTGCATAGCCGCTATCGCTGGGCGGCCTTGCGGCGGACGCGGCGCGGACGCATATACCGCCTCGAACGACGCCGGAACGCCACCGCGTTTCACGTCTTTCCCCTTGCGCATACCGTCTCCTCCCCGATCAGGTATGCAAGACTGGGCCGGTCACCGCGATCTGCGGGACCGGCCCTTTTTTTAAGCCCCCCTCGCCCGCCAGAGCAGCGTCGTCGCCGCCCCGTCGAAGAGCGCCTCCTGCGCCTGCCCGTAGCCGAGCTTGGCCGCGACTTTCAGCGAGGCGGCGTTGTCAGGGTGGATCAGGCACCAGCTGCGCGCGCCTTCAGGGCGGTCATCCATCCAGGCCAGCGCGGCGCGCATCGCCTCGGTGGCGTAGCCCCGCCCGTGAAACTCGGGATGAAACACCCAGCCCGCCTCGGGCAGGCCGGCCACGTCGGCGTCGATCTCGCGCTGGAAGTCTGCAAGGCCCGCCATGCCGGCGAGCCGGCCGCTTTCAGCCTCCACCACCGCCCAGTAGCCGTAGCCCAGAAGCGCCCAGCCGCCGGCGAGCCGCAGAAGCCGGCCCCAGGACTCCGCCGGGCTCGACGGTTTTCCGGTGATGTAGCGGGCGACGCCGCGATGAGCCCAGATCGCGGCGAACGCGTCTGCGTCGTCGGCGGTTAAGCCGCGCAGGATCAGCCGTTCGGTCCTTAAGACCGGAACGGCGTCACTCATCGCCCGCCTGCGGCAGGGCGGGCACGATAACGACGTTGAAGTCGCCCCATTCGTTTTCGATCCTGAGGTCGGCGAGCTCGCGGTATTCGGGATCGTTCCAGAAATCGCGCGCGCTCTGCTCGTCCGGCCAGCGGCTCATGACGACCGATTCAAACGGCGTGTCGCCTTCGAGCGTCTCCACGTCGCCGGTCACCGCGACATACGAGCCGCCATGGCGCTCATAGAGCGGGCCGAGCTGGCTGGCGTAGCGGCTCATGAAGGCCTGACGGTCATGCACCGTGCCCAGCACGATCATGTAGGCGCCGGTTTCCGGCGCGGCGGCGTGGGTGTCGGCCGAGGCCTGCCCGGCGTCGACCCCGCCGGCCATGATCAGGCCCAGGGCGACCCCGGCGATGCCGGAGCCGACGGCGATGGTCAGCGAACGAGAGAGTGTCATTCTGCAGTCTCCAGGCGGGTGACGGGCGCAGGCGCGGCGGCGCGCTTGCGCAGGGTGAACACGAGCAAGAGCGGAAGCGCCCAGGGCGCGATCCGTTCGAACGGATCGCCGGGTATGGCGGCGAGTTCGGCGAGCAGGAGCGGCAGGCCGGAGAGCCCCTCGGTCCCGGCCTGACCGAAGGCGTAGAAGAGGACGGTCGTGAAGAAGCCGGCGAGGATGGCCAGCAGGATGGCCCAACCCTTTGGCTCCACTCCGGCGACACGGGCGACGATCACCGGCCCGAAGGCCGCGCCCAGCGCGGACCAGGAAAACAGCACCCGGTCGAAGATCGTCGCGGGCAGGCTGAGCGTCAGGATCACCGCAAGCGCGCAGATCGCGGCCATGACGGCCCGGCTGACCAGCACCTCCCGGCCCCTGAGGATCTTCACCAGCCGCAGATCATGCGCGGCGGCGGAGGATGCGGCGATCAGAAGGGAGTCCACCGTGCTCATCACCGCAGACAGGATCGCCGCGATCACGATCCCGGCGAGCACGGTGGGCAGTAAAAGCGCGGCGAGCTCGTAGAACAGCGCCTCGCCGTCGGCGACCGCCGGCAGAATCGCCCGGCCCGCCAGCGCCATCGCCGCCATGCCGATATAGACGATCACGCCCCAGCTCATCGCCACGACGAAGCCGCGCCGGCGCGCGCGTTCGTCCTTCACCGCCATCAGGCGCGACAGAAGATGCGGCTGGCCGTAGGTGCCCAGGCCGATCGAGGCGATGCCGATCGCAAAGCCGAGGAACGCGAATCCGGCCCGGCCGCCCCAGGGGTCGAGATAGGCGGCGGGCTGGCTGGCGCTCAGCGTCTCGGCGATCCCGGCCGGACCGCCCGCCGCGATGACGGCGAACACGGGCAGGACGACCGCGATCACGGCCATGATCGCGCCCTGCAGCGTGTCGGTCAGCGACACCGCCCAGAACCCGCCCAGGAGGCCATAGATCAGGATCACGCCCGCGCCGATCGCGACGCTCTCAAACCGGCTGAGCGCGAACTGGCTTTCGAACGCGATCGCGGCGGCGCCGAACTGGGCGGCGATGTAGAACACGAAGGTGAAGAGCACGAGAAAGCCTGCGAGCGCGCGGATCGCAGCAGCCCAGGGCCCGGCCTCTGCGGCCATGAAATCGGACGGGGTGACATGGCCGCGCTCGGCGGTCTCCGCCCTCAGGCGCGGCCCGAACCACAGCCAGACCAGCACGTAGCCGAGCCAGATGCCCGGCACCATCCACAGCGCCGAGACGCCGACCGCGTAGACGAAGCCGGAGAACCCCAAAAGCACCCAGGCCGAGCTGGTCGAGGCGGCGTAGGACAGACCCGCAACCCATGCGCCCAGGCCCCGCCCGCCGAGAAAGAAATCGGATTCGTTCCTGTTGAGCCGGGACGCCCAGATCCCGATCGCGATCAGCACGATCTTGTAGGCGACGAGCGTCGCGAGCACGACGCCGGCAGCCGGTTCGCCGGATCCCATCAGACCAGCTTTCCCTCGATCATCCCGTAGACCCCCGTCTGGGCGGTATTGAGACATGAAAGCGTCATCAATGAAAGAGCGCGCGGCTGGAAAGGATATATCTTTTCCGTTTCCTCTCGCGCCCGCCTTGCTATCCTGCCCGACGAGGGCGGCTGAAGGCGCAAAGACCCGGGCGCCGCCGATGATTGGGGAGACGACCGATGAAGCACGCAATCGCCGCCGCCGTACTGACCCTCGGCCTCGCAGCGGGGTCGGGCGCACAGGTTCCCGGCGCCGAACCGTTCACCCAGGAGGTGTTCGAGGACTGGGTCGCCGCCCGCGCCGGGACGGGCGAGCCGGTCTGGTGGTATTCGATCGGCACGGTGCGCGATTACCCCTCCGGCGACGTGCGCTACGTCATGGAGGGCTGGGACTCCGCGCGGTCCTTCCGGCCCGAGGGCGAAGGCGCGCCGGTGGCCCATCAGTACAACCGGAAAATCTACGTCTTCCGCGATCCCGAGACTCTGGAGATCGTCCCCGAGAGCGTGGCGGTCGCCTACCCTTATCAGTTCATCACCTACACGCTCGAGGGCGGCGGGATGAAAACCCGCGTCGAGCAGGGCTCGGGCCCGCGCCTGGCGGTGATCGAGGACGATTCGCTGAGCTGGCGTCCGGTGGGCGACACACAGGTCTTCACCGCGCCGGTGTTTCTCGATTTTCCCATCCCCAATTCCGAAGCGCGCATTCAGGCCTGGGAGAACTACGACTTCTTCATCCACCCCGAAGGCACGGTCGACGAACCCCATCAGCTGAGCTGGGCGCGCGTCGGTCAGCTGCCGGCCTGGGCGGGCGGCGGCCAGGCGGTGATGCACCTGATCACCTGGCGGGTGGAGGACTATGACGACCTGCCCGAGACCATGCGCAGCTATGTCGAGGCTGAAGCCCCGCTCTGGATGGAGCCGCCCGCCGACCTCGAGGAGATCCGGACGCTGCAGGCCGCACAATGACCCTTCTCGCCGCCCTCGCCCTGATCGCCCATCCCAACGGCGTCTCTCCCGAACGGCTCGCGACCGCGCTGGAAGGACGCTGGGACAACGCCGCGCAGATCGAGGCCGAAGGCGATCCCGCCCGGCCGCGCCTGCACGTGCGCCACGCCCGCTTTGAAAGCGACGCCGCGCCGGGCGTGCTCGTCTACGCCGAGCTCGATCTGGGCGGGCCGGGCGGCGAGACCTACCGCCAGCGCGTCTACGCCTTCAGCGAAGGCGACACCGAAGGCGAGGTCGTCATGGCGGTCTACGAATTCGCCGACCCGGCGGCGTTCGAGGAGGCCGGCCTCGACAGGCTCGCGGGCTTGCGCGCCGCGGACCTGGTGCGCTTCAACCCGGGCTGCGATTTCTCCTGGTATGACGAAGGCGCGCTGTGGCGCGGCGAGGTCGCAGACGACACCTGCCGGATCACCTCGTCTCGCTCAGGGGTGGAGATGCTCATCGGCGCGGAATTCACCGTCGCCGGCGACCGCTTCACCCATTCCGAATTCGGCCGCGACGCCGCCAGCGGAGCCCCCGTGTTCGGCCCGCCCGGCGGGGTGGCGAACGCCTATGACAGGGTGGGAGATTGAGAGACTAGACGCCCTTTCCCTCCCCCTTGCGGGGAGGGTGGGCCGAGGCGAAGCCTCGGGTCGGGTGGGGGGTTGCGCCAGCCTTGTGAAAGCTCAGCGCCCGTGGCCCCACCCCACCCGTCCGGCTTCGCCGGACACCCTCCCCGTCAAGGGGAGGGAAGAAAGATACGACGACGTAAGACCACGAAGGACCGTCCATGACCGACACGCCGAAATTCGAGCCCACCATGATCCGCAGCGACAAGACCGCGCGGGAGATTTTCGAGGAGGTGCGGGCAAATCCGTCCCGTGCGCGCTTCGGGTTCGGAGAGAAGCTGGCGATCGTCAATGTCGATCCGCAAAAGGCCTACACCCGGCCCGACCTGTTTCCCAAGACCGCCTACGTCACCGATCCCGACCAGCTGACCCATGTCGACGAGATCTCGAAGCGGGCGCGGGCCAAGGGCCTGCCCGTGGTCTGGACCCATGTCGCCTATATGGACGACGCGGCGGACGCCGGGGTCTGGGGCACGCGCACCGACACGCCCGACAGCCTTCAGAACATCAAGTACGGCTCTGACCGGCACGCCTTCGACGACCGGGTGCAGATCGATGAGCGGGTCGACGCGGTCTACACCAAGCGCATGCCCTCGGCGTTTTTCGAAACCCCGCTGGCGAGCTTTCTGACCTGGCACCGGGTGGACACCGTGGTGATCACCGGCGGGTCGACCAGCGGATGCGTGCGCGCCACGGCTGTGGACGCGCTCAGCCACGGCTACCGCACCATCGTCCCGATCGAATGCGTCGCCGACAAGCATGAGAGCTACCACTTCGCCAATCTCACCGACCTGCAGCTGAAATACGCCGACGTGGTGGAGGTGAAGGAGGTCTATGACTGGCTGGAGGCTTACGCGGGAAAGGCGCGCGCGTCGTGATCGCCGATCCGAACCTCTACGATTTCAACCCGTATCGCGACCGGCCGAAGATCAGTTGGCCGGGCGGAAAGAAGCTCGCCTTCTGGGTCGCGCCCAATATCGAGTTCTACGAGTTCGATCCGCCGAAAAATCCAAAACGCCCCGGCTGGCCTCGCCCCGCGCCGGACGTGACCGGCTACTCCCAGCGCGATTACGGCAACCGGGTCGGCCACTGGCGGCTGATGGAGCTGATGGACAAGTACGCCATAAAAGGCTCGGTCAGCCTGAACGTGGCGATGTGCGATCACTGCCCGGAGATCGTCGAGGCCTGTTCTGAGCGCGGCTGGGAGTTCTTCAGCCACGGGATCTACAACACCCGGTATTCCTACGAGATGGACGAGGCGCAGGAACGCGCCGTCATCGAGGACTCCATCCGCACGGTGCAGGACGCGACCGGCCAGCGCATTCGCGGCTATCTCGCCCCGGCGCTGACCCATACGACGCGCACGCTCGACCTCATCGCCGAATATGACTTCTGGTACACGTGTGACCTCTTCCAGGACGACCAGCCCCAGCCGGTGAAGACGAAGACCGGAAAGCTGTGCTCGATGCCGTACTCGCTGGAGGTGAACGACGTCATCACCTACGGCGCGCTGGCGATGGATCCCTGGCGCTACGCCGACGTGCTCAAGCGTCAGTTCGACCGGCTGCTGGAAGAAGGCGAAACCTCGGGCACGGTGATGTGCATCCCGCTGCACGCCTATCTGGTCGCCCAGCCCCACCGCATGCGCGCCTTCGAAGAGGCCTTCAGGCATGTCGAGGCGCACGCCGCCGACGTGTGGATCACCCGTGCGGTCGACATCGCCGAGCACTGGCGCACGCAATACTGGGAGACGGTCCAGGACGATCTGAAAGCCAGGGGCCTCGCCACAGGCGGCACCCAGTTCGACCGGTGGAGCGGGTCGTGATATCATCAGATGATATCATTTTCGCCATGGAGGCGAGCTCATGTCGGCCATCACCATCCGCAAGCTGCCCGACCACGTCCACGACGCCCTCAGGCGCATGGCCGCAGAGCGCGGCATGTCGGTCGAGGCGCTGGCGCGCGAGGCGCTCGTCGACTTCGTCCGGAACAAGGCGGGCAAGGGCGATCTGTTCGCCGACGCCGAGGCGGCGAAGCAACGGCTCGGCGTCAAGGACGCCGACTGGCCCGAATGGACCGATGAATTCGACGATCCCGCTTTCGGCCGCTCCGTCCTCGGCGCCGAGGACGGCGAGAAAAAAGCGCCCGGGCGGTGAGGCTTCTTCTGGACACGCACTACGTCTACGCGGTCGTCGGCGCGCCGGTCCGGACCTCCGCCAAGGAGCGGGCCTTCCTGAACTGGAACCGCGCCTCGCTCACCGCCAGCGTGCTTTCGCTGTGGGAGATCCGGCTGAAATGGAACGCCCGTCATCGTTCCGGCGCGCGCAAGGGCCCCGCCTCGCCCGACGCCGTGCAGACGCTTCTGGGCGAATTGGGGCTGCCGATCCTGCCTTTGCACTCCAGCCCGGTTTGCGCCGCGCTCGACCCGCCCCTGCCGCATGGCGATCCGTTCGACGAGATGCTGCTGTTGCAGGCCGAGGCCGAAGGCGCGCGGCTGCTTTCGCGCGACAAGAACCTCGCCGGTCACAGGCTGGTGCTCACGGTCTGAGGAGGTCCGCATGACCCTCGATCCGTCCTATCTCGAGTATTCCAAGCGCCGGCACGGCCAGGATATCGACCGTCACGCCTGGCGGCTTGCGAAGGACCGCTCCCGCGTCGATCTGCCCGGCGGCGCGCTGGTCGCAGTCATGCCGGTGCTGGTGTGCGAGCACCACCCGATCGACCCGACGAAAACCCCCTTCGCCCACCCGCACGGGATGAAGACCCCCTTCCCCGATCTGCGCCACTACACCACGCGCGATTATGGAAACCGCGTCGGCGCCTTTCGTATTCTCGACGCGCTCGCCGCGCGCAAAATCAGAGCGACCGTGGCGATGTCCGCAGCGCTGGTCGAACGGGCGCGGCCGCTGCTGGACGCGGCGCTGGAGGCAGGTTGCGAGATCGCTGCGGCCGGGCTGCACGGCGATGCGATCCATCACGCAGGCCTCTCCGAAGCCGACGAGCGCGCCTTGATCGAGAAGACGCAGCGAGCCTTCGCTTCGGCGGGCGTCGAGCCGGTCACCTGGCTCTCGCCGGCCCGGCAGGAAAGCTTCGCCACGCCCGATCTTCTGGCCGAGGCGGGCTTCAGGCACGTGCTGGACTGGGAGACCGATCAGGTCCCGGTCTTCATGAAGACCCGGGCGGGACGGCTCGGCGCGCTGCCGCTTCACAACGAACTCGACGATTTCAGGCTTCTGATCGAGCGTACCCAGACCGAAGACGTCTGGACCCGGCAGATCCTGGAAGCGCGCGATTACCTGAAGGCCGAACACGATCGCTACGGCGCACAAATGCTCGGCTTCACCCTGACCGGCTTCGTCGCCGGCCAGCCCTTCAGGATGAGCGCGCTCGAAGCGATGCTCGACGGTCTGTCAGGCGATGCACGCACCCTCACGGTCACGGCGAGCGAGGCGGCCGGTCTGTTCGAAGGGCTGAGCAAGGACGAATAGTGATGAACGGCTGGGACGATCTTCGCACTTTCGCGCTCTCGCTCGAACTGCCGCGCGTCGAAGACGCCGTCTCGTGGGGCAATCCGTGCCTGAAGGCGCACGGCAAGCTCTGGACGTGGTGGGCGCCGCAAGCTGACGCGAACGCACCGGTCTTCAAGGTGGCTGCGGAGGAACGCGATTTCCTGCTCGACGCGGCGCCGGAGCTGTTCTTCACCACCGATCATCACAGGCCTTGGGCGATGGTGCTGATGCGTCCTGAAGCCTTCGACGCCGACTGGGCGCGCGCAAACCTGTTCAAGGTGTGGCGCAAGCAGGCTCCCAAGCGCTTTCTCGCCGAATGGGATGGTGAAAACACCGACCGATTGAAGGAGTTCGGTCATGACCACGCGTCGTGAACTCTTCACCGGCGCGGCCGCGCTCGCCGCCGCAGCCGCTCTGCCCGGCGCCGCGCGGGCCCAGGACGATCCGCGCTTTTCCGCGGTGGCGCTGCAGGTGGTGTGTGACGCGGTCAATCAGGACACGACCGTCGAAGCCGCGCGCAGCCGCATGGCCGCCTCGATCGCGCGGATCGGCGGGCAGATCGCCACCACCAAGGCCTTCCTGCGCACCTTCAACGGCACCGAGCTGAAGCTGGTCTGTCTGCCCGAATACTTCCTCACCGGCTTTCCGCTGCGCGAGAGCCGCGAAGCGTGGAAGGCGAAGGCGAGCGTCGACATGGACGGCCCCGAGTACGAGGCGCTGGCCGGAATCGCGCAGCGATTCGGGGTGTATCTGGCGGGCAATCTCTATGAGAACGACCCGAACTTTCCCGACCTCTACTTTCAGGCCAATTTCGTCATCGACCCGACCGGCGAGACGATCCTGCGCTATCGCCGCATGATCTCGCTCTACACCCCCACGCCCTGGGACGTGTGGGACGCGTATCTCGATCTTTACGGCTATGACGCGGTGTTTCCGGTCGCCGACACGCCGATCGGAAAGCTGGGCACGATCGCGAGCGAGGAGATCCTCTATCCCGAGATCGGGCGCATGCTGGGCCTCAAGGGCGCGGAGATCCTGCTGCATCCGACCAGCGAGGTGGGCAGTCCCAACCTCACCGTCAAAGACGTCGCCAAGCGCGCCCGGGCGATCGAGAACCTCGCCTATGTCGTCTCGTCTAATTCAGCCGAGATCGTCGGCACGCCGGTGCCCGCCGCCTCTACCGACGCGATGAGCAAGATCGTGGACTGGAACGGCGCGGTGCTGGCCGAGGCCGAGAGCGGGGAGAGCCTTAACGCAAACGCGGTGATCGACCTTCCCGAGCTGCGCGCGGTGCGCCGCCGGACCGGCATGGCCAATCTCACCTCACGCCTGCCCCTGGGCGCGTTCGCGCCCGCTTATGAAGGCCAGACCCGCGCAGGCCCGAACGCCATGGCCGGCCGCGGCATGCTGAGCCAGGAGGAAGCGCTCGCCAACCAGCGCGCCGTCATCGACCGCATGCTCGAAGCGGGGGTGTTCGAACGCTGAGGCGGCGCCCGGCGCAGCGCGTTTGGCGATTGCCAGCCGGTTCAGCTTCATCCAAACACACGGCCCTGAAACCCGCACATTCCGTGCGGACTCCGGAGACGGTTCGTGGCCGCGACGCCCCAGACAGACGACGCCGACAGCCGCGCCGCCCTCGCCGGCGTCATGGTGCTGTTCGTTTCGGCCGCGGTGCTCGGGTTCGCGCCGATCCTCGTGAAAGCCTCCGATCTCGGCCCGCAGGCCATCGCCTTCTGGCGGCTGGCGATCGCGCTTCCCGTGCTGGCGGTCTGGCTTTTTATCGAGCACCGGCGCGGCCGAGTCCGGCTGCTGCCCGAGCGTGAGAAGGGGCTGAGAATGCTGGCCCTTGCGGGCCTGTTCTTCGCCGGAGATCTCGCCTTCTGGCACGCGGGCATCAAGATCACGACCGCCGCGAACGCGACCCTGCTGGCCAATCTCACGCCGATCCCCGTCACCATCGCCGCGCTCGTCCTGTTCGGTGAAAAGATCACCGGCCGGTTTCTGGTCGCCGGCGCGCTAGCGCTGGGCGGTGCGGTGCTTCTGAGCGCGGCGAACTTCCAGCTCGCCCCCGAGCGCCTGCCCGGCGACGTGCTGAGCGCGCTGACCGCGTGCTGGTACGCAGGCTACCTTCTGGCCGTGCGCGCCGCCCGGCGGGCCGGGGCGGCGACGGTGCAGGTCATGTTCTGGTCCACCCTCGTGGCGAGCCCGATCACGCTTCTGATCACGCTGGGCTTCGGGGAGACGCTTCTACCCTCGAGCGCGGCGGGCTGGTGGCCGCTGATCGGCCTGGGCGTGCTCGCGCACTGCGCCGGTCAGGGCGGGATCGCCTATGGCCTGGGCCGCACCCCGGCGGCGCTGGCCTCTCTGATCATCCTGATCCAACCCGTCGTCGCCGCGGTCGCGGGCTGGGTGATCTTCGGCGAGGCGCTGATCGCGATCCAGTGGGCCGGCGCCGGTCTGGTGCTCGCCGGCGTCTACGCTGCGCAGCGCGCCCGCCCGGCGGTCTCGACGCCTCCGCCCGGCCCGGCTACACCGGCTCCATGACCGAGCTTCCGATCCGCGGCTCCAGAAGTGAGGAGCCCTTCAAGGCCGAAGGCGGCGCGTTCCTGCGCGACATCTGGTATGTCGCGATGACCGCCGGCGATCTGAAAGCGGGCAAGCTCTACAAGAAAATGTTCCTGGGCGAGCCGGTCGTAATGGGCCGCAGGCCGGACGGCGCGCCTTTCGCCCTGAGAGACATCTGCCCGCACCGCGCCGTGCCGCTGTCGGCCGGTGAGCTGACCGTCGAGCCGGACGGAACCGGCACGGTGCAGTGTCCCTATCACGGCTGGCGGTTCGGACTGGCCGACGGGGTCTGCCGCCACATTCCCTCGCTGGTCGAGGACCAGGCCTTCGACGTTTCGAAGATCAGCACGCGGGATTATCCGGTCGCCGAACAGGACGATCTGATCTGGATCTACATGGGCGCAGACGCCGCAAGCCGGCCGGACGGGCCGCCGCCGCGCTTTCAGAACATGGTCCTGAACAGGGGCGCGAGCGAGGGCCGTGTGAAGTTCGTCGAACGCGCCGAGCTCGCCTGCCACATGGACCATGCGGTGATCGGGCTGATCGATCCCGCCCACACCCCTTTCGTGCACAAGAGCCCGCTCTGGCGCAGCTCGAAGACGCTGAAGGAGAAGGAGAAGCACTACGCGCCGAGCGAGATGGGCTTCACCATGCTCAGCCACGCGCCGGTGAACTCACCGCTCTACACCTGGATCCTGGGCCGCGGCGTGAAGGTGGAGATCCAGTTCCTGCTGCCCGGCCTGCGCGCGGAAAGCATCACTACCGACCGGCACAGCTTTCTGGGGCTCGCAGCGATCACGCCGATCCGGAACGATCTGTGCGAAATTCGCGAGATCATGTACTGGAACGCGCCGAGCCTTGATTTCATAAGGCCGTTCGCCCGGCCTTTCACAAAGACCTTCCTCGATCAGGACGCACGGATCATGCGGCTTCAGGGCGAAGGCCTGGCGCACGACCCGCCGCTGATGCAGATCCCCGACGCGGACACGCTGATGGTCTGGTACCGGCGGCTGAAGCGCGAATGGGCGAAGTCGCGCGCCGAGGGCCGCGCCTTCGAGAACCCGGTCAAACCCGCCGTCCTGCGATACCGGACCTAGGTGTGATCTCTCATAAGGTTGTTCATCCGGACTGACCGCCTGAAGCTGGTTGTTGCGAGACAGCTAGCTGACAGGGGGAGCCCGGATGAACAGTCATATCAATGCCAGAACGACGCGGTATGCGCGAGCCTCGATGGTGGCTCGGCGCGAAGCGGGCGTGCCGGTGCGTGAGATCGCGGCGGCGTTCGGCGTTTCGCCGCGCACGGTTTTCAAGTGGCTCTCTCGCTTCAGGGCGGAGGGCGAGGCGGGGCTGGCGAACCGGTCGAGCCGCCCGCTTCGCTCGCCGCGCGCGGTCGCGCCGCGCTATCGCGAGGCGGCGCTGCTGATGCGGCGGACCTTCAAGATGACCGGCGAGCAGATCGCCGAAGCGCTGCGCCTGGCCCGCTCCAGCGTGGCGCGCTGGCTGGCCGAGGCGGGCCTGTCGCGGCTCGCCCGGCTGGGGCCGACCGAGCCGGTGCGGCGCTATCAGCGCGACCGGCCTGGCGAGCTGATCCATATCGACATCAAGAAGCTGGGCCGGTTCGCCCGGCCCGGCCACCGCATCACCAAGGTGCGCGCCGGCAACCGCAACACAGGCGCGGGCTGGGACTTCGTCCATGTCGCGATCGACGACGCCACGCGTCTGGCCTATGCCGAGGTGCTGCCTGACGAGCGCCGGGCCAGCGCAGCAGGCTTCCTGGTGCGCGCAGTGCGATGGTATCGCGATCAGGGCGTCGGCGTGGAGCGGGTGATGAGCGACAACGGCTCGGCCTATGTCTCAAAGCTCTTCGCCCGCACCGTGCGCCGGCTGGGCCTGCGCCATATCCGCACCCGGCCTTACACGCCGAAGACCAACGGCAAGGCCGAGCGCTTCATCCAGTCCATGCTGAGAGAATGGGCCTACGCCGCACCCTTCCCCTCAGCCGAGGCAAGGCGCGAAGACCTGCCGAACTGGATCCGGCGTTACAACACCTGCCGAAGGCACTACGCTCTCAATCGACGCACGCCGCTCCAGGCGCTCTCAGACCTGAACAACGTCGTGAGACATCACACCTAGGCTTTCAGCCCTGCGATGATGATGGAGAGCCGCTTGGTCAGCGTGTCGCTGGCGTCCGGGCCGTCATGGCGGCGTGCGGAGCGCAGCGCGCCGTAAACCGCGTCGCAGATCACCGTGAACGCGGCGTTGCCGTCGAGATCGGAGCGGAACTCGCCGGCCTGCCGGCCGTCCTCCAGCACGCGCTTGATCGACCCCCAGGCGAAATCGAGCGCCTCGAATGCGGCGTGATAATCGCCGTCGCCCGTCAACCAGGAATGGCCGATCGCAGCGGCGTAAAGCTCACCATGCCGCACATGATGGTCGAGCACGATGTGCAGAAGCGTCGACAGACGCTCGGACGCAGCCCCCGACAGCGCGCCCTCCATCTGCTCGCAGGTCTCCGCCATGGTGCGACTCTCCTCGCGGAGAATCGCCACGAGCAGGGCGGCTTTGGAGGGTTCGGCGTTCAGAACGGTGCCCGGAGAGACGTTGGCTTCGTCGGCGATCGCCTTGATGGTGGCGCCGTCGAACCCTTCAGACAGAAAGACCTTGCGGGCCGCGTCGAGCACGGCCGCCTTGGTCGCTTCGCGCTGAAGATCGCGCCGCGTGATTCGCGACTGCATGTCTCTCATTAACCGACGCCTTCTGACCCTGAATCGCGAGAATGAACGAATGATCAGACAATTCAATGCAAACCGGTGCGGCAGACGGTCATTCTTTATACCCCTCATAGAGTTTCTCTATGCCGGTTGGCGCGGCGCCGGGCCGCGTTGCCCGCAGCGCGCGCCCGGTCTAGATGGGCGGCCATGATCCAGACCATCGACACTCTTCTTTACGTCCTGCTCGGCGTCGTCTTCCTGATCCTCGCGGCGGGCATCTACGCGCTCTTCCGGAGCGGGGATTTCGGCCGGACCTGGTCGAACCGGCTGATGCGGATGCGCGTGCTGTTCCAGTTCATCGCCGTGCTGGTGATCGTCGTCGGCTTCTGGGCCAAGGGCGCGTTCGGCGGCTAGCGGTCGACGATAAGCGTCCGCAGAGCAGCGTTCGTCGCGGCCGGCGCCGCATCGCCCGCCATATTCACCGCAGCGACCGCGACGCACCCGGTCTCGCGATCGACCAGCATCCGGGCGAACCACATCGTGTTCGATCCGGCGTGGACGAGATCGCCGTCCTCGCGCACGCCCCAACCCAGCGCGTAATCGCCTTCCGGCGGTGTCTGCAGCCGCGCCCAGCTGTCCGCGCCGAGATAGCCGTCCGGCCGGTCGGCGTGCGCGCGCAGGAAATCGGCGAGATCGGCGAGCGGCAGATGCGCACGGCCCGCCGGATTGAGCGCAGGCGGATTGTCGGCGCGCGCGCCGGGTTCGCGCGGCTGCAGCCCGCCGAACAGCCCGCCGGAATGCCCGCGCGGCTGGTCCTCGGCGCCCGCTTCCCCCGGCGGGCCCCAGCCCGCGCCGTCCATCCCGAGCGGGCCGAACACCTCACGCCGCATCAGCGTCTCGTAGGGCGCCCCGGCGGCCTGCTCGAGCATCAGCGCGGCGAGCACGTAGCCGGCGTTGGAGTAGAGATACGCACCGCGCGGCCCGCCCGGCTGCGAGGTCACCGCTTCGGCGTAGACGAGCCGGTCGGCCTGAACGTCGCGGTCCGCATCGGCGCCGGCGATGCGAAGGGCGGTGAGCATGCCCGCGTTGGCCGTCACACCGCCGCGATGGGCGAGCAGGTCTGCGAGCGTGGCTTCGGCCAGATCAGGGTGAATCTGCAGATCGAGCCCGGCCAGGGCCGCCCCCAGCGTCGTATCCCATGCGATCACGCCTTGCTCCACCAGCCGGGCGGCGAGCGTCGCGGTCATCGCCTTGGTGTTCGATCCCATGTGCCAGAAATCGCCCGGCTGGACGGCCGCCTCGCCGCCTTCAAGCCGGACGCCGGCGACGCCTTCGGAAAAGCCCGCGCCGCAATCGAGCCCGACCGCGGCGCCCGGCGCGCCGCTCTCATTGAGCAGCGTTTCGGCGACGCCCGTCAGATCCTGTGCGATCGCAGGAGCGGCGGCGGCGAGGAGAACAGCGGCGCTGGCGAGGGTGCGGATCATGGCGGGCCTTTCGTGCGTGTAACCCAAAGGTGACGTTCGTAACACATGACCCACGGCGAACCCACCGTCAAGAGTAACCTGCGGGTTACATCAGGAATTTTCGGCGCGGCGGTTTGCGCGAGCCCTCGGCCGGCACTAGCTTCGCGGCGGAAGGAGCCCCCATGGTCCGACTGACGAAAATCTACACCAAGACCGGCGACGCAGGCCGCACGCGCCTGGGCGACATGAGCGAAGCCGACAAGCACGACCCGCGCGTGGAGGCTTACGGTACGGTCGACGAGGCCAACGCAGCGATCGGCGTAGCGCTGGCCGCGCTCGACCCGGGCCATGAGCTGGCCGTGATCCTGCTGCGCGTTCAGAACGACCTGTTCGATCTGGGCGCGGATCTGTGCGTGCCCGGCCGGGGCGAAAAACTCGAATGGGAGCCGCTGCGCATGACCGCGGGGCAGACCACGCGGCTCGAGACCGAGATCGATGCGCTCAATTCCCGGCTCGACCCGCTGGACAGCTTCGTGCTGCCCGGCGGGACCGAAGCCGCCGCCCGCCTGCATCTCGCCCGCACGATCACCCGGCGCGCCGAGCGGCGCGTGGTGGCGCTGGCCTCCACCGGCGAGCCGGTGAGCGAGCCTGTGATCACCTATCTCAACCGTCTGTCGGACTTGTTGTTCGTCGCCGCGCGCATCGCCAACGACGAGGGTCGCGGCGATGTGAAATGGACGCCCGGCGCAAGCCGCTAGGCCAGTCTTTCCGTCCTGGAAACCCGAAATTTCGCGCCGGAGGGTGGCGAAGCGGCGTCGCGGCGCCCAAGTTCACCGCTGCGGCGCGACGCCGCACGTGATGCGACAGAGACCTGAAGGGACGACCCATGAAGACCGCTTACGCCGCCGCCTCGCTGGCCGCCTTCCTCGCCGCGCCCGTGCTCACCGGCGCCGCCTTCGCCGAGCCGGCCGAGTACGAGTTCGACAAATCCCACACCACGATCCGCGCGACCTGGAACCATCTCGGCATGTCCGAGCAGTCGATCCATTTCACCGATTACGACGGCGTCCTGCTGCTCGACTTCGAAGAGCCGGAGAACTCCACCGTCGACATCACCTTCAACCTGCCCGGCGGGTTCTGGGTCGGCGCGAACCAGGACCGGTTCATCGGCCACCTCAACAGCGGCGATCTCTTCAACACCGAAGAGTATCCGACCGCCCGCTTCGTCGCGACCGGCTTTGAGACCGAAGACGGCGAGACCGGCACGATGACCGGCGACCTCACGCTTCTGGGCACGACCAAGCCGGTCACGCTCGACGTCACGCTCAACCATCTCGGCGATCATCCCTTCCGCGAAGGCCAGCAGGTCGCCGGCCTGTCCGCCAGCGGCACGATCATCCGCTCCGAGTGGGGTCTGGGCTACGCCGCGCCGGCGGTGTCCGACGAGATCGATCTTTCGATCGAGACCGAGCTGGCGCTGGTGACGTCCGAAGACGACGCGTCCGAATAAGCCCCTCCCCTCGAGGCTCCATGCGCGGCCGGCGGCGGAGCGATCCGGCGCCGGCCGTTCGCATTTCGCGCAGGCGTGCGATATGTCCGGACACGCCGCCTGCGGCGCGTTGACTTCGAAAGGTGGCGAGGGCAGGTTCCGCGCCTAGTTTCAAGCCTGACATAAGTCGGGCGGCCAGCCCTCCCCGGCCGCCCTTGCACGCAACAACAGACCGGAGCCGTCGATGAAGATCCTCGTCCCCGTCAAACGGGTGGTCGACTATAACGTGAAGGTCCGGGTCAAGCCCGACCAGACCGGGGTCGACCTGGCGAACGTGAAGATGAGCATGAACCCCTTCGACGAAATCGCCGTCGAAGAGGCCATCCGCCTGAAGGAAAAGGGCGACGCCGAAGAGATCGTCGCGGTCTCCATCGGCCCGGCCCAGGCCCAGGAAACGATCCGCACGGCCCTGGCCATGGGCGCGGATCGCGGCATCCACGTGACCACCGACGCGGTGGTCGAGCCGCTGGCCGTGGCGAAGATCCTCAAGGGGATCGTCGAGGCCGAAAGCCCCGACCTCGTCATCCTCGGCAAGCAGGCGATCGACGACGACAGCAACGCCACCGGTCAGATGCTCGGCGCGCTGCTGGGCTGGCCGCAGGCCACCTTCGCCTCCAAGGTCGAAAAGGCCGACGGCGGGCTGAACGTGACCCGGGAGATCGACGGCGGTCTGCAGACCATCAAGATCGCCCTGCCCGGCATCATCACGACCGACCTTCGCCTGAACGAGCCGCGCTACGCCTCGCTGCCCAACATCATGAAGGCCAAGCGCAAGCCCATCGACGCCAAGACGCCTGACGATTTCGGCGTGGACGTCAGCCCGCGCCTGCAAGTGCTCAAGGTCACCGAGCCGCCCAAGCGCGAAGCCGGCATCAAGGTGGAAAGCGTCGAGCAACTGGTCGACAAGCTGAAGAACGAAGCGGGGGTGCTCTAGATGTCCGTGCTCGTCATCGCAGAACATGACAATGCGTCGCTGAACGACGCCACGCGCGCGGTGATCACCGCGGCGAAGGGTATCGGCGGCGACATCCACGTCCTGGTCGCCGGCAAGGACGCCGGCGGCGCGGCCGAAGCCGCCTCCAAGCTCGACGGCGTGGCCAAGGTGCTGCACGCCGAAAGCGAGCCGCTGGGCAAGAAGATGGCCGAAGCGATGGAGACCGTCGTTCTCTCGGTCGCCGACGGCTATGACGCGATCCTCGCCGCGGCCACCACCGTGGGCAAGAACTTCATGCCCCGCGTAGCCGCCAAGCTGGACGTGGCGATCATCTCCGACATCACCGCGGTCGAGGGCGCGGACACCTTCATCCGCCCGATCTATGCGGGCAACGCGATGATGACGGTGAGGTCGTCCGACGCGAAGAAAGTGATCACGGTCCGTCCGACGACGTTTGAGAAAGCCGGCGACGGCGGTTCGGCGAGCGTCGAGACGATCGACACGCCCGCACCCAGCGCGGCGTCGGAATTCGTCTCCGAGGAGCTGTCGAAGTCCGACCGCCCCGAGCTCAGCCAGGCCAAGATCGTCATTTCCGGCGGCCGCGGCATGGGCAATGGCGAGAATTTCGAGATCCTCGAAAAGGTCGCCGACAAGCTCAACGCCGCCGTGGGCGCCAGCCGCGCCGCGGTGGATGCGGGCTTCGTGCCCAACGACTACCAGGTCGGCCAGACCGGCAAGGTCGTCGCGCCCGAGCTCTACATCGCGGTCGGCATTTCCGGCGCGATCCAGCACCTGGCCGGGATGAAGGACTCCAAGGTCATCGTCGCGATCAATAAGGACGAAGAGGCGCCGATCTTCTCGGTCGCCGATTACGGCCTGGTCGCAGACCTGTTCCAGGCCGTGCCCGCGCTCGAAGAAGAGCTCGGCAAGATCGGCTACTAGGTCTTTTTGATCCGCTGAAACGAGAAAGCCCCGGAGCGCCGCTCCGGGGCTTTTTTGTCGGGCGTTCCCGAAATTCTCTAAACCTCCTTAAGCGCCTCTTCGATCACCACGTCGCCGCTGATGATTTCGAAGGTCTTGCCGATCGTGCCCGGGTCGCCCAGCGCGACGGCCAGGGTTTCGGCGACGTCGGCGCGCGGGATCACCGCGTCCTCGCCCTCGAAACCCTGACCGGTGCGGATCTGGCCGGTCGGCGCGTCGTCGGTCAGCCCCCCGGGGCGCACGATTGTCCAGTCCAGCCCGCTCTGCTTGAGGTGCTCGTCCGCCTCGTGCTTGGCGTGAAGATACGGCTGGAGCTTTTCGGGACCCTCCTCGGGCCGGTCGGCCATGATCGAGCTGAGCATGACGAAGCGATCGGTCCCGGTCTGGCGGGCGTGATCGGCCAGGGCCTTCGCGCCGTCCCGGTCCACGTCTTCGAGCGCCTGGCCCTTGGAGCCGGCGGCGAAGATCACCGCGTCCGCGCCCGATAGGGCGGCGTCGAACTGCTCGGGCGTTGTGAGGTCGAGCATCACAGGCTCGGCGCCGTCGGCCTTCATTTCGGGAAATTGGTCCGCGTCACGGACGCCGGCGGTGACCTCGTGGCCGCGCGCGTGCAGCGCCCGGATCAGATGTTCGCCCACTGCGCCGTGCGCGCCTGCCAGTAGCACTTTCATAGCCGCTCTCCTCGGTCTCGGGGGATGATCTCAGAGGGGCGAACGGCGGGCGCGGGCGAGCGGTTCCGCCTCTTGAGCGGCGGGCTGGCGCCGGGAATATGGCGCAGGAACCGGCGCGCCGGGCCGCCGGTTATATGCGCGATTATTCATCTATTCAGTCAGTTGAGGAGCCGAAGATGAGCCGCATCGTCACCACCGCCGCCCTTGGCGGCATCGCCGCCCTGGTCCTGGCCGTGCCCGCCCTGACCGATCCCCCCGACCACGCGCCCGCACACGGCTATCGCGATAAGACCGGCGACTACCCCGCCGAGTACATGGAGCGCTTCGCCGGCCGGGATTTCCGCTATTTTGAAGCGGCGTGCGCGAACACCGAAGCCAGCGCGGCGGGCGTGATCCTCGGCGCGCTTCTGGGCGACACCGACACCGGCGCCCGGCTGGGCGCGGCGCTGTCTGATTGCGACCGGGCGCAGTTCAGCACCGCCTCCAGGATCGCGTTCGACAATGACGACGCAGCCTTCTGGCGCAACCCGGCCACCGGCTATCGCGGCGTGGTGCACGCCGGCGCGCCGATCCAGGGCTATGGCGATCAGTCCTGCCGGCGCGCGGACGCGGAATTCTTCTCCCCTGAGGGCGATTATGTCAGCGAGACCCTTACCCTGTGCCGCACCCCGGACGGGGGCTGGGAGCCGATCGACTAGGTGGAGACGACCCCGGCCCAGAGCGCGATCTGACCGGCGGCGGCCAGCGTGGACAGGATCACCCCGGCGATCGGTATGACGATCGGTATGTCAGGCGGCCCGTCCGGCTGGCCTTGCGTCTTCAGCCGCCAGAGCGCGGCGTTCACCGCCACGAAGACCACGAGGACCACCAGGCTGGTCGCGTTCGCAAGACCCGCGAGGGGGACCGCCAGGGTCAGGGCCAGCACCACCGCCAGCACAAGAAGCGTCGCCGGGACGGGGGTGCTGGTGCGCGGATTGACCCGGCCCAGCCAGCCCGGCGCGCCGCGCCCGTCGCGTCCCAGATCGAGCAGCAAACGCGCCGCCGTGACGATCTGGGTCAGCCCGCCGTTGACGATCACCAGAAGGCTCGCGACGCCGATTGGCAACGCGGGATAGCCTTCGATCTCCGCAGCCCGGACCACCGGCGCTTCGGCGGCTTTCCAGTCCACCGGCTCGCCGCCGATCAGCGCGGCGGAAATGAGCACGTAAAAGACGAAGACGGTGACGAGGGTGAGCACGATCGCCCAGGGCAGGGTTCTCGAGACGTCACGCGTCTCCTCTGCGGTCTGGGCCATGTCGCCGAAACCGATGAAGGAATAGAAGGCCAGGAACGCGCCCGCATAAAGGCCTGCGAGCATCGTGGCGTCGAGCTGGCCGAACGCTTCGGTCATCTCGGCGGGGGCGGACATCACCGCGTCGCGCCGCGCCCAGATCACCACGACGAGCGTGATCAGGCCGATCACCGTGGTCACCGTCATGAACCACGCGCTCTGCTTGATCCCGGCGATCGAGATCACGCCCAGAAGCAGCAGCAGGCCCGTGGCGGCCATCCAGAACGGAACGTCGATGAAGGCGCTGAGATAGCTTACGAACCCGGTGGTGATCGTCGCGCCCGACACGATGTTCGCGATCGCCAGCGCCCATCCGGTGAGATTGGCGAGCCAGCTGACCCCGAACGCCTGCTCGACATAATCGATGGGCCCGCCCGCGGTCGGGATGCGCGCGCCGAGCTCGGCGAAGGACAGGGCGGTGGTCAGCGCGACCAGCCCGGCGAAGATGTAAGCGAGCGGGGAAAGCGCTCCGGCTTCGGCGACGACCTCGCCGACGACCACGAAAATCCCTGCGCCCAGCACCGTGCCGACCCCGTAGAAGGTCAGCCCGCTGAGCCCGAGCGAGCGCTTCAGCCCGCTTTCGCTTTCAGAGGCATGTTCCTGATCGGCCATCGCCTGACAACGGCGGCGGAGCGCAGCCGTTCCAGCGCGCAGGTCTCGGTCCGGCGCCGCGCCCGCGCCGCGTCCCGTGTCAGTCGCCGAACGCCTCGAACGCGCGGTCCACCGGCCAGTCGGGGGTGGCCGGCCGCCAGGCGAGGGCTGCGACTTTCCAGACCTCGCCGTCGCGAGCGAGCGTGATGGTGTTCACCCCGGTGGCGACGGTCTCGCCGGTGTCCGCGCGCACCGCGTCATAGGCGCTGATCACGACGGCCAGCCCGCCATAAGTGACCGTTTCGCCGCGGGTTTCGGTCTCGGTGAAGCCGATCTGCGACAGCGCCTCGCCGTTGCGGTCGATGTAATCCTCCACGCTCCAGACCACGAGCCGTTCGCCGCCTTCGGGCGTGGGCGCGAGGATCGTCATCTGCGCGCCGTCCAGGAACATCGCGCGGAAGCGGTCCCAGTCGCGGGCCTCGCCGACCGGGCCGGAGATGACGTCGTAGAGCGCGTGCACCGCCGCCTCAGGCGTCTCCTGTGCGGCGGCGGGCTGAATGAGGGCGGCGGAGGCGACTGCGGCGAGCGCGAGGGTTCTGATCATGAGGCGGTCTCCATCTTTGTGAGCCAGATGAGAGCGCCGATCGGTCCGCCTGTCGAATGAAGCTGCGTTAATACCGCTCGATCGCGGCCTCGATCAGAGCGAAGGCTTCCTCGCTCGCCCATTCCGCCTCGCCGTCGAGCCGGCCGATCTCTCCGCCGTGCGGATCATACAGAACGGTGAGCGGCAGGCCGCGGGCGCCCGCGGCCATTGCGGCGCGGAAGGACTGGTCGTGATAGAGCCCCAGCGAGGTCAGCCCGTGCTCGCGATAGAAGGCGCGCGCGTCCTCGATGGAGCGGTCCATCGACACCGCGACCACCTCGAACTCGTCTGAGCCGTACCGCGCCTGCAGCTCGTTGAGATAGGGCATCTCCACCACGCAGGGCGCGCACCAGGTGGCCCAGAAATTGACCAGCACCACCTTGCCGCGCTTGTCGGCGAGGGTGATCTCATCGCCCTCGCCGGTCAGAAGCGCGGTCAGCGGCTGGTCGGGCGGGTCGGACACGGTGCGGAAACCGCTCATCGCGCCGACGGCGAAACTGTCCATCGGACCTTTTTCAGAGCTGACGAGCGCGGAAAATACGACATAAATCACCGCAGCCCCGCCGATCAGCGCCGCGGCGATCAGACCGTTCTTCAAGCTCAAAGCTTTCATGCCCGCTCCCGTCTTCGTACTGTCCGGCGCGCGCTTCGCTCCGCCGAGAAAAAGGATCCGATCATGACCGAGGACACCGGCCCCAGCGGCATGTGGGGCGGCCGTTTCAAGGCCGGCCCGTCCGCCGTGATGCAGGCGATCAACGCCTCGGTCGACGTCGACAAGCGGCTTTACGAGCACGACGTCGCCGGCTCGCTCGCCCATGCGGCGATGTTGGCCGCCTGCGGGGTGATTTCAAGCGAAGACGAGGCGGCGATCCGCCGCGGGCTCGAGGCCGTGCGCGAGGACATACGCGCAGGCCGCTTCGTCTGGAAGCCCGAGCTTGAAGACGTGCACATGAATATCGAGGCTGCGCTGAAGGACAAGATCGGCGCGCCGGCGGGCCGTCTGCATACGGCGCGATCCAGAAACGACCAGGTCGCCACGGACTTCCGGCTGTGGCTGCGCGAGGCGCTGGAGGCCGCGAGCGAAGGCCTTGCCGCGTATCAGGCCGCGCTGGTGAAACAGGCCGAAGCCCACGCCGACACGGTCATGCCCGGCTTCACCCATCTACAGACCGCCCAGCCGATCAGCCTGGGCCATCACCTTCTGTGCTGGGTCGAAGCCGCCGAGCGTGACCGCGGGCGGCTGGAAGACTGCCGCAAGCGCCTCAACGAAAGCCCGCTCGGCGCGGCGGCGCTGGCCGGCACGGCCTTTCCCATCGACCGCGAGGCGACTGCGAAGGCGCTGGGCTTTGACCGGCCGATGGCGAACTCGCTCGACGCGGTCAGCTCCCGGGATTTCGCCCTGGAAGCGCTCAGCGCGGCGGCGATCACGGCGGTGAACCTCTCGCGTTTCGCCGAGGAGATCGTCTTGTGGACCTCGCGCCGGTTCGGCTTTGCAAGGCTCACAGACGCGTTCTCCACCGGCAGCTCGATCATGCCGCAAAAGCGCAATCCCGACGCCGCAGAGCTCGTCCGCGCCAAGCCGGGCCGCATCGCGGGCGCGCTTCAGGGGCTGATCCTGGTCTGCAAGGGCCTGCCGCTCGCCTATTCCAAGGACCTTCAGGAAGACAAGGCGCTGGTCTTCACCGCGTTCGACGATCTGGCGCTCGCGATCTCGGCGATGACGGGCATGGCCGCCGACCTCAGCTTCGACACCGGCGTCATGCAGGCCGCCGCCGGTGAAGCCTATTCGGACGCGACCGATCTCGCCGACTGGTGCGTCCGCGAGCTCGACATGCCCTTCCGTGACGCCCATCACGTCGCCGGCTCGGCGGTGAAGGCGGCGGAAGCGGCCGGCGTGCCGCTGGCCGAACTGCCGCTCAGCGAGTATCAGAAGATCGAGCCGCGCATCGGCGAAGGCGTCTACGCGGTGCTGTCCGCCCGCGCCTCGATGTCCAGCCGGACGAGCTATGGCGGGACCGCGCCGGTCCGGGTGCGCGAACAGGTCGAACGCTGGAAAACCCGGCTGGGCCTTTGAAGGGAGACGACGCGATGAGAGCCTACGCCGCAGCCTTTCTCGGCGCCGCCGCAGCCCTGGTCCTGTCGGGATGCGGGATCCGCGGCGATCTCGAACGCCCGCCCCCGCTCTGGGGCGAGGACATGCGCACCGAAGCCGAGCGCGAGCACGAGGGCGACATCGCGCCGCCCGACGGTCCGATCGACACCACCGATCCCGAACCCCAGGACGTGCCCGGCGAGATCACCGATCCGGCCGAGCCTCTCTAAGGTCCGGCGGCTGCGCGCAGCCCCGTGCCAAGCCCGGCTACGAACGCTATCTTGCCCGTCATGATGCGGCGGACCCCGATCCTTCTGGCCCGGGCCGCGCTCCTGTGGGAGCGCGCCGCGCCGCTATTGATCGGTCCCGCCCTCGCCATCGGGCTCTATGCGGCGCTGGCGCTGTACGGCGTGTTCGAGGTCGCAGGCGATCCCTGGCGCGCGATCGCGCTGTTTCTCGCGCTCGCCGCGTCGGCCGCCGCGATCCGGCTCGCCTGGCCGGGTTTTTCCCTTCCGACCGAAGCGGACGCAGAGCGCCGGGTCGAGCGCGACTCAGGTCTCAGGAACCGTCCCTACGAAGCCCTCCGCGACGCGCCCGTCGCCGGCGAGGCCGGGCTCTGGGCGGCGCACCGCGCGCGCATGGCCGAGCGCCTCGCCGGGGCCCGCGCACGCCGGCCTGAAGCGGCCTGGGCGCGGCTCGACCGGTACGGCGTGCGCGTCTCGCTGATCGTGATCGTGATCGCGGGCGCCGGGCTGGCGGGCGATCTCGCCTGGCCGCGCCTGAAGGACTCCTTCGCGCCGCGCATCCTCGCGGGCGGCGGGCTCGATGCGAGCGTTGAGTTCTGGGTGGAGCCGCCCGCCTACACCGGCCGCCCCGTGCTCTATCTCAGAGACCGGCGCACCGCAGAGATCCCTGAAGGCTCGATCTTGTCCGCCCGTATCACGGGGCTCAGACGCGATCCCACCGTCTCCGGCGCGCCCTACGAGGTCGAGGCGCTGTCTGAAGACGTGCGCCAGGTCGCGATCCGGCCGGAGGCCGACGGCCCGGTGACACTGCGCGCCGGCGCGCTGCGCGACCGGATCGCGCTGACCATCATCGAGGACACGCCCCCTGACGTGCGCCTCGCCGCCGAGCCCGAAGGCGACGCGCAAGGCCGTCTGATCCTGGAGTTCGCCGCCGAGGACGATTACGGGATCGAGACCTTCGTGCTCGAATACGCCGCAGAGCCTCAGGACGGCGGCCAGCCTCAGTCCTTCGAAACGCTCGCGCTCGCACCCGGCGCGGTCAGCCCGCCCGGCGAGGACGGGCTCAGAACCGCGACGATCGATCTGGCGCGTTCCGAACTCGCCGGCGAGCGCGCGGTGATCCGCATGGCCGCCCTTGACGGCGCGGGCCAGCGCGGGGTGTCCGGCCCGCTCGCCCTCACCCTGCCCCAGCGCGTCTTCCTCGACCCGCTCGCGCGCGCGGTCGCCTATGAGCGCAAGCGCTTCATCGGCGCGGACGCCGACTACGCCCCGATGCCCGAGGGCGTCTCGAACGCGGTGGCGGGCGGCTTCATGGGCGAGGAGCCCGAGCGCCGGATCGAGCGCGCGCCCGCCGAAGCCCGCAGGCTCGCGGCCGCGCTAGACGCGGTGTCCGACGCGCCGGCGTCCTATTTCGACGATCCGATCGTCTGGATGGGGCTGCGCACGGCCATGCGCGAGGTGCGCCGGGCGCGCGAGATGGACGATCTCGACCATCTCGACGAGGACCTCTGGCAGATCGCGCTGCGCGCCGAACTCGGCAGCCTCGCCGACGCCGAGGAAGCCCTGCGCGCGGCCGAACGCGCCCTGTTGGACGCCATGGCCCGCGGCGCTGACGCGATGGAGCTGTCCGCCCTGTTCGACGCCTATGAGCAGGCGGTCTCGCGCTACATGCAGGCGCTCGCCCGCGAGGCGCTGGAGGAAGGCCGCTTCGCAGAAGGCGGAGGCGGCGGCGGGTCGATGAGCGCGGACCGGCTTCAGGCCCTGCTGGACGCTTTGCGCGAAGCCGCGGAACTGGGCGACACCGAAGGCTCCCGCCAGGCGCTGGCCCAGCTACAAGAGCTTCTGGAAAATCTCCAGATGACGCTCGGCGGCGGCGGCGAGGGTGAAGGCGGCCCCGAAGGTCCGATCGAGCGGGCCTTGCGCGAAGCGCTCGAAGAACTCGGCGACCAGATCGGCGAACAGCGCTCGATCATGGAGGACACGTTCGAGCAGGCCCGCGAAGGCGAAGGCTCGCAAGGTCAGGGATCGCCCGGCCAGGGCTCTCAGGGTCAAGGCTCTCAGGGTCAGGGCGCCCAGGGCGCGCCCGCGCCCGGCCAGCCCGGCGCCGGCGGCATGACCGGCGCAGAGCCGGGCTCAGGCGGCGAGCCGGGCGGTTTCGGCGAAGACCGCGCAGGCCAGGGCGGCGGCGGAGAGGAAGGGGGCGAAACCGGCCTCGGGCTCGCCGAGCGTCAGGCCGCGATCGAAGAGGGTCTGGGCGGGCTCGAAGACGCCATGGGCGAAGCGGCCAGCCCCGAAGCGCGCGCGGCCATCGACGCGGCGCGTCAGGCCATGCAGGCCGCGCGTCAGGCGCTTGATGGCGGCGACTTAGAGGGCGCTCTGGAAGACCAGGACCGGGCCGTGGCCGCCCTGCGCGAAGCCGCGCGCGCCTCAGCCGAGCGGCTGGAACAGGCGCGCGGCGGCCGTGGCGGGGACGGACAGACCGATCCGCTGGGCCGGGCGAGCGGCGCAGGCCCGAACGGCGAAGGCACGGAAACCGGCGTGCCCGGCGAAGCCGAGCGCCAGCGCGCCCGCGAGATCCTCGAAGAACTCCGCCGCCGCGCCGCCGAACGCGGCCGGCCGCAGGACGAGCTCGACTATATCGACCGGCTGCTGGAGCGGTTCTAGCCGTCGAGCACCACCTCGACCCGCACCCCGCCTTCGGGCGGCGCGGGGAAGGTCGTGCGGAAGCGTTCCGAGGCCCCGGAGACCAGATAAGGGCTTTCCAGCGCGACGGGCCATTCGGCGAGCACGGCGCCGCCGGCGTCGAGAATCTGCGCCTTGAGCGGCGACAGGCGGCGATCGCGTCCGATCGTGTTGCGCACCACGCCTTCGACCACGAGGACGGGGCCTTCGCCGGTCTCGGTGAGCTGGGCGTCGAGGTTTTCGACCGCGAGGCCGACCGGGTCGACGTCCAGCCCGACCGCAGCATAAGCGCCGGCCGCGCGCGGCCAGGCCTGCACGACGTCGACACGGAAGAGGAAGGCCGCGCCCAGCACGACGGCGAGGCAGGCCGCGACTCCGGCCCAGCCCGCGCCCTCGACAGCAAGGCGGGTCTTGCGCGCGCGGTCGGCCGCACGGGCGCGAATCGCGGCGTGCGGCTTGGATTTGAACTCGGGTTCGGGCGCGGGTTCGGGCTGCGGCTCAGGCCGGGGTTCGGGTTTCGGCGCAGGGGCTTCGGCGGGCTCGCTGAGGGTCAGCGCCTCGTCCTCGACCGTCCAGACATGCGCGCACGCCGCACAGCGCACGCGGCCGCCGCGCGCTTCGAGCGCGCTTTGCTCGACGCGATATTTGGCCTCGCAGCTGGGACAGGTCACGATCATGGACGCGCGCCTCGTTCTTCCGGCATAGTCGGCTGAAACCCCGACGGTTCAGCGGTTCTCCGCAAAGGTCACCATGTCCCCTCAGACCCGCGACGCAAAGCCCGGCGACACCGAACCCGCCGTCCGGTTCGACGCGGTCGGCATGCGCTATGGCCGCGGCCCCGAGGTGCTGAGCGACCTAACCTTTCAGTTACCAAGCGGAAGTTTCCATTTCCTCACCGGGCCGAGCGGCGCGGGCAAGTCCTCGCTGCTGCGGCTGATCTATCTCGCCGAGCGCCCCTCGCGGGGGCTGATCAGCCTGTTCGGACGCGACAGCGCGCTGCTGCCGCGCGAATCGCTGCCCGAGGTGCGGCGGCGAATCGGGGTGGTGTTTCAGGACTTCCGCCTGCTCGATCACCTGACCGTGTTCGAGAACGTCGCCCTGCCCCTGCGCGTGGCCGGCCAGTCCGCGTCGAGCTACGCCGACGACGTCGTCGATCTGCTCGCCTGGGTGGGCCTGGGCGAAAAGGTCGACCACTACCCGCCGACCCTGTCGGGCGGCGAGCAGCAGCGCGCCGCGATCGCGCGCGCGGTGATCTCCAAGCCTGATCTGCTGATTGCAGACGAGCCCACGGGAAACGTCGACCCGGCCATGGCGCGCCGCCTGCTCAGACTGTTCGTCGAGCTCAACCGGCTGGGCACGACGGTCCTTGTGGCGAGCCACGACATCGCGCTGGTGCGCTCGCTCGACGCGCCCGTGCTCGAACTCGCCGACGGGCGGCTGATTTCCGGAGGCGCGCGCGCGGCATGACCGAGCAAGACGCCAAACCTGTGAAAAAGCGCAAGGACGCGCCGCTGCTGCCGCCCGACGCCGGGCGCGACCGGCCGCTGTTCGCGGTTGCGGCGATCCTGGTGTTTCTGGCGTGCCTGGCGGCGCTGGGCGCAGCCGGCGCCTGGCGCGCGGCGGAAGGCTGGACCGCCCAGCTCACCGGCGAGCTGACCGTTCAGATCCTGCCCGGAGACGGACGGGACGCGGACGCCGATGCGCGCGAAGCGGCGAGCCGGATCGCGAACCTGCCCGGCGTCATCGCCGCCCAGGCGCGTGACCGCTCGGAATCAGAAGCCCTGCTCGAACCCTGGCTCGGACGCGGCGGTCTGCCCGACGACCTGCCCGTGCCGCGGCTCGTCGCCGTCACCGTCGATCCTGAAGACCGGCCTGCGCCCGGCGCGATCGAGACGCTGCTGGACGACTCGGACTATGAGTTCGTCGTCGACGACCATCGCCGATGGGAGGACTCGGTGCAGCGCGCCGCCGCCGCGGTGCGCTATTTCGCGCTCGCTCTGGTCGCGCTTCTGACCGCTGCGGCGGCGGCCGTGGTGGCGTTCGCGGCCCGCGCATCGCTGGCTGCGCGATGGGACGTCGCCGAAGCCTTGCATCTCGTGGGCGCTCCGGATCGTTACGTCACCGGGCTGTTTCAGACCCGCTTCTTCCTTCTGGGATTGAAGGCGGGGATGACCGGCGCGGTGTTCGCCGCCCTCGCCGCGCTCGCGCTGGCCTATGCCGGCGGGGCGGCCGGGTCGGTGTTTTTCCTGCCGAGCCTGGAGCTGGGCTGGAGCGCGTTCGCGATCCCGCCCGCGGCAGCCCTGATCGCGGGGCTGATCTCGGCCGCCGCGGCGCGCAGCGCGGTCGGTGCGGAACTGAAGGCGCGCTGGACATGAGCGTGATCGCATCGATCCGGGAGGGTTCGTCATGAACCGCCTCGCCGCCGTCATCAGGGGCCTCGCCTTCGTGGTCCTGTTCACCTTCGCGCTGGGCTTCGCCCTGTTCCTGCGCGAGGCGCGCACCATGACGCCTGACGAAACCGCCCGCGCGGACGCGATCGTCGTCCTGACCGGCGGGGAGGAACGGGTCGTCACCGGCGTGCGGCTCCTGAAGAACGGCAAGGGAAGGCGGCTTCTGATCTCCGGGGTCAATCCCGGCGTGCCGCCCGCCGACATCGCCGCGGCTGCGGGCGCCTCGGCGGAGCTGTTCAATTGCTGCATCGACACCGGGGCGGAAGCGCTGGACACGATCGGCAACGCCCAGGAGACCGCGCGCTGGGCGGCGCTGAACGCCTATGACAGCCTGATCGTGGTGACCAACGATTACCACATGCCGCGCGCTTTGCTTGAACTGCAGGCCGCCATGCCCGATACCCGGCTTCTGGCCTATGCGGTGCCCACGGAAGGTCCCTTTTCAGAGACCGCCGAGGCGCGCCGCTGGCTTCAGGAATACGCCAAGTACGCGGCGGTCTTCGTCCGGGTGCGCGCGGCGGGTCTGCGCGACGCACTGGACTGATCCGCCGCCCCAGGGGTCGGGACATCAGCGCGTGAACACGCTTCGATCGGCAATCTTCGTGGTCTTCACCTACGGCCTTATGGTCGTGCTGGGCATACTGTTCAGCCCGGCGCTCCTGGGCCCGCGCAGCTGGGTGAAGGCCTGTTTCCGCTTTTATCTCGACCTCGTTTTCGGGGCGCTGAAGCTTCTGTGCGGCGTCGATTACGAGGTGCGCGGCGCCGAGCACATGCCCAAAGGCGGCGCGCTGGTCGCCTCCAAGCATCAGTCCATGTTCGAGACGCTGGCCTTCTGGCGCATTCTCGACGACCCCGCGATCATCCTCAAAAAAGAGCTCAGCTACCTGCCCTTCTTCGGCTGGTATGCGATGAAGCTGAAGAACATCGCGGTCGATCGCGGCGCGGGTTCGAAGGCGCTGAAGGACATGCTGAGGCAGGCCCGCGAGCGGGCGAGCGAAGGCCGGCAGGTGGTCATCTTCCCACAAGGCACGCGGCTCGTGCCGGGTGCGGCGGAGGTCTACAAGCCCGGCGTCATGGGGCTTTATTCGGCGATGAAGGTCCCCTGCGTTCCCGTCGCGCTGAATTCGGGGCTCTACTGGCCCGCCCACGGGATCACCCGCAAGCCGGGGCGGATCGTGGTCGAGTTCCTCCCCCCGATCGAGCCGGGGCTCGACAAGAAGCGCTTCATGGCCGAACTGGAAACCCGGATCGAGACCGCGTCCGACGCCCTTCTGGCCGAGGCCGCGCCGAACAAGGAGCGAGCGGCGTAATGGCAGGGCTGATGTCGAACTCCCGCATGCGGCTGATCGTGCCGTTCCTGATCCTTCTGATCGTCGTGCTGATCCACGCGATCTACTGGATCGTGGTGGCCGGCGGGCTCGACGACCGGGCCCGGCGCTGGATCGCCGCGCAGGAAGCGGCGGGATACGAGATCGAGCACGCGGGGCTCAGAGTGGGCGGCTACCCCTTCCGCTTTTCGCTGCGGGCCGCCGAGCCGCGCATCACCGCGCCGCAGGCCGAAGGCGGCTGGACGCTCGAGCTCGACCGGCTGGCGGTGTCGGCGCAGTTCTACGATCTCACGCACTGGATCGCGACGCTGGGCGGGGGGGCGCGTTTCGTCTCAGAGGTCGACGGCGAGACCGTCTCATACCTGATGACGGCGGATCTCGCGCGGCTGTCACTTTCCAGCGAGGAAGGCGCGACGACCCAGGTCGGCGCGACGATCGATAACCTGACGCTCGTCGCCGAAGCCGGACCGCCGCCGGCGGTTCAGGCCGCAGAGCGGGTCGTGCTGTCGGGCCGGATCGGCGAAGACGACCAGTTCGCCTTCCGCCTTCAGGCCGATCAGGCCGTGCTCGCCGAAGCCGCGGTCAGCCCCCAGGTCGAGCGCGCCTTCGGACGGACCGCTCAGGTTTTCCGCATGGACGGCGCGCTGACCGAGTGGAGCGTTCTGGCCGCCGGCGATCCCTTCGCCTGGACCGCGGACGGCGGAGCGGTGGTGATCAACGCCGCCCAGCTGGTCTTCGGGCCGGCAGATCTGAACGGCGCAGGCGAGATCACGCTCGACCCCGAGCTGCGCCCGGCCGGCCGATTGTCCCTGGTCGTCACCGATCCTGAAACGCTGATCACCGCGCTGGTGGAATCAGGGCTCGTGCATGACGAGCAGGGCGAGGCGTTGCGGCTCTTCGCCCTGATGGCGCCGCGCCGGGACACCGGCATCGCCCTGCCGTTCCGCCTGCAGGACGGCGGCCTGTTCCTCGGCCCCGCACGGATCGGCAGCGTCGGCGCGGTGGATTGATAGGGCTACCCCTCCACAAATTCCCGCAGAGCGTCGACGACGCGGCGGTTGGCGTCTTCCTCGCCGACGGTGATGCGCAGCGCGTCGGGCAGGCCGTAGGGCTGGACCCCGCGCACGACCAGGCCCTTCGAGGCGAGGAAGGCGTTGGCGTCGTCCGCGCTCTTGCCTGATCCGGCGGGGAAATGGACGAGCACGAAATTGCAGACGCTGGGCGTCACCTCGAGGCCGAGCCCGCCGATCTGCTGGGCCAGATAGGCCAGCCAGCGGTCGTTATGCTCCTTGGAGCGGCGCACGAAGTCGCGATCGCCGATCGCCGCGATCCCCGCCTCGATGGCGGGCAGGTTCACGTTGAACGGTCCGCGCACCCGGTGGATCACGTCGACGATCTCGCTCGGCCCGTACATCCAGCCCAGACGCAGACCGGCGAGGCCGTGGATCTTCGAAAACGTACGGGTGACCACGGTGTTCGCGTAGTCGTCGGCGATCGCAATCAGGTTTTCCCAGCCCGGCGCGTCGACGAATTCTTCATAAGCGCCGTCGAGCACCAGAAGCGTGTCTTCGGGCAGGCCTTCGCGCAGACGGCGGACTTCGGACCCCGGAATCCACGTCCCCGTGGGATTGTTCGGGTTGGCGAGGAAGACGATCTTCGCGTCCGCGCCGGCGGTCTCGATCAGCGCGTCGACATCGGCGGTGTAGTTGGTCTCGGGCGCGGAGACGATCTCGGCGCCGGACTGCATCGCCACGAGGCGGTAGACGAGAAAGCCGTACTGGCTCTGGACGACCTTGTCGCCGGGATCGAGATAGGCCCGGCCGATCAGCTGCAGCAATTCATCCGAACCCGCGCCGCACACGATGCGGCCCGCGTCGATCCCTTCGGCCTCGGCGATCGCGGCGCGCAGATGGGTCGCCCCGCCGTCGGGGTAGACGTGCAGATGCGCGGCGGCGTCCTTGAAGGCCTCGGCGGCCTTGGGGCTGCACCCCAGCGCGTTCTCGTTCGAGCTGAGCTTCACCGCACCCTTCGGCGCAGCGGCGCCGGGCGTGTAAGGCTTGATGTCGAGAAGGCCGGGCCGGGGCGTGAGCGTCATGAAGCGTCTTTCCGCGTCTGGTTATCGGTTCGGTCGCGAGATAGCGCGGGCTTGGCGGCGCCTTCAAGCGCCTTGACCCGCACCCGGGCCGGCGTGCCGCCGGGCCGGACCGCGCCGACATGCTTGACCGCCTCCACGAGGATGAGCCCGCCCACCCCGGGCAGGACCTTTTCTCCGGCGCGTTCGAAGGCGTCTGCGGCCTTCGGCCCGCAGGCCCAGCGCCAGGGCGGGGCGTAGAGCGCGCGCGACCAGGCGCAGGGCTCGAACAGGGCGTCTTCGAGAAACCGGGCGAGCTGACGGCGCGAGAACGGGCGGCCATGGCCGAACGGCGTCCAGTCCGCGCGCGCCCAGAGCCCGCTGCGATGCGGCGCGACGATCACCATACGCCCTTCCGGCGCCATGACGCGCCAGAGCTCGCGCAGCAATTTCCTGAGATCGCCCGCCTCTTCGAGCGCATGGACGAGCACGATCCGGTCGAACATCGCTTCCTTGAACGGAAGCCGCGCGTCTTCGCCGAGCGCCGTGAGGCTGGGCGCGCGCTGCGGCCAGACCACCGCGCCCTGGCTCGCGGGCATGTAGGAGACGGTGCGCCGCGCGGTTTTCGTCCAGGCGCCCAACCAGGGCGAGGCGTAGCCGTAGCCCAGAATGTCGAGCCCCTGAACGTCCGGCCAGAGCGCGCCGAGGCGCCGGCCGACCATTTCAACGGCCGCCCCGCCGCGTATGCTGCGGTAGAAGCGTTCGATCTCGACGGCGTCGGTGCGCATGCCTAGCCTCTCCTGCGGACGGGTCCCGCGTGTTCATCAGGAACATAGGCCCGCCGCGCCGCGTCGATAAGGCGCCCAGCGAACCGGAGTGAAATCATGGCCCTTCAGGTCCGCCGCTTTGCCTGTCTTCAGGACAATTACGGATATCTCATCGCGTGCTCGCAGACCGGCGCGTGCGCGGCGATCGATACGCCGGACGCGAACCGCTATCTCGAAGAGGCCGAGGCGGCCGGCTGGTCGATCGCGGAGATCTGGAACACCCATCATCACTGGGACCATGCCGGCGGCAACGATGAGATTCGCAAGGCGGCCGGCGCGGCCGTGATCGCACCGGCGGCCGAAGCGGCTGCGATCGGCCATGTCGACCGGGCGGTGAGCCATGGCGACCGGGTGCGGCTGGGCGATCTCGAAGCCCAGGTCATCGATGTCGGCGGGCACACGAAAGGCCATATCGCCTACTGGTTTGAAAGCGAGGGCGCGGCCTTCGTCGGCGACGCGCTGTTCGCGCTGGGGTGCGGGCGATTGTTCGAAGGCACCCCGCAGCAAATGCACGCCTCACTGTCGCGGCTTCGCGCCCTGCCGCCCGAAACGGTGATCTATTGTGCGCACGAGTATACGCAGGCGAACGCCCGCTTTGCGCTCAGCGTCGATCCGGAGAATCCGGCGCTTCAACGCTATGCCGAAAAGGTCGATTTGCTGCGCAGCAAAAACGAGCCGACCGTGCCCACGGTGCTGGCCGCAGAGCTCGAAGCGAACCCGTTCCTGCGCTGGGACGATCCCGCGCTCAGGGCGCGCCTCGGCCTGCAGCAGGCCGAGGACTGGGAGGTCTTCGCCGAGGTTCGGCGGCGGAAGGACGCGTTTTAACAACGACCTTTGATGCAGGCCGCTCCACCCCACCCCGGCCCTCCCCTCAAGGGGAGGGAGGGGCGTCGAGCCGGCTGACGAAAGCCTGCATAGGCCGCCTCTGCTCGGCGTTCATCATCGGACGCGGCCATAAGGACAGCCCTCCCTCCCCCTCGGGGGAGGGCCGGGGTGGGGGGCGCCGACACTCAGGCCGCGTCGCGGTGGTCGGTGACCTGCAGGGCGGCTTCGAAGTCAGGCAGGAGGTCGAAGGCTTCCATACCGCTCATCTGGCGGCTGCGCCGGTCCTTGGTCCAGAAGCGCCAGTAGGACGAGACGTGCTGCAGCCGGCCGATATCCTCGCCCATCTCCACGAACAGGGTCGGCGCGCGGGTCATGAATGTCTTCAGCGCGCCCGGGTCGCCGCGCTCGACGAAGCGCCGGAACTCGGTGTGATAGGCGTCGAGCCGGCTCTTCAGCCGGCTCCAGCGGCCCATGGACAGCTGGGTGATCGAAGCGATGACGGTGCGGATCTCGGACCGGTCGGCGTCGCTCAGTCCGACGATGCGCGTGCTGGTGAGATCGCGCAGGAACCCGGTCAGGTCGGCGTAGCAGTCGCTGGACCGCCACGAATAATAGAGCGTGCCCTTCCAGCCGAAGACGCCGTCGCGATACTCCTTCTCGGTCATGCGCAGCGCGTCGCGCAGCACGACGAGCTGTTCGGAGTTCTCGTCTTCGAAAAGCACCTTCGCGAGCCTGCGCGACTTCTCGCGCGTCGCCAGATCCGAGCCGCCCATCGCCTTTCTGACCAGCATGTCGATCTGGCCGGCGACGAATTCGGTGATCTTCGCGAGCTCGCCGTCCGAGATCGTGAAATAGCACGGGTCGATGTCCGCGCCTTCGCGGCGGAAAAACTCGTGCAGGAGATAGGGATCGAAGCTCGGCAGGCCCGCGAGCTGGCGCAGCCGCTGCGCGTCGAGCGCAAAGGCCGGCGTATCGGACGTCACCCCGAGATGGTGTGAGAGCTTGGCTTCGAAATCGTGGCTCTCCACGAAGATCGAATGCCCGCCGAGATCCAGATCGCGATCGGAGATCGGGATGATGACCTTCGTCGCCGAGGTGCGGTCGCCGCCCAGCTGATCACGTTCCCAGGCGCGTAGGGTGTGCTTGACCACGAAACCACGATTGAGCCGGCTCATCCTGAACAGCGGCCGCTTCGCCCAGCCCGGCGTATCGCCGAACCGTTCGCGGATCGACACGAGGTCGATCACGCGGCTCGTCGAGCCGCCGCGCTTCAGAAAACTGAGCTTGCCGTAACTGTCTCGGGCCATGCTTGCATCGTTCGCCGTGACCGGTTTGATTGGCCTCAGTCGCATATTGAAATGGAAATTTGGTGAACAGGGCGTGCGAGATGACGAGACCGGCCGGCGATCTGGGGGTTCAGGAAATCGTGCGCATGCTGTCGATGAGCCCGCACCCCGAGGGCGGCTGGTTCGTCGAGACCTTCCGCGACGGTCCGGGGCCCGACGGGCGGGCGCGTTTCACTGCGATCTATTTCCTGCTCGCCGCCGATCAGGTGTCGGCCTGGCACAAGGTGGACGCGGCGGAAATCTGGCTCTGGCAGGCCGGCGCGCCGCTTGCGCTGACGATCTCAGAAGACGGCGTGAACGCGGCGTCCACCCGGCTCGGGCCGGATCTGAGAGCGGGCGAACGGCCCCAGGCGATCGTGCCGGCGAACGCCTGGCAGGCCGCCGAATCGCTCGGCGCCTGGACGCTGGTCAGCTGCGTCGTCGCGCCCGGTTTCGAGTTTTCAGGGTTTCAGCTGGCGCCGCCGCACTGGCGGCCCTCGCCGGACGGCCCGCCGCTCTAGGCGCCGTCCTCGATCGTGCGGCGGATGTAATCCGAGCTCGGCCGGCCCGCATACCCGCGGCGCACGTCCACCGTCACGTCGAGGGTCCGGCCGTCATAGTCGGCGCGGGGCGCTTCGCCGAAGCCGACGCGGACCACTTCGAGCCCGCGCAGATCGCGTCGCGGGGCGGCTTCCGCCCCCAGAACGATCATGGCCAGCGCGTCGATGATATAGGCGTTTTCCGCCGCAGACAGGCTGGTGAGCTGGACGGTGACCTCGTTGCGGCTGAGCCGGACGAGCCGGTCGACCATCTCTTCGGCGGCGCGCTGAAGCTCGGACTCGCCTGCAGGCGCGCCGACGATCGTGCGCGCCGGGCCGAGCTGTTCGATGATGACGCCGTCGCGGCGGTCGGGCGGGAAATACGTCCAGCCGCCCAGATTGGTCTGGCGCAGCAGCGTGCGGTCCGTGTCGGTGAGCCAGACTTCTCCGCCCCCGGCGGCGCGGCTGCGATAGACCGCGACGACTTCCATCGAACCCTCTTCCCACACGAGGCCCGCCCGTCCGGACTGATCGAAGATCAGCCGGCCGCGCCCGTCGACGCGCTCATACCAGTGCGAGCCGGACGCTTCCTGTCCGGAGCGCGCCAGCTGCTGGAACGGATTCGACTGCGCGGCCCCTTCCGCGCCCAGCAGCGCCAACACCCCGGCCGCCAGCACGAAAAGGGTTGAAAGACCCCTGATCATGGTCGCGCAGCTTACCCGGTCGCGTGGCGATTATGGGGCGCCGGGCCGCCCAATTTTCGGCGCCTTGATGAACATCGCTCGTATAAGCCGCGCTCTTTACGAGGCCATGTACTGGCCGCCATTGGCCGTCAGCGTGGCGCCGGTGATGAAACCGGCCTCGTCGGAAACCAGGAACACCACGCAGCGGGCGATCTCCTCGGGCGTGCCGAGGCGGCCTGTGGGGATCGTCGCGATGATCTGCTCGCGCACGTGCTCGGGCACCGCCATGACCATTTCGGTCGCGATATAGCCCGGGCAGATGGCGTTCACGGTGATGCCCTTGCGCGCGCCTTCCTGGGCGAGCGCGCGGGTGAAACCCAGATCGCCGGCCTTGGCGGCGGAGTAGTTCGCCTGAGCGAACTGGCCCTTCTGGCCGTTGATCGAGCTGATCTGGACGATGCGGCCGAAATTGCGGTCTCGCATACCGTTCCAGAGCGGATGGGTCATGTTGAACACGCCGGAGAGATTGCAGTCGATGACCTCGCGCCATTGCTCGACGGTCATCTTGTGAAACGGCGCGTCGCGCGTGATGCCGGCGTTGTTCACAAGAATGTCGACCGGTCCGTGCTCGGCCTCGACCTTGGCGATCCCGGCCGCGCAGGCCTCGTAATCGGCGACCGACCATTTATAAGCGGCGATTCCCGTCTCTTCGGTGAACGCCTTCGCCGCTTCGTCATTGCCTGCGTAGTTCGCAGCCACGGTATAGCCCGCGTCCTTCAGCGCGACGGAAATCGCCTTGCCGATTCCGCGGGTTCCGCCCGTCACCAGAGCCGTCCTCGCCATGTTCAAATCTCCCTGTCCCCCGGACCGTCATGGGTCTATGCTGCGCAGCAACGCCGCCTCGCTAGCGCAGCAATCGCTGTCTGAGAGGACGGCGCCGGCGGCCCCGTCCGACCGGGGTTTTATCGACTCATAAGCGGCGGCTGTCGAGGCGATCGTCAGCCGCAGGACAAGAAAATTCGAGACGGGCCGGCAGCGGGAGGCGCGCGCCGGCGAACGGAGGAGCACCCATGGCGGAAGACCGAAGCGAAACGCCGATCGTAATCAAGAAATACGCGAACCGGCGGCTCTACGACACCTCGGCGAGCCGGTACGTGACGCTCGACCATCTGCGCGAGCTGGTGAAACAGGGCCGCGACTTCCAGGTCGTCGACGCCAAGAGCGGCGAGGATCTGACCCGCGCCGTGCTCGCCCAGATCATCTTCGAGGAGGAGAGCAAGGGCGAGACCCTGCTGCCGGTCGAGTTCCTGCGCCAGCTGATCGGGTTTTACGGCGACTCCATGCAGTCCATGGTGCCGGGCTATCTGAACATGAGCATGCAGAGCTTCGCCAAGCAGCAGGCCGAGCTGCGCGACAAGATGGCCGGCGCGATGACCGATCCGGCCGCCTCGATGGCGCTGATCGAGGAGACCGCCAAGCGCAACATGGCGATGTTCCAGCAGGCCATGAAGATGTTCACCCCGGCCATGCCCGGCGCCGAAGCGCGCAGCGAACCGAAACAGGACGCAGGCGATCAGGACGTGAAGGCGCTGCGCGCCGAACTCGAAGCGATGCGCAAGCGGCTCGACAAGCTGGCCGGCGAGAGCTGAGCGGTCCCGTTTCGGGACGGTTTTTGCGCGTGAACGGCCCGTGCGGCCGGTAACGAAACGTCAACACAGGTGAATCCCGGGTTAAACTTCGGCCCGGCTGTTGCATTGTCCTGTGTATGATCGGTTTCGACCCATACGCGCGCGGCCCCCGCTCCACCGTCCCGACCCGGGCGGCCCGTCGCGTCGAGGCGTCTTCGGACGCCGGTCAGGCGGGCGGGGAGAGCCGCGAGCGCGCGCTCGTCCCCGCCGGGCCGCGCCGCGACGGCGCGCGGCCCGATCACCGCGAAACCGTCCCGGGCACCGTCTCGCGCAGCTGCGCGCGCGCCGCCCTCACGCTTCAGACCGACACCCCGGCGCCGCGCCGCGGCCTGCGCGCGGACGCGGTCGAACGCGACCGCTATCGCCGCGCCTACGCCAGCGCGCAGAGCCCCGCCGCGGCCAGCCGTCCCAGCATGGAGCGTGTGGCGTGAGCGCGCGGGCGGGCAAACTCGCCGCGCGCGCCTGCGACGGCGCGATCGTGCTGGCGGTCTTCTTCTTCATGATCTGACCGGGCTGGCCCGGACATGAAAAAGCCCGGCTCGATCAAGCCGGGCTTTTCCGTTCGGTGATGCGCGCCGGCTTTAGGTGCCGAGGTCGCGGCGCGCGGCGATCGCGGTGATCGAGAAGCCCGCGACGACGTCCATCAGCGCCATCAGGGTGATCAGGAAGAACACCGAGGTGGCGAACATGGGCACCAGCAGGAACAGCAGGATGCTGATCAGGAAGGTGGCCATGGACAGGCCGTGATTGAGCAGCGTCGCCGTGCCCGAACCGGCCGATTTGATCATCTCGATGAACAGGACCACCAGGCCGATCATCAGGATCAGGTCGCCGGTGGAGATCGTCCAGACCCCGCTGGGCAGGCCCAGCGAGAACAGCGTGCCATGCAGCGCGCCCACGCGGCAGGCGCCGGCGTCAGGGCCTGCATTGGCCATGCCCTGGCAAAGCCCGGACTGGAAATCCTGGATCGTGCCGACAAAGCCGGTCACGTCGCCCATGCCGGTGATCAGACCTACGACCACGTAGATCAGCACCGGAATGAGCATTAATGGGAAAATGTTGAACACGCTGAGTCCCCCGCCTTGGTTGCCTTGCTGGTCTGCGGACGCAAGTCCGACCGCCACGCCGCTGCCTGTGGGTCCGGCCATCGTCAGTCTCCTCTCCCCCCGACGAGTGCTCTGAAACAACGCCCAAGCAAAGCGGCGGGTTTCAGGACTCGTCCCAGCCGCCAGGCCGTCTGGCCCGGCTGTTGAGCCACATAACACCTACCATATCGCTCAAAGAGGCGAAAAGGCGGCCCAGATTGGTGTACTTCGATTTACCCGCGGTGCGTGGCCTGTGGCCCACGTTTTCGAACTCCACGATGAAGCCTTCGCGCTTCATCAGGGCCGGCAGGAAGCGGTGCTGGTGATCGAAGAAGGGCAGCAGCAGATAGGCGTCGCGCTTGAACGCTTTGAGCCCGCATCCCGTATCGTCAGCGTCGTCGTTGAGGAGCCGCTTGCGGATCCCATTGCCCAGGCGTGAGGCGAGCTTCTTGCCCGCACTGTCCTGACGGCCCACCCGGCGGCCCGCCACCATGCCGAGCGCGGCGGGCGCGTCGGCGCGGGTCAGCCTGTCGACGAGCGCGGGAATGAATTCAGGCGGGTTCTGACCATCCCCGTCCAGCGTGCAGACCACCGCTCCCTTCGCGCAGATCACGCCGGTGCGTATGGCACGGCTCTGCCCGGCGTTGGCGCGGTGGCTGACCACGCGCAGCGTCGGCACGTCGGATTTCGCCGCGACCAGCTCGTCGAGCGTGCCGTCCTTCGAGCAGTCGTTGACGAGCACGATCTCGTGCGCACGCTCTTTCATGACCGCGTAGATTTCACGGGCCAGCGCGGCGGCGTTGCCTTCTTCGTCATGCATCGGCGCGACGATGGAGACGAGGTCTTCGCGCGCGCTCGCGACCGGTGCGGTGGAGGTGTTGGTCATTTCGCCGTTTCATCCCGCCGGGGTCAGCTCGCCCGGCGCGCTTGCAGTTCGGATCGCCGCGTTTCATACCCGTATCGCTGAGCGAAGCACGCATTTTTTCTGTTTCCAACCAGAAGGACGAGGGTTTGAAGGGCGGAGTCCTCGACATGCCGACGCCGGCTCGCGCCGCCGTTGTCGCCGCCCTTCTGGCGCTGTTTGCAGGGCTCGCCGGCGTCTTCACCCTGCCTGTTCTGGACCGCGACGAGGCCCGCTACGCCCAGGCCGCCGCGCAGATGATCGAGAGCGGGAATTTCGTCGAAATCCGGTATCTCGACGTGCCTCGCAATAAAAAGCCTGTCGGGATCTACTGGATGCAGGCCGCCGCGGTCGCGCTCGTCTCCTCAGAAGAAGCCCGCGCGATCTGGGCCTATCGGCTGCCCTCCCTGCTGGGCGCGGCGCTCGCCGCAGCGTTCGCCGCGCTCGCGGCGGGCCGGCTGTATGGCGGCCGGGCGGCGCTCGGCGCAGGCGCGACCCTGGCCGTCGGCGTCCTTCTCGGGACCGAGGCCGGCATCGCAAAGACCGACGCCGTGCTGACTGCGAGTTGCGCGGCGGCGTTCTACGCCTTCGTCAGGCTGAGACTGGCCTTCGACCTTACAGATCCGACCGCGCGCCGGAACGGTGGGCGCGCCTGGGCGGCCGCCTGGTGGGCCGCGGTGGGGATCGGCGCATTGATCAAGGGCCCGGTCGCGCCTGTGGCCGCCGGGCTCGCCGTACTGGCTCTGGCCGGGCTGGAGCGGCGCTGGCGCTGGGCTCTGCCGCTGGCCTTCTGGCCGGGCCCGCTGCTCGCCGCGCTCATCGTCGCGCCCTGGCTCGTCGCCGTGCAGCTCATGACCGAAGGCGGGTTTCTGGCCGGCGCGATCGGCGGCGATCTCGCCCCCAAGATCGTCTCCGGCGACGAAGGCCACGGCGCTCCGCCCGGCCTTCACCTTCTCTTGCTGCCCGTCCTTTTCTTTCCCGCGATCGTTTTTCTGCCGGCAGGCGTGCGCGCCGCGATCAAGGACTGGCGCGCAAGTTCCGACCCCGCCGCCCGCCGCGCCGGGCTCGCTGCGAAACTGGTGATCGCCTTCGCGGTCCCGATCTGGATTGCATTCGAGCTTCTGCCAACCAAGCTGCCCCATTACGTCCTCCCGGCCTATCCCGCACTCGCCGTGCTCGCCGGGCTGGGTTTCGCCAGGCTGTCGGAGACCGCCCCGCTCTGGCGGTGGACCGGCGCAGCGCTGCTCCTCGCCGGCGCGCTGGCGCTGGCGGTGGCGATGCGCTGGGTCCCGGCCGGCTATGGCGGTCCTGAGGGCGCTGCGTGGTGGCTGAGTTCCGCGCTCCTGCTCGCGGCAGTGATCACCGCCGTCACCGCAGGACGGCGGCGGCCCGGCGCAGCGCTGATCGCGGCGGTCGCCACCGGGCTCGTCTTTCACGTCGCGGTGCGCGGGGTGATCGTGCCGGGCGCGTCCGACCTCTTCCTCTCGCCGCCCGCGGCCGGGATCGCGCTCGAGCGCACCGCGAACGGCGCGCCCCTTTATTCCACCTACACCGAACCCAGCTTCGCTTTCCTGACCGGGGGCGATCTCACCCTGACCGGACCGGCTGCGGTGACGGCCGAGCCCCCGCCCGCCCCCTTCGTTCTGGCGGTCGATACCGCGCGCTGGCTCGAGGGTGCGCAGACCGAAGACGAGCGCGAAACCCGTCAGGCGGCGCTGGACCGGCTGACGGAGACCGCCTGCGCTGTGGACCTGGTGGAGGGGTTCAATTATTCCCGCGGCGACCCGACATCCATCCTCATCCTCGATCACGCCTGCGCACAGGAGCCTCGCCCATGAGCCGCCGCATCGACATCGTTGAAGTCGGCCCGCGCGACGGGCTTCAGAACGACCCCGTGCTTCTGGACACCTCGGTGAAGCTCGAATTCGTCGACCGGCTGATCGAGGCGGGCGTGAAGCGGATGGAGGCGGCGAGCTTCGTGAACCCCAAGCTCGTCCCGGCGATGGCGGACTCAAAAGACCTGATGGCGCACGTGCCCCGCGACCGGGGCGTCGCCTATATCGGACTGGCGCTGAACGAGCGCGGGATGCGCGCAGCGATCGAGGCGCAATGCGACGAGATCAATTTCGTGATGGTCGCCTCCGAAGGCTTCGGAAAGCGCAATCAGAACGCCACGCCCGAAGACACCGCCGATCTTCTGGATCGGATCGCCGTGCTCGCCCATGACGCAAAGATCCCGCTGTCGGCGACGATCTCGGTCGCGTTCGGCGATCCGTTCGACGGCGAGGTGGACGTCGCCCGCGTCGCAGAGCTCGCCCGGCGCGCCGAAGCGGCCGGCGCAGTGGAGATTGCGCTGGGCGACACGATCGGGGTGGCGACGCCCTGGCACGTCACGAAAGCCGCCGAGGCGGTGCGAGAGGCTGCGCCCAAGGCCCGGCTGCGCCTTCATTTCCACAACACCCGCAACACTGCGATCGCGAACGTGTACGCCGCCGTCGAGGCGGGCGTGGAGGTTATCGACGCTTCGGTCGGCGGGATCGGCGGCTGCCCCTTTGCGCCCAAGGCCACCGGCAACGTGGCCACCGAGGACGTGGTCTATCTGCTCGAAAAGGGCGGGTATGAGACCGGGCTCGATCTCGACACGCTGATCAAGACCGCGATCTGGCTCGAAGAGATTGCGCTCAAGCACCCGGTCTATTCAGCCCTAGCCAAGGCCGGCGGGTTTCCCGCGCGCGGCTAGGCCCGCGCTAACCCGCAGCCGGTAAAGGCAGCTCGGTGGTGTTCTTGATCGCCTCCATTGCGAAGGCGGCGGAGACGTCTGCGAGCGGCGCGACCGCGATCAGGCGCTTGTAGACCGCGTCATAGGCGCTGATCTCGGGAAGGACGATCTTCAGAAGATAGTCGATCTCCCCGCCCATCCGGTAGAACTCCACAACTTCAGGCATGCGCGAGACGCCTTCGGAAAACTGCTTGAGCCAGGCTTCGTCGTGCCGGCTGGTGCGCACGAAGACGAAGAGCGTGGTCTTCAGCCCCAGCGCCTCGGGCCGCAGCAGGGCGACCCGCTTCTCGATATAGCCGCGCTCGGCCAGCAGCTTCAGCCGCCGCGCGGTCGGGGTGGGCGACAGGCCGATCTCCTCGGCGAGTTCGTTCACCGTCCTGTCCGCGTCCGCCTGAATCGCCTTCAGCAGCGCCCGGTCATAGCGATCCATGCCGCACCTCCTGAGCTTCGTAGTGATTTTCACCACGCTTCCTGGCGAACCTACACGCATTTTGGCGGCAATCGCCACTGCATGCGTGGCATTCTCCTCTCATGCTCGACGATCGCACCTCCCCCTACGCTCAAGCGTCCATGCTCACCGCGAAGATCGACGCGGTGCGCGGCTCGCTTTACGGCCACGGCGCGGGCGTGGAGGCCGGTTACGGGACCAAACCGCTGGTCTACGCCGATTACGGCGCGTCGGGCCGGCCGAGCGCGCTGATCGACGCGCGGGTCAATCAGATCGCCGCGCTTTACGCCAACCCTCATAACGAGGACAGCGCCACCGGCCATGCCGCGACCGCCGCGCTGCACGAGGCCTGTGCGCGCATCAAGCAATCGCTGGGCGCGGGCGCGGACCATGCGCTGATCAGCTGCGGGTCGGGTGCGACCGCCGCGATCGCCAAGCTTCAGGAGATCCTCGGCCTCGCCCTGCCCCCGGCGACGCGCCGCCTCCTGCGCGAGCAGCTGGGCGAGGCCTTCGAGGCTGCGCTCAAGGAGGCTGCGCCGGTCGTGTTCGTGGGCCCTTACGAGCACCATTCCAACGAGCTGGGCTGGCGCGAGAGCCTCGCCGAGGTCGTCACGATCGGCCTCGACGCCGACGGCGGGATCGATCTGAGCGACCTGCAAGCGAAGCTCTGCGATCCGCGCTTTTCGGGCCGGCGCAAGATCGGCGCGTTTTCCGCCGCCTCGAACGTCACCGGGGTGAAGACCGACGTCGCCGCTCTCGCCCGGCTGCTGCACCGCCACGGCGCGATCCTCGCGCTCGATTGCGCGGCCAGCGCGCCCTACCTGCCCATCGACATGAGCCCGGCCGATCCGGACGCCGCGCCCGACGCGGTCAGCCTCAGCCCGCACAAGATGGTCGGCGGGCCGGGCGCCTGCGGCCTGCTCGTCTTCAGAAAGTCGCTCTATGACGCCGCGCTCGCGCCCACGGTCGCAGGCGGCGGAACAGTGCGCTACGTCACCCCGTGCGATCACGATTTCATCGCCGACATCGAGGCGCGCGAGCGGGCGGGCACGCCGGGGCTGATGCAGACCCTGCGCGCAGCCGAATCCCTGACCCTGCTCGAGGAGATCGGCTGGGACGCGATCGAAGCGATCGAGCACGGCCATCTTCAGGCCGCGCTGGAGGCGCTGTCCGGCAATCGGGGCGTGGAGATCTACGGTCCGAAAGACGCCGGCCGGCGCATCGCGCTGTTCAGCTTCAACATCCGGCCCGAGGGCGGCGACCCGCTGCACCCGCGATTCGTCGCGCGGCTGCTCAACGATCTTTACGGGATCCAGGCGCGGGCGGGCTGTTCCTGCGCGGGGCCCTATGGTCACGCGCTTCTGGGCCTGGACGACAGCGCCACTCAGGCCCATCGCGCAGCCGTGCATGACGGCTACGCCGGTTTGCGGCCGGGCTGGGTGCGGGTGAGCTTTCACTGGTCGATGAGCGCGGCCGAGCGCGACTACGTCATCGCCGCCATTTCGCAGATCGCCCGCTTCGGCGTTCGATTCGCCGCCGACTACCGTTTCGATCCGCGCTCGGGCGCCTGGACGCGGGCCGACGGCGCTCAAGCGCGCCTTTCCGACACAGCGCCGGACCTCGACGCCGCGCTCGCGGACGCCGAACGCCTCGCAGGGGACCGAACGGCCGGAACGGCGGAGATCACGCTGCCGGCGGCTTATGCGGGCCTCGTCCGCCATGCCGGTCTGAGCGTGCGCAAAGCGTAAAAAGCGCAGCGGTGCGGCGCGGCTGAAAGCGGCGCGAACTATCCACAGCAAAAGCCGGTTTTACGGTTTGCTCGGACTCCTTAACGACTCCGGGCGCGGACGGTCTTCGGGTAAGGACTCGTTTACCAAAAAATCGCTGTTCGGCGGGTTCGACCCGTTGACGGCCCTCAGAGCGCCGAGCACTATATGTTGCGTTCCTGGACGGAACTCGCACCACAACTAGGTTTTCTCAAGCCGCGCGCGGGGTTTGGGGCTTCCGCCGCACAGGCGAATTGCGCGCAGCTGGAAGGACGGACGAGATGACGCCATTCGATCACGCCCAATCGACGAGCGGCGCCGCGACGCGGGCCGCAGAGAGCCCGCGGGGCAAGCCCAAGGCGGTCAAGCTGCGCCTTGTCGAGAAGGTCAAGACCGATCCCTCCCGGGACGCGCTTCTGACCGAGTTCGGCAAGAAGACGCTGGTCGACCGCTACCTGCTGCCCGGCGAGTCCTATCAGGACATGTTCGCGCGCGTCTCGACGGCCTACGCCGACGACATCGCGCACGCCCAGCGCCTGTACGACTACATGTCCCAGCTCTGGTTCATGCCGGCCACGCCCGTTCTGTCGAACGGCGGCGCGGAGCGCGGCCTGCCGATCTCGTGCTTCCTCAATTCGGTCGCCGATTCGCTCGACGACATCGTGGGCACCTGGACGGAGAACGTGTGGCTGGCCTCCAACGGCGGCGGTATCGGCACCTATTGGGGCGGCGTGCGCTCGATCGGCGAGAAGGTCGGTCAGAACGGCCAGACCTCGGGCATCATTCCCTTCATCCGCGTGATGGACTCTCTGACGCTCGCGATTTCGCAGGGCTCGCTGCGGCGCGGCTCGGCGGCGGCGTATCTGGACGTCCATCACCCGGAAATCGAGGAATTCCTCGAGATCCGCAAACCCTCGGGCGACTTCAACCGCAAGAGCCTGAACCTGCACCACGGCATCAACATCACCGACGCCTTCATGGAGGCGGTGCGCGAGGATCGCGAGTTTGAACTGCGCTCGCCGAAATCGGGCGAGGTCGTGAAGACCGTGAACGCGCGCAAGCTGTGGCAGAAGATCCTTGAGCTGCGGCTTCAGACCGGCGAGCCCTACATCATCTTCTCCGACACGGTGAACAACAACCTGCCCGCCCACCAGCGCAAGCTGGGGCTGAAGGTGCGCCAGTCCAATCTGTGCTCGGAGATCATGCTGCCCACCGGCGTCGATCATCTGGGCGTGGACCGGACCGCGGTGTGCTGCCTGTCGTCCCTGAACGCGGAGAAGTATCTCGAGTGGAAGGACGACGAGACCTTCATCGAGGACCTGTTCCGCTTCCTCGACAACGTGCTGCAGGACTTCATCGACCGCGCGCCCGACGAGATGGAGCGCGCCAAGTACTCCGCCTTCCGCGAGCGTTCGGTGGGTCTGGGCCTGATGGGCTTCCACTCCTTCCTTCAGAAGATGAACGTGCCGTTCGAAAGCGCGATGGCGCAGTCCTGGAACAAGCGCATGTTCCAGCACATCCGCCAGGAAGCCGACAAAGCCTCGGTCAAGCTCGCCGAAGAGCGGGGCGCCTGCCCTGACGCGGCGGAGCACGGGGTGAAGGCGCGTTTCTCCCACAAGCTCGCGATCGCGCCGACCGCGTCGATCTCGATCATCTGCGGGGGCACCAGCGCGGGCATCGAGCCGATCCCGGCGAACGTGTACACCCACAAGACCCTGTCGGGCTCGTTCACGGTGAAGAACCCCTATCTTGAGGAAATCCTCGAGGCGAAGGGGCAGAACACGCCGGCGGTCTGGGCCTCGATCCTCGAACACGAGGGCTCGGTGCAGCATCTCGACTGCCTGACCCAGGACGAGAAGGACGTGTTCAAGACCGCGTTCGAACTCGATCAGCGCTGGGTGATCGAACACGCCGCCGACCGCACGCCTTATATCTGCCAGTCCCAGTCGCTGAACATCTTCCTGCCCGGCGACGTCAACAAATGGGACCTGCACATGCTGCACTGGACGGCCTGGGAGAAGGGCGTGAAATCGCTCTACTACTGCCGGTCCAAATCCGTGCAGCGCGCCGCCTACGCCGGCTCGGGCGAGAAATCGGAAATGGAGCGCAGCATGGAGCAGGCCGCGCCCACCGATTACGACGAGTGCCTCGCCTGCCAGTAGGCTGCCCAGCGCTTATGGTGATGCGAACGCCCCGGCCGCTGCGGCCGGGGCGTTTTCATTGCAGCCCCCGGATCGCCTGCCCCCATGCGGCGCGCCGCCGCAGCGCCGGGCTTTCACGCCCCGTTCATCCGGAACCGGCCAGAAGGCCTCCCGTTTTCCTGTCAAGCCCCCGGCCCGTAAGTAGGGAGTTGTTAACTAAAAACTGCGGAAAGCAGGCTCTGCAGCGGTCGGGATTATGGTATAGACAAGGTCGAGACAGGAGATCGCCCTCTGGTCCGCGAGGACCCGGCGAGACGGCATCATGAACAAGACCGCCTCCCCTTCCCTGGACATGACGCGCGCCGCACAGGCCGCGTCTGCGTTCGCGCTCTGCGCCGGCGCGGTTTTCGCCGCCGCCGCGCCTGCGAGCGCGCTTCAGCAGCCCCCTGCCGCTGAGGTCGACGCGCGCACCATGACGCTCGCGCCGTTCTACGAAGAGATGCAGGCTCTGCCGCGTCAGCCCGGCGCCGCCTTCGGCCGCAGCGCGGACGTGTCAGGCCTGCGATTCGCGCCTGCCGACACGGCAGGGCAACGCTTCACGCTGACCCGTCCGGCCGCGGCCGATTTTGCAGGCTCCGTCCTGAACGCGCGCGCCGAACCGGTCAGCCGCAACAGCCTGTCCGCCTTCGATGCGCCGGGCGCGACCATCGCCTCTCTCGGGAGTTCGGGCCGGTTGTCGGTCGCTTTCGCCGACGCCGACAGGCCCGGCCTGGCGCAGCTGAGCTTCGATCCGGAATTCGCCGAGAGCGCGGGCCGCGCCTTCGGCGTGGAAGACCGCGCGAGCCGCATGGCGGTGCGCTATGAAAGCTCGTTCGACACCACCGGCTCGGACGGCCTTGATTTCGGCCTCGCCCCGCGCGCCGGACTGTCTGTCGGCGACGACGGCGCGACGGCAGCCGAAGCCGGCGCGACCGTGCGGCTCGGCCAGTATCTCGACAATGATTTCGACCGCCCCGCCTGGTGGTTCTTCGCCGGCGCGGACCGTCAGGCCGTGATGTACGACCCCGGACAGGGGCTGGACATGCGCGACGCGTTTGCGATGGAGCCCTATGCGCTCGTCGGCGACGCGCAGGCCGGCGTGGCCATGCGCATGGGCCCGGCGGACGTGAGCTTCGCCTACGTCATGCGGGAGACCGAGTACTCCATGCCTTCGCAGAGCTGGGACACGACCGAGAACTTCGCGGCGTTCTCGCTGACCTGGCGGCGCTAGGACGAGCTCCGGCGCCGGCGCGCCGGTAGGGGAGACCGCTCAAAGGTCCGGATCAGCGCGGCTTCGGCCGCGCTTTTCCGTTTCAGCCTCCGACGAAAAACGCCGCGGGTTCTTCACATCAAACAGCGCAAACCGGCGTTGCGATCGGCCGTGGAAAAGGCGTTAATCAGCTGGAAACTGAATCGCGGCGACACAAGATGTAGTGTATCACTGCCTTGTAGACCGCAACCCATCGCGGAAACCCGCCGCAACCCAGCAAGAGCGTCACCATGACCCAGATCGCGTCCGACCGCCCCGGCCTGCTGACCCCGAGCTTCTCCTACAAGCCGTTCCGCTATCCGTGGGCGTACGATTTCTGGAAAACCCAGCAGCAGGTCCACTGGCTGCCGGAAGAGGTGCCGCTGGGCGAGGACTGCAAGGACTGGGCGACCAAGCTCACCGAGAAGGAGCGCAATCTGCTTACGCAGATCTTCCGCTTCTTCACGCAGTCCGACGTCGAGGTCGGCGCGAACTACATGGAAAACTACATGCCGCTCTTCAAGCCGGTTGAAGTGCGCATGATGCTCGCCTCCTTCTCCAACATGGAGACGGTGCATATCGCCGCCTACGCCCTGCTGCTGGAAACCATCGGCATGCCGGACTCCGAATTCTCCGCCTTCATGGAGTACCAGGAGATGGCGGCCAAGCACGATTATCTCGGCCAGTTCGGCGTGGAGAGCGAGAAGGACATCCTCACCTCCATGGCGGTGTTCGGCGGCTTCACCGAGGGCCTGCAGCTGTTCGCCAGCTTCGCGATGCTGATGAACTTCCCGCGCTTCAACAAGATGAAGGGGATGGGCCAGATCGTGTCCTGGTCGGTGCGCGACGAGTCGCTGCACTGCGAGGGCATGATGAAGATGTTCCACACCTTCGCCGAGGAGACCGGCGCCCTCACCCAGGACGTCAAGGACACGATCGCGGACTGCTGCAAGACGGTGGTGAAGCTCGAGGACAAGTTCATCGACCTGGCTTTCGAGGCCGGCGAAGTGGAAGGCATGACGCCCGAGGACATCAAGGCGTACATTCGCTACATCGCCGACTGGCGCATGAAGCAGCTCAAGCTTCCGACGATCTACGGGGTGAAGGACCACCCGATCCCGTGGCTGACCGAGATCCTGAACGGGGTCGAGCACGCGAACTTCTTCGAAGCGCGCGCCACCGAGTACTCCAAGGGCGCGACCAAAGGCGCATGGCACGGCGATGAAGGCGTCTGGTCGAACTTCGACAAGGTGCTCTCCAACCGCGCCCTGACCGGTCAGCTTCAGGCGGAGTAGCTCGAAGCCGCACCTGAAAAGCAAACCCCGGCCGGGTCGCCCGGCCGGGGTTTTTCTTTGCGCGATGTGACGGCTTCACCCCCCCCTAACGCGTCTCGCGGAAGGGCCGGCGGCCGGTCAGGCTGAGCGAGAGCGGGTCGGGGCGGGAGACGTGGCCGCTCACCGCGAGCACGATCACCGTGGCGGCCATGCCGGCGAGCATGAGCAGGACGGTGGTTTCGCCGTCGAACAGGCGCGGCGCGGCGAACGCGAAACCGAGCCAGGCGGCGATGAGCAGGACAGGCACAAACAAGCGAGGCATGACAGAACCCCTTTCTGCGAGGGACTTTACAAATCTGTCACATAAGACGCGCGAACGCAAGAAAACGTTCCGGGTCCGGAGAGAATTTAGCAGTCGCCCCGTCCGGTCAGCCGTGTCCACCGCGCCCAGGATCGCGATAGATTCCGCTCATCGGCGCGTATTGGTGCGCGATGCGCTTGGCCGCACGCGCGAGCGGTTCTGCGACGGTCATCATGTGATGGCCGTTGGCGTGCAGCAGCGTCTCGGCGTCGGTCATGACGCCCACATGGCCGGGCCAGAACACCAGATCGCCGCGCTGCAGGCCGGAGAAATCCTCGCGGATCTCGACCGGCGTCCAGCGTTCCTTCGCCCAGGCCTCCTGCGGGCCGGAATCGCGCGGGATCAGGCGGCCGGCCGCCTCCATCGCGGTCTGGATCAGGCCCGAGCAATCGAGCCCGAGGCTCTCCTTGCCGCCCCAGAAATAGGGCGCGTTCAGGAACCGTTCGGCGACCGCGACCCAGTCGGCCTCGTGGTCTTCGCCCACCGGCCGCAGATGCGCTTCGATCACCCAGCCCATGCGCTGGGCCTCGACGAACCGGCCCGAGCGCCGCGCGCCGACGATCTTCGCGTTCAGCGAGATCAGGCAGACCGGCGCGCTCTTGATGTCGGGCTCGGAGAAGACATAGGTCCGAAGCGCCTTGACCTGATGGGTCGGGATCAGAGCCGGCGCGCTCAGCGCCTCCATGTCCACCCAGCCCTGATAGCCGTCGAGCCCGCTGGTCCCGTAGCCGAAGCCGTTCTCCTCGCGTTCGACGGTGAACGTCTCCCCGGCCAGAAGCTGGGTGTCCTGCGGCCCGTCGGGCTGAGGCGTCCTGCGGATCGGCGCGATGCCGGAGGTGACCTGGTAGACCGTCGCCATCTCAGCCGCCGAACTTCGCCTTCAGCACGCGCCAGAGCGCGCGCGAGCCGAGCATCTCGCCACCGGCCGGCCGGCCCGGACGCGCGGACGGGTTCCAGGCGAAAATGTCGAAATGCGCCCACGCCTTCGCATCGCCCGCAAAACGCCGCAGGAAGAGCGCGGCGGTGATGGAGCCGGCGAACTTGCCTTTGCCGGTCGAGCTGAGGTCGGCGATCTCGCTTTCCAGCCACGCGTCGTAGCCGTTCCAGAGCGGCATCGGCCAGATCGGATCGTCGCACGCCGCGCCGGCCTCTCTAAGTTTTCGGGCGAAGGCCTCGTCCTCGGTGTAGACCGGTGCGAGTTCGGGGCCGAGTGCGACCCGCGCCGCCCCGGTCAGCGTGGCCATGTCGATCAGAAGCTCGGGATCGCTTTCGATCGCCTTTGTGATCGCGTCGGCGAGCACCAGCCGGCCCTCGGCGTCGGTGTTGCCCACCTCGACGGTCAGCCCCTTGCGGCTGTTCAGAATGTCGCCGGGGCGGAAGGCGTTGGCCGAGATCGCGTTCTCCACCGCCGGGATCAGTACGTGAAGCCGCACGGGAAGCTTCGCGTCCATGATGATCGAGGCCAGGCCCAGCACGTTCGCCGCGCCGCCCATGTCCTTCTTCATCAGCAGCATGCCCTCGGGCGGCTTGATGTCGAGACCGCCGGAATCAAAGCACACCCCCTTGCCCACCAGCGCCAGGCGCGGATGGGAAGGATCGCCCCATTCGAACTCGATCAGCCGCGGCGCGTCCGCGCTCGCCCGACCGACCGCATGGATCATCGGGTAGTTCTGTTTCAGAAGATCGTCGCCGACGACGACCGACACGGTCGCGCCATGCGCTTCGGCGAGCCCGCGTGCGGCCTTTTCAAGATGGCTCGGCAGCATGTCGCCGGCCGGGGTGTTGACGAGATCGCGCGTCAACATCGCACCTGCGGCGACCCGCTCGGCCTCGGCGGCCTCGCAGCCTTCGGGTGCGACCAGCCGGGCGGGCGCGCGGCGGGCGGCCTTGTAGCGGGTGAACTGATAGCCGCCGAGCGCGAACGCGATCGCGGTCTCGGTGGGGTCGAACGGGATCGCTTCGAGCGCCCAGTCGCCTTCGGGCAGCGCCATGGCCGCGCCGGCGATATCGAAGGCGCTGAGCGCGGGACCTGCGCCGATGAGCGCGTCCACGCCTGCGCCGCCGGGCAGGATCACCACCTGGCTCGGCCCGGCCTCGAACCCGCTCGAACGGGCGTGCGCGGCGGCCGCATCAGGCAGGGCGTCCAGCGCCGCGTCGAGATCGGCGGCGGCGACGATGCGCGCGGTGCGGGCTTTCGAACCGGGGCTGGCGAACAGGGCGGTCATGAGCGTGGCGTGTCCCTTTTTCCGATCGTAACGGACTTTAACGGCTTCTTGACCCGGAGCGGCGCAAGGTCGGCCGGATCGAAGAGCCATGAGGTAGAGCATGCGCGCGCGCCTGTCCGCAACGTGTCTGGCGGCATTCGCCCTCACCGCCTGCGCCACTCACGCCGAGCTGCAGCCGACCGAGCAGGAGGCCGCGCTCGCCGCCGAGCTGCAGGCGCGGTCCATCGTGCCCGCGACCGCAGACGAGCGCGCCGCGATCGAGAACCAGGATCTGCTGACCCAGGCCGCGTTCTGGGCGGAAGCCTACGAGCTCAACCCCGCCGACCGCGAAGCCGCCTTCAAGCTCTCAACCGTGCTGCGCCAGCTGTCGAACGCCGACCGCGCTGCGGAGATCGCCCGTCAGGCGCTGGCGCTTCACCCCGAAGACGCCGAGCTTCAGACCGCTTTCGGCCTGGCGCTCACCGCCTCGGGCCGCGGCCAGCAGGCCATCGAACCGCTAAGCCGGGCCCAGCGCGCCAACCCCGATGATTGGAAGCTCGCGAACGCGCTCGGCGTCGCGCTCGAACAGTCGGGCCGGTCGGACCGCGCCCGCGCCCAGTTCGAACAGGCGCTGCTTCTGTCGGGCGGCGAACCGGTGGTGCTGAACAATCTCGCCATGGCCCATCTGCTCGCCGGTCACCCCGAGCGCGCAGAAGATCTTCTGCGCCGGGCCGCAGACCGCGACGAAGCGGGCGCGGAAGTGCGCCAGAACCTCGCGCTCGCCCTTGCGCTTCAGGGCCGGTTCGACGAGGCCGAGCGCTTTGCGAACGTGGACGTCACGCCTGAAATGGCTCAGGCGAGCCTTGATTACGTCCGCGCCCTGATGAGCACCGGACGCAGCTATGACCGGCTGCGCGAGATGGAACGCCAGGGCCTGCGCTAGCTCGGACCGGGCCATGCCCGGGGTCAGCGGCTCGGCGGCCACGAACCGCCTCGAGACATTCCCGGTTCTCCGACTTCGAGCCACCAAAGCCGCGCTCGCCGGGCGCGGCTGCGTCTTTCTTTCCCCCTTGTCGTAAGAACCGCCGCGCTCGCGGCGTCTAATCTCACAAAACAGGGGGAAACCGTGGGCGACGAGCTGTTTCAGGGATGGGTGAGAGAGCACGCCGGCGTGCTTCACCGCATCGCACGCGCGTTCGCCGACGGGGAGGATCAGCGCGACCTGCTGCAGGAGCTGTTGCTTGCGGTCTGGCGCGCTGCGCCGTCGTTTCGCGGCGACAGCAAGGTGACGACCTTCATATTCCAGGTCGCGCACAATCGCGCCCTGACCTGGCGCAGGAGCGAGATGCGCCGGCGCCGCCGCCAAAGCGAGTATGAGCGCCTGCACGTCGCAGACCCCGAACCGGATGATCCTCAGGTGGAGCTCCTGTACGCCGCCATCCGCGAGCTTCCCAGCGTCGATCGCTCGATCGTCCTGCTCTCGCTGGAGGGCCAGTCCTATGCCGACATCGCCGCCATCCACGGCCTCAGCGAGACGAATATCGGGGCGCGCCTGAGCCGTGCCCGCAGCAAGCTCACTGCTCTGATGGAGACTGACGATGGACTATGACCTGATGCGCCGCGTCTGGGCGTCGAACGCCAACACGCCTGACGAAGCCGCCAGCGCCTATCTGGCCGCCGAAGCCCAGGCGATGCTGGCCAGGCGCCGCGCCGGCCTGCGGCGGCTCATGGCGTTCGCCGGCGTCATGCTGACCATCCCGCTGGCGCTGATGGGGATCGATATCCTCACCGGCCAGGCCGACAGCATCGACCTGACGCGCGAATGGGGGCTCGTCCCCTTCGCCCTCATCCCGTTCGTCGCGCTGATCCTGATCGCCGCGCGCGCGGCTCCGGCGTCTGCTCCCGCAGACACCCTGCTTGAAACCTTCGAGGCTCTGCGCGCCGACAACGCCGCCGCTATTCGGCGAGTCGTCATCATCTCGGGAGCGACTGTCGTGTTCGCGCCCCTGCTCTACGTGCTGCTCAACCAGCTGGTCGCGACCGGCAAGATGGCGCCGCACGAGATGCGCTCCGCGGCCCTGGTGCTCGGCGGCGCGCTCGTGGTGTCGCTGTCGTGGATGGCTGTAAAGTTCCTGACCCGGCTCGCGCCCGAGCGCCGTCATCTGAACGCTCTTATCGCGCAATACGACGAGGTCTGAGACCTGTTCGGGGAAGCCTAGACCGCGTCGTCCGGCCGCCGCGCGATCGGCGGCGGGGCCGGCGTGGTCTCCTCGATCTTCTTTAACGGAAACCGGGATTTGAGCTTTCCGGAGACCAGCGTCTGGTCGAAGCGGAAGTCCTCGGCCTGCGCGCGCAGCTCGGCGGGCGGCTTGCCGTCTTTGGACGCCTCGATCGCGCGGTAGAGCGCGTAGAGCCTGAGGTAATTGCGGTCGTCGCGGCTCAGACTCGTCTCGTCGAGCCCGGCGACCACCTCGATCAGGCGCGACAGCCCGGCGCGCCGCTTGCCCAGGCGCAGCTCGGTGACCGCCAGCGCCAGCGCCGGCTTCCAGCCGCCGTCGGCGAAGCTGACTTTCTTTGGGACCGCTTCAAGTTCTTTCTTCGCGCGCTTGGGATCGCCTTCGGCCAGCGCGTCCAGGGCGTGGTCGGCGGCCTCGTCGGCCAGGCGCATGATCTCGCGGCGGCGCTCTGCCGCCTTCTCCCCGCCGAACATGGGCGAAGGCCTCCCTCGAAACGCTTTTCGGCGGACACGGCCCGCCGAAAGGCGAACCCTAAAGAGACCCGAAGGTTTCGTCACATGTTTTGGTAAGTCAGGATCGCCGGGCCCATGATGACCAGGAACAGCACCGGCAGGAAGAACACGATCATCGGCACGGTGAGCTTGGCGGGCAGGGCCGCGGCCTTCTTCTCCGCCGCGCTCATGCGCATGTCGCGGTTCTCCTTGGCCATGACCCTCAGGGCCTGGCCCAGCGGTGTGCCGTAGCGCTCGGCCTGCACCAGAGCGGTCGCCACCGATTTCACGCCGGGATGTGCGGTCCGGATCGCGAGGTTCTCATAGGCCTGCCGGCGGTCCTGCAGGAAGGCGAGCTCTGCGGTGGTCAGAGACAGCTCCTCGGCGAGCTCAAGCGAGTTCGAGCTGATCTCCGAGGCGACCTTCTGGAAGGCCGCTTCGATGCTCATCCCCGCCTCCACGCAGATCAGCAAGAGGTCGAGCGCGTCGGGGAAGGCCTGCATGATCGAGTCGCGCCGCTTCTGGGCGAGGTTCGACAGGTAGATGCCCGGCGCGTAATAGCCCAGCAGCGCAAGTCCCATCATGATCGAGAGCTGCTGGAAGGTCTGAAGGCCGAAATCGTTTATCAGCGCCAGATAGAGAAAGCCCGAGCCGAACAGCACGAACGGCATCACGAAGCGCGCGAAATAGAAGGCGTAGACCGGGCTCTGCCCGCGCAGGCCGGCCTGGGTCAGCTTGGTCTTGAGGTTGGGATCCTCGAGCAGCTTTACGAGGTTCAGCTGTTCGACGACCTTCCGGTAGACGCTGCGCGTGTCGGTCCCGCGCAGCGACGCCGAGCCCTTCTCCTTGTCGATCGCCTCGCGCGCCTTCCGGCGAAGCTCGTCGCGGCGCTCGGAGACCTGTTTCAGGCGCTTGTTCGTCTGGTCCTTGTTGAGCGCCGGCGCGCTCAGCGTCCACACCGTGGCGAACACCAGCACGGCGGCGATCACCGCGAACAGATTCTGCGGCGAGGTGATCCAGTCGGCGAAGGAAAGCATGATCGTCTCCTCGCCTACATCTTGAAGTTAATCATGCCGCGCATGGTGAAGATGCCGATGGCCATCCACATCACGCCGCCCATGAGCATCATCTGGCCCAGCGGTTCGGTGAACATCGGCTGCATGTAGTCCGGCGAGATGATGGAGACCATGATCCCCACCCCCGGCGGCAGCGAGCCGATGATGATCGCCGAGGCTTTCGCCTCGCTCGACAGCGCGCCGACCTTCTCGCGCATCATCTTGCGCGCGCGCAGCACGGCGGACAGGTTCGACAGCGCCTCGGCGAGATTGCCCCCGGTCTTTCCCTGAATGGCCAGCACGATGGCGAAGAAGGAAAGTTCAGGCAGCGGCACCCGGCGCAGCATGCGCTTGAGGCCTTCGTCGGCGTCCACGCCCACCGAAATGCCTTCGACCAGCATCTCGAACTCGGCCTTCACCGGCTGTTCGCCTTCGCGCGCGATGATCTTCAGACACTCGTTGAGCGGCAGGCCGGACTTGATGCCGCGCACGACGACGTCCAGTGCGTCGGCGAAATTGGCCGTGAACTTCTTCAGCCGGCGCGCCTTCATCATGCCCAGAATCCAGCGCGGCAGGCCGAAACCGGCCACCACGCCGGCGGCGAGCACCAGAAGGATGTTCAGCCCCGTGATGAAGACCGCCCCGGTCGTGAGCACCCCCATGACCGCGGACAGGATCCAGAACTTCGCCGGGCTCCATTTCAGCCCCGCCTGTTCGAGGCGGGCGCGCAGGGTCAGCGACTTCTTGCGCTCGGCCTTCTGGCGGTCCTCGATCTCTTTCAGCGAGTCCGCGATCTGCTTGCGCTTGTCGGCGCGCGGATCGGCCTTGCGCTGGCGGTTCTGCTGCTTGTTCGGCGCACCGACGGCGGCCTGAAGCCGGCTCTTCCTGGTCTTCGGCTCGCCGCCCGTGGTGAAGGCGAAGCCCACCCCGGCCACGGCGATGAAGGCGCAGACCGCTGCAGCGATGAAGGCGAAATCGGGCGACACCGCTTTACGCCTCCGCCGCTTCGAGCGCGTCGGCGAGCTGGCCTTCCAGCCCGAAATAGCGCGCGCGGTCCCAGAAGGCGGGGCGCGCGATGCCGGTGGAGACGTGCTTGCCGGCCACGTTGCCCTCGGCGTCCTCGCCGCGCATCTCGTACAGGAACAGGTCCTGGGTGATGATGACGTCGCCCTCCATCCCGAGCACTTCGGTGATGTGGGTGATCTTGCGCGTGCCGTCGCGCAGGCGGGCGGCCTGGATGATCACGTCGATCGAGCCGGAGATCATCTCCCGGATCGTCTTGGTGGGCAGGTTGTAGCCGCCCATGGTGATCATGGATTCGATCCGCGAGAGCGCCTCGCGCGGCGAGTTGGCGTGCAGCGTGCCCATCGAGCCGTCATGGCCGGTGTTCATCGCCTGCAGGAGGTCGAAGGCTTCAGGGCCGCGCACCTCGCCGACGATGATCCGCTCGGGGCGCATCCGCAGACAGTTCTTCACCAGGTCGCGCATCGTGACCTGGCCCTGCCCTTCGAGGTTCGGCGGGCGGGTCTCGAGGCGCACCACGTGGGGCTGCTGCAGCTGCAGTTCGGCCGCGTCTTCGCAGGTGATGATCCGCTCGTCCGGGCTGATGAAGCCGGTCAGGCAGTTCAGAAGCGTCGTCTTGCCCGAACCCGTACCGCCGGAGATCAGCACGTTCGCCCGGCACGCGCCGATGATCTCGAGGATCCGCGCGCCTTCGGGCGAAATCGAGCCGAAATCGACGAGGTTTGAGAGCTTGAGCTTGTCTTTCTTGAATTTCCGGATGGTCAGCGTGGGGCCGTCCAGCGCCAGCGGCGGCGCGATGACGTTCACACGGCTGCCGTCGGCCAGACGCGCATCGCAGATCGGGCTGGATTCGTCGACCCGGCGGCCGACCTGACTGACGATCCGCTGACAGATGTTCATCAGCTGGCCGTTGTCGCGGAAGCGGATATTGGTCTTCTTGACCTTGCCGCCGACCTCGATGAACACGTCGCCCGCGCCGTTGACCATGATGTCGGCGATGTCGTCGCGCGCCAGCAGCGGCTCCAGCGGGCCGTAGCCCAGAACGTCGTTGCAGATGTCCTGCAGGAGCTGTTCCTGCTCGGCGATCGACATCGCGACGTTCTTGATCGAGATGATCTCGGTGACGATGTCGCGGATTTCGTCGCGCGCGGTCTCGTTGTCGAGGCGAGAGAGCTGGCTGAGATCGATGGTGTCGATCAGCGCGTTGAAGATCGTCGTCTTGATCGCATAGTACTCGGCCGAGCGCTCCGCGCCGACGGTCTCGGTCTCCGCCGGTTTCGGACGCGGCTTCGCCGCGGCGAGCTTGGGTGCGGGCTTGGCCGTTTGGGCGGGCTGCGCCTGCGGCGCGGGCCGGCGCGGCGCGGCCGCTTCAGCCACGCGCTCGGGCGTGTCGGGCCGCGCCTTGACCGCGACCTCGCCGGGCTCGGGCCGGGCCGCCTGAGGCTTGGGGCCGCCCTGGCCGAAGCCGCCGGGTCCCTGGGGGGTTGTGGGGCGCTTGCCGAACATGAGGCGGGCCTACCCCTTCCCGAACAGCTTGCCGATGAGCGATTTGGGCTTGGGCTGCGGCGCGGCGCGGCCGGTCAGCAGCGCCGCGAGATGGGAAAAGCCCTCCGCCGCCTTCGACTTGGGATCGATCTCCGCGATCATCTGGCCGTTATTGGCCGCCTTGCCGAACAGCGCCGGCTCGAAGGGCAGCACCAGCGCAGGCGCGGCGCCCAGAGCGTCGGCAAAATCCTTGAGCGGGATGTCAGGCTTTTTCGGGCAGCCGGCCATGTTTACGACCACTTTCGGCGGCTCGTCGTTCGGCCGCGACTGGCGCACCAGATCGAACAGGTTCTTCGCGTTCCTGAGGCAGGCCAGATCAGGCGTGACCGTCACCACCACCTGGTCGGCGGACAGGATCGTGCGCCGCACCCAGGGGCTCCAGGCGTGGGGCAGATCGAGCGCGACGAACGGCGCCTGGCGGCGCACCTTGTCGAGCACGGTCTCGAAATGCTCGGGCTGGAAGTCCCAGTCGCTTTCGAGCGTCGAGGGCGCGGAGAACAGACTCAGCCGCTCGGTGCAGCGCACCAGCAGGCGGTCGAGCAGCGCGTCGTCGAGACGATCGGGCTGGGCCAGCGCCTCGGCGATGGTCTGGGGCGGGTCCTGATTGAAGTCGAGCCCGGCGGTGCCGAAGCTGAGATCGAGATCGACCAGCACCGCGTCAGAGCGCAGCGACTCGGTCAGGTGCCAGCTGACGTTATGGGCGATCGTCGAGCTGCCCACCCCGCCCTTGGCGCCGACGAAGGCGAGCGACTTGCCCGCGAACGGCTGCTCGGGATCGAGAAACAGGTTCGAAATCGTCTTGATCAGGTGAAGCGGCGTCATCGGCGGGACGAGATACTCGCTCACCCCGCGCCGGATCAGCTCGCGATAAAGCGCGATGTCGTTGGCCGCGCCGACGATGATCACCCGCGTGTCCGGGTCGCAGACCGAGGCGAGCTCGTCGAGCTGACCGAACAGCTCGCGGCCGCGCATGCCGGTCTCGACGATCAGAAGCTCGGGCGTGCTTTCATCGTGAAAGCGCTCGATCGCAGCGGCCAGGCCGCCGAGTTCGACGGTGACATGGGCCTTCTGAAGCCGCCGGTCCGCGCCGGCGCGATGGATCAGCTGGCCGGTGTCGGGGGATTCGCAGAAGGCGTGGATCGCGATGCGCGGGACCGGCTGGACCGGCCCGCCGTCCTCCTCGTCGCCGACCACGCTCAGATCGGCGCCCGGAACCGTGGCGAGCGCGCCGCTTTCGGCTTCGGGGTCGAAGGCGAAGGGATCGGCGGGGGCCGGCTCGGGCGCAGGCTCGGCCCGCTTCGGCGCAGGTTCAGGGCGCTGAGGCGCTGCCTGGGCGCGCGGCGGCGGCGCATTGCGCGGCTCGGTCGCCAGATCGCCGAATTCGCCGTCGAAATCGGTTTCGAAATCGCCGAAATCGTCCGCCATGGGCGGAGCGTCCTTGTTGGCCTCGGCCAGACGCGCGCCGAACGGGCGGTGCGGTTCGGGCTCGGCGGGCTTGCGCGGATCGATGTCCTCCTCGCCGAGCATGCGGCGTTCGACCGCCTCGGCGTCGAGGAAGGGATCGGTGTCGCTCGGCTCGGCGTCCAGGAAGTCGTCCTGGGCGTCGAAATCGGTGTCGAGGGCGTCGGCGTATTTGCTCATCTCATCCCTCCTAGTTCTCGACCGCGTCGCTGACCGCGCCGCTCTCGCCGTCTCCGCGCGTGGACGCGGTCGGCTGGCCCTGGCGGTAGCGGTCGAGCACGGTCTGACGGCGGTCCGCGTCGGGCGCGTCCATGCCGCGCGGGCTCACCAGATCGCGCGGATCGGCGACCATGGCGGCGAGGTTGGACGCGGTGGCGCAGCCGAAGCTGTCCCATGCGTCGCGGCCCCTGAGATCGCCCCAGCCGGTTTCGCAGTCGGGTGCGACCGCCTGATAGCGGGTGAAGGAGAAGATCACCGGCGCGCTCGCCCGGCCCGAAGCGTCATACGCGCCGCCGGCGATCTGCCGCCAGTCGAGCCCGGCTTCGTAGAATTGGGTACGCGCCGCGGCGATCGCGTCGATCGCGGCTTCGGCGTTGCCCGCCCCGCGCGGATAGGAGATCACCAGAGGGCCGTGGCCGCGCGCCTTGTATTCGGAGGCGAGCGCGGAGACCAGATCGATCTGGCTCCAGGTCAGGCCGTTGTCACGGGGATCGACCGCCATTTCGACGCGGACGGTCTCGGGCACGGCGCTGGCCTGCGGCAGCGGCGCGGGCGCCTGGCTGGCGCAGCCAGCGAGCGCGAACCCGGCGAGGCCGGCGGCGATGAGAGAGGTGCGGATCATGGCGATCACTCCAGCACGAAGCCGACGGGGCCGAGCCAGCCGCGGCCGTCCACTTGCGCGCCCGGCGCGGCGTAGACCCGGTTGATTCGGCCCAGGAACAGGTTCGACACGGTCGAGGCGGCGACCAGACCCTCGCCGGGCTCGCTCAGCGCGTCGGGGTCGGTCGGGTCGACCAGATAGGGCGTGACCACGACCACGAGTTCGGTCTCGTTGTTGGCGAAGTCGCGCGAGCGGAACAGCGAGCCCAGAACCGGCAGGCGCTCCACACCGGGCACGCCGTCCAGCGCCTGGCGGGTTTCTTCCTTGATGAGCCCGGCGATCACCAGCGAGCCGCCCGAGGGCATCTCGACGGTGGTCTCCGCCCGGTTCACCGACAGCGCCGGGATCGAGATCGAGGGCTGTGAGCCGACGATGTTGCCGGCATCGTCGAAGATCGGGCTCGAACCCAGCGTTATGGCGCCTTCGTTGGACAGCTCGGAGACCTCGGTTGAGATCCTGAGCGAGATGCGGCCCTCGCTGAGCACGACCGGGGTGAAGCCCAGGCCCACGCCGAAGGGCTTGAACTCGATGGCGAGCGCGCCGTCGTCGTCGCGGCCGACCGGGACGGGAAACTCGCCGCCGGCCAGGAATTGCGCGGCCTCGCCGGAAATCGCGGTGATGTTCGGCTCGGCGAGCGTGCGGACGAGGCCCACGCGCTCGAGCGCGTTCAGGGTCGCGCCCAGAGAGCTCTGCACCACGCCGTCGACCAGATTGGTCGTGCCCAGCGTGCCAGACAGCCCGCCCAGCGCGGCGCCGGCGATGCCGAACGCGTTCTGGGTGGAGAAACCGGTGCGGTTCTGATAACGGCCGGGCTCGTAGACCTCGAAGATCGGCGCGCCGAATTCGTCGCTGAGCGGCTGGCCGAGATCGTTTGTGGCGCGGATCCGGGTGGTCGGATCGAAATCGCCGAAATTCTGCTGGCCGGACAGGTTGATGCCCAGCTGGCGCACGATGTTGCGCTCCATCTCCACGATGCGCACGCGAAGGGCGACCTGGTCGCGTCCCTCCACGGTGAGGAAGCTGATGACCTGGTCTTCGTTGTCCGCCCAGCGCCGGGCGATCTGCAGCGCCTGATCGGCGGCGGACGCCGAGGGGGCAGAGCCCGAGAGCACGATGTTGGCGTTCATGCTTTCAGCCGTGATCCGGCCGTTCGGCACGAAGCGGCTGAGCGCGTCGTTGAGCGCGTCCATGTCGCGCTCGACCCGAACGTCGAGATCGAGGATCAGCGAGCCGTCCGCCGCGAAGAAGAAGACGTTCGTCCGGCCCACCGTCTGGCCCAGAAGCAGGGCGCGGCGGGGCGTGCGGACGACCGCGTCGGCGATCGCGTCGCTGGCCACCATCACCTCGGCGGCGTCGATCGGCAGGTGCACGATCGCGGCCTGACCCAGCGGCAGGATGACGCTTTCAGAAACCGGCCCGTCGCCGGGTTCGCGGATCACGATCTGCATGGTGTTGTTGCGCTCGATCCGGTCGCCGGCGAGCTGGGCTGCGGCGGGCGCTGCCAGCGCGCAGACGCCGAGCGCGGCGGCGGCGAAGGCTTTGAAACCGGCGGCGATCATTGACGGCCTCCCAGGGCGACGACTTCCTCGCGCCCATATCGGAACACCCGCACCGAGCGCGCCGGCTCGCCGGCCTCATTGGTGTCGGTCAACTCTCCGGGCAGGCGTGGACCGCCCTGCCCGTCGGCGACCGAGCGCAGGGCGAGGCTGACATCGCCGGCGGCGACCGCCAGCGCGACCGCGCGGGCCTGGTCGGGCAGAAGCTCCAGCGTGGCGGTCGAGCCGACCACCGCGCCGTCTTCGGTCTCCGAATAGCTCTGGTCGATGGCCAGGACCCGCACGTTTTCGACCACCACGTCGGTGGTCAGCGCGCCGTCCCGATCGAGCGCGACCAGGATGTCGACCCGATCGTTGGGCAGGATGAAGCCGCCCGCGCCCGCCCGCGCCGAGGTCGGCACCGCGACCGCGCGCATGCCCGGCTGCAGGACGGCGGCCATGAAGCCGGCCTCGCCGGGATGGACGAGGCGCGCCTCGATGATCGGCTCGCCGGCCGTCAGCCCGTTGCGGCTCACCGCGCCTTCGATCCGGTCGGCCGCATCCGGGTCCGCTTCGCGGACGATATGGTTAGGCAGCACCGCTTCCTCCGGCCAGGGCGCCCAGCGCAGATCTGCGGCGGTCAGCCGCGCGCCGGGGACCACGTCCCGGGCTGCGGCGAGCACGCGGACCGGTTCGGGCGCGGCGGGGGCCTCGACCTGAGCCGGCGCGGCGGCGGGGGCGGGCTGCATCGCGCCGCGCACGAAGACCGCCGCGATGACGGCGGCCAGTCCCGCGACGACGAGAACGACGATCCTGATGATGTTCATGACGGCGACGCCCCTTTGGCCCGCAGCTTGCTTTGCGTGCCGAATCTGGCCGTCAAAACCTCAAAGCCGCGTTAACCGGAGCGGTTAAGCGTTTCTGAGAGGCGCTTATTTTCAGGGCATGTAGGCGGAAAAAACGACGCTGCCGGGCAGAAGCACCAGCGCAGAGCCCGCAATCGCGACCGCGTAGGGCGCCGGAGCCCCCGAGGCAAGCGGGGTTTTCCCGATCAGGTCCGCGCTGATCTTCAGCGCCGGCGTGAACCGCCGCAAGGTGAGCAGCGCCAGGGCCAGAACCCCGCCGAGAACAAGCGCGTAAAGCACGAAAGCAACCGCGTCCGGCCAGCCGAACCACAAGGCGCCCGCGGCGATCAGCTTAACATCGCCGCCGCCGAGCCAGCCAGGCGCCCAGACCGCGAGACCGATCGCCAGAGCCACGGCGAACACAGCCAGCGACTGACCGGCGCCGACCCAGCCGAGCCCGAGGAAGGGCGCGGCGACCAGCCACAGACCTATCATCGCCGCCGGGATCCAGTTGGGAATGGTATAGCTGGCCACGTCGCGCCAGGCCGCCCAGCCCATCAGGACCGCAAACGCGATAATGGCGGTGTTGGCGATGATCATTCCGGCCATGGGGCGCTCCGTCCGCTCGGGCGCCAAGTCTTCACCCTGGCGTGCTTAACGTCAGGTTTCCGCGGGGCAGAAACGAAAAGGGCCGCCTCCGGATCGGAAGCGGCCCTGGTTCGTGTCGCCAGACGAGCCTGGCGAGGCGTGCCGATTACTCTTCGGCCGGCGCGGTGCCGTCGGCGATCGTCTGGAACGCGGTGCCCAGATTGGTGCCGATCGTGGTGATCGCGCCGATGATGACCACGGCGATGAGCGCGGCGATCAGGCCGTACTCGATGGCGGTCGCGCCGGACTCGTCGGCGACGAATTTCGAAACAAGGTTTTTCATCCCATCCACTCCGTTTGCTTTTTCTCGGCCCAGGAGCCAAGTCCGTCCCGACCCGTCCTGAACATGGAGGAGTAAAACCCAAGACGATTGAGGTCGGGTAAAAATCCATGCTTTATTTTCTGTAAACACCAAAACCCATGCTTATGGTGAACAGCTGGTAAACATGTTTGGCGGCCACCTATACTATATAGACAAGCGCGGAACGATCTTCAGACTTCCTTCACCCGCGCGCGCGATACCGGTAGGCGACGCCGTTTGAGAGGACGTTTCCATGTCGCTGCGCATCGTGCTCACCGCCTTCGCTCTGGCCGCCCTGACTGCGGCTTCGGCCTTCGCCCAGACCGTGCGCGTACCGGCCGACCACGCCAGCCTGGTCCGCCTGCCCGCCGATGCGGCCGGCATCGTCGTGGGCAATCCCGACATCGCCGACGCCACGCTTTATGACGCCCGCACCTTGTTCGTGACCGGCAAGGTGCATGGCCGAACCAATCTGATCGCGCTGGACGAGGCGGGCCGGGTGATCTTCACCGCCGATCTCGCCGTCACCGCGAGCGAGCGCGGCTCGGTGGACGTGTTCAAGAACACCGCCCGGCTCACCTATACCTGCGATCCGGTCTGCCAGCTCGTGCCCGCCGCCGGCGGCGGGCAGGCGTCGGCGGCTCTGGCCGGCGGTCCGGGACAGAACTAGCCATGGCCGGGCTCCGAGCCCCCTCTCTCCGGCGGTTCCGCCGCGACCGCTCCGGCGCGGCGGCGGTCGAGTTCGCGCTCGTCGCGACGCCTTTCTTCATTCTGCTCTTCGGCATTCTCGAGATCGCTCTTGTTTTCTTCACCACTGCGGTCGTGGAGGACGCGGTCAGCGAGGCGGCGCGGGACATCCGCACCGGCGAGCTTCAGACCAGCGGCGGTCAGGAAGCCGATTTCCGCGCGGCGATCTGCGCGCGGATCAACACGGTCGCCGATTGCAGCAGGCTGGCGGTCGATGTCCGCCCGTTCAACGCTTTCGGCTCGATCGATATGACCACGCCGCGCGATGAAGACGGCGATCTCGACGAGAGCGGCTTCCAGTTCGATCCCGGCGCGGCCGGCGACGTGGTGCTGGTGCGTGTGTTCTACGACTACCAGCTGCTCGGGCCGGGCTTCGTGAACGGGCTCTCCAATCTCCCCGGCAATCGCCGGCTCGTCAGTGCGGCGACCGCCTTCCGCAACGAACCGTACGCGGAGCAGTGACCATGAAACGCGCCCTCACCCTGCTCGCTGAGTTCGGCCGCGCCCGCGAGGGCGTCTCGGCCGTCGAGTTCGCGCTGATCGCACCGGTCATGGTGGCGATGTATCTGGGCTCGGCGGAGCTGACCCAACTCCTGACGGCGGACCGCAAGGTGACCGGCGCGTCGAACGTCGTCGCCGACTTGGTCGCCCAGGACGATTTCGTCACAGACAACGATCTCGCCGACGTCTACGAGGCGGGCGAGGCGGTGCTTGCGCCCTATGACGGCGCTCAGCTGGCGCTGCGGATCACCTCGGTCCGCATGAATGCGGACGGGGAAATCTTCGTGGACTGGAGCGAGGGGCGCGGCCTCCAGCCGATCGACACCGACGACCTGCCCGATCTGCCCGAGGGCCTGCTCGCCCCGATGAACTCGATCGTCATGGTCGAGGCGCAATACGTCTATTCCAGCCCGCTGAAATATAATGGCGACGGCTGGACGCTGACCGACACGGCCTATATGCGGCCCCGGCGCAGCCCCTGGGTCCGGCGCGGCTAGAGCGCGCCGCGCTCGATCTCTGAAAGTTTCGCGATCATCGGATGATCCGCCGCCAGCGCGCGACCGTCCACCGAAGACACCGCCACCAGCCCGATCGCGGCGTTCGTGACGAACGCCGCCTCGGCGCCGGCGAGGCCGGGCTCGACGTCGCGTTCGCCGATCGCGATCCCCTCCCCTGCCGCCGCCTCGATCAGCGCGGCTCGCGCCGTGCCGGGCAGTGCGCCCGAGGCGACAGGCGGGGTGAACACGTCGCCGCCGGAGATCACGAACAGGCTCGCGCAGTCTGCGCAGACCGGACGGCCCCCGCCATCGACCATAAGCCCCATGTCCGCGCCTGAGGCCTTCGCGATGCGGCGGGCGTGAAGCGGCTCGGCGTACTGGGCGAGCTTGAAGCGTTCGCTGGCGGCACCAGCCCGCCGGGCGGGCGTCGTGACGAGGCTGACCGACACGGGCGGCGCAGGGCGTGGTCTCGCCGTCATCACCACGGTCGGCGATGCGCCGGACGGGGCGTCCAGCCCGCCGCCATGCGCCCCGCGGCTGAGCGTCAGCCGGATGATCGCCGTCTCCAGCCCTTCGGCGAGCTCGGCCGCGGCCGGTTCGATCGCGTCGAAATCGGGCGGGGCGATCTCGAGCCAGGCGAGCGCGGCGGCGAGGCGGGCGCGATGACGCGGCCAGCGGCGCAGCCTTCCTGTCTCGAACCGCATCGTCTCGAACGCGCCGTCGCCCATCAGAAAGCCGCGATCGTTGGCGGCGATCTTCGCCTCGCCTGCCGGCACGAACCGGCCGTCGATCCAGACCCGGGCGCTCATAGCGCCGCCATCGCCCGGCGCAGCGCGCCGGCTTTCGCATGGGTTTCGGCGAGTTCGGAGCCGGGATCGGAATCGATGGTGATCGCGCCGCCTGATCGCACCTCCACCTCCCAGTCCTTGCCGCTGCAGACCAGGGCGGCGGTGCGGATCATGACGTTGAAATCGGCCGCCCCGTCCGGCCCGATCCAGCCCAGCGCCCCGCAATAGGGCCCGCGGCTCTCGCCCTCGAGTTCGGCGATGATCTCCATCGCACGCGGCTTCGGCGCCCCGGTGATCGAGCCGGGCGGAAAGCTCGCCGCCAGAAGATCGAACACGTCTCGGCCCGGCGCGAGCTTTCCGGTCACCGTGGAGACGAGGTGATGGACGTTGGCGAAGCTTTCCACCGCGAAGAGATCGGGCGCGGCGATGGAACCGGCGGCGCAGACCCGGCCCAGATCGTTGCGCATCAGATCGACGATCATCAGATTCTCCGCCCGGTCCTTCACCGAAACCGCGAGCGCGGCGGCGGCGGCTTCGTCCTCGGCCGGATCAGCCTTGCGCGCGGCCGTGCCCTTGATCGGCCGGGTCTCCACCCGCCCGTCGACGTCCAGCCTGAAAAAGCGTTCCGGCGAGTTGGTGACCACGGCGCGGGCGTCGTCGAGCTGCAGCGCCGCTGCGAAGGCGGCGGGACTCGCCTCGGCGAGTTTCGCGGCGAGCGCAGCCGGCGCGTCCGGCCCGGTCAGGCGCCCCCTGAAGGGGTGAGAGAGATTGACCTGGAAGACGTCGCCGGCCCGCACATAGGCGACCGCGCGGCGGACCGCTTCGAGATAGCGCGCCTCGCTCCAGACCATGTCGAGCGGGCCGGCTCCGGCTTGCAGCGCGGGGCCGGGCGCTGAGATCGCATCGGCCAGCCGCGCCGCAGCGGCCGGCTCTCCGCGCGCCTCGGCCCGCCGGGTCTGATGATCGAAGCGAACGGCCGCGCCGTACCAGCCCATGGACAGGGCCGGCCAGTCAGAGAGGCCTGGAGGACAGGCGGGCACGCGCTCGAACGCCGCGCCGAGATCGTACGACAGAAGGCCCGCATAACCTCCGCTGAAGCCCTCAGGCCGGGGCCGGGCGGACGGACGGAAGCCCTCGCGCAGCGCGGCGAAGCCGGCTGCGGCGTCGGCCGAGGTCACGGTGAAATCGGGAAAGGCGGTGAGATAGCTGTACCGGCCGCGCCCCGCCCCGCCGCCCTGCATCAGAAGCGCGCCGGGCGCGCCGCGCAGCCGGGCATAGGCCTCGGCGGGCTCGATCCAGCCGGTCTCGATGCAGGCGTGCGCGCCGGAGGCCGGGCTCGTCACGGCGCTCAACCGGTGAGCATGCGCTCGCGCATGCGCTGAAGCGTGTCCTCGGACAGGCCGAGGTCCTCGCGCAGATAGCGGCGCGGATCGCCGATCGCGTTCAGGGTGGCGTGCAGGTAATCGGCGTCCACGCCCAGGAAGGCCCTCAACTCGGCGTCGCCGAATTCGCGGCCGTATTTCGCGTTCAGCCGGTCGCGCATCACCGTGGCGACCCGGTCGAAATCGACCACGCGGTTGGTCATCAGATAGTCGTCCATCACGATGTCGTGATCGACGCCAAGCTCCCACAGCACCAGCGCGCAGAACACGCCCGTGCGGTCCTTGCCGGCGGCGCAGTGGACGATGAACCCGTCCTCGTCGCCGTGCTCGGCGAGCGCCTCCACCCCGCGCTTGAAGACCTCCTGATTGCCCGTGTCATAGGGCAGGCGCTTGTAGGTCGCGGTCATGAATTCGCGGATGGAGTCGAAGGTCAGCTCGGCCTCGCGCAGGAAGCGCAGATGCGGCGCTTCGGCGGGCCCGCCGTGATCGCTGGCGATGACCGTCACGCCTCGCATGTCAGGCCAGTGCGACGGCTCGGCTTCGCGCTCGCTGGGCCGGCGGAGATCGGCGACGGTCTTCACCCCGAGCGACGCCAGCGTCTGGCGGTCTTCCTCGGTGGCGCGGGAGAACTGACCGGAGCGATAGAGCCGGTCGCGCACGCGCCGCCCGTCCGCCGTTTCATAGGCGCCGAAGCGGCGGAAGTTGTGAACCCCTGAGAGGGGCAGCGCGCGGTCGGTCGTCATGGCCCCGGACCTAGCCCCGGCGGGGCTTTTCGGCAAGCCCGGAACCGCTTGCCTGAAGGCCCGGACTCGGTCTGCGATGATGAAAAATTGGAGAGGTTCCGATGGTCTCGACCCTGACGCCGGTTCTGGCGCTCGTCTGCTGGACGCTGGTGATGTGGCTGTGGATGTACGCCACGCGCATCCCGGCGATGAACAAGGCCGGCATCGACCCGGCCAAGCTCAAGGAGAAGTCCGAGCTCGACGCCCTGCCCAAATCGGTGCGTCAGGTGGCGGAGAACTACAACCATCTGCACGAACAGCCGGTGATTTTCTACGCGCTGGCGATCTACACCCATCTCGCGGGCGCGGAGACCGCGCTGACCGCCGGGCTCGCCTGGGGCTATGTCGCCTTCCGCATCGCTCACTCGATCTTCCAGGCCACGGTGAATTTCGTGCCCGTCCGCTTTGTGCTTTTCACGCTGGCGACGCTGTGCCTGTTCGGGCTGGCGGCTCTGAACCTTCTCGCACTGACCGGATGAGACGATGAGCCCGATCACCCTTTACGGCCTTAAAACCTGCGACACCTGCCGCAAGGCGCTGAAAGCGCTCGATGCGGCGGGCAAGCCGGCCGAGTTCGTCGATGTGCGCGCCGAAGCCGATCTCGACGCGAAGCTGCCCGCCTGGCTCGGCGCTGTGGGCGCGGACACGCTGGTGAACACCCGCTCGACGACCTGGCGCGGGCTTTCCGACGCCGAGCGCGCGCGCAAGGACACCGATCCCGCCGGCCTGCTGAAGGATCACCCGGCGCTCATCAAACGCCCGGTGATCGAGACAGGCGGCGCGGTTCACGTGGGCTGGACGAAGGACGTGCAGGCCGCGCTGGAGCTCTAGGCCTGCACCGGCCGGCGCGCGCCGCGTTCGACGACGAAGCGCTTCTGGTCGGCCGGCGCATAGCCGTCGCGGCGCTTCACCTCGCCGACCGTGCGCAGGCTCACCTCGGCGCGCTCCTTCGTCAGATCGATCAGCCCGTAACCGCGCTCGCGCGCGTCGAAATGCTTGATGTGCGGGAAGTTCGGGACGTTCGCGGCGAACGCGTCGTGATTGGTGTGGTGGCTGGTGACCGCGGTGGTGACGAACTCCGACGCCACCGACGCGCTGGCCGGATCGGCGTAATCGGCCTTCACCTCGCTCACCCAGTAGCAATGGGTGTCCCCGCCCAGCACGATCGGATCGGCGGCCTCCCGGCTCGCGAACGTGTCCACGAGGCGCTGGCGCGCGGCGGGGTATCCGTCCCAGCCGTCCGACCAGGCGTTGGGGACGCCGGTCTCGGGATCGGCGCCGTGGAACTGGCTGAACAGGGTGGGCTGGACCAGGAAGCTCCACGCCGCGCCGGAGCGGGCGAAGGAGAAGCGCAGCCAGCGCTCCTGCGCCTCGCCCAGATAGGTGCGCGCAGGATCGAGCCGCTCTGCGCAGTCGCGCACGATCAGCTGACCGCCGCGATCTTCCTCGGTGGGACAGGCCATCGGCGTCTTGAACTGGCGGCCGTCGGTCATGTTGATCTCGGCGAGATCGCCGAACACGGTCTGCCCCCAGATCCGCATCCGGCCTGAAGCGCGCTCCATCATCGAGCGGCGTCTGAGCGGCATGTTCTCCCAATAGGCCTGGTAGGCGGCCATCCGGCGGGCGCGAAAGTCCTCGAGCGCGACGAACGGCTCCTCGGAGACGTCGCCGGCATAGTCGTTGTCCACCTCGTGATCGTCCCAGGTCACCAGCCAGGGCGCGATCGCGGCGGCCGCCTGAAGATCGGGATCGAGCCGGTAGAGCGCGTGGACCATGCGGTAGTCCTTGAGCGTATAGGGCTCGGGCACGACATGGCGGCGCACCTGCGGGCCCCAGCTCGATTCGTAGATGTAATCGCCGGTGTGGATGACCAGATCGACGTTCTCCGCCGCCATGTCGCGATAGGCGTGGAAGAAGCCCTGCTCGTAATGCGCGCAGCTCGCCCATGCGATCTTCATCGCGTCGAGCCCTGCGCCATAGGCCGGCGCGGTCTTCGCCCGGCCCACCGGGCTCGTCGCGCCGCCCGCATGGAAGCGGTAAAAATAGGTCCGCCCCGCCGGCAGGCCCCAGATCTCGGCGTGCACCGAATGGCCGTGAGCGGGCAGAGCGCGCTCGACGCCGGAACGCACGATCGATGAGAAGCCCTCGTCCTCGGCGATCTCCCAGGCGACGTCGACGGGCTCGGGCGCCATGCCGCCGTCGGGATCGAGCGGGTTGGGCGCGAGCCGGGTCCACAGAACGAAGCCGTCAGACGCCGGATCGCCTGATGCGACGCCCAGGCTGAACGGATCGTTGCGAAAGACCGGCGAGCGGCCTTCGAGCCCGGACACGCGGCAGCCCGAGGCCAGAGCGGCCGCAGCGCCGGCGGCGGCGGAGACCAGGATCAGACGGCGGGAGACGGGACGGATCAGGCGCATCTGTAAGACCCCTTCATGACGCGAGCCGGAGCAGAGATAGCGCCCGCGCTTGACGGATTCGCGACAGCCGCAGCGATCACGATCAAGCTGTTTCATATACGAAAAGAGCGGCCCGGCATAAGCCGGACCGCCCCAGTTTCGTCTTTCGACTCTGTGTTGCGAGCTCTTAGAACTCGTAACGCAGGCCGAGGCGGACTTGCCAGACCGAGTTATTCAGGTCGGTGTCGAACTTGTCGCCGCCGAAGACCGCGTCATAGACGTACACGCAGTCCGAAGCGACCTGACAGGTGGCCCCGGCCGCGCTGGACGGGATGAACGCCGAGCTGATGTTGGTCAGCGTGCCGGCGCGGAACGCGTTGGCGTCGGCCGTGGTGACCAGCGCCGGACGGATCAGCGAGATCGTGTCGAAGTTCGGATCACGGATCTGGCCGCCCCAGTCACTGTTGAGCAGGTTGGCGACGTTGAAGATGTCCACTTCGAACATCAGACGGTTTTCGCCGACGAAGCGCTCGGCGCCCGGGATGCCCGGAAGCTCCTGAGTGAAGCTCAGGTCGAAACGCTGGTTCCACGGACCGCGCAGGCCGTTCTTCTCGACGGTGCCGCCGGCGTTCTCAAGGATGCCCAGTTCCTGGGCCGCGTTGAAGAACGCAGTCTCGACGGACGGCGAGGAGAAGACAACGAGCGGATCGTCAAACCCGGTGCCGGCCGCGTTCAGGGTCGGCACGTAGAGCATATCCACACCCGAGAACGGCGAACCGCCGGCCGCACGACCAAAGATGCGCGAGAAGCCGGAGTTCGAGAAGTGCACATAGCCGACGTTCGAGACCGGACCGCTTTCGATCGTGCCGCGCAGGACGACCTGGGTCTCGAGGTCACGGAAGAAGTCACGCTCGTACTTCGCGGTGAAGACGAAACGGTCTTCCACTTCAAACACCGAGGTGCCCGCCGGGCTGGCCGAGTTGCGGTCCGTGGTCACCAGCGAACGGTAGTTCGAGATGTGACGCGAGGACGAACCCGGGATCAGACGCTCGGAGTCGGTGTAGGCGTAGGCGCCGTACAGCGTCAGGCCGAAGTCGAACTCTTTCTCGATCGAGATCGAGGCGGTGAAGCTTTCGCCTTCGTCGGAGTTGATCAGCTGGATGGCGTCTCCGGTCGACCGCGCGTCGCTGTAGATCGGACGCCCGTCCGGCGCGACGCCGGTGTTGGCCGCGACCGTCGCGGCGAGCGCCGGGTCGAGAATCTCGCTGGCCAGCTGGGCCCGGTTGATGAACGCCGCGCTGTCCTTGACCGTGGAGTACACGATCTGCGCGCCGATCAGGTAGTCCTCACCGAGCGGGCCGAAGTCGAAGAAGCGCTCGGCGCGGATCGAGGCCTTCCACAGCGACGGGATGTTGAAGTCCGGCGAGATGTGGTCGTAGCTGAACGGACCGGTGTTCAGAGCGACCTGGTTCTGCAGAGCCGTCGGGATCTGCGAGAAGTCGCTGTAGCCGGTGACCGAACCCGAAGCGATCGTCGGAATCGGCGAGTAGGCGTTGGAGAACCACACGACCGGGTCGCCGCCCGAGAACAGGCCGAAGCCGCCCTGGACCGTCGTGTCGTACGGCGCGTCCCAGTTGAAGCCGAAGCGCGGCAGCAGGATGTCCAGACCGTCGAGATTGCCGGCGCTGTCCGCACCGTACTCCGCGGCGAAGTTACCCTGGATCGGGGCTTCGTCGTCGGTCATGAAGCGCTCGTAACGCAGACCGTAGTTGATCGACAGGGTCGGGGAGATCTGCCACTCGTCCTGAACGAACAGGTCGAGACGCTTGTAACCCCAGTCCGCAACGCGGTCCTGGCAGTCGTTGGTCGGCGTGTTCTGGTAGGACACGTCGGCGTTGCCCGCCTGCAGATCGGCAATCGAGCCGAACTCGAACTCGCCGCGGCAGAACTGGCCGAACAGATTGTAAAGACCATAGTCCAGATATTGCGCACCGACCGTGATGAGGTGGTCGTTCCACACATAGTCGGCCGAAGCGAAGAGTTCGGTTTCTTCGTCCTCGAACGCGTTGGCGTGACGGAACGGATCGGAGCCGGCTTCCACGTCGTCGGCGAGGCCGGCGTCGATGATGAAGGTGCCGAAATCGGCGACGCCGTTGGTCAGGCTGACGCGCGGGGTCTGGCCGACCACCTGCTCCTTACGCACGATGCGCAGCGTGGTGGACAGGTTGTCCGTCCAGTCCGACTGCAGCGTGCCCAGATACATGTCAATGTCGGTGGTCTTGTCGTAAGCGCTGGTCGGGAACGCGAACTCGTAGCTGCCGCGGTTCTGCAGGCGCTGTTCCTGGATGTTGGTGTACCAGACAGAGGCGCGGTGCGCGTCGTTAATCTGCCAGTCCAGCTTGCCGAAGAAGCGCTCGGAAGTCCGGGTATCGTCGATGACGTTCGTTTTCTCGCCCGGGTCGAAACCGCCGAAACGCGGCTCGGTCTGGAAGATATTGCGGATGTTCGCGAACACCGCGAGGTCAGCCGCCGAAAGGTCGTACAGATCGGGGTTGACCTGCTCGTACTCTTCATAACTCGCCAGGAAGAACAGCGTGTCTTCGATGATCGGGCCGGAGACGGTCACGCCCCATTCCTTCTCTTCGAAGTCCGCTTCGCCCGGCAGCGGGCCGAATTCGGTTTCCGAACCCTGAAGGTTGTCGTCGCCGTAACGATAGAAAGCGGCGCCGTCGATCTCGTTGCTGCCGGACTTGGTCACGGTGTTGACCAGGCCGCCCTGGGCGCCGGTGGTCAGGACCGAGTATTCCGAATATGTGGCCGCGACCGCTTCGATCACGTCAAACGAGATCGGCTGACGCAGGGTCGGGTAGAACGCTTCTTCGAGCTTGAAGCGGTCGGCGATCACGGCGCCGTCCACGGTGAAGCCGTTCAGACGCGGCTCGATGCCGGCGAAGGACACCACGCCCGATTCGCCTTCAGAGCCTTCGACCGAGACCAGCGGGTCGAGGTTGATGATGTTGGTCAGGTCGCGATCGAGCAGCGGCAGGTCCTGCAGATCTTCAGAGGTGAAGGTCGTGCCCACGCCGTTCTGGATTTCCAGCGCGTTGCCGATGCGCTGGCCCTGAACGACGATCACGTCGCCCGTGCCGGCCGGCGCCAGTTCCAGATCGAGGTCGGGGTTGGTGCCGATGGCCAGGCCGTTGATCGTGGCCTGCTGCGGCTGGAAGCCCGGCGCGGTGACCGTGACGGTGTAAGGACCGCCGACGCGCAGACCGGGACGGGCGAAGTTGCCGGTCTCCGACGTGGTCGCGGTGGCCACCGCGTTGGTACGGGTGTCGAGGAAGGTGATGGTGGCGCCGGCGATCGGCGCGCCGTTGGCGTCCACCACGGAGCCGCGCACGGTGGCGTCGGTCTGCTGGGCGTGAACGGCGGCGACGGGCGCGAGCGCGGCGAGCGCAGCGACCGAAGCGCCGTAAGCGAGCTTCTTGAACATGGAACAGGTCCCCCTAATCGACCGTGTTGGGTGCAGCGACGACGCGGAGCCACGTCGTTCAGGGGGCGGTTACCGGTCCAGGCTGACAGATCGGCGAACGATTTGTGACATATTTGTTATGAGCCGGATGATTTGACCCTCCGCGGCCGGATAATCGGCCTTCACCGCGATCACTCTTGCACGGCTGGAAAACAAGCATGTTTCGGGCACGAAAAATATCGCCCCGAAGCATCTTCGGACCGGTTGATAACCTCACCTCAACGCAGATCCGGCTGATCGGTTCCCTGGGACCGTGACTTCTCAGCCACAGACAAAAGGGGCGGTCCCGCGAAGGACCGCCCCTGGTTCCGTCGGTGAGCGCTGTGAGCGGTGGGTCGAGACCCCCGCTCACAGCCGCCGATTCTAGAACTCGTAACGCAGGCCGATACGAGCGCGCCACACCGAGCCGGAGTTCGAGCGGAAGCTCGAGTCGCGGTCGGTGAAGCTGTTGAACCGGTACACGCAGTCCGTCGCCACGACGCAGACGCGCGAGGGATCGAGCGTCGGGTCGTAGGCAGAGCCCGCCCGGTAGTCGAGCGCCGGAGCGGCGTCGACGCCGAGCGCGGTCACGTCGGCGGCGCGGACCAGGTCGGCAGAGACGATCTGCAGCTGACCGTTGCTCGGACCGTTATATCGGGTGCCCCACTCGTCGTGCAGCAGGTTCAGGAAGTTCTCGACGTCGAGGACCAGCTTGAACCGGTTGTCGCCGAAGAAGCGGTCGGCGCCCGGGACGCCCGGCAGGTCCTGCTGGAGACGGATGTCCCAGCGCTGGTTCCAGGCCGACTTGTCGGAGTTGACCGCGTGCGGCGCGCCCCGCTCCAGGCCCGCTTCGTCGATATAGGCGTTGAACGCCGTCTGATTGAACGTGCTGCGGTAGACGACGCGCGGGTCGCCGACCGTCGGGATGTAGAGCGGGTTGTTGTCGAACGGTCCTTCGCCGTTGCCGGCGCGGCCGAACAGCGGGTTCGTGTTGTTCACGTCGAAGGTGTAGGTGAACGGCGAGCCCGAAGTGAATTCGCCGAACAGATCGACCCGGGTGGTCAGGTCACGGACGAAGTCCCGCTCATAGGACAGGGCCAGCTTGAAGGCGTGCTCGGTCTCGTAGATCGAGGTCCGGGCTTCGGGGTTGTTCCGATCTAGCGCCTGCTGGCCGCGCCAGGACGAGATACCGCGCGAGGACGAGCCCTCGGTGATCATCTCGATGTCGTGCCAGGCGTAGGCCAGATAGAAGCCGAAGCCGTTGTCGAACTCGTTGGCAAGCGAGGCGGTCAGCACCAGGCTTTGATCGCCCGACCCGTTGGTCAGCACGGTGCGGTTGCTGACGCCGAGCGCTTCGAGGTCGGCGTAGATCGGACGGCCGTCCGGCGCCACGCCGATGAAGTTGGCCTGCGGCGTCTGCACGGTCTGAGCGTACTCTTCCCACAGGAAGCTGTCCTTCGAGGTGGAGTACAGCGCCTGGAACGAAGCCAGATAGTCCGAACCCAGATCGATGCCGAACAGGTTGATGTCGAACTCCTGATCGAGGCGGACCGACGCCTTCCAGTCGGACGGCAGCTTGAAGTTCGGGTCGATCGCGTCGATCGCCACCGGGGTGCCGGCGGCCACCTGAGCGATCAGGCCCGCGGGGACGTCCTGACCGGTCACGCCGGTGAAGTTGCCCGACGCGAACACGACCGGCACCTGGAAGGCGTTCGAGGTCCACACGCCCGGATCGCCGCCGGCGAACAGGCCGAAGCCGCCGGTGAGCGTGGTGCGGGAGAACGGCTCGTAGCGGAAGCCCACGCGCGGCATCAGCAGGTCGAGGCCGTCCGTGGTGGAGTTGTTAGGGATGCCGACATCGGCCTGGAAGGTCGGATCGAGCACCGGCGTGTCGTCGGTCGAAATCCGCTCATAGCGCAGACCGGCGGTCAGTTCGAAATCCGGACGCGCCTGCCAGCGGGCCTGACCGAACATCGAGAAGCGGGCGTAGCCCCAGTCGGCCGCACCGTCCTGCGCGTTGTTGCTCGTGACGTTGCGATACTCGACGCGCGCTTCCTGATTGAGGATCTGCGTGACGTTGTCGAACCGGAAACGGCCCAGCGAGCGCTCGACGAAGAGGTTGTAGAGCTCGAGGGTCTCGTACTCGAGGCCCGCGGTGAACACCACGTCGTTCCAGATATAGTCCGCCGAGGCCGAAAGCTGCAGACGCTCGTCGGCGTATTCGTTGGCGTGGCGGAAACGATCGCAACCGCCCAGGAAGGTCGTCTCCCCGCCGGTGTAAAGGCCGTCGAGCGCGGTGCCGACCAGATCAGCGGCGCTCAGAGTGAACTCGAGCGCGCCGACGCCGTCGGCGGCCCGGCAGTTCTGGCCGCGGAAATAATCGATAAAGCTCGCACGCACCGTGGTGGAGAGCTGGTCGGTCCAGTCGGAGAACAGCTGTGCGGTGTAGCTCTTCAGCTCGGTCGGGGTGTCGTACCAGGCCGAGACGAAGTTGTTCTGACCGACGTTGGAAACGCCCGCGTCTTCGGTCTGCTGATAGCTGAACTGAGCGCGGTGGTCGGCGTTGATGTTCCAGTCGAGACGGGCGAACCAGCGGGTCGTTTCCTCGGGAACGGCACCCTGCTGAGGACGGCCGCCCATGTCGATTCCGTAGGTCGTCTGGACCAGCTGATTGAGCGTGGAGAAGAACGCCGGATCAAGGCCGTCGCCCGCGTCCTGGGAGGTGAAGTCGACCGACGCCGCGGTCTCGAACGTGTCCCAGCTCAGCGAGAAGAACAGCGTGTCCTCGATGATCGGGCCGCGGAAGGTGAGGCCGTATTCCTTCTCCTCGAACGGGCCCGGATTGAAGCTGCCCGCGCCGCCGAAGGTGGACTCGCCCACATAGTCCTGGTCCCGGTAGTAGTAGAACGCCGAGCCGTCGAACTCGTTCGTGCCGCCCTTGGTGACCACGTTGACCAGACCGCCGGTGAAGCCCGACGACGTCACGTCATAGGTCGAGGCGACGAGCGACACGCTCTCGATGATGTCGATGTTGATCGGCGAGCGGGCGGTCGCGAAGGTGTTCGAGCCCAGGCCGAAATTGTCCTGCTGACGGGCGCCGTCAATGGTGACGCCGTTGAAGCGGGGGTTCACGCCGCCGACCGACAGATTGTTCGGGCCGCCGGAGATGGCCAGAGGGTCGCGGGCCAGGGTGGAGATCACGTCACGCGCGATCGAGGGCTGGTTGGCGACATCGCGGCTGGTGAAGGTGGAGCCGACGCCGTTATTGAGGTCGAGCGTGTTGATCGCCTGGCCGGTGACCGTGATCACGTCGGTCGCCTGGGCGTTCAGCGAAACGCGCAGCGGAGCCTGGGGGCCGGGGCGAAGATTGACGTCGGAGAGCGCCTCACCATTGAAGCCCGGCGCGACGATCGTGATCGTGTAGGGACCGCCGACGCGCAGGCCGGACTGGAAAAACGCGCCAGACGCGCCGGTGACGGCCACCGAGGCGGTGCCGGTCGGAACGTGCAGGATGGTCACCTGAGCGCCTTCGATCTCGGCGCCCGAAGCGTCCACGACCGTGCCGCGCAGCTGCGACGAGGTTTCCTGGGCGTAGGCGGCGGCGACCGGCGCCAGCGCGGCGAGCGCGGCGGCGGAAGCGCCGTAGGCGAGCTTTTTGAACAGAGCCATTGAGGTCCCCCTAAATCGACCGTCAGCAAGGATGGGCGCGCGGCGAAAGCACGGCGCTGGGGGCGGCGATTAGGCGCGGCTGCTGAAGGTTAGGCGACGAGTTTTTAACTGTTTTATGACGCTCGATGACTTCGTGAAGCATTTATCAAGCCCTATACAAACGCCACATCGGTTTTCTGGCCACCCGAACCGCAGCCGGGCGTAATTGATTGTCGCCTTTTTATTTCCCGTACGAATATTCGAGCTCGAACAGATTGACTGCGCGGCCAACCGGCGCCGTGGCGTAAACAACACGGCCCCGAGAGGCGGTTTCGGGCAGGCCTTGCAGCGCCTGGCTTTGACAAGCCTCGCTGCCTCGCCCAGAAGACGCCCATGGGGAGAGCAGCGATCCAGACACCTGACGATAACCGACTCGTGCGTGCCGCGCTGGCCGTAGCGGCGGGTCTGCTCGTGCTGCGCGTCGTTGCGTTGCTGTTCGATCCGAACAGCCTCTATGCGGACGAGACCCAGTACTGGCTTTGGTCGCTGAACCCCGACTGGGGCTACTTTTCCAAACCCCCGCTGATCGCCTGGGTCATCGCGCTGACCACGGGGATTTTCGGCGATGCGGACTGGGCGGTGCGAATCGCCTCCCCGTTCCTGCACACCGCGACGGCGACTTTCCTGGGCCTGAGCGCGGCACGCCTGTTCGATGCTCGAACCGGCGCGGTCGCCGCGCTGATCTGGCTGACCATGCCGGCGGTCTGGCTGAGCGGGCAGATCATCTCCACCGACGCGGTGCTGTTAGTGGGCTGGAGCGCCGGGCTTTACGCGGTCATCCGGCTGCGCGAACGGCCGAGCTGGGCGTTCGCGATCATGCTCGGCGTCGCCGCCGGCTGGGCGTTCCTCGCGAAATACGCGACAATCTATTTCCTGCTGGGCCTGGGACTCGGGGCGATCGTCGACGCGCCGTTGCGGCGCGCCCTGATCTCGCTGAAGGGCCTGGCCGCCGGTGCGATCTTCCTCGCACTGATCGCCGGGAACATCGCCTGGAACGCGGCGAACGAGTTCGCCACGGTCTCGCATACGGCGGCCAACGCGAACTGGGGCGGACCGCTTTTCCGCCCCGACGAGCTCGCCCAGTTCGTGATCGATCAGCTCGGCGTGTTCGGACCGCTCACCTTCTTCGCCCTAGTCGCTGCGATCGTTACGGCCGCCCGTGAGGAGCTCCGCGGCGGTCTCGCCGCCGCGCGGCCGCGCCTCATGCTCGCACTTTTCAGCGCACCGGCGATCGTCATCGTCGCCGCTCAGGCCTTCATCAGCCGCGCGCATGCGAACTGGGCGGCCTCGGCCTACGCCGCCGGAACCATCCTTGTCGCAAGCTGGCTCATGACCGGCCCCGGCTGGCGGCGAATCGTCCTTTGGGTGAGCCTGGGGCTTCACGCAATCGCCGGCCTCGTCCTGATCGCCCTCGCCGCCTCGACGCCGCTTTCCGATTCGGTGGGGCTCGCCAACGCGTTCAAGCGGATCAGGGAATGGCCTGAAACCGCAGACGCCCTCGAACGCGTCGCCGAAGAAGTCCGCGCCGACGCGATCGCGTTCGACAACCGCAACGATTTCCATCAGATGCAGCGCTACGGCGAGTTCGACGCGGAGCTCTTCATGTGGATGCGTTACGATCATCCGCTGAACTTCGCCGAGGCGACTTGGCCGCTTCCCGCCGGATATGAAGGCCGCGTGCTGATCGCCTCGGAACGGCCCGAAGAGATCGAGGTCATGCGCCGCGACTTTGAAACGATGCAGCCCGCTGGAGAGATCGCGATCGATCTCGGCGGCGGCCGGGAACGCCGGTACCGCCTTTTCCTGGCCGAAGGGTACGCCCCGGCCGCCCGCGACGCCGAATTCGAGGCCTGGGTCGCCGAACGGCGCGCGGGCGATTAATCCGACAGCAGAAGCTCGACGAAGGCGACGTCCGACCAGTCCGGCCCGCGCCCGCGCAGCGAGGCCATCACCCGGTCGGTCTGGCGGACCGCGACGACGCCCTCGGACGGGATCACGTAGAGCCGCTGCTTGCCCGCGCCCGCGGCCATGTAGACGTCAGGCCAGGCGGCGCCGGCTTCGGTGATGTCGGTCGCCCTGCGCAACTGACGAATGTCGGCGCTGCGCGCGGGATCGACCGGCTCGGCGAGCCACCATCCCAGCCCGTAGGCGGGATTGGCCGCCGTGCCCTGGAATTGCTCCGCGAACGCCCGGGCGTCGACCAGGTGCTCGCCGCCCCACGCCCCGCCTTCCAGCACGAACACCCCGAACACCGCCCAGTCGCGCGCGGTCAGCGCCACGCCCGAAGGCAGGTGGGGATCCCCGCCCCGGTCGCGCCAGCGCGCCGGAACGATCCCGAGCGGATCGAATATGCGGCGCTGGAAATAGGCGGCCGGATCGGCGTCGAGCCCGGCCGCGTCCAGCTTTCGCTGCATCACCGCGCCGAAAAGCTGAAACGGTCCAGGACCGTAGACGAAGGTCGCGCCCCGCGCGGCGACCGATCGGGCTGCGCCGGCCGCTTGGTCATAGGCGGGCGGGCGGCCGATCCGGTCGTGCTCGCCGAAGCTGAGGCCCGAGGTCAGGCTCAGCACGTCGCGGATCGTGATCTGTTCGAGCGCGGGATCGCCGCGAAATTCTTCGAGCGTGGCCGCGACCGGCTCGTCCAGCCTCAGAAGCCCGTCCTGCACGGCTGCAGCGGCCATGATTCCGGAAAAGCTCTTGGTTCCGCTGGCGAGTTCCCAGGCCCTGTCCGGAGCACCCGGCGCCGGATAATCCTCGCATGCGAGCGCGCCGTCCTTGATGACGACGAGGCTGACGCCGCCCGCCTCGGCGTTCATCTCCGAAAGCGCAGCGCAGGGCACGGCGTGGGCTGCAGGGACGGTGGCGGTTAGGCCGATTACGGCCGCGACAAGTCTCAGCATCGGCGAATTCCTCCGTCAGACGTCATCGTCCATACGGAGCTGACATGCGCATTCCGTCGCGTGCGATCAGGGCGCGCCGCCCAGCGCGTCGTCGCCCCAGACGTCGCGCAGGCGCTGATCGCGGCGGCAGCCGAAGCGATAGCGCGAATAGCGCGCCGGATTCTTGTCCGCATAGTCCTGGTGGTAGGCCTCGGCGGGCCAGAACATGTCGAGCGGCTCGATCTCCACCGCCACGTCCCTTCCGAACCTCGCCTCGACGGCCTGCAGGCTCGCGCGGGCGGCCTCGGCCTGGCTTTCGGAGGCCGGGAAGATGAAGGGCGCATAGTGCGCTCCGCGGTCGCAGAACTGGCCGGCGCCGTCGAACGGATCGACATTGACCCAGTAATGATCGAGCAGCGCCTCGTAGCTGACTTCGGACGGGTCGTAGATCACACGCGCAGCTTCGGTGTGACCGGTCTGACCATTCACCACAGCGCGATAGGAGGGGTTCTCTTCCTCGCCGCCGGCGAAGCCGGAGACGACCTCCACCACGCCGTCGAGCTTTTCGAAATCGGCTTCGGTGCACCAGAAACAGCCCGAGGCGAACACGGCCTGGGCCAGCCCGTTCGGAAGCGCGGCGTCAGGGCCGGCGGGCTCGACGAAGCCGCCGTCCTCCTGGGCGCAGGCGGCGGCGGTGAAGGCGGCGGCTGCGGCCGCGGCGAGGACGAGGCGCATGGCGGATCTCCTGTAGGCTCGGCCTTAACATTGTCCCGGCGTGCGGCCGCGCCAAGTCACGAAGCTGCGAGCGATCGGTTCAGGAAATCCCGTCGAGCTCGCTGAGCCCCAGCGCCAGAGCGAGGTTCTGGGTCGCCTGCACCGCCGCGCCCTTGAGGAGATTGTCGAGCGCGCAGACCATGACCGCGCCCTTGCGATCCGCCGAGACGGCGAACCCGCCGACCACCGCGCCGGGCGCGTTCGCGCCGTCGGTGATCTCCGGGATCGTGTCGGAGATGCGGATAAGCGCTTCGCCATCGTAAGCCGCGTGGTAGGCGGCGCGCAGGGCTTCCTCGTCGACTTCGTGGTCGAAGCTCAGCTGGGCGGTGACGGTCAGGCCGCGAAAGAAGCTCGCGACATGCGGGCTGAAGCGGACCGGCGCGCCCAGATGCCGCGCCATCTCCCTTTCGTGCAGATGACCGGCGAGACTGTAGGGCATGAGGTTGTTTTCGAGCGCGGCGAGATCGTTCTTCCGGCTCGGCGTCGTGCCCGCCCCGGAGTAGCCCGACACCCCGAACAGATGCGCGGCCCCTGAGAGCGCGTCCCGCATCGGATGCACGCAGATCTGACCCGCCGTCGCGTAGCAGCCGGGGTTTGAGATGCGGGTCGCCTTTTTCAGGTGCTCGCGGCCGTAAAGTTCTGGCAGGCCGTAAGTCCAGGCCTCGTCGAAGCGGTAGTCCGCGCTGAGATCGACGATGACGGCGTCCGGCGCGGCGGCGTCGATCGCGGCGACCCAGGCCGCCGCCTCGCCGTTGGGCATGGCGAGGATCACCGCATCAGCACCGCGCGCGGCGACGTCTTCGGGGCCGAGATTTTCAAACAGGAGCCCCGAAGGCCCGCCCGGCGCCGCCGCGCTGACCGCTTCGCCGGCCATGGCGCGGGAGACGGCGAAATCGAGCGTCATGTCGTTGCGCCGCCCGATCAGGGCGATCAGCTCGCGGCCGGTATGGCCGCGCGCGCCGACAAGGCCGATCCGTTTCATCAGCGGTCCTCGAGCGTGGGCGGCAAGGTGGCGATCTTCTCGACCATGGCGGGCATGCGCGAAAGATCGTCCTCGCCGCGCTGGAACACCGTCCAGCGGCCGGTCTTCACCGCGCCGTGGCAGGTGTTGAAGTAGAACTCGTTGACCGGGTTGTCGCTCCGCGAGCGCCAGTAAAGCCGCGGCGCATAGGCCACGAGCCGCTTCCAGACCGCGCCGCCCAGGCCCTCGCCACGCGCTTCGTCCAGCACCGCGAACTTGTCGAGATACACCGTGTCGCCGAGCGTCGCAGTGATCGCCGCGGCGCGGTAGTTCTCGGTGACGAAGGCGCGGTCGAAGGCGAGCCTGTCGAAATAGTCCGCGACGGGCGGCCGGCCGAAGCTCTCCTCGATCAGGCGTGCGGCGCGGGCCTGATCGAGCTCGCCCAGCCTGCCGATCTCGAGCATACGCTCGCCGCGCCGCACCAGCGTTCCGGCCCCGGCGTGGGTGAACAGCTCCTTGGCGAGCTCAGCGGGCCGGGTGATCGAGACAGAGCTCGACAGCGGCAGATCGTCGAGCAGGCGCTTGATCTCGGTGAGCTTCAGCCGCATCCCGCCGGTGACCCAGTCCGCCGCGAACAGCTCGTCCTGATCGGTGGCGAGGTTGATCGCGGAGATCGGCTTGCCGTCCGCGTCCAGAAGCGCGCCTGTCCCGGTCAGGAACACGATCTTGTAGGGCTGCAGCTCGTGGACGAGCGCGCGCACCGCGCTGTCGGCGTTCACATTGACCAGCGTGCCGTCGGCGGTGTCGCCCAGGCAGCCCAGGATCGGCGCCTGACCGGCGCGGGCGGCGGCGGCGACCAGATCGAGCCGCACCTTCGTGGGCTCGCCCACCCGGCCGAGACCGTCTGGGTCGATCAGCGCGGCTTCGAACACGCCCGAGGGGATCGCCGCAGCGCGGCCGCCAGCGTCCCGGATCGCCTGGACGAGCTTGAGATTGGTCGCGGTCAGCGTGTCGCGCACTACGCCCATCGCCGCGTCGGGCGTGATCCTCAGCCCCTCGCGCCGCTCTTCGGGAAAACCGGCCGCTTCCAGCGCGAGATTGAGCTGCGGCCCACCGCCGTGAACGACGACCGGGGCGAGGCCCACCGACTGCAAAAAGGCGAGGGCCGCGGCGAGCGCGTCGAGATCCTCCTCGATGATCGCGCCACCCACCTTCACCACGGCGAAGCGTTCCTGATCGAGCCGGGAGAAGCGGTTGAGGTATTCGCGGATCTCCTTGCCGTCGCGCATGTTCGACAGAAGCCGCACGATGGCCGAACGGACCACCGAGCGTTCGGGCGCGGTCTCCGGAGCCCCGCTCACGCCGAAGCGCCTTTGATCAGCCGCTCCATGATCGCCTTTTGCACGTGCAGCCGGTTCTCGGCCTCGTCGATGCCCAGGAATGCGTCTGAATCCACCACCGCGTCGGCGATCTTCACATTGCGCCGCATCGGCAGGCAGTGGCTCACCACGCCGCTATCGGTCAGCGCCATCTTGGCTTCGTCGATCATGTAGCCCGCGCCCTTGGCCCGGTATTCCGCTTCGCCCTCCCAGGCGCCGTAGAAGGGCAGCGCGCCCCAGCTTTTGCCGTAGACGGCGTGCGCGCCGAAATAGGCTTCCTGGATGTCGGTGGTCACCGAGAAGGTCGAACCGGCCTCAGCGCAGAAGCGCGCAGCGGCGTCCATGTAGCGATCGTCCAGCCGGTAGACCTCGTCAGGGATCAGAAGCCGGACGTTCATCCCGAATTTCGACGCGATCAGCAGCGCGGAGTTCGCAACGGCCGTGTTCAGCGGCTTGGGATGGGGCACCCAGGTCAGAAGGAAGTTCTTGCCCTGAACCTCGCCCATCCGGTCCTGCAGCGCGGTCATCAGCGCGAGTTCCTGACAGGGATGGACGATGGTCTCCATGTTGATCACAGGCACGGTCGCGTATTTCGCATAGGCCGTGATCAGCGGGTCCTCGCGCTCGGTCTCCCAGTTCTGAAACTTGGGGAAGCAACGGATGGCGATCAGGTCGGCGTAGCGCGACAGGACGCGCGCGGCGTCCTTCACATGCTCCTCGGGCTCGCCGTCCATGACCGCGCCTTCCTCGAACTCGAGCGGCCAGGTCTGACCGCGCGCGTCCAGCATCACCGCGTGACCGCCCAGCTGATAGGCGCCGATGTCGAAGCTCGATCGGGTGCGCAGGGAGGGATTGAAGAATAAAAGCGCAATCGACTTGCCCTTCAGGGCGTCGCCCTGCGGGCTGTCGCGAAACTGCCGCGCCCGGTCGATCAGAGCCTGAAGCTCCTCGCGGGACCAGTCTTCGGTGGTCAGGAAATGGCGCATCGCCGCTCGCCTTCGTCGCAGTGACAAGAGGCGAGCGGTTTAGCGATGCAGGCCGGTTGCGGCAACAGCGGTGATTTGCGTGAATCGCCGGGCTCCGCCTCCGGATCAGATCCGAAGACGGGCCGGGGATTCAGCGAGCGCTACTCCACGAAGTCCCTGAGATCGCGGCCGAGCTGTTCGATGGAAGGCTGGTGCAGGTACATCATGTGGCCGGCCGGATAGTAGGTCAGGGTCACGCGGTCCTGATCATAGCCGGGCCGGTTGAAGGTCATCTCGGTGGCGAAGAAGGGCGTGGCGAGATCGTAGATCCCGTTCGCCGCAAGCACCCTGAGATCGCGGTTCTGGCGCATGGCGCGTTCGAGCCAGGGCGAGACGTTGACGTAGGAGTTCTCGCCGCCGGCCTGGCCCGCGTCCCAGTTCCACTCGCGCACGCCGCCCAGCGTGGTGTAGGGCGTGGTGATGTCGATCCCCAGCTCGCGGGTGTAGTAGTCCAGCACCGCGGCGGTGTAGGCCCCGTCGATGCCGTAGCCGGACGGATCGCCTTCAGGCCAGGTGCGGTTGCCGTCGGGCTCGATCCCGGTGAAGCGGGAATCGAACCGTCCCACGCTGAGGCCCTGGTCGCGCAGCAGCTCGGTGCGGAATTCAGACAGGCTGACGCGCATGTTCGCCCGGTCGAGATAGACCGGCGACAGGCCGGTCAGCGCGGCCATGCGGGCGATCACCTCGCGGCGCTGAGCGTCCGGCAGGGTCACGCCGCGGACCAGAGCCGGCAGGTAGACGTCGGTCGAGAACGCGCGCGCATCGTCGAGGAAGGCGTCGTAATCGCCGTTCCAGGCCGAGCGGTCGACCCGGTTATGATACCAGGCCGTCGCCGCATAGCCGGGCAGCAGCCCGACATAGCCGATATCGTTGCCTTCGGCGGTGTGGTCGAGCTTGAAGTCGAGCACGACGGAAATCAGCGCCACGCCGTTGATCGACACGTCGTTCCAGCCGCCTTCGAGCTGGTTCATCAGCGCGCCGATCCGCGTCGTGCCGTAGCTCTCGCCGATGAGGTATTTCGGCGAATTCCAGCGCTTGTTCTCCGCCAGCCAGCGGCGGATGAACTGGGCGATCGAGGCCGCGTCCTCGTTGACGCCCCAGAACTCTTCAGTCGCATCGGTGTCGCCCAGCGCCCGGCTCCAGCCGGTGCCGACCGGATCGATGAAGACCAGATCGGCCTCGTCGAGCAGGGTTTCGGGATTGTCGCGCACGTCGAACGGCGCCGCGCCGTCGTCGCCCGGCGGCTCGGAGGGCAGGACCACGCGACGCGGCCCGATCACGCCCATGTGCAGCCACAGCGAGGCCGAGCCCGGCCCGCCGTTGAAGACGAAGGCCACCGGACGGGTGCGCGGATCCTCCACGCCTTCCTTCAGATAGGCGGTGGAGAAGATCGCGCCCGTGGGCTCGCCGTCGTCGTTTTCGAGATAGGTCTCGCCCGCGACGACGCGATACCGGATGCGTTCGCCGTCGGCGGTGACCTGGCCGCGGGTCTCCCAGCTGCGAGGCTCGGGAATGTCCGAAGCGCCGTTACCAGACTCCTGAGCCAGGGCGAGCCCGGCGAAGGCTGTCGCAGCGGCGGCTGCGGTGAGCAGCGATTTCAACATGTTGGTCTCCCCGGTGATGATGTTTTTTGTCGCCGGGAAAGAAAGCGCGATCCGCCGCCGAAGGCAAACCGGCTGCGCCGCGCTCGCGCAAATTTGAAACCGCAGCGCGGCGGGCCAGTTCACATCCGAGCATCAGGAGGCCGATCACGTGCTCGATTTCGACCCGCTCGACGACGCCAGACAGCGCATGCGCGCCCTCGCCCGCCGCCATGGCGGCAAGCCCGCCGAGCGGGCCGCGCGCACGCTCGCCGAGGGGGCGGCGATCACCAGCCGGACGATCGAGGGGCCCGACGGCCCGGTCGAGGCGTTCCGCGTGCGCTTTCCCGACGCCGGCACGCCCACGAAGGGCGGAATCCGGTTCTCCGACGACGCCTCGTCTGACGAGGCCGAGCGCCTGGCCCTCCTGATGAGCGTGAAATGCGCCCTGCTCGGCCTGCCCTTCGGCGGGGCCAAGGGCGCGGTGAAGATCGAGCCGTCCGGTCTCGACGATGCGGCGCGCGCGGAGCTCGCCCGCAGCTACGCCCGCGCCTTCTCAGACATTATCGGCCCTGACAGCGACGTGCCCGCCCCTGATGTGGCGACGGGAACGCTGGAAATGGGCGCGATGGCCGAGGCGCTCGGGATCGCGCCGGGCGAGGATCGCGCGCCGGTCACCGGCCTGCCGCAGGACAAAGGCGGGCTGGCGCTGAGGACCGGAGCGACCGGCCAGGGCGCCTGGCGGGTCTATGAGCGGCTCGCGCCCGATTGCGGCGCGCCGGCGAAGCCGCGCATCGCGCTTCAGGGCTACGGCAAGGCGGCGCGGGGCTTCATCGACGCGGCCACGAAAGCCGGCGCGACGCTGGTCGCCGTCGCGGACTCCAGGAGCCTCGCCGAAGATCCCGGCGGGCTCGATCCAGACGCGATCGGCGAGCGCAAGTCGGAGACAGGCAAAGTCGGCGAGGGCGGCGATCCGGACAGGATCATCCAGGCGGACGCGGACGTGCTCGTGCTCGCCGCGAAGTCCGACGTGATCACAGCGAGCAAGGCCGGCAAGGTGAAGGCGCGCGCGATCGTGGAGATCGCCAACGCCCCCGTCACACGGCGCGGCTACGAGGCGCTGGAAAAGCGCGGCCGCTGGACCGCGCCGGACGTGCTGGCCAATGCCGGCGGGGTTGCGGCGAGCTTCTTCGAATGGCGCGCCTACGCCGATCCGGCCTCGGTGGACGAAGACGCGATACGCACCGAATGGGGCGGCGTGCTCGACCGGGCTTGCGACGCCGTGCTCGAGCGGGCGCGACGCGAGGATTTGCCGGTGCATACAGCCGCCGTGCTGGTCGCGCTCGACCAGCTCGATCCTGAAACGCGGCCGAAAGCGGTGCTGTCCTAAAGCGATTTCGGTCGATCCTGATCGCCCGATATCGCTCCAGGTCTTTGCATTATCGCCTTTTCGAACCGCGAAACCGGTTCCCGCTTTCGCTGAAAAGGCTCTAGGCGTCCCGGCCGATCGCGGCGTTGAACGAGCTGCCCAGCAGCGCAATGACGAAACGCGCCAGGATCGCGAAGAACAGCACCAGGATCTGCTCCTCGCCGATGAAGATCCGGAGCCAGTTGTTGTACCGGTCGTCCAGCGCGGTGTGGGTCAGCCAGTCCTCGAGCATTTCAGCGCCGTCCAGCATCCAGTTCAGCGTGGTCGGGCTGATCAGGGCGATGGCGATCAGCATGGCGTAGCTGAGGATGAAGGCGAGAAAGATCGTGAAGGTCGCGTTGGCGGTGCGCCCGAAAATACGGCCCATGATGGTGTCCCTCGTATCGGCGCGCCGTCCCCCACGGCGCGGATGATCCCCAGCCTAGCAAACCGGGCCGGAGCTGTCTTGCACGGCCTATTCGATGCGCGTGATGCGCGCCGCCGAGCCGTCCGGCGTCCACGACCGGGTCGTGAAGCTTTCGCCGACGCCGAGATTTTGCCAGGGCAGGCAGACTTCGTACTCCCCGCCGCGCGGCGGCTGGACGATCATGCACAGCGTGCGGCCGTCGAAATTCCACGAGCCGCGTGCGCCGCGGCTGTCTTCATAGCGGCCGCCGCGCCGGAACTGGGCGGTGTAACGGCCCTCGTTGCTGTCGACCGCATAGGCGCGCTCTTCAGGTCCGATCGCCTGCGCGCTCGCCGGGACCGAGCCCAGCACCAGCGCGGCCAGGCTCAGCGCGAGCGCCGCGGCGAATTCTGCGATGCGTTTCATCAAGGCACGCCTCCCCGGCGGCTATCCTCACGATGAAAGCGCCGGACGCAAGTCCCGGGCCGGTCCGCTTCAGGCGGGGTCGAGGCGGTGCGGCCAGCTCGGATCGGTTTTGGCGATCATCAACACGCAGGCGGCCACGAAGCGCGGCCAGGTGAGATCGCTCTCTCCCGTGTCGAAGGCGCTGCGCGGCAGGCGGAGGTACTCGCGCTCGCTTACACGGGCGACGGCCCGCTCGACGCCCTTGCGGGTCTTGCGTACGGCGAAGGTCTCATCGCTCTTCAGAGGAAGGCGGATGACCGTATTGCTCCTGGCCCAGTCGGCCGCGCTCGCCAGCAATCGGTTCAGTCCCTCGTGATCGTCACGGCCACCGAAGATGTCATCAAGGGTCACACCATTGGCCTCCGCCTCGGTGATGACTGGAAAGCCGGCATGCATGTCGGTCGCATAGAGGTCAGGGCCATGAAAGGCCGTCCACCGGGCGATGAAGCGCTTGCGTGCAGAGCCGACCGCCAGCCCCTCGCGGCCGACCGAGACCGCGTATGCGCCCGAGCCGACGAAAAGGGCGCGCCTGCTCAGCCGCGAAGCGCCGCGCGCCGGGCCGCCGTTGGCCGCCCGCTTCACAGCGCCCATCCAGAACACGAAGGCCGCGACCGCAGAGGCCACAGCAGCCGCCGTCGCAGCGAACGGGATCACGCCCATCGGCAGAGGGACGAGCCCTGACGCAGGTCCCGGATAGCCGGCGGCGAAGCCGAGCGCGACGGTCAGGCCGGTGAAGGCGAGCGCGGCGAGCGCGTGCATCCGCCAACCCGCGCGCTGGCCTGCGCCGTCATGGTCGAGGTCGAATTCCGCATCTTCGAGCCGAAGCGCCACTTGACCGGTCGAGCGCATGGCGTAGGCGTTTTCCCGCTCGCCCTCGCCGGGCGCGGGCGCGAAAAGGCCCGGTTCCGGGCGCTCGCCTGGCGCGCTTTCGATGATCGTCTGGTCGTCCACCTGCGCATCCCCCTCAGGCCGCAAAGTCTTAACGGTAGGTTACTTCGCTCTCGCCGGACGGACAACGCGCGAAACGTCAGATCGGAACGATCGCCCGCGCCCTGAGCCCGCCCAGCGGGGAGTCTTCCAGCCGAAGCTCGCCGCCATGGGCGCGGACCGTGTCGCGCGCGATGGCGAGGCCGAGGCCGACGCCCGTGCGGTTGGCGTTGCGGCTTTCGTCAAGGCGGGAGAAGGGTTTGAAGGCTTCCTCGCGCGCCTCGGCGGGGATGCCCGGCCCGTCGTCGTCTATGACGATCACGGCACGGCCGCCCTCGGCCCGGCAGCTCAGCGCGACCCGGTCGGCGTGGGCGGCGGCGTTCTGGACGAGATTGGCGAAGGCGCGCTTGAGCGCCCCGCGCCGGCCGGAAACCACCAGATCGGGCTGCAGGTCGAGCTCGAGATCGACGCCCTCGCGCGCGGCGTCGTCGGCCAGCGTCTCGCACAGCTCGGCCAGATCGATCGGCTCGATCTCCTCGCCGGCCTGACCGCGGGCGAAGGCGAGATATTCCTCGAGCGCGGATTCCATGTCGGCGAGATCGCGGCGGGCCGCCTCGCGCTCCTCGCTCTCGGGCATCAGGGCGAGCTGCAGCCTCAGCCGCGTGAGCGGGGTTCTGAGGTCGTGGCTCACACCGGCGAGCAGCTGGGTGCGCTGCTCCATATGCCGCCTCAGACGGTTGCGCATGTCCATGAAGGCGAGCGCGGCCTGGCGGACCTCGCGCGCGCCGGCGGGCTTGAAGCGTTCGGCGTCCTGGCCGCGGCCGAAGGCTTCGGCGGCCTCGGCGAGCTGGCGGATCGGCTTGACCTGATTGCGGATGAAGATGATCGCCACTGCGCTCAGGAGCACGCTCGCGCCGAACAGCCAGATGACGAAGATGTGCCCGGTGGTGGCGAAGACGCGGTCCCTGACCGCGATGAAGCGCAACACGCCGGCGTCCACCTCGACACGTATGTCGACGTATTCGGGATAGCGCGTGGTGTCGAACCAGAAGGCGTTGTCGAGCCGGGCGTCGAGCGCGCGTCTGAGCGTGCGGTCGAGCACGCGGAAGAACGCCGTGCGCCGGCTGAGCGGCAGCTCGGCGCCCTCCCTGAGATCGACGCTGAGCCCGGTGGTGGAAAACGCGGTGCGCGCGATGCGGTCGAAATTCTCTGGCCCCTGCTGTTCGTAGAGCGCGACCACCATGGCGACGTCGCCGGCCACGCTTTCAGACAGGCGCGCGGTGGTGGTCTGCCAATGCTGTTCGAAGAAGGCCCAGGTCACCGCCGCCTGCATCAGGGCGACGGGCAGCACGATGATCAGCAGCGAGCGCTGAAAGAGGCCCGTGGGCAGATAGCGCTTGATCGACAGGCGCATGGTCTAGCGCCCCTGGCTCAGCACCGGCTCGGCGACGAGCTTGTAGCCCTCCCCGCGCACGGTCTGCACCCAGACCGGCGCGCGCGGATCGGCTTCGAGCTTGCGCCTGAGCCGGGTGATCTGCACGTCCACGGCGCGTTCGCCCGCGCCGTTCGCCGCGTTCTCGGACAGCGACTGCCGGCTCACCGGCTTGCCCGGTTCGCGGGCGAGCGCGGTCAGGAGCGCGGCCTCCCCGCCGGTGAGGCGCACCGGCGCGCCCTCGCGGGCGAGCTGGCCGGTGGACAGGGTGAAGCTCCACGGTCCAAAAACCACTTCGGCCGGCGCATTGCGCCTGGGGGCGGCGCGCCTGAGGATCGCCTGCACGCGCAGCAGCAATTCCTCAGGCTCGAACGGCTTGGGCAGGTAATCGTCCGCGCCCAGGCTCAGACCCTTGATCCGGTCTTCGGGCTCGCCGCGCGCGGTCAGCAGGATCAGCGGCGTATCGTCGGTCTCCCGGACGGTGCGCGTGACTTCGAAGCCGTCCACCTGCGGCATCATCACGTCCAGGATGACGAGGTCGAAGCGCATCTGGGACAGAAGCGCGAGCGCCCGCGCACCGTCGGACGCGGTGGAGACGCGCAAGCCCTTCTGGCGCAGGAACTTCGCCAGAAGATCGCGGATGCGGTCGTCGTCGTCGACGACGAGAATATGGGCGGCCGCCTCGGTCATGCCCGCAATATCGGGGGTTTCGCGAACAATGCCAATCGAGTGAGCACGGCGTCTGAAGCCCCGCCCCCTCCGGTCGCTTCGCGACCACCTCCCCCGCAAGCAGGGGAGGACGCCCGCCGGGCGACGCGGCTCAGTCGCCCTCGAAGTCGACGAGGCTCGCGGTCTTCACGCCCATCGCCTCGATCCGCTTCGCGCCGCCCAGATCAGGCAGGTCGATGACGAAGCTGGCGCCGACCACCTCCGCCCCGGCGGCGCGCAAGAGCAGGATGGCCGCTTCGGCCGTGCCGCCGGTGGCGATGAGGTCGTCGATCAGGAGCACCTTTTCGCCCGGCTCTATCGCGTCGGTGTGGATCTCCACCTCGTCGACGCCGTATTCGAGCTCATAGGCCTGGCTCAGCACCTCGTGGGGCAGCTTGCCCTTCTTGCGCACCGGCACAAAGCCGACCGAGAGCTGATGGGCCACCGCGCCGCCCAGGATGAAGCCGCGCGCCTCGATGCCCGCCACCTTGTCGATCTTGCGGCCCGCATGGGGAAACACCATCGCGTCGACCGTGGCGCGGAACGCCGCCGCGTCGCCCAGAAGCGTGGTGACGTCGCGGAACATGATCCCCGGCTTGGGGTAGTCGGGAATGGTCCGGATCGCGTCTCTGATATGGTCCATGCCGCCCTCCGATTAGCGCGGCGGAGCATCATCAGGCGAAGCCGGCCCGTCAAGGCCGGCTCAGGTGCGCGCGCCGGGTTCGAGCTCGGCGTTCAGAACCGCGCCCAGGCAGACGATGAAGGCCGAGATCCACAGCCAGAGCATCAGCACCACCACCGAGGCCAGCGCGCCGAAAGTGGCGTTGTAGTTCGCGAAATTGGCCGTGTAGATCGAGAACCCGGCGCTGGCGATCACCCACAGGAGCGTCGCGGCGACCGCGCCGGGCAGGACGGTTTTCTTGCGGTCCTCGCCCTCGCGGTCCGGCGCCCAGCGGTAAAGCGCGGCCAGCGCCAGCACGAACAGGCCGATCGCGACAAGCCAGCGGCCCGCCTGGATCGCCGCCTCGACGAAATCACCCAGCTGCAGCGCGGCGAGCAGGGCGGGCAGAGCGCCGACCAGCACGATCGTCAGAATGGCGTAGAAGATCCCCCCGACGGTGAAGGCGAGCGCGACGAGATTGTTCGCGATGAACCCCCGGTCGTCGGATTCCGCGTAGGAGATGTTCATCGCCGCGATCAGCGCGCGGGCGCCCTTCGCCGCGCTCCAGAAGGCGAGCAACAGCGACACCAGAAGCCCGATCCCCAGCGTGGAGGCCTCCCCGCCCGCGATCGCGCTCATCTGACCTTCGATCGCGCCCCAGGCGGCTTCGGGCATGGCCTGGCCGAGCTGGGCCAGCCGGTCCTGCACGTCTGCGGGATCGGCGAACAGGCCCCACACCATGATCGCGGCGGACAAGGCGGGAAAGATCGCGAGAAAGCCGAAAAACGCCACGCCGCCGGCGATGAAGGAGAGATTGTCCTCGCCTGCGTCGCCTGCGGCGCTTTTCGCGGCGCTGAAATAACGGCTGAGAGTTCCGGCCATGGGGCGCTCCGCTTGCTGCGTCACAAGCCAAGCGCCCGAACCGGGCCGGGCGTTCCCGCCTCAGCCCCTGGACAGGTCGTCGCCCTGAAGCGCGCGCTCGATCAGACGGATCGTTTCGGGCACGCCGTAAAGCGCGGCCAGACCGCCGAAGCGCGGCCCCTGGCTCTGGCCCAGCAGGACCTCGTAGAGCCCCTGGAACCAGTCGCGCAGGTTCTCGAACGCGTGCGCCTTTCCGGCGGCGAAGACCTCGGTCTGGATGATCTCGGGATCGGTCTCGGCCGGGTCGAGCGCTTTGAGACGCGCGATCAGATCTTCCATCGCCGCGCGCTCCTTGCCGGTCGGCGCGCGGTAGGATTTCTCCGGTTTGACGAAGTCCTCGTAATAGGCCAGCGCATAGCCCGCGAGGCGGTCGATGAAGGGCTCGGTCTCCGGCGTCGCGCCGGGGGCGTAGCGCGTGATGAAGCCCCAGAGCTGGTCTTTGGTCTGCGCGTTCGCCGCGGAGACGAGATTGAGCATCAGCGAGAAGCTGATCGGGGCGCCGGACGCGGGCGGGTCGCCGTCATGGATGTGCCAGACCGGGTTCTCGACCCGCTTGTCGGCGTCCTGACCGGGATAGGCGGCCAGATGCTGGCGGTACTCGTCGACGGCTTTCGGGATGACGTCGAAATAGAGCCGCTTGGCGGTCCGGGGCTTCTGGAACATGTACAGCGCGAGGCTTTCCTGGGGCGCGTAGCGCAGCCAGTCTTCGATGGCGATGCCGTTGCCCTTGGACTTGGAGATCTTCTCGCCCTGCTCGTCCAGAAACAGCTCGTAGACGAACTGCACGGGCGGCTCGACGCCCAGGATGCGGCAGATCTTGGAGTAGATCGGCGCGTTGGCCTGGTGGTCCTTGCCGAACATCTCGAAATCGACGCCCAGCGCGGCCCAGCGCATGCCGAAATCCGGCTTCCACTGCAGCTTGGTGCGCCCGCCGGTGACCGGCATGGTCACATCGGTCCCGTCCTCGTCCTCGAAGGTGATCTCGCCGGCCTTCGCATCGACCTTCTTCATCGGCACGTAGAGCACCCGGCCGGTGGTCGGCGAGATCGGCAGGAAGGGCGAATAGGTCGCCCGCCGTTCTTCGCCGAGCGTGGGCAGCATCACGTCCATGATGGCGTCGAACTTCTCGAGCGCGCGCAGCAACGCCTCGTCGAACGCGCCCGAGGTGTAGCGCTCGGTCGCCGAATAGAACTCGTACTCGAAGCCGAAGCTGTCGAGGAAGGAGCGGAGCCGGGCGTTGTTGTGCTGGGCGAAGCCTTCATGGGTCCCGAACGGGTCGGGCACCGCGGTCAGCGGCTTTCCCAGATGCTCGGCGAGCATTTCCTGGTTGGGCAGGTTCGACGGCACCTTGCGCATGCCGTCCATGTCGTCTGAAAAGCAGATGAGCTTGGTCGGATACCGGTCCTCGGTCAGCACGCGGAAGGCGTGGCGGACCATGGCGGTGCGCGCCACCTCGCCGAACGTGCCGATATGGGGAAGCCCGGAAGGGCCGTAGCCGGTCTCGAAGATCACCGCGCCGCCGTCCAGCCCAGCCTTCTCCACCCGTTTGAGCACCGCGCGCGCCTGTTCGAAGGGCCAGGCTTTGGCGTCTGCGGCGAGGGCGGCGAAGTCGGTCATGACGGGGGCTTTCAAAAGCGGTTGCGGCCTGAGGGCGCCAAGTAGAACCCGCGCGCGCGAGGGTCAACGTCTCAGGGCGCGGGCGGCCGGGTCCCGCAGCCCGCCTCAGCGCGCGAAGTAATAGGTCGCCGCCGCGTCGATCCGCACCCCGCGCGCCTGCATGAAGGCGGGAAAGTCGCCGGGCCGGCCTTGCGCCTCCCAGGCGTCGTGCCCGTCGGTCAGCGCGGCGAGCTCGTCGAGCCTGGCCTGCGCCGCCTGGACGAACTCGGCCTCCTCGACCCGGCCGCAGAGCGCGCGGGCCTCCGCGATCGCCTCCCGCAGCGCGGGCTTGTCGGCGAGGACCGCGCCTTCGTGGGCGTGATGAAACGCGTCGCTCATCCAGGCGAGCTGACGGCGGATTTCGCTTTTGAGCGCACCCTGATGGCCCGGCTCGCGGCGCACCGCTTCGGTGACGAGGTCGGGGTTCCATTCAAAGGCTGCGCGCAGCAGCAGCGGCTCGGCCTTGCCGGGTTCTGCCTCCTCCCAGCGTTTGCAGACGGACGCAGCCGCCATGGCGACGGGATAGGGCATGTAGCCGGGCGGATCGCCGAACATGCGCCGCCCGGCGTCGAGCGCGCGAACGGTTTCGATCGCCTCGTCCAGCGGCGCTCCGGCGAGCATGCGCGCAAACGCCTGCGCCGCCTCGTTCGCCTGCGGCTTCAGCCCGCAATCCTTGAAATCGAGATAGGCCGCGAAGCCCGAACAGAAGCTGAGTTCGGCGAAGTGCGTGCTGGCGCGGCGAAGTCCTGAAACGTCCATCGCCCGATCTGGCCTGCGGACAGGGCGGGACGCAAGCGTCTCACGCCTCGTCGTCGAAGATCTCCTCGATCCTGAGATCGAAGGTGCGCGCGATCCTGAAGGCCAGCGGCAGCGAGGGATCGTACTTGCCGTTCTCGATGGAGATCACCGTCTGGCGCGACACGTCGAGCTTTTCGGCCAGAACCGCCTGGCTCCACCCGCGCTCGGCGCGCAACTCCTTGAGACGATTGTTCATGCGAATCGGCGGGCGACGAAGAAGAGCGAGAGGTAATACGCCGCCGCCCAGACCGGAATGGCGAAGATCGCCTCAGCCTGAGGACCGTCCAGCGCCGCCGACAGCACCGACCAGACCGTCGCGATCCCGATGACGATGGCGCCGGCGAAGGACATTGCGGTCGTGTGGATCTGCCGCTGCAGCTCGTCGAGGGCGGCCATCAGACGGTAAAACTCGTAAAACCCGGCCGCGACGGCCAGAAGCCCGAGCCCGAGCACCGCCAGACGCACCATGCCCGGTTCGAGCACTGCAAAGCCGACGACGATCGACGCGGCGAACACCAAGCCGGCGAGCGTGCTGCGAAAGAAATAGCGCCGCCGCGCGCGGGGCGGCGCGGAGGCGCATTCGGGCAGGAATTCGAGGCCCATCAGGCTGCGCCCCGCCCGGTCAGGCGCCGCCAGATCGCGGCGCGGTTCTCGAACACCTTCCAGCCGAGCAGCCCCGCGCACAGCCAGAACAGCGCTTCGGTGGCCAGCAGGGCGATGACGAAGACCACGATGGAGGTCGAGCGCTCCCAGTCGAGCAGGACCGACGCGCCGACCACCGCCCAGGCGGCGAGGCAGACGACGGCCCCCAGCCCTACGAGCAGGCGGCGAATGAAGATGGATTTCGGCATGGCGGGTCTCCTCAGGGCGAACTTTGTAAAGTGAGCTTTACCTAAATAGCCACGCGCCGCTTTCGATGTCAAGGAGGCTTTACCAAGAAAAATGAAGGCGCGTCAGTGCGCCTTTTTCGGCGGCGTCGGCGCGAACGGGGCGGGCAGCGGCGCGCACGGCACGCCGTCCTCCTTCAGTTTCTCGCGCTCTTCAGGCGTGGTTTCGCCGTAGATCAGCCGCTCGGGCTTCTCGCCGTCATGGATGGCCCGCGCCTCTTTGGCGAAGCTGTCGCCGACATAGTCGTAATTGGAGCGGATATGCGCCTGCACCTTGCGGGCCAGGGCGGCGAAGTCGGGCGCGTCTCCGGACCCGCTCATCGTGGTCTGGCGGGCCTCCTTGCGGCGGCTGGTGGAGACGGCGGGCGCCATGATCTGCTTTCTGACATGCACCGAGCCGCAATGCGGGCACTCCACGAGCCCGCGCTCGGCCTGGCGGTCATAATCCTCCGAGGAGGAGAACCAGGCCTCGAACCTGTGTTCGTCCTCGCAGACCAGCGCGTAGCGGATCACGGCCCTTCAACCTCGCGGCCGCCGGCGAGCGCGGGGATGCGGGCGCGCGCCTTCTCCGCCTCGACCGGATCGATCTCGGCGTAGAGCAGGCCGGGCTTGTCGTCGTCCTTGTGGGCGATGATCTCGCCCCAGGGCCCGATCACCATGGAATGGCCCCAGGTCTTGCGCCCGTCCTCATGCACCCCGCCCTGCGCCGGGGCGATCACGAAGCTGCCCGTTTCGATCGCGCGGGCGCGCAGCAGCACCTCCCAATGGGCGCGGCCGGTGGGCTTGGTGAAGGCGCTCGGCACGGTCAGGATCGTCGCCCCCGCGAGGGCGAGCTTGCGGTAGAGATAAGCGAAGCGCACGTCGTAGCAGATCGACAGGCCGATCTTCGTGCCCGCCGCATCGACGACCACCGCGCGGTTTCCGGGCGCGTAGTTCGTGCTTTCGGAATACACCTCGCCGGAATCGATCCGCACGTCGAACATGTGGATCTTGTCGTAGGTCGCCAGCAGCTTTCCGTCCGGCCGGAAGACGTGCTGGCGGTTCACCGCCCGGCCGTCGGCGCCCAGAAGCGCCAGCGATCCGACGACGAGCGTGATCCCGAGGCTCTCGGCGACGTCGGAGAAGCGCACCAGCGCAGGGTCTTCCTCGGGCGGGCAGAGCAGATCGAACAGCTTGTCGCCGTCGCGCTCCATCAGATGCGTGGTCTCGGGCGTAGCGATCAGCCGCGCGCCGTTCGCGGCGGCCTCGCGGATCAGCGCTTCGGCGTCGTCGATATTCCTTGCCGGGTCGATCCCGGTGCGCATCTGAACCAGAGCGATCTTCATCGGGTCACGCCGCGCCTTTCAGAAGCGGGTCGAGCTTTCCGGCGCGTTCGAGCGCCATCATGTCGTCGCAGCCGCCCACATGGGTGTCGCCGATGAAGATCTGCGGAAAGGTCCGCGCGCCGTTCGCCCGCTGGACCATCTCCTTTTTCTTCTCGGCGTCGAACCCTGCGTCGATCTCCTCGAAATCGACGCCCTTCTGCTTGAGCAGCGACACCGCGCGCACGCAGTAAGGGCAGAGCGGGCGGGTGTAGACGGTGACGGCGGCCATGATCGGCGCCTCCTGCATTGCCTTCGAACATGCCGGGAATCGCCCGGCCCCGGCAGCGATTATTTAGTCGGATCGACGGGTTTCACAACGCGCGCCAGCGTGAGCGCGTTCACCTCTGCGGCGCCGGCCCGTGAAAGCGCGCGGGCGCAGGCTGCGAGCGTCGCGCCGGTGGTGTGCACGTCGTCGATGATCACGAGCCGCCTTCCCTCCACCTTCGACCGGTCGCGGACCCGGAACGCCCCTGCGACGTTGCGCGTCCGGCTCCTGGCGCTGAGCCCGCCCTGGGTGCCGGTCTTGCGAACCCGCGCCAGCGCATGGGGCTCGACCGCGACCCCGCTCGCCCGCGACACGGCGCGGGCCAGGAGCAGCGACTGGTTGAAGCGCCGCTGCCTCAGCCGCGAGGGATGAAGCGGTACGGGCACCAGCGCGTCGGCTTCGGGCAGGAACTCCCGGCCCGCCCGCGCCATCCAGCGCCCGAAGGCGGCGAGCCCGTCTGTGCGGCCCGCATGCTTGAGCGCCAGAGGCAGGCCGCGGGAATGTTCGTCATAGACCATCGCCGCGCGCGCCCTGCCCCAGGGCGGCGGCTTCGCGCTGCAGGCGGGACAGTCCACGCCCTCGAAGCTCGGATAATCGAACGGGACCCCGCACCGTGCGCACCAGGGCGCGTCAAGAAAGGTGATCTTCGTCCAGTCTTCCGCGTCGAGCTCGCCCGGCGCGGAAACGGGCCGCCCCGACATGGGCGAGACCGGCGGCCAGACGAGGTCTGCGAACACGCCGAACACAGCACGGGCTTTGCTTTCAAGCCCGCTCCGGCCATATCGGAGCCATGGCGCTGAACCTGATCTCCGCAAAGCCCGCCCCTCCTCCCGAAGACGGCCCGCCGCGCCTGTTCGACCGCGCGCTGTTGAGGCGGCGGCGCGATCGCGCAGCGGGGGAATTTTCATCCTACGACTTTCTTCATGCGCGTGTCGCGGACGATCTTCTCGACCGGGTCGAGGCGATCAGCCGGGATTTCGACACCTGCCTTGTGATCGGCGGCGGCGGCGCGGTGGGCCGGGCGCTGACCGGCCGGCCCGGCGCGGCGAAGAAGATCGGCACGCTGATCGAGGCCGATCTGTCGCCCGCCATGGCGGCGCTGAGCGATCATCCTTCCCTCGCCCTAGACGAGGAATTCCTGCCGGTCCGCGAGGGCTCGGTCGATCTGGTGCTGAGCTGCCTTTCGCTTCACTGGACGAACGATCTCGTCGGCGCGCTCATCCAGATCAATTACGCGCTGAAGGCCGACGGCTTCTTCGCGGGCGCGATCTTCGGCGGCGCGACCCTGACCGAGCTGAGACAGGCGATGAAGACCGCAGAGAGCGAACTGGGCCGCGAACCCGCGCCCCGCGTCTCGCCCTTCGCCGATACGATCGACATGGCCGGGCTTCTGAGCCGGGCCGGGTTCGCCATGCCGGTCGGCGATGTCGACCGGGTCACCGCGCGCTACGGCAATTCCTTCGTTCTGATGCGCGACCTACGGAAAATGGGCGAAACCAGCGCGCTATCCGACCGGCCCCGCACGCCGGGCACGAAAGCGCTGTTCGTGAAGACCGCCGAGGCCTACGCCCACGCCTTCGCCGAAGACGACGGCAAGGTCCCGGCGAGCTTCGAGATCATCCATTTCGCCGGCTGGGCGCCCCATCCCGATCAGCCCAGGCCCAAACGGCCGGGCTCGGCGACGCACAGGCTTGCGGACGCGCTGGGGACCCGCGAGCACGGCGCAGGCGACACCGCGGGCGGCTAGCGCGCCCGGACGAACTCAAAGCGTTCGACGTGCGGTTCGCCGCCGCGGCGCATGCTGAGATCGATGACCAGTCGGTCCTCGGCTTCGAGCCGGAATTCGAGGCCGCGGAAGACGAGCCGGTTTTCGGACTGCTCGACGAAGGGGAAGCTCAGAAACTCGTCCTTCTCCTCCCAGCCTTTCAGCTCGGCGTCGAAATGCTTCAGGCGCAGGGCGGGCCCGTCCTCGAACGTGTCGATGATCAGGATCTCGGAAAAGCGCTGGCCGCCGTCCTCTTCGAGCAACTGGAACATGCCGGTCATCCGGCCCGACGGCGCGCTCATCCAGCATTCGGTGGCCGGCAGGCCGAAGCCGCGACCCTCCCAGCACCCTTCCAGCCAGCCCGCTTCGATGCGGTCCGGCTGCGCCTCGACGGGCGCGGCCTGAAGCGCGGCTGCGCCCAGCAATGCGGCAAAAACGGTGATCATGGTCTCGCCTCCCGTGCGTCCTCACACGAGACACGACGCGCCAGACGCGCCGGTTTCGACAGGATGCCGAAAGACAGTGTGCGCTCCGGCGCGTCCGGCGCCTAGGGCGAGGATTGGAAGGCGGCGTTGATGCGGTCGGAATTATTGCTCCACATGCCGTCCGCGCCCCCGCCCAGCGCCGTAATCCCGCTGATGATCACCAGCGTGATGAGGGCCGCGACCAGACCGTATTCGATCGCCGTGGCGCCGCGCTCGTCGGCGAGAAAGCTGTTCAGACCCGCGCGCCCACCAGCCGGTCGCGCAGCTCGGCGGCCAGCGGCAGATCGGCGGGGACCAGCGGCTTGTCGCTGAGGCGTTCCGGTCTCAGCCAGGCGATCTGCTGGCCTTCCCTGGGATCGACGAAGCCGTCCCAGCGCCGGCAGACGAAAAGCGGCATCAGCAGGTGACGGCCGTCCGCGAACGGATGGGAGGCGAAGGCGAAAGGCTGCAAGCATTGTTCGCACGGTTCGACTCCCAGTTCCTCACGCAGCTCGCGGATCACGGCCTGTTCAGGGCTCTCTCCCGCCTCGACCTTGCCGCCTGGAAACTCCCAGAGCCCCGCTTGCGGCTTGCCTTCGGGCCGCTGCGCGATCAGTACCCGGCCGTCAGTGTCGACCAGGGCGCACGCCGCGACGAGAAGAAGGCGCTGTTTTGACACTGCCATGAAAAGCGCTCCCGCCGAAGGCGAACCGGCGATCAGGGTTTACGAGAGTCTAACGGCCCGGCGCGCCGCCGGGGGCGTCCTCGGGGGCGGTTTCGGGCTCGTCCGCACCCTCGGCGGGCTCGGGCGCACGCAGCCCTGCGGGGACCGAACCGGCCACGATCGTGACCGGATAGGTCTCGCGGATCCGGCCCAGAAGCGTGTCGATCCCCTGCAGGGTCAGGAAGCGCACGATATTGGGCCGCATCCGGTCCAGTTCGGGCCGGGCCTGGGTGCGGCGGTCCACGACGGTGAGGACATGCCAGCCGTTCTCGGTCTGGAACGGCGCGCTCACCCCGCCCTCGGGCGTGGCGAAGGCGACCCGCGCGAACGCCGGCAGGATGCCCTCGCGGGTGAAATATCCCAGATCGCCGCCCTCGAACCGGGTCGCCGGGTCCTGGCTGATGGAGGCGGCGAGCGTGGCGAAATCCGCACCTTCTGCAATCAGGCGGGCCACCTCGTCGGCCTCCTCGCGCGTATCGACCAGGATATGCCGCGCGCGCAGCTCTTCCGCAGGCGGGGCGAGCCGGGACTGTTCTTCATAGACCCGCGCGATCGCCTCTTCGGTCACCGCGTCGGAAACGGCCTGCTCGACCAGCACGTTGCCGAGAATGCGCTCCTCGGCCGCGGCGAGCCTGCGGCGCGCTTCGGGATCGTTCTGAACCCCGCGCCGGACGGCTTCAAGCGCGAGCAGGCGCTGATCGATCAGTTCCTCCAGCGCCTCGCGGAAGGCCGCGTCTTCGGGCGTCAGCGCGTCAGGGTCCTCGACCAGTTCGCGCACCGCGGCTTCGCGCCGCACGTCCGCGACGGTGATGACGGTGTCGCCGACCCGCGCGGCCACGCGGCCCTCACCGGCGCCGCGCTCCATGAAGCGCAGCCCGTCGCGGGCGGACGGCGCCGGCGCGCCGGTCTGCGGATCGGACGGCGGGTTGCAGGCGGACAGGCCCAGCGCCGCAAGCGCGGCGAAGACGAGCAGGCTGGCTTGATTGACACTCAATCGGGGCCTCCTTAAGTCACGGTGTCCTTTACGCGCGCGCAGGTTACGCACCCGCCGCGCGCGCCGCGCCGGACCGCCGTCAGCGCGGCGGTTTTAACATTCTTCGCCTGTCGAGGCTGATACGTCATGCTCAATATCGCCCGCAAGCTCTTCGGCTCGTCGAACGACCGCGCCGTCAAGAAGATGCGCTCCACCGTCGAGCGGATCAACGCGCTCGAGCCCGAGTTCGAGGCGCTCGACGACGCGGGGCTCGTCGCCAAGACCAAGGAGTTCCGCGAGCGCCACGAGAACGGCGAGAGCCTGGACAAGCTGCTGCCCGAAGCCTTCGCCGCAGTCCGGGAGGCGGCCAAGCGCGCGCTGGGCCAGCGCCATTACGACGTGCAGCTGATGGGCGGCATGGTTCTGCACCAGGGCGACATTTCGGAGATGAAAACCGGCGAGGGCAAGACGCTGGTCTCCACGCTTGCGGCCTATCTCAACGCCCTGCCCGGCAAGGGCGTGCACATCGTCACGGTTAACGACTATCTCGCCAAGCGCGACAGCGAGTGGATGGGTCAGGTCTTCGCCAAGCTCGGCATGACCACCGGGGTGATCGTGCACGGCATGTTCGACGACCAGCGCCGCGCGGCCTACGCCTGCGACATCACCTACGGCACGAACAACGAGCTGGGCTTCGACTATCTGCGCGACAACATGAAATACGCGCTCAACGAGATGGTTCAGTTCGGCGGCCGCCCGATCGAGAAGGCGACCCATCACTACGCCATCGTCGACGAGGTGGACTCCATCCTGATCGACGAGGCGCGCACGCCGCTGATCATCTCGGGCCGGACCGACGACCGGACCGAGTTCTACAAGACGATCGACGCGCTCATCCCGCTTCTCGACGAAGAAGACTACACCATCGACGAGAAGGCCCGCTCGTGCACCTTCACCGAAGAAGGCAACGAGCATATCGAGGAGCTTCTGAAAGAGCGCGGCCTGATCGAAAGCGGCGATCTCTATGACGTGGAGAACATCTCCGTCGTCCACCACGTCAACCAGGGCCTGAAGGCGCACAAGCTCTTCAAGAAAGACAAGGACTACATCGTCCGCGAGGACAAGGTCGTCCTGATCGACGAATTCACCGGGCGGATGATGCCGGGCCGACGGCTGTCGGACGGGCTTCACCAGGCCATCGAGGCCAAGGAAGGCGTGGAAATCCAGCCCGAAAACCAGACCCTCGCCTCGATCACTTTCCAGAATTACTTCCGCCTGTATGACAAGCTGGCCGGCATGACCGGTACGGCGGCCACCGAAGCGGACGAGTTCGCCGGCATTTACGGGCTCGGCGTGGTGGAGATCCCCACCAACAAGCCCGTCGCGCGCGAGGACCAGGAAGACGAGCTCTACCGGACCATGGCGGAGAAGAACGACGCCATCGTCGCCGCCATCCGCGCCGCCTACGAGAAGAAACAGCCCGTGCTAATCGGCACCGCCTCGATCGAGCGCTCCGAGCAGCTTTCCGACGTGCTGACCGCGAGCAAGATCCCTCACCAGGTGCTGAACGCCCGCTATCACGAGCAGGAAGCGGGCATCATCGCGCAGGCCGGCGTGCCCGGCGCGGTGACGATCGCCACCAACATGGCCGGCCGCGGCACCGACATCCAGCTCGGCGGCAACGTCGATTTCCGCCTCGCCGAATGGCTCGAGCAGCAGAAAGAAGCCGGCAAGGAGCCTTCCGAGGACGAGATCAGGGCCGAGCGCGAGAAGATCGCCGCGGACGTGAAGACCAAGAAGGAAGAGGCGCTTGCCGCCGGCGGGCTCTTCGTGATCGGCACCGAGCGCCATGAAAGCCGCCGGATCGACAACCAGCTGCGCGGCCGTTCTGGCCGTCAGGGCGACCCGGGCCGGTCGGCCTTCTTCCTGTCGGTCGAGGACGATCTTCTGCGCATCTTCGCGCCCGAGCGCCTGGACACGATCATGCGGACCCTCGGCATGAAGCCCGGCGAGGCGATCCAGCACCCCTGGATGACCAAGGCGGTGGAGACCAGCCAGAAGAAGGTCGAGGCGCGCAATTTCGACATCAGGAAGAACATCCTGAAATACGACGACGTCATGAACGACCAGCGCAAGGCGATCTTCGAGCAGCGCATCGAGTTCATGACCGCCCAGGACGTCTCCGACGTGGTCGCCGACATGCGCGCTCAGGCCGCCGACGATCTGGTCACCCGGCATATCCCGCCCAAGGCCTACGCCGACCAGTGGGACGTCGAAGGCCTGGACGAGGACGTGAAGAAGCATTTCGGCCTTGATCTGCCAATCAAGGACTGGGCGGCCGAGGAAGGCATCGCCGACGAGGAGATCAAGGAGCGCCTGATCAAGGCCGCCGACGAGGCCTACGCCGAGAAGGTCGCCGATATCGGCCCCGAGCTGATGCGCCGGATCGAGAAGCAGATCCTGCTGCAGACCATCGACCAGAACTGGCGCGAACACCTGCAGCAGCTCGACGCGCTGCGCAGCGTGGTGGGCCTGCGCGGCTACGCCCAGCGCGACCCGCTCAACGAATTCAAGACCGAAGCCTTCGAGCTTTTCGAGCGCCTGCTCGACGAGCTGCGCTTCGAGACCACGCGCGTATTGTTCAACATGCGCCTTGCGCCGGCCCAGCCCGCGCCTGCACCGAAACTGCCCGAGAACATGCAGGCCCGGCACGCCGATCCGGTCACCGGCCGCAACGAGATGGGCGACGATCCCGAAGCCGGCGCGTCCGAGCGCCCGCCCAGCCCGCTGGCCACTCGCACCGCCTCGGCGGCGATCGATCCGAGCAATCCGGAAACCTGGGGCCGGGTGCAGCGCAACGCCCCCTGCCCCTGCGGGTCGGGCAAGAAATACAAGCACTGCCACGGCGCGGTCGGCGCGGCTTAAGCCGGCGCTTCAGGCCCGAAGAAAAAAGCCCCTCCCGCAGGCCGCGGGAGGGGCTTTTGTTTCAGCGGCGGCGGACCCTACCAGCCGCCCGTCCAAGTCAGGTCGATGCGGAACGACCGGCCCGGCTCGGACACGCCGGCGAAGACGCGCTCATAGTCCTCGTCGAGCACGTTATCCACGCCGACATCGATGCGGACGCGCTCGCTGGTGAAGGGCTTCCACCCCGCATAGAGGTCGAGCACGGCGTAGCCGTCGCGTTCCGCCGCCGGATCGGTGGTCTTGTTGAATTCGCTCGCAAAGCCGAGCCGTCCGCCGAGCGTAAGCTGCGGATTGACCTCATAGCGAGCCCGGACATGGCCCATGCGCGGCTGCAGCGCGCCGAGCGGATCGCCGGTGGCTTCGTCCTCGCCGTCGACCTCGAAGAGAGCCGCGTCGAGCCGCAGGGGGCCGTAGGTGTAGGCCGCCGCGATCTCGAAGCCTTCCAGCGTGGCTTCCGCGCGGTTGGTCGAGAAGCTCGTCCCCGCCGAACACGGCGAGAAGAAGGGCGGCGCGAAGCAGGTCGGCGACAAGGCGAAGTTCACGCCGAGATCGATGAGATCTTCAGCCGTCGTGTTGAAGTACGCGCCCTTGATCTCGAACCGGTCGTCGGCGGCGAACACGCCCTCCTCGATGAAGCCGGCGCCGATCTCGAACGTCTCGGTGTGTTCAGGCCGCAGGTCGGGGTTGGCGATGAATTCGTTGGTGATGAAGGTGGGCGGGCCCAGCACCGGGTGCGGCAGAGAGAAGTGCGTGTCGGTGATGTAGAGCTCGTTGAGCGAGGGCGCACGGAAGGCCTCCGACCAGCTGGCGAACAGGCGCACCCCGTCATCGAGCGCCCAGGTCGCCGCGATGCGCGGGCTGACCGCGTCGTCGGAGTTCGACGCCGCGACGTCCGAACTCGTCTCGAAGCTGTCGAAGCGCACGCCGGGCAGGACGATCAGTTCGCCGGCCTCGCCGAGATCGAAACGGGTTTCGAGCTGCAGCCAGGCGCCGGTGAACTCGGTCTCGCCCGAAGGCACGCCGCCGCGGCGGTTGTCGATGGTGGCGGAGTCGAACCCGATCTGCTCGTCGCGATACCATTCCGCGCCGGAGACCAGCGCCGCTTCGTTGCCGAACAGCGCGAACACCGCCCGGTTCTCGAGCCGGATCCCGTCGGTCTCCAGATCGCGTTCGATGAAGCGGTTGATGGCCGGATCGACCTCGTCGACCTCGCCGACATTGCGATAGACCGTGGCCTGCAAATCGACGAGCGCGCTGTCGGGATCGAAGGCGGCGGTCAGGCGCAGGCTGTCATAGATCACGTCCTTGTCGACCAGCGGGTTGAGCCCGCCGACCGTCTCATTGCCCTGCCCGTTATTGGGCTCGCGCGCCTCGTTGCGGAAGCTGAGCCAGCCCGCCTCGATCTCAAGCGCGTCGGTGACGTCCCACTCGCCGGCGAGCAGTCCGGACACGACCTCGTCTTCGGACGGCAGATCCGTGCCCGAACCCAGCGCGATGTCGCCCGAGCGGCGCACCGAAAGCGCGGCGATCCCCTCGAACGCGCCGGCTTCGCCGAACACCGCGCCGGAGCCGCGGGTTTCCTCGTTGACTGAGCGATAGCCCAGAGAGGCGCGCGCACCGAAGGTCTCGTCCTCGCGCAGAAGATCGTCGGCTTCCAGCGTCTCGAACGCGATCACGCCGCCCGCCGCGCCGGAGCCGTAAAGCGCGCCGGCCGAGCCGCGCACCGTCTCCACCCGGCCCAGAAGCGAAGGATCGAGGAAAAGCACGCCGTCATGGGCGGAGGCGAAGTTCTGACGCGCGCCGTCGACCAGAAGCGTCACGCTCTCACGCCCGAAGCCGCGCAGGTTGAGCGTCTGGCCGGTGCGGCGCGGACCGCCGGCGACTTCGAGGCCGGGTACGTCCTCGAGCAGGCCGGCCAGATCGGTCGGCCGCTCCTGTTCGAGATTTTCCAGCACGATGGCGCTGGTCAGGCCCGGATAGTCGAAATTCGACAGCGCGGTCCTGGTGGCGGTCACCACGATGACATCGCTCGTCTCGGTGTCCGCCGCCGCAGCGTCAACGGCGGTTTTGGCGAAGGCCGGCGCTGCGGCGAGCGCGGCGAGGCTCGCGCTCATGACGAGCGCGGATTTCATTCGGCTTCCAAAGTTTCCCTGCGACGACACGTCCCGGAACTCCCTCTTGCAAATGGTTCGCGTTTGCGCGACGTATAGAACGCTCAGTTTTGCGATTGCAAGTCGGAATCGTTCGCAATATCACATCGCCATGATCGGCCGCGCCGCAACCGGCGGCCCGGCCCGGGGAAACCAGGACAGAAGACGCCGGCGCATTCGCGCCGCAAGGGACCAGAACCGATGACCACCGTTTCAAAGCTCATCGCCGTCAGCGCCGCCGCACTCGCGCTCGGCGCCTGCGCCACGACCAGTTCGACCCAGACCGCCGCTGCGCCGGCTGCGGCCGCCGCCCCGGCCGCGCCCGTCGATCCGGCGCAGTTCGAAGCCGACCGTCAGGCGATCCTGGCCATGGCCGGCGAATACGCCGTGACCTTCGACTTCACCGAATACCTGCCGATCGAGGCGGGCTATGAGCTGAAGGAGCCCAAGGTCACCCCCGCGCGCGAAGTGGTCTACGTGATCGCGGACGAAGGCGACTTCATCTCGCTGCAGCATCTTCTGCTGGTCGGCCCTGAAGACGAGCCGATGGTGATCAAGCACTGGCGCCAGGACTGGGCCTACGAGCCGAGCCGTCTGATGGCCTATCAGGGCTTCAATCGCTGGACGATGGACCCGGTGAGCGCCGAGGACGCGGCCGGCGCCTGGGCGCAGACCGTCTATCAGGTCGACGATTCCCCGCGCTACGCCGGCATCGCCCGGTGGGAGCACGCGCCGGGCGCCTCGACCTGGGAACCTGAAGCGACCTACCGCCCGCTGCCGCGCCGCGACGCCACCGTGCGTGACGACTACGACGCGATCGAGGCGGTGAACCGCCACACCATCCTGAGCTGGGGCTGGACCCACGAGCAGGACAACGCGAAGGTCGTGCTGCGTGAAGACACCCCGCGCGAGATCGTCCGCGAGCACGGCATCAACACCTACACCCGCACCGATCTCGCCGGTGACGACGCGGCGGAAGCCTACTGGACCGCGACGGCGGACTTCTGGGCGGACGTGCGCGAGGCGTGGAACGAGATCATGCTGGCCGACGCCTTCACCACCGAGGACGACGCGGACGGCACCCTGCTTTACGGTCCGGTGCTCAGCGAAGGCCAGGCCGTGTTCTTCGGCGCGAAGGACACTGAGACCGCCTTCGCAGAAGCCGCCGAGATCATCGAGACCCGCGTGACCGCCGACGGCGAACCGGTCGAGGTCCGCTAGGCGTTCAGCCTCTCAAGGCTTGAGGAAAATCCCGGCCGCCTCCGGCGCGCCGGGATTTTTTTGTTCGTCTGAACCTGATCTCTCGCTCGAAGGCCGCGAGTACGGGACCTCTTTCAGAAGCAAGCGCCTCGTTCTGAGGAAGGTCCCGGCCCTCCCCCGGATCAGGTCCGGGGTCCGGCCGGGAATTCATGAGTGGGAGCGCGCTAGAAGGCTACGCCCGGCGCGACGGCGTCGCGCAGGGCCCGGCGGCGGCGCTTGCAGTCGGGCATGAGCTTGTCCATCAGCGCATGAAAGCGCGGCGAGTGGTCCATCACCAGAAGATGGCAGGCCTCGTGCGCGCAGACATAATCGATCAGCGCTTCGTCGAAATGAACGAGCCTGGCGTTCATGCGGATCGAGCCGTCCGACGCGCAGCTGCCCCAGCGGCTCTCCTGCTCGCGCACCATGACCCTGGGGCGTTTCGCGCCCAGCGCCTCAGCGTAGCGCTCGACCTTCGGGGTCATCAGCTTGAGCGCCTCGTCTTTTCTCCAGCGCTGCAGCGCGCGGATCACCGTGGCCGCCGTCATCGCGTCGTCGAGGCGCGCATCGACGCGGACTTCCAGCCGATCCGGTCCGCGCTCGACGATCGTGCGCGCCCGGTCGTGCGTGGTCACGCACAGGGTGAGCGTGCCGCCAAGCCAGCCGATCTCCTCGCCGTCCAGACCCTGAAGCTTCGGCCGGGCGCGCGCCCTGGCCCGCTCCAGCCTGTCGAGCACCCAGGCTTCCTTCTCGCGAACGGCCCGCTCGGCGTGGTGCAGGCCGAGCGAGGAGGGCAGCGTGATGACCAGCCCCTCCTCGGCGACCTTCAGCCCGATCGTGCGCCGGCGCCTCGACCGCGCGACGGTGAAATCGACCTGCTGGCCGGACAGGGTGACGCTGCGACGGGTCATGGGGCGAGCTTAGCGCGATCAGGATGATTCGGGCGCTGAACCGTCAGGCCCGTTTCTGCCCGCCCGCTTCGATCTTCGCAGGCTCGAACGGGACGACATGGCGGAACTGCGCCTTGCGGCGGTCCCAGTCGTTGAGGATCGCCGCGGCGTGAAGGCTGCCGGTGGCTTCGCGGTGGGATTCGATCATCGCCAGAAGCCGGGCTTCGGCCTCCCCGCTCACCTCGGTGACGAACACGCTGTCGGTGTTGAGCCGGGGTTCGAGCCGTCCGTCCTCGTCGAGCACGAAGGCTTCGCCGCCGGTCATGCCGGCTGCGAAATTGTCGCCGACCTTGCCCAGGATCACCGCCGTTCCGCCGGTCATGTACTCGCACCCGTTCGCCCCGCAGCCCTCGACCACGACGTCCGCGCCGGAGTTTCGGACCGCGAAGCGCTGGCCCGCCCCGCCCGCGGCGAAGAGCCGGCCCGAGGTCGCGCCGTAGAGCACGGTGTTGCCGATGATCACGTCGCCCGGCGCATGGCGCTTGCAGCCGCCGAAGGGACGGATCGCGATCGTCGCGCCAGAGAGCCCCTTGCCCACATAGTCGTTGGCGTCGCCCTCGAGCTCGATCCTGAGCCCGCGCGCGGCGAACGCGCCGAGCGACTGGCCCGCGCTGCCGCGAAGGCGCAGGGTGAGCTGGCCTTCCTCGAGCCCGTCCGCGCCGAACTGGCGGACGATCTCGGAACTGGTGCGCGTGCCCACCGCCCGGTCGACGTTCCTGACGTCATAGACCAGCTGCATCTTCTCGCGCCGGGTGAACACCGCCGAGGCGTCCTTGAGGATCTGCTCGTCCAGGCTCGGCGCGACGGCGTTGCGCTGCTTGCGGGTGGAGCGCGGCGGACGCGCCTGCGGGTCGACACGGACCAGAAGCGGGTTGAGGTCGAGATCGTCGAGATGGGACGCGCCGCGGCTGACTTGATCGAGCAGATCGGCCCGCCCGATGATCTCCTCGAGGCTCGACGCGCCGAGCTTGGCGAGGATTTCCCGGGTGTCGCGGGCGATGAAAGTCATCAGGTTCACCACATGGTCGGCGAGCCCGGTGAAGCGCTTCCTGAGATCGTCGTCCTGGGTGCACACGCCCACCGGACAGGTGTTCGAATGGCATTGCCGGACCATGAGGCAGCCCAGCGCGATGAGGCTCGTCGTGCCGATGCCGAACTCCTCCGCGCCCAGCATGGCCGCGATCACCACGTCCCGGCCGGTGCGGATGCCCCCGTCCGCGCGCAGCGTCACCCGCTCACGCAGCCCGTTCAGTGAGAGCACCTGATGGGCTTCGGACAGGCCGAGTTCCAGAGGCGCGCCGGCGAACTTGATCGAGGTTTGCGGGCTCGCGCCCGTGCCTCCGACATTGCCCGAGATGAGGATGACGTCGGCGTGCGCCTTGGCCACGCCCGCGGCCACCGCGCCCACGCCTTCTGCCGCGACCAGCTTTACGCAGACCCGGGCGTCGGGATTGATCTGTTTCAGGTCATAGATGAGCTGGGCGAGATCCTCGATCGAGTAGATGTCGTGATGCGGCGGCGGGCTGATCAGCGTGGTGCCGGGCGTGGCGTGACGCAGCTTGGCGATGAACTCGGTCACCTTGAAGCCGGGCAGCTGGCCGCCCTCGCCGGGCTTGGCGCCCTGGGCGACCTTGATCTCGATCTCGCGGCACTGGTTGAGATACTCCGCGGTCACGCCGAACCGGCCCGAAGCGACCTGCTTGACCGCGGAGTTCATGTTGTCGCCCGAGGGCAGCGGCTTGTAGCGCGCCCGGTCCTCGCCGCCTTCGCCGGAGACGGATTTCGCGCCGATCCGGTTCATCGCAACGTTCAGCGCGCCGTGCGCTTCAGGGCTCAGCGCGCCGAGACTCATGCCCGGCGTGACGAAGCGCTGGCGGATCTCGTTGACGCTTTCGCATTTGGAGACGTCGATCTTCGGGCCCAGCGGGCGCGGCTCCAGAAGGTCGCGCAGCTGGATCGGCGTCTCTTCGCGCGATTGCAGGCGGACATACTCCTGAAACGAGGCGTAATTCTCCTCGCGCACGGCCTTTTGCAGGGCGGCGACGGACCGGGCCTCCACCGCATGGGCTTCGCCGGAGGCGCGCTGGCGGTAGAACCCGCCGATGGGCAGCCTGACGGCGTCGGGCGAACTCCACGCCCAGGCGTGCAGCTCGGAGAGCTTCTGTTCGAGCCCGGACAGGCCGATGCCCGAGATCCGGCTGGTGACCCCGCCCAGATACTCGCTCGCCACGGCGCGGGAGAGGCCGAGCACCTCGAAATTGCACCCGCCGCGATACGAGCTGACGACGGAGATGCCCATCTTGGACATGATTTTCAGAAGGCCCGCCTCGAAGGCGGCCTGCATGTTCGCCGCCTTGGTTCCGGGATCGAGGCCCTTGAGACCGCCCTTGGCGCGCGCCGCCACCGTCTCGAACGCGATATAGGGGTTCACCGTGGTGGCCCCCAGCCCGATCAGAACGGCGAGGCCGTGCGCGTCGGTCACGTCCGCGGCGCGTGCGTTCAGCGAGGTGTAGGTGCGCAGGCCTTTGCGGGTCAGGTGCGCGTGCACGGCGCCGACCGCCAGCGCCATGGGCACCGCGCAGCGCTCGGGCCCCTGCGCCTCGTCGGTGAGGACCAGATGCTCGGCGCCCGAGCGCACAGCCTCGGCCGCGTCGGTGCGCAACCGGTCGAGCGCGCGCATCAGCCCGCCGCCAGAACCCTTCGCTTCCTCGGCGGGGAAGGTCGCGTCCAGGAACGCCACCCGCTCGCCCAGAAGCGTGATCAGCCGGTCGTACATGCCGTTGGTCAGGACCGGGCTTTCCAGCACGAAGACGTTGGTCTGGGTCTCGTCCTCAGCCAGGATGTTGCCCAGGTTCTTGAACCGGGTCTTCAGGCTCATCACCCGGCCTTCGCGCAAGGGGTCGATGGGCGGGTTGGTGACCTGGGAGAAGTTCTGCCGGAAATAGTGATAGACCGGCCGGTAGCGGTTCGACAGCACCGCCAGCGGGCTGTCGTCGCCCATCGAGCCGACCGCTTCCTTGCCGCTCTCGGCCATGGGCGAAAGGATGAGCTCGATCTCCTCGAGCGACAGTCCCGCCGCGGCCTGACGGCGCAGGCGTTCGGGCTCGTCATAGATCGGGTCTTCGGGACCGGGACCGATGTCGGACTCGACCTCCCGGACGTTCTTCAGCCAGCTCTCATAGGGGTGCTTCTCGGCCAGAAGATCGAGCATCTCGGTCTCGCGCCGGAAGCCGCCGCCCTGAAGATCCACGCCGATCATCCGGCCCGGCTGCACCGCGCCGCGCTCGGTCACGCGCTCGGGGTCGATCTCGGCCATGCCGGTCTCCGAGCCGACCGCCAGCAGCCCGTCATCCGACAGCGACCAGCGCAGCGGCCTCAGCCCGTTCCTATCGAGCCCCGCGATCGCCCAGCGCCCGTCGCAGGCGACCACCGCGGCGGGCCCGTCCCAGGGCTCCATCACCGAGTTGCAGTACTCGTAAAGCCCGCGCCAGGCCGCCGGCATGATGTCGGCGCGTTTCGACCAGGCTTCTGGGATGAGCAGGGTCTTGGCCATGGGCGCGGAGCGGCCCGCGCGCACGAGGATCTCGAACACCTCGTCGAGCGCGGCAGAGTCCGACGCGCCGGGGCTGATCACCGGTTTGACCGCGTCCTCGGCGTCCCGGAAGGCCTTGGAGGCCATGAGGATCTCATGGCTCTTCATCCAGTTGCGATTGCCCTTGAGCGTGTTGATCTCGCCGTTATGGGCGAGCATGCGGAAGGGCTGGGCCAGCTTCCACTCGGGGAAGGTGTTGGTGGAATAGCGCTGGTGGAACATCGCGAACGGCGACACGAAGCGCTCGTCGCGAAGGTCGGGATAGAAAACGTCGATCGCCTCGGCCAGGAACATGCCCTTGTAGACGACGTCCCGGGCGCTCAGAGAGCAGACATAGAAGCTCGGCACGGCGTCTTCACGGGCGCGGGATTCGATCCGTCGGCGGGTGAGATAGAGCGCCCTTTCCAGCGCGTCCGAGGAGCGCTTCTTGGGGTCGCAGAACAGAATCTGCTCGATCGCGGGCCGGGTCGCGGCAGCCTTGTCGCCCAGGCAGGAGGGATCGATCGGCACCTGCCGCCAGCCGTAAAGCCGCATGCCCGCGCGCAGCACCTCGGTCTCCACGATCGCGCGGCCGCGCTCCTGGGCGGCGAAATCGGTGCGCGGCAGGAAGACCATGCCCACGCCCAGCGTGCCCTCCTCGGGCGCGTGGCCGGTGCGCTCGACCTGGGCTTCGAAGAACGCCTTGGGGATGCCGACCCTGAGCCCCGCCCCGTCGCCGGTGCGCCCGTCCGCGTCCACCGCCCCGCGATGCCAGACGGCCTTCAGCGCGTCGATGGCGAGCTGGACGGTTTCGCGCCGCGCCCGGCCCTCGACGTCGGCGACCAGCCCGACGCCGCAGGCGTCGCGCTCGCTCTCGGGATCGTAGGCGCCGCCCTCGATCAGGCGCTGGCGTTCGGTGTGGTAGCGGGTGAGATAATCGCTCATTCGGCGGGCTCCGCGAGCGCGGCCTGGCGCCCGGCTTCGGCTTTCGCCATCAGATCGGCGTGGATGGTCTTCGCCGCGTCCTGGCCGTCCTTGATCGCCCAGACCACCAGCGAGGCGCCGCGCACCGCGTCGCCGCCGGCGTAGACGCCGGGGATCGAGGTGCGGCAGCCTTCGGTGACGCGCAGCGTGCCGCGCGCGTTCATCTCCAGCGCCTCCGCAGTGAAGGCTTGAGGAAAGTTCTCAGGCTCGAAGCCCAGGGCCGCGACGACCATGTCCGCGGCGTAGTCCTGCTCCTCGCCGGGCTGAGGCACGGGCTTTCTGCGGCCGGTGGCGTCAGGCGCGCCCAGCGCCATCTTCTGAACGCGCACGCCGGTGGCCGTCTCCGCATCGCCCAGTATGGCGGCGGGCGCGGAGAGCCATTCGAACGAGACGCCTTCTTCCTCGGCGTGGACGACCTCGCGCGCGCTGCCGGGCATGTTCGCCCGGTCGCGGCGGTACAGGCAGGCGACGGTGTCCGCGCCCTGACGGATCGCGGTGCGCACGCAGTCCATCGCCGTGTCCCCGCCGCCGATCACGACCACGCGCTTTCCTTTCGCGTCCAGCCGGCCGTTATCGGCGACCTCCTCGCCGAAGCCGCGGCGGTTCGAGGCGGTGAGGTATTCCAGCGCCGGGACCAGGCCGCGCCCGCCCCCGCCAGGGCAGGTCAGGGCCCGGGCCGCATAGGCGCCCGCGGCGATATAGACCGCGTCATGCTTGAACTGCAGCTCTTCAAGCGTGGCGTCCTTGCCGACCTCGAAGTTCAGGACGAACGACACGCCGCTTTCTTCCAGCCGCTCCACCCGGCGCGTCACCACCGTCTTGTCGAGCTTGAAGTTCGGGATGCCGTAGACCAGAAGCCCGCCCGCCCGGTCGTGCCGGTCGTAGACGGTGACGGCGTGGCCCTTCTCGCGCAGGCGTTCGGCCGCGCTGAGCCCCGCCGGCCCTGCGCCGATGATGCCGACAGAGAACCCGGTTTCCGCCTTCGGGCGGATCGGCTTCACCCAGCCTTCCTTCCATGCGGTCTCGGTGATGTGGCTTTCCACCGAGCCGATGGTCACCGAGCCGTGGCCGGATTGTTCGATCACGCAGGCGCCTTCGCACAACCGGTCCTGCGGGCAGATGCGGCCGCACACTTCGGGCATGGTCGAGGTCGCGCTGGAGCGCTCGTAGGCTTCCTCCATGCGCCCTTCGGCGGCCAGCATCAGCCAGTCGGGAATGTCGTTTTGAAGCGGGCAGCCGGTCTGGCAGAACGGCACGCCGCACTGCGAGCAGCGCGCAGCCTGATCCTCGCCGCGCTCGGGATCGAACGGGGCGTAGATCTCGCCGAAATCGCGCTTGCGGTCCTCGGGGGCCCGCTTGTCGGGATAGCGCTGGTCGACATGGATGAATTTGAGCACGGGCGGTCTCCTCACCGTCGGCTCGCCGGCCCGGTCGGCCTGTCTTATTTGTCCGGACTTTATTGCATTGCACCATGAAAGGCGCAGGGCGTGCAAGCGCGCCCAAGGTCGCTGGCGCGGCGTCAGGGAGAAGTTCTAGGCCGCCGATGCGGCCCGGAAAGGGTGAGACGGCGCCGGGAGGGTGGCGCGGGTGCGCCCCGGCGCCGCACCGGCGCCGTGCGCGATTGACAATCGTTCGCAGCAGAGCGATATGAGTTTCTGAGAATGATTTGCGGATGCGCCTGATCGCAGCGCGCGCCGCCAACCACCGGAACGCCCGCCCATGATCGTCTGTGTCTGCAACGTCATCCGCTGCCGCGACGTCAAAGCCGCCGCCGAGAAAGGCGTAAGCGACGTGCCCGGCGTGTTCAAGGCCTGCGGCGCGAAGCCCAAATGCGGCCGCTGCTTTGAAGAGGCCGCCAAGATGATCGGCGCTTCGGTCGCCGCTCCGGCCGCAGCCGGCTAGCGGCCCGCCTGCCTGGCGAGCGCCTTTTCGATCGTGTTCAGGCTCTTCTTGTGAGCCTTGAAGACGAAGTCGAACACGTCACCGATGAGCGGCACCGCGCCGATGATCGCGTCCAGCGCGGTGTAGCCGGCGATTCTCAGCTTCACCCCGGTGGACAGGCCGAGCTCGTGCGCGCTCGTCAGCATGACGATCCCGCCGGCGAGCGTGACGAGCCCGCCGACGCCGGGGATGAGGCCCAGTATGCCGTCGAAGCCGAAGCGGAAGCCGGCGATCTCGAACCGGTCGTCGAGCAATCTCGCCCAGCCGCGCGCGCGGGCGAGCGCGGGCGGCAGAGCGGATTCAGGCGTGGCGTGATCACGGGGCATGAGGCTCGAACGCTCCATATTGCGCCGCGTTCCGCCCGGCGGGCCGCGAACGCGTCGCGCTTGCGAAGATAACCGGCCCGGTGCGCTTGGCGGGGCGGTCGGTCGCGGCTAAGTCTGAAGGACGAACCGAACAGAAAGGGCCTGCGATGAAGGGCGATCCGAAGGTCATCGAGCATCTGAACAAGGCGCTCAAGCTCGAGCTGACCACCGTCAACCAGTACTTCCTGCACGCCCGCATGTTCCGCGACTGGGGCTTCCATCGTATCGCGAAGATCGAATACGAGGAATCCATCGACGAGATGAAGCACGCCGATGCGCTGATCGAGCGCATCCTGTTTCTCGAAGGCCTGCCCAACGTGCAGGACCTCGGCAAGGTGCTGATCGGCGAGACGCTGAAGGAATGCCTGGAGCTCGATCTCGAGGCCGAACGGCGCGCACACCCGATCTACAAGGAAGCGATCGCCTATTGCGAAAGCGTCGGCGATTACGTCTCCCGGCAGATCTTCGACAAGATCCTCGCCTCCGAGGAAGAGCATATCGACTTCCTGGAGACCCAGCTAGGCCTGATCGAGAAGGTCGGCGAGGAGCGCTACATGCAGGCCCAGATGGGCGGGGCCGATTGCAGCTAGGCCCCTGCGCCGGCCAAAACAAAACGCCCGCCGGGATCCGGCGGGCGTTTTTCGTTCCGGCGATCGAAGCGGCGCGTTACGCGGCGGCTTCGGTCTGGGCCTTCTTGATCTCGCGCTTGAGCTTCAGCGCGGCCGGCGAGAGGTTCTCGTTGCGGGCCTTCAGAAGGAAGGCGTCGAGACCGCCGACATGGTCCACGCTGCGCAGGGCGCGCGCGGCTATGCGGAATTTGAACGACCGCCCCAGGGTCTCCGACGCCAGGGTGACCTGGCACAGATTCGGCAGGAAGCGGCGCTTCGTCTTGTTGTTGGCGTGGGACACGTTGTGACCCGAGACCGGGCCGGTGCCCGTCAGTTCGCAGCGGCGCGACATGGCTTCCACCTGTTTTCGTGCGTCGTGAATACGGACGTCTTCAATATCGGCGCGACCGCATCGATACACGGTGCGGCGCGGGAGCGGGCGATCTACCGGAGGCCCGCACCCGCGTCAAGGCGCATGGTCATGAAGCCGCCTTATCGCGGTCTCAAGTGCGTTTCATACATCATAGGCCCGGTTTCGCGGCGCCCGGCTTGCGCCGCCCGGTCCGCTCGTCCCATATCAGGCCGGACCGCAATAAACGGATACGCCTGCTTGATGACGCACGCACTCAGACTTTCCGGCCTCGCCGCCGCCGCGCTGATGATCGCCGCCGGCCCCGCTGCGAACGCCCAGCTGCTCGATGACGGCCCTGCCGTGACCCCGCCCGAAGGGCTTTCGGTGAGCTATTCGGGCTCGGTCTATTTTCTTCAGGTGGCCAACGTGTCGCTGTCGGCCCGCTTCGGCGACGCGGACTACGCCGCCCGCGCGAGCTTTCAGAGCGCGGGCCTTCTGCGCTGGTTCGACGACACCGACATCGTGGCGACCTCGATCGGCTACCGCAACGCCGAGGGCCTCGCGCCCTACCGGTACGAGCACATCAACTACGCCTCGGAAAAGGGGCGCGTGGTCGGCATCGACTTTCCCGACGGCCGCGCCGTGCCCGACATCAACCCGCCCTTCGGGTCGATGGGCGAGCCGCCCGCGTCCGACGAAGAGCGCCAGGGCGCGCTCGATCCGATCTCGGTCATGCTGGGTCTGACCCTGGCCATGCCCGGCGACCGCGACGAGCCGTGCAGCGGCCGCCTTCCGGTGTTCGACGGCAAGGCGCGATACGATCTGCGCTTTGAAAACGCCGGCACGGACGAGGTCCGCACCCGGGCCTGGCAGGGCGAGGCGATCCGCTGCCGGGCCTATGTCGAGCCGATCAGCGGCTATGACGACGGCGACCGGCCCGACCAAGAAGAGCAGAACACGCCGGTGCATATCTGGCTCGCGCCGATCGACGACGTGTACGTGCCGGTGCGTTTCCGCGCGAGCACGCGGATCGGCAACATCAACGTCACGGCCAACCGCATCACGCTGGGCGCGCCGCCGAGCGAGTGACTGTGCATAAGCGGCGCGCGCCGCTTATAACCGGCGCGCGCCCGCCCTATCTTGATCGGTGAGATCGCCGAGGGCGGAGCCATGACGAGCCCCAGACCGGGCGCTGCGAAGATCACCGCGGTGCTCGGCCCGACCAACACCGGCAAGACCCATCTCGCTCTCGAGCGGATGATGGCGCGCGGATCGGGCGTGATGGGCCTGCCCCTGCGCCTGCTCGCCCGCGAGCTCTACGACCGGGTGGTCAAGGTGAAGGGCGCGCACGCGGTCGCCCTGATCACCGGCGAGGAAAAGATCCGCCCGCCCACGGCGCGGTACTTCCTGTGCACGGTCGAAGCCATGCCGATGGAGCTGCGCCCCGCCTTCGTGGGCGTGGACGAGATCCAGCTCTGCGCCGATCCCGATCGCGGCCACGTCTTCACCAACAGGCTGCTGCATGCGCGCGGGACCGAAGAGACGATGTTCATGGGCGCGTCGACCATGCGTCCCCTTTTGCGCCGGCTGGTCCCAGAGGCCGAGATCGAGGAGCGCGAGCGTTTCTCGGTCCTGACCTACGCGGGCTCGAAAAAGCTCTCCAAGCTGCCGCGCCGGACCGCGGTCGTCGCGTTTTCCGCCGAGGACGTCTACTCGATCGCCGAACTGGTCCGCCGCCAGCGCGGCGGCGCGGCGGTGGTGATGGGTGCGCTCAGCCCGCGCACGCGGAACGCCCAGGTCGAGCTCTACCAGTCCGGCGAGGTGGATTTCCTCATCGCCACCGACGCGATCGGCATGGGGCTGAACATGGATGTCGACCATGTCGCCTTCGCCTCGCTGTCGAAATTCGACGGCCGCAAGCGCCGCCGCCTGCATCCCCAGGAGATCGGCCAGATCGCCGGCCGCGCCGGGCGCTTCCGGTCCGACGGCACGTTCGGGATCACCGCCGATGCGCGCGCGCCCGATCCCGACGTGATCGACCGGATCGAGAACCATGAGTTCGATCCGGTCACCAGGCTGATCTGGCGCAATTCCGATCTCGACCTGTCGAGCCTTCACGCCCTGCGCGTCAGCCTGAACACGCCCCCGCCCGACCCTGCGCTCGAACGCGTGCGTCACGCCGTCGACGAGGAGGTGCTGGACATCTGCGCGCGCGATCCGGAGCTGAAAGACCAGCTCAAGAGCCGCGCCGGGCTGGCGCGCTTCTGGGACGTGTGCCGCACGCCGGACTTCAGGAAGACCACGATCGACGACCACGCCCGGCTGGTGAAGACGCTGTTCGGCCATCTCACCTCCAAGGCCGGCAAGCTGCCCGACGCCTGGCTGGAGGCCCAGATCGACCGGCTGGCGAAGACCTCCGGCGATGTCGACGCGCTCAGCCAGCGCCTCGCCTATGTGCGCACCTGGGCCTACGCCGCCCATCGCGGCGACTGGACGCGCGATCCGGCCTACTGGCAGGGGCGCACCCGCGAGGTGGAGGACCAGCTTTCCGACGCGCTGCACGAACAGCTGACCGCGCGCTTCATCGACCGGCGCACCAGCGCGCTGATGAAGGGTCTGCGCGAGAAGACCGATCTCGAAGCCGGGCTCGACGGCAAGGGCGAGGTGACGGTCGAGGGTCATTACGTGGGCCGGCTGACCGGGCTGAGCTTCCACGCGGACACTGAAGGCGGCCCGCTGGCCCGCCGCGCTGTCGCCAACGCCGCGATGAAGGCGGTCCGGCCCGAGGTGAACCGGCGCCTGGGACGCCTCGCCAAAGCCGAGGACGCCGACCTGTCGCTCGACGAAGCGGGCGTGCTCTACTGGAAGGACGAGAGGATCGGCCGCATCGCCGCAGGGCCCGACCCGTTCGCGCCGGCGGTCACGCTGGTCGGCGGCGAGCTCGGCGCAGGCGAAGCGGTGGCCCGCGCCGAACGCCGGCTCGAACGCTTCGTGGCGAGCCGGGCCGAAGAGGCGCTGAGCCCGCTTCTGAAGCTGCGCGCCATGGTTTCGGGGGGATCGGGCCTGGACGGGCTGGCGCGCGGAATCGGCTACCGGCTGGTGGAAGGCTACGGCGCCGCGCCGAGAAGCGCGCTGGCCGCCGACCTCGCCCAGCTGTCTGGAAACGAGCGCCGCCAGCTGCGCCGCGCCGGCGTGCGCATCGGCGAGCACGCGGTGTTCATGCCGGCGCTGCTCAAACCGAAAGCGGCGCGGCTGTCTTCGCTTCTGAAAGCCGCCCATGCCGGCGATCCGTCCGCCGCGCTTCTGCCCCCGCCGGGCCTGACGAGCCTCGAGGTCGAGCCGCGCCGCGGCGAGGCCGATTACGGCGCAGCGGGCTTTCAGCGCTGCGGGCCGCGGGCGGTGCGCCTGGACATGCTCGAACGCCTCGCCGACACGATCCGCGAGGCGCGCGATCCCGCCCACAAGCATGCCTTCACGCCCAGCCCGGCGATGACGAGCCTTCTGGGCGCGACCAACGAGGAGCTGCGCCTGATCCTCAAGGCGCTAGGCTATCGCCGCGTCCGCAAGGGCTCCGGCGAAGGTGAAACCGCCGAGGCCGAGCTCTGGGCCGGGCGCGCGAGATCGCTGAAACAGCGTGAGGAGCCCGCGCCCGCGCCCGCCCCGGCCGACACGCCCTTCGCCATCCTCGCCGAGCTGCCCGTCGCCCGAGGTCCTGCGCCTCAGCGCCGCAAACCGAAACAGCGTCGCAAGCCCGAGGCTGCGACGACTGCAGCCTCTGCAAAGCCCCAGACCGCCCAAGCGCCTGCGAAGAAAAAGCGCCGCCGCAGGCGCAAGCCCGGACCTGACGCCTCATGAGAAAGGCGCGCGCGTGAGCGAAGAGACCCAGCGCGCCGACGTCTGGCTGTTCCGCGCGAGGCTCTTCAAGTCGCGCTCGGGCGCCGGACGGTTCATCGAAGGCGGCGCGGTGCGACTGGAGCGTGCAGGCGCAGTCTCGCGTTTGACCAAAGCGAGCGCGCCGGTTCGCCCTGGCGACCGGCTGGTGTATGTCAGATCCGGACGGCTCGTGCGCATCGGGGTGACGGCCCTGGGCGCACGCCGCGGCCCGCCCGCCGAGGCGCGGACCCTGTACGTCCTCGAGACGGCCGAAGAAAAGGAAGAGTGATGATCGACGCGCTCAAGCGCCTGTTCACCGGCGGCGGGTCTGACAAGGCCGAGCCCGCCGACCCGGCTCCGGAAGTCGCCGCCGCCGTGCTGATGGTGCAGGCCGCGCTGGCCGACGGGGAGTTTTCCCAGGCCGAGCGCGAGAAGATCTGCCTGATCCTCAAAGAAGGCTTCCGCCTCGAACAGGCCCGCGCCGACGCGGTGCTGAACCAGGCCGAGGAGATCGCCCACGGCGCGGTCGACCATCACAGCTACACCAAGGTCGTCAAACGGATGCCCAAGGCGAACCGGATGGCGGTGATGACCCATCTGTGGATGGTCGCCCTGGCCGACGGCGTACGCGACGATCACGAGGATTCGCTGCTGCGCCGGCTCTCACCGCTCCTGGCGCTGTCGGACCGCGAGCGCGCCGAGGCGCGTCAGGCGGCCGAGGGCGGCGCGCAGACCGGCTGACAGGCCGAGTTCACACGCGGGCGCACCGGCGGCGTTGACAAACCGGGCGCGGGAGGCAATCTCCCGCAAACTCAATCCGCTCGACGTCGTCCGTATCCGCGAGGCCGCTCCCTCGATGACCTACATCGTCACCGACGCCTGCATCAAATGTAAGTTCACCGACTGCGTGGAAGTCTGTCCCGTGGACTGCTTCTACGAAGGCGAGAACATGCTCGTCATCCATCCCGACGAGTGCATCGATTGCGGCGTGTGCGAGCCCGAGTGCCCGGTCGAGGCGATCAAGCCCGACACCGAGGACGACAAGGACGGCAAGTGGCTGGCGCTCAATTCCGAGTATGCGACCAAATGGCCGAACATCACGGTCAAGAAGGACCCGCCGCCGGACGCCGAGAAGTACGAGACCGAGACCGGCAAGCTCGAGAAGTATTTCTCCCCGAAAGCCGGCTGAGGCCGTTAACCTAATTTTTACATAATGTTACAGTTTTCGGAACCACGTTCCGGACGCTGAGCGTCTTCGCGCGCGCAACAAATTGCAATTCGCTAAAAATTCTGATATGTTGAAGGTCTTCGGTTACGCGCCTCGCGCACCATCCGGGACGACGCACCGCTTTGAACTGACCGGCATCAAAACCCCTGTTCGGCCGCCCCGCAAGGGTGCGGTTCAGGTTTTTGCGTGCCGGACGCAGCGCGGACTTCGCGGCGGCCCGGCGGCTCAGGGGCGCGAAACGGACAGGCTCAATCGGACCGGCGTCCGGATCAATAAGAAGAGAGCATCCATGACCAAGAAAACCGCCAACGACAACAAGACCTTCAAGAAAGGCGACCATGTCGTCTATCCCGCCCACGGCGTGGGCCGGGTGACCGGCGTGGAGAAAGACACCGTGGCCGGCTTCGACATCGAGGTCTACGTGGTGTCCTTCGAGCAGGACAAGATGACCCTGCGCGTGCCGACCGCGAAGGCAAGCTCCGCAGGCATGCGGCCGTTGGCGAGCGACAAGATCCTCAAGGACGCTCTGAACACGCTGAAGGGCAAGCCCAAGGTCAAGCGCACCATGTGGTCGCGCCGCGCCCAGGAATACGAAGCGAAGATCAATTCCGGCGACCTGATCTCCATCGCCGAAGTGGTCCGCGACCTGCACCGCCAGGAAGACCAGCCCGAGCCGAGCTATTCCGAGCGCCAGCTCTATGAAAGCGCGCTCGACCGCATGGTCCGCGAAGTCGCCGCGGTCGAAAAGCTCGACCGCGACAAGGCGCTCGAGATGCTCACCCAGACGCTGACCAAGAAAGCCGCCTGACCGGCGCTTTCCTCAGCCCACGATGTGAGCCCCGTCCGGTCCTCCGGGCGGGGCTTTTTCGTGGCCGCTCGCAAGGCTGCTGCACAAACCGGCGGGCCGGGGTGAACCGGGGGCGCGAATGGTCCGTACATATGAACGAACCATGACGCAGCCACCGCTCGAAGGCCGCCCGACATGACCACGCGAACCGCGCCCGCCCGCACGCCAGATCCTGATCGCCGCTTCCTGAAACGGGCGATGGCCGCCCCATTGCTCGAACGCGAGGAAGAACTCGCGCTCGCCACGGCCTGGAAGGAGGAGGGCGACGAGCAGGCGCTGCACAAGCTGACCACCGCCTATATGCGCCTGGTCGTCGCGGTGGCCGCCAAGTTCAAGCATTACGGCCTGCCCTTCCCCGACCTGGTCTCGGAAGGCAATATCGGCCTGATGCAGGCCGCCGCGCGCTTCGAGCCCGAACGCGGCGTGCGCTTTTCCACCTACGCCAGCTGGTGGATCCGGTCCTCGATCCAGGACTATGTGCTGAGAAACTGGTCGATCGTGCGCACCGGCACGACCGCGGCGCAGAAATCGCTGTTCTTCAATCTGCGCCGTCTGCGCGCGCTCATTCGCGATGTCGGCTCGGGCGCGCTCAGCCCGGAGAACCGGGCCTATGTCGCCCAGGCGCTGAAAGTCGGCGAGGACGATGTCGAACAGATGGCCGCGCGCCTGGCCGCAGTCGACCGCTCGCTCAACGCCCCCTTCACCGAGGACGGCGACGGCGAGTGGCAGGATCTTCTGGCCGACGAAGGCCCCGATCCCGAGGCCGCCGTGATGGACCGGCGCGACACCGACACCCGCAGCTCCTGGCTCGAGACCGCCATGCAGACGCTGACCGAGCGCGAGCAGCTGATCATCCGCGAGCGCCGGCTGACCGAAGAGACCGTGACGCTGGAGAAGCTCGGCGAACGTCTGGGCATTTCGAAAGAGCGCGTGCGCCAGATCGAGCATCAGGCGCTGGGCAAACTCAAAAAGGCGCTGACCGAAACCGTCGGCGATCCCGAGGAAGCCGGTCTCATCCCGGCGGGCTAGTCCAGGCTAGCGCGGCAAGGCCCGCCCGTCCGGCGCGTCGAGGATCTCGATCTGCGCAGGGTGAGACAGCTCGATCGCCGGCCCGTTATAGGCGTAGAGCCAACCCCTCACCCGCACCACCGCGCCTTCGAGCGCGTAAAGGTCGATTTCGGCCTCTTCGAAGCGCGTTCGCGCGTTGCGGTCGGCGGTGGCGGTGAAATCGCTGCGCCAGTCCAGACCGAAATTCACGAACACCCTTCCGTCGCGCGCCTCTCCCGTCGCGACCACCCGTCCCTGCACGATCACCGGCCCGTCCAGCCGCTGGGCGAGCCGGTCAGGATCGGTGTCTGAAATCGCGAACGCCCCCGCGCCCCAGCCGCCCCGCCCCTCCGCCCGCGCGTCGGCCTCGGCGGCGTAGAGCGGGCCGAAATCGAGGGTCTGGCCTTCGCGCGGCCAGACGATGAGCCAGCCTGCGCGCACAAGGCTTTCGGCGAGATCGCCGTCGGACGTGGTCACCGCCGCGATCATCCGGCCGTAGCGGTCGGTCTCGGGGTCAGAGGCCGGCCGCGCCTGGAGGCCGGGCCCGACCCTGTCCAGCAGCGCGCCGCGTGTAGCGTCTGCGGCCTCGGGATGCAGCTCCCGGTTCGGGCCCGTCACGCCGGCGAGCACGACGGGCACGACCCCCTCGGCAGTCTCAAGATCAAAGGCGTGTCCCGACCAGACCCGCCCCGCCTCCCCGCGCGCCAGCGGCTCGGGTTCGCCGCAGGCGGCGGCCATGAACGCCAGAAGCGAGAGGGCGTGTGCGCGCATGGCGGCATGCTAGCGCTGCGCGCTGCGATTTCGAGAGAAAATACGATTGCGCGATTTCTCTACGGGGCCACTACGCAGGTTTGTATACCTCTGATAGCGTACAGCCTACGCAAAACTTCTGCGCGAAACCAGGCACAGGGGACAGCCATCATGAGCCAGACACGCAAACTCGAAGTGGGCGCTGCGAAAGGCGCACAGTTCTGGGCCTATATCTCGCCCAGCAACGACACCGCCGACGTGCTGACCGACTGGGAGATCACGCTCACCCAGAAGGACGGAAACTGGACCGGCAAGATGAGCAAGACCGGCGATCAGCACCTGCAGACGCCGGGCCTGTCGGGCGAGTTCGACGTAAAGGTCGTCGCGTCCGGAAAGGGCTGGGGGCCGACCGAGCTTCAGGCGTCAGGCAGCCCGTCCGATATCGGCTGCAACGCGAACTGCGCCTCGATGGTGGGCATCGTGGCGAGCAAGGACGGGAAGTCGGCGACCTACTGGACCACCTGGGACGCCTTCTGCAGCCAGTAGGGCGCGTGGCCCCGGCCGGAGGGTCCGGCCGGGGCGATGCGTCTAGAGCAGCAGGTCTGCGGCGAAGAAGGCGAAGAACGCCCCCACCGCGAGCAGGACGCTCGCCACCCACAGCGTGACGCCGCCGAAGGCGCGCAGGCGGGCGCAGGCTTTGGCTTTCGCCGGATCGGCCGGGCACGGCGCGTTGCGCGTCGCCCAGCGCGCGTACCACGCCCCAGCGAGCATCAGCGCGGCGATGGAGAACACCCATCCCTTATGGGCGCTGAGCGCGATCAGCCAGGGCACGTTGGAAGCCAGCCCCGCCATCGCCGCCCCCGCCCCGATCGTGACCAGCAGCGCAGGCAGCGCGCAGCAGATCAGCGTCGAGGCGCTGGCGAACAGCGCGAGCGCCGGCGCGGCGGTCTCGCGAACCGAAGCGAACATTTACGCCCCCGTGCCGCGGCGGATGGCCACCGTCTCGTAGCCCGAGCGGGTGACGAGATCGGAGATCGCTTCGTCGTCCATCGACATGCCTTCGCGCAGAACCAGCTGGAGCTGCTTGGTGTCGAGGTCGACATGGACGGCGGCGACTTCGTCGCGGCGGCCGAAGGTCTTGGTCATGGCGGTGGCGCAGAAGTCGCAGACCATGCCGTTGACCTCGGCGAGGACGAGCGAGCCGCCTTGCGCGAGCGCCGCCTCGATGTCGGCGTGAAGCGTCGGGCTGTGCGCCTCGCCTTCATGGGCGTGGTCGTCGCCGTGACCGGCGTGCTGGGCGTAAGCCGGCGCGAACAGGGCCAGCGACAGGGCGGAAGCGGTGAGAAGCGTGCGGATCATGGTGAGGTCCTCTCGATCCTAGAAACGGTAGATGAAGCTTGCGAAGGGTTCGTCGTCGACCGGCGTGTAGCCGAGCTCGAGCAGGACGGGCCCCTTGAAGAAGCGCACCAAAGGGGTGACGGCCACCGGCTCGTCGCGCTCGGCCCGCTGGTCGATCTCGACCATGAGCCAGGTGTGAAGGTCGCCGAAATCGCCCACATAGGGCGCGACGCCGAGCCGGGCGGCCTGCATAGCGTCCCCGCCCGCGCCCATGTCCGACAGGCGCGCCTCGTAGGAGACGAACCAGCGGCGGGTCTCCCAGTCGGCCATGACGCCGATGAAGCCTGCGGCTTCGGCGTCCATCGGGTTGGCGTCGATCCCCTCGGCCAGGCCTGCGCCGGCGGAGGCGTACAGATTGCCCTGGCTGTCGGGCGCGAACCAGCGCTTGACCAGATGAGTCGCCTGAACGCCGTTGAACAGAACGTCGGACTCCCGCATCCATTCGGTGCGCCAGCCCACCGACCATTCATGGTGGGGCGTGTAATGGACCAGGCCGTAAGTGGATTCCCGGTCGGTTTCGCCGATCACCGTCCAGCCGCCTTCGTAGCTGACCGGACGAGCTTCGGCCGCCGCGGCGCCTGCGAGGACGCAGGCTGCGGCGAGCGCGATTTTGCGCATGGAATTAGTCCCTTGCCGTTAGAGTTGACGCGTTTGAATGCGCGTCAGCCTCTCGGCGGGGGCGGGTCGAAGCCGTAGACGAGATCAGGCGCGGAAGCCGGCGCGAACGCGCGGACGAGGCCCGGCTCCGGCGCGGCGGGGGCCTGCGGGATATCGCCCAGCGTGGCGGTCAGAAGCACGCAATCAAGGCAGGCCGCCCCGCCGCCGCAGTCGTGACCGGCGGCGTTCATGGCAGGGCGCACGTCGTCGGATTCATCTTGGGAAGCCCCCGCCCCATGACAGGGCGGCGCAGCTTCATCATGAACGGCATGGCTCTGGGCGTGCGGGGTCGGACCGGCCGCATGGGCGGTCTGACAGAAGCCTGCGCCGGCCTCCACGAGGACCAGCACGGCGAGGACGGCGAACAGCCATTTCACACGCTCAGTGTACGGCGCGGCGGCCGAATGGCCAAGGCCGCCGCGCCGCCCGCCTAAAACGCCGCGCTCAGCCGCAGCCAGCCCCCGCGGCCCGCGCCGGGCAGACGCTCGCCGACCGGCACGCCGAGGCCTGAATTGCGGTTATAGCCCCCGAGATGATCGCGGTAGGGCTGGTCCAGCAGGTTGTCGACGCCGGCCGAGACCTGAGCCCTTGCGCCCAGATCGGCCGAGGCGACCAGACCCAGAACGACATGGCCGGGCGTTTTCGCCTCGCTGTTGGAGGCTGAAACGCGGTCCTGTTCGGCGACAGCCCTCACCTCCAGCCCCGCCGACCAGCTCGCCCGCTCATGGCTGAGCGTCGCGGTCAGCCGGTCCGGCGCGATCCGGTACAGATTGTCCTCTATATCGGTCCGCTCGCCCCTGACGATGCTGATGACGCCGTCCACCCGCCAGGCCCCGCCCAGGGCCTCGAAAAGCGCGGCGCCGAAATCGGCGTCGAAGCCATGAAGCCGCGCCTCGACATTGGAAAAGCGCAGCGGCGTGGGATCGCCGTTCATGGCCGAAACCATTTCAAGCGGGGTGTCGACGACGCCCGGCGTGACCGGCTCGGCCGGCGCGCCCTGGATGTAGTCGCCGATCCAGCTGACATAAGCGGTGGGGCGGACATAGGCGCGCGCGCCGGCGCAATCGACGCCGACTTCGAAGCCGGTTGCGGTTTCCACGTCGAGATCGAGATCACCGACATAGGTGTTTCCGTCCGCAAGGCCGCCGCTGGCCGGCGTGGGCAGCCAGGCGAAGCGTTCGAGATAGCCCGGCGCGCGGGACTTCCTGTAGAGCGCGGCGCGCAGGCGTGTCGTATCCGAGACCGGACGTGCGACCCGCACGAGCGCATCCGCAGTCACCGCGTCCCAGTCCCGGTCCGCCGCCGTATAGGCCGCCGCCAGCATGCGCGGACCCATCGGCAGAGCCGGGCCGATCAGCGGGCTGCGCGCCTCGGCCTCATAGGCGTCGATGCGGGCGCCGAGATAAAGCTCCAGCCCGCCCGCGCGCCCGTCCCATTCTGCGAACGCGCCCGTGCGGGCGAGTTCGGCGTCCTTGACCGGAGTGACGAAGAAGTCCGGGTTCACCGGATTGGTGATCGTCACGTCGTGGTCTGAGGCTTCGAAATCCGCGCCGAAGCGGATCTCTCCATCCGCCAGCGCGTAAGCGGCTTCCGCCTCGAACCCTGTGGTTTCCGCCGAGGCGAAGGTCTCCCTCCGCTGCATCGGCGCCGGCGCAGGTCGGAGCGTGAAATTGTTCATCGCATGATCGACCCGGCCATGGCGCGCCGTCAGATCGACCGTCCAGCCGCCGCGCTCGACCGTGACGCCGGCGCGGGTGATCGTGGTGTCGAAAAATCGGATATCCATCGGAAACGGCGGATTGCCGGTCTCGCCGGTTTCCTGACGGCGCATGTCCAGCCGCGCCTCGATCCCCTTGGCGGGCCGGATCGTATAACCCGCGCCGTACACGAGGCGCTCATGTCCGGTCCCGTCGAGCGTGCCGTACGGCGTGTCGAGATCGCCGCCTTCCTCGCGCGAGGCGAGGATCTGAAGACGCTGGCGCGCCGTCGCGATCCCGGCGACGGCGCCTACGCCGTAACTGTCATCGACGCTTCGGGCGACCGCCGTCAACGACCCCGAGACCTCCGGCGTCGCACTCGGGGCATAGCTGATCGACTTGAGCACGACATTCGCCGCCGCACCCAGCGCCGGGCCTTCAGACACCGGGGCCGGTCCGCGGGTCAATTCGATCCGTTCGACGAGCGGGGTCGGCGCATAATGCAGCGGCGGGTCCATCAGGTTCGGACCGCCCGAGGCGAGCCTTACGCCGTCGATCGCGGCGGGCACGCGCGCGCCGAACAGGCCGCGATGCTGGAGCTGGCCCGACAGCGCGCCGTTGTCGATCAGCGCCGCGCCGGGAAGGCGAGCGGCGAGCGCGGCGGCGTCGGCCTCGAGCGCCGGAGCGTCTTCGGGGCGAACCGCGCCGGTCTCGATGGGTCGGCCGGTCACCTGGATCACGTCGACCCAGCGCGGGTCGGCGTCAGGAGCGTCCGCCTGGACAGCAGCGTCGAGGGCGAGCGCAGCCGCGCCCGCAAGCAGAAGAGAAGTCATGGAATCTTTCCGTCAGAGCAAGGCGCAGACACGCGCCGCGCCGGCCGGGCGGCCGGCTGGTCGATGGTGATCGAAAGCTCAGACGGAGAAAGGCGGCGCCCTGAGGCCGACGGGCGGGCCGCGAATCTGGCGGACCGTCAGGACGCCGGCCTGCGTGGCGGAGGCTGCGGATAGCGTAAAGGCGGGCCTGAACGGCGTACACGGCTCACACGGCGGCAAGGCCGCGAAGGTGCAGGCCGGGCAATCGTCAGGTGTGAAGGCCGTTTCCGCCGCGGGGTCTTCCAGGCCGGCGAGTTCGATGAGCTCGGCCATTGCGGCTCGGGCTTCCGCACTCGGCGTCAGAACGCCGCAGAAATAGCGCGCCTCGTCCACGCCGGCGGCCAGCGCAGTGGCGGCGAAGCCGGACCATAACGCCTGCAACGCGACGAACGCGGCGGCGACACGGATTAGAACAGAGCGGCGCATGCAGGATCGATTACTCACGATCGCCGTACCCGGCAAGCCGCTGTCTGGCGCTCGCGCCGCTTACGCCAGTTCGCCGAGATCGATTCCGGCGGCCTCGACGGCGGCGCGATCGGCTGCGATCTCTTCGGGGGCGGCGCGGCGGCCCGTTACGCGGCGGAGCCCGCCCTCGCCGGGACGCACCCATCGGCTCAGCAGCGCCGCGAGACGGATGTCGTAGGCCTGGATCTCGGCGGGCAGGCTGTCGAAGTCGACGAGGTTGGGATGGGTCCGCGCCGCGTCGTCGCGCACCTCGCCGAAGCGCCAGCCGTCCACCAGCCGGTCCGCAGCCCAGCGCAAGTGTTCGAGCCGGGCGATCTCCATCAGCTCGGTGGCGTTGCGGTACAGCGTCTCTTCGGGTGCGAGCGACGGCCGGGACTCCGGAGACAACCCGGCCTCGCCGGTCAGCGGGGTGACATCGAACCCCAGGCTCGCCAGCTTGGCGGGCAAATGGGCGACCGCGCGGCGATTGGATTGTCGGAAGCGCTCAGCGAGCGCCTCCCAGGGCGCGGCGGCCGGCCCGTCGCCGTCCTGGATGCGATAGGCCTCGTGATGGTCGCGCGCCAGACCGTCCGGCGTCCTGTCCAGCATGCCCGAAGCGGCGATCACTTCAGACCAGCTCGCGCAGGCGAGCACGGGAACCCCGGCGGCGAACGCCGCCCCGCCCTCATGGGCGGGCAGACCCGATCCCTTGCGCACGGGCAGGAAGACCGGCGCGTCGAACAGCGTCTCTGTCAGCGCCCGTTCGCGCAGGCCCAGCGCGATGCGCAGCGCGTCCTCGCCCGCCTCGGCGCCGACATAGGCCAGCGTCACCGGGGCAGCGGACAGGCGCGCCCTCAGCGCCGCGATCAGGTCGGGCGAGGCGCGCGCCTCCTGCGGCGCCCCGGACGCGGCCAGCGCCGCGCCGCGCGCCTGGTCGGTCGTCGCGATCGCGCCCAGGACCAGAACGGAGCTGGGATCGTCGCTCAGAAGTCCGTCATAGATCGATCGGGCCCGGACGAGCAGGTCCAGCGCGGCGGCCGGATCGCCCGCCTCGGTTTCGATCGCGCCCAGCCGGACGAGCGCCTGGGCCACGTCGCGAGCCGCCTGCGCGGAGTCCGGGGCAGCGTCGTAGATCAGCTCGGCGAGTTCCAGCGCCTCGGTCTGCGCCGCGCGCGCCGCCTGGTGATCGCCCAGCGCGAGCTCGGCCTCGCCGACATTGTCCAGGCTCACCACCAGATCGCGCTTGAACTGCATGGAGTCCGGATAGTCCGCGGCCAGGGCGCGACGGACGCCGAGGCCGGCCTGGTACCGGGCGAGCGCCTCGGCGGGTTCGGCGCGGATCATGTGAAGATCGCCGAGATTGTTGAGGCTCACCGTGAGATCGCGCTGCGCCCGGCCGGAGCCGGGGTTTTTCTCGGCCAGCCCGCTGCGAATCTCGAACGCGCGCTGATAGTGCGCCATCGCCCCGTCCAGATCGTTCCGGCCGCGCAGGATGTGACCCACCTTGTGCAGGTCGACCGACGCGCCGCGCAGATGAAGCGCGGACTCCGGGTCGATCTCGATCAGCTGTTCGGAGATCGCAAGCGAGGCGAGGCGCGCCTCCAGCGCCGCGGCCGTGTCGCCCTGCTCGACGAGGATGTCGCCGATCCGGTCGTAGGACACGCCGATATCGCGCAGGGCCTCGATCGACTCCGGTTCGAGCTCGCGCAGCGTCACCCGGATCTCGTGCGCTTCGCGGAACGCACTCAGCGCTGCGGGCAGATCGCCCAGCAGGCGATGGGTCTCGCCCATCCGGTTCAGGCTGACGGTCAGCGACCGCATCACCGTATACGCCCACCTCTCGGCGGCGGCCGGGTCGCCCTCGACGGGCAGAGCGTCGACGAGCGCGCGATTGATCGCACGAGCCTCGCGATAGGCCTCGAGCGCAGCGGTGTAATCGGCCAGGTCGCCATAGGCCTGACCCAGATCGTGCAGCGCCACCGACACGGTGCGCCTGTTCGGCGGATGGTCGGGATCGGCCGCCAGCGCGGCGCGCTCGATCGCGAGCCGGCGCTGAAACACTTCAAGCGCACCTACGGTATCGCCGTTGAGCACGAGCGCCTCGCCGAGCTGCTCGAGCAGACCTGGCTCTTCAGTTGAGCCTTCGGCGCGTTCCAGGGCGGTGCGCACGCTGGCGATCGCGCCTTCAAGATCGTCCGCCTCGATTTGCAGCACCGCCAGGATGCGCCATTCACGAAGACCGCCGGGGTCGAGCGCGACGATGCGCTGGAAGCGTTCGATCACCGAATTCAGCGGCACACGTCCGCGCCGCTGGGCGTCCAGCGCGAGGTTCGCGGTCGGCCGCCGGTCTTCGGCCTCGGCGGTGCGCGCGGCCGCCTCGCGGGCTGAAGCGCGGGCCTCAGCCAGATCGTCGAGCACGTCCAGCGCTCCTATCTCGTCGCCGGCGTTGAACCGCGCCAGCGCCGCCAACCCCTCTTCGGTTTCCACGATCGTTTCGAGCGCGCCGCGAAAAACCGCGATCTCCACCGCGTATTCGCGGTCACGCTCGGCGAGATCGGAAATAAGCGCCTCGTGCGCCTGCACGAGGCGCTCACGCTCGGCTTCGCCGGCCGCGACCTCCGAGGCAAGAGCGTCGATCTCGGCCTGCAAGGCGCGGGTCCGCTCGTCGGCGCGCCGCTGGATCGCGGCCTGCGTGGCGGCTGCAGCGTAGACCGCGGCGGAAATCTGCAGCTGTGCGTCGCGGTCGGTATTGCGCGCGAACGCCGTAGTGCTCGCGGCGAACAGCACGACGATCAAGAGGATTCGCAGAACGCCTGTCATCGCTCCGCCCCGCTTTTCACCTGTACGTTCTTCGTACGCCCCACAATTGCATTTTAACCACGTCCACATCCCGAGCGCCATAGCGAAGCGGTCCGGCTGCGCCGCGAACAGTCTTGCCGAGACGGCTGCGGGACGGTTCACTTCCCGCGCTATATTGAAAGAGGCGCGATGGTGCTCGATCGGATTACCGGCTTCACACGTAGAGGCACCCTCGCCGGTCTCGGCGCGGGGCTCAGCGGGTTTGCGCTGGGCGGCTGCGGCGGGCGGGGGTTCGGCGAGCCTGCGCCGCTGACCGGCGCGCGGATCACCCGCTGGGCGCAGGACCGGTTCGCGCGCGGGTCCTACTCCTTCCTCTCGGTCCGCGCCCGGCCTGAGGACCGGCTGGCGCTGGCTGCGCCGATCAGCGACCGCGTCTTCTTCGCCGGCGAGGCGACCGAGCCGGACAAGCCCTCCACCGTTCATGGCGCGCTGATGAGCGGCACCCGTGCGGCGCGGGAGATCGCGGCGACCCCGGCGAGGGCGATCGCGGTGATCGGCGCGGGCGCGGCGGGGCTCGCCGCGGCGCAGGCGCTGAGCGAGGCCGGGCGCACAGTCACCGTCTTTGAAGCGCGCGACAGGATCGGCGGACGGGTGCACACCGACCGCTCGCTCGGCCCGGCCCTCGATCTGGGCGCGAGCTGGATCCACGGCCTTGACGGAAACCCTGTGACAGCGCTGGCGCGGCGGGCCGGCGCGGACCTCGCCGTCACGTCCTGGGACCGGATCAGGATATATGACGCGGCGGGCCGTCGGCGGCGCTATCTGCTGACCCCGCAAACCTTCCGCGACACGCTGGATTACGAGCTCGGCTTCGCCGCCGACATGGCTGATCTTCACCCGTCCATGCGGTCGTTCACAGACGCCTTTCCCGGCGCGGAGGCGGTGTTTCCCGGCGGCTACGACCAGATCTTCGCCGTGCTCGGGGGCGATTACGCCGTCCGGCTGGGCGCGGAAGCCGAAGCGGTGGGATGGAGTGAGCACGGCGCGGAAATCGCGCTGGCCGGCGGCGAGGTCGTTCGAGCGGACGCCGTGCTCGTCACCCTGCCTTTGGGCGTGCTCGAGGACAGTGCGGTGCGCTTCGAACCCGGCCTGCCCGGCGCCAAGACCGGCGCGATCGACCGGCTCGGCATGGGGCTTCTGGACAAGGTCTATCTGAAATTCGAGCGCGCCTTCTGGCCTGAAGACGCCGACGGGTTCGGCTTCATGGCCGAAAGGCCGGGCCGCTTTGCGGGCTGGTTCAACCTGCACAAGGTCACGGGCGAACCAGTGCTTCTGGGCTTCACCGCCGGCTCGGCGGCGCATGCGCTCGACGATCTCGACGACGATCAGATCACTGCAGAAGCGCTGGCCGCCGTGCACGCCATGGCGGGGCGGTGACGCGGAAAAGAAAACCCCCGGGAGCCGGGCTCCCGGGGGTTCGCTCGCGTCTGAAGTCGTCCTAGCCGCCGAAGGTGTAGCGGAAGCCGAACTGGGCCTGCCAGCCATAGGTCTCGTACTGGCTGTTCACCGTGCGGCCGCCGTCGCGGAAGACCGCGACGAAGGGCTCGTCGTTGATGTTCTTGAAGTCGAGATAGGCGCGCAGGTTCTCGGTCACGTCGTACTTGGCCGAGAAATCGAACTGCATGTGGGCGTCGATGATCCGGTCGATCCCGGCGCCGCCTTCGTCGATCACGTCGATATACTCGTCGCGGAAGGACAGCGCGGCACGCAGATCGAGATCGCCGTCGTCATAGCCCAGGATCAGGTTGGCCACCTGCTCGGACTGCAGCGGCAGGGTGATCTCACGGCCGCCGGGCAGCGTGGCTTCGCTGTCGACATAGGTGTAGTTCGCCCCGATCACGGTGTGCTGCAGCAGGCCCGGCAGGAAGGTCAGCGCCTGCTGGTAGTTCAGTTCGAGACCGAGCAGATCGGCCTCTTCGATGTTCACGAAGCTCAGGCCTTCATCGATCGCGACGCCGTTCACCGTGATGCCCGTGAATTCCTGGGCGGCGATGAAGTTGTCGATCGACTTGTAGAACAGGCCGGCCGAGACCACCGAGTCGCGGTTGGGGTAGTACTCGACCGCGACGTCGAAATTGTGCGCCTGCTGACGTTCGAGATCGGGGTTGCCGAATTCGGCTTCCACATCGCCCCCGTCGTCCTGCTCGATGGCCACGCGCGGCGCGGCCTGGGCCAGATTCGGCCGCGAGATCGAGGCGTAATAGGCGCCGCGCAGCACCATGCGATCGCTCGCCTCGTAGCGCAGGTTCACGCTCGGAAGCCAGTCGGTGTAGTCGTTCGAGGCCCTGACCTCGCGGCGATACACCCGGTCGCCCTCGATCTCGGTCTCGTCGGCCACAGAGTCGTAGTCCGCTTCCACCGTATCGGCGATCAGCGTGCCCGGCAGGGCGGGGGCAGGAATGAAGCCGGCGAACGAGCCGGTGACGTCGCCGGCGACGACTTCTTCGACAGCCTGCTCGAGCACTTCGAAGCCGCGGGCTGCGTATTCGGTGTCCTCGACGCGGACCCCGCCGACGATGCGCAGCCGGTCGATGTCCACTGAAGCCATCAGATAGCCCGAGAACACGTCTTCCTCGGCCCGGTAGAAGTCCGCCGCCGAGCCGATCGCGGTGTTGATCGGGTCGAGTTCGAAGTCGGACCGGTTGGCGAAGAAGAACTGGCGCAGCGCGCCCGCCGAAGGGGTCACGCCGATCGGGTTGAGGCCGAAATCGACGGTCTCGCCGAACTCGTCGAGGAACAGGTCGCGCGGACCGAAGCCGTCATAGACTTCGAGATCGGCGGTGTAGCCCTTCTCGCGGGTCCGGTAGCTGAGGCCGCCCTGCACATAGCCGTAATACCGGCCGAAGCTGGTTTCGCGATTGAGGTTGAACTCGGCGGACCATTCGTCGTCTTCGGCGACGCCGTTGAGGTATTCGAGATCGTCGAACTCATAGGCCGAGGCGTCGAAATAGGCCGCTTCGGAGGCGGCGTCGCCGAACACCAGGCGCGGCCGGATCGGGTTGCTCACGTCCACGCCGAACACGCCGGTGTCGAAGTTCTGGCGGAACGCGGCGTCGATCCGGTTCGGCTCGGCTTCCTCGGCGTAGGCGTAGGCGATCTGGTAATCGGCCGTCCAGGCGCCGAAGATCGACTCCCCGCCGGCCGCGATCGCGTAGATGGTCTGGGTTTCCAGGCGGTCCTTGATGTCGCGATCGACCTCGTACTCGTCAGAGCCGGTGGCGTTGAAGAAGGCCACGCCGCCGCCCGAGGCCGCGGTGCTGTACTCGGCGTCTTCGAACTTGTTCTCGACCCGCGACCGGAATTCCTGGTCTGAGAAGTCCGAATAGGTCGTGCGCAGATAGAGCGAGGTGCTCTCGCTGGCGTCGAAGTCCAGATTGAACACGTAGGAGGTCCGCTCCCGCGTGATGTCGTAATTGCGCAGTTCGAACTCGCCCGGGAACGGCACCGACTCGCCGAAATCCCAGCCGCCGTCGACTTCGACGTTGTCCGACCCGAACGCGCGCTCCTGGTCGGAGACCGAAAGCGCCACGCCCAGACGGCCGTCCATGAAGTTGTCGGCGAAGGTCACCGAGCCGCGATAGCCGTAATCTTCCACGATGTCGGCGTAGATGCCGCGCAGGCGCACTTGCAGCAGGCGGTCGTCCTGATCCAGGCCCGACAGCGTCTCGATCTCGATATTGCCGCCGATCGTGTCGCCGGGCATGTCCGGCGTCAGCGACTTGGAGATCACGATCGAGGACAGCACGTCGGAATCGATCACGTCGAGCGGCACCTGGCGGTTGTCGCTTTCCGGCGAGGGCAGGCGCACGCCGTTGACCGTGGTGGTGTTCAGGTTCGGGTCGATGCCGCGGATCGAGACGAAGCGGCCTTCGCCCTGGTCGTTGAGCACGTTCACGCCGACCGCGCGGCGCGCGGCCTCGGCGACGTTCTCGTCAGGCAGGCGGTCGACCGCGTCCGAAGAGAGCACCGCGATCAGGCCGTCGGCCGAGCGCTGGCGGTTGATCGCGTCGGTCAGCTGGCCGCGCTGGCCGACCACGAGGATGTTGTCGCGCACCGACACGTCGCCGCCGAGCGTGAAGTTGGTGGTCACCGCGTCCGCGTCAGAGGTCAGCACGACCTGACGGGTCTGCTGGTCCGCGCCCAGATAGCTGACCTCCAGCGTGTATTCGCCGGCCGGCACGTTGGCGAAGCGGAATTCGCCCTGGCGGTCGGTCGAGGTGGTCTGACCGGTCTCCACGATGCGCACGATCGCGCCCTGAAGGCCGATATCGCCGGTGGCTTCCGTGATGCGGCCGGTGATCTCGGCCGCGTTCGCGGCGGTGGCGGCGGCGAGCGCCAGCACCGAAGCGGCGCCGAGCATGAGTGCGGTGCGTTTCATCATATCCCCCTTGAGGTCCGTGCCGGTCCGGAAATCCCGGAATTCCGAGAGGGGTTATGGGATCGGTTCGCTACGCTTCGATGACGGCTGGGCGACACCATGATGAAGCCCGGCGTGTCCGATCGACGCGGCCGGAATGTGATGCATTCAGGCGACAGCCGGGCAGGCGGCGCTGGCGGCCGGCCTTTAAATCTATGGAAAAATAACAAGACATCGATTTCGCCTATGGGCTTTATCACTATTCTGAGTGTGACAATTCGGGGCCGGCCGGGTCATGCTTTGCGACTAGAACGGCGCGCGCCCCTCTGCCCGCCGCCAGCCCGAGGAGCCCCTCATGGACGACCAGGCCCGCTGCCCCTTCGCCCGCACCGCCCCCAGCCAGGGGCGCACCAATCGCGACTGGTGGCCGAATTCGCTCGACCTCTCCATCCTCACCCATGGCGGGGTGAGCCCCAGCCCGATGGAGCCGGGCTTTGATTACGCCGAGGCGTTCAAGAGCCTCGATCTCGACGCGGTGAAGGCCGATCTCGCCGCGCTGATGACGGACTCCAAGCCCTGGTGGCCTGCCGATTACGGTCATTACGGCCCCTTCTTCATCCGCATGGCCTGGCACGCGGCGGGGACCTATCGCGTCTCCGACGGCCGCGGCGGCGCCAATTCCGGCGCCCAGCGCTTCGCCCCGCTCAACTCCTGGCCCGACAACGCCAATCTGGACAAGGCGCGGCGCCTGCTCTGGCCGATCAAGCAGAAATACGGAAACAAGCTCAGCTGGGCCGATCTTCTGGTGCTGACCGGAAACGTGGCGCTGGAGACGATGGGCTTTAAGACCTTCGGCTTCGCCGGCGGCCGTGAGGACATCTACGAGCCCGAGACCGACGTCTACTGGGGCACCGAGGCCGAATGGCTGGGCGACCAGGACCGGTTCACCGGCGACCGCTATCTCGAGAACCCGCTGGCCGCGAGCCATATGGGGCTGATCTACGTCAATCCCGAGGGCCCCGGCGGAAAGCCCGATCCCGAAGCCGCCGCGCACGACATCCGCGTCACCTTCGGCCGCATGGCGATGAACGACGAGGAGACCGTGGCGCTGATCGCGGGCGGTCACACCTTCGGCAAGTGCCACGGCGCGGCGGACGCCGAGGTCGGCCCCGAGCCTGAAGGCGCGGACATTGCGAGCCAGGGCTTCGGCTGGACGAACGCGCACGGGCTCGGCCATGGCGCGCACACCCACACCTCAGGGCTCGAAGGCCCCTGGACCCAGGAGCCGACCAAGTGGACGAACCGGTATTTCGAGAACCTGTTCAGTTACGAGTTCGAGCTGACGAAAAGCCCCGCCGGCGCCTGGCAGTACGCGCCCAAGGGTCAGGACGACCTCGCTCCCGGCGCCCATGACGAAGGCCCGGTCGGCACGATCATGCTCACCACCGACCTCTCGCTGAAAGCCGATCCGGACTACGAGAAGATCTCCCGGCGCTTTTACGAGAACCCCGACCAGTTCGCCGACGCGTTCGCGCGGGCCTGGTTCAAGCTGACCCATCGCGACATGGGCCCCAAGAGCCGCTATCTCGGCCCGGAAGTCCCCGAAGAAGATCTGATCTGGCAGGACCCGGTTCCGGCGGTCGACCACGCGCTGATCGACGATGCGGACGCGAAGGCGCTCAAGCGAGAGATCCTCGGCGCGGGCGTCGCTCCCGCCGATCTGGTCTTCACCGCCTGGGCTGCGGCCTCGATCTACCGCGACTCAGACAAGCGCGGCGGCGTGAACGGCGCACGCATCCGCCTGGCCCCGCAGAAGGACTGGGAAGCCAACGAGCCCGCCCGCACCGGCCCGGTGCTCAAGGCGCTCGAAAAGATCAAGGCGGAGTTCGACGGCGAGGGCGAAAAGAAAGTCTCGCTCGCCGACCTCATCGTGCTCGGCGGCGACGCGGCGGTCGAAAAGGCCGCCGAAGCCGCCGGCGTTCCGGTCGACATTCCCTTTACGCCGGGCCGCACCGACGCCACCGAAGCGATGACCGACGCGGAGAGCTTCGAACCGCTCGAGCCGGCCGCGGACGGGTTCAGGAACTATGTCCACGCCGAGCACACCGTGCCGGCCGAGGAGCTTCTGGTCGACCGGGCCCGGCTTCTGACGCTGTCGGTTCCGGAGATGACGGTGCTGATCGGCGGGCTGCGCGTGCTCGGCGCCAATCACGGCCGCAAGCCAGAGGGCGTGTTCACCGACCGGCCGGGCGTGCTCACGCCGGACTTCTTCACGAACCTTCTGGACATGGCGACCGCCTGGAAGCCCGAGGACGGCTCGGAGAAGGTCTTCATCGGCTCCGACCGCGAGACCGGCGCGGAGCGCTGGCGGGGCAGCCGGGTCGATCTCGTCTTCGGCTCGAACTCACAGCTGCGCGCGGTGGCCGAGGTCTACGCCCAGGACGACATGAAGGAGCGCTTCGTGCACGACTTCGCCCGCGCCTGGCGCAAGGTGATGATGCTCGACCGCTTCGACACGCCCGATCAGCGGGTCTAGCGGTTATCCAACCAAAAAGCCCGGCGCGGCGCGCCGGGCTTTTTTTTCAACCGCTCCGGGCGCGAAAGCGCCCGCAAGCGCGACCGCGCGCCGGCCCCTGATGGGCCGAATGCGAGCGAAGCGAGGCAATAAAAGGGAATGGTGTCCCCGACAGGATTCGAACCTGTGACCCTCAGATTAGGAATCTGATGCTCTATCCTGCTGAGCTACGGGGACACGCGGCGTGTTTCTAACAAGCCCGAACGCGGCGGGCCAGCGCCGAGCGCGGCGGCGCGAACGGTTCGCGGCGACTGAATAATAAATTATGTCCGGGGTGACGAGCGAGCTCGAACGATGCAGGTCTACCTGAGGCAGAAACCGGGAGACACCGATGGTCGACGCATGCCTGTATTTCAGCCGCGCCGACGGGGCGACCGATCCGATAGCCGTGCGCGAGCGCCTCGCCGGGATCGCAGCGCAGAGCCGGCCGAACAACACTGCCGACGAGATCACCGGCGTGCTGGCGGGCAGCCGCGACGCCTATCTTCAGCTCGTCGAGGGGCCGCGCGGCGCGCTCAGCCGTCTGCTCGAGCGGATCTATCGCGACGAGCGCCATGACGGCGTCGTGCTGGCGCGTTACTGGACGCCGGGCGAGCGGCTGTTCGCAAACTGGGCGATGACGCCGATCCAGCCTGAAAAGCGCGCCGATCTGGTGTTCGACTACGCGGCGCTCCGCGCGATGGACGCGGACGCGCTGATGAAACGGCTCATCGAGCTGGCCGCCCTGTCAGGCGCGTCCGACCCTGCGCCGATCGATATCGACGAGGATGTGGTCCGGCTGTAGCCTCGCTGGTCACGGCGTGCGGGCTCGGCTACCCTGCGGCCCAGTCTAGGGGCCCCTACTTCATGACCGAGACGCCTGAGCACCGCCGCGTCCTGCTGGTCGAAGACGACGACCAGGACGCCTTCCTGTTTGAGAAAATGCTGCGCGAGGATGTCGGCGCCGCCGAGATTGAGCGCATGGTCGAGGGCCGGCAGGCCTTCGAATCGCTCAAAGCCGGCCCCGCCCCCGACTGCGTCGTGCTCGATCTCAGGCTTGCGGGCGAGGACGGGCTCTGGCTGCTCGACCGGATGCTGGAAGACGAGACGCTGGCGCGCATTCCGGTGATCGTGTTCTCGGGCGACGCGGACCGGCTGCAGCGCGCCTGTGCGAGCTTTCCCAACGTAGTCAGCTCGGTGAAGAAGCCCGAAACCCTCGACCAGTACCGCGCCGCGCTGACGATCGTCGCCGCGATCCTGGCCGCTGCGGTCGACGGGCGCTGAGAGAGTTCCCACGGCCGGTTAAATCACTCTAGGCTCGCCGCTGAAGTGTTCAGGTCTGGCAGAGGCGGGCGTCATGGATTTCACAGGAAAGGTCGCAATCGTCACCGGCGGCGCGAGCGGGATCGGCAAGGCCGTCGCAGAGGCGCTGCACGCGCGCGGGATGAAGATCGCGGTGGCCGATCTCGACGGCGCGGCGGCGGCGAAGGTCGGCGAGGCGTGCGGCGGCATGGGCCGGGCGGTGGACGTGACCGACGAGTTCTCGCTGACCCGCTTCATCAACCAGGTCGAGCGCGAGCTGGGCGAGATCGATCTTTATTTCTCCAACGCCGGGATCGGCGCGACCGACGGGCCGGGCTGGGGCCCGGGCGACGCGCCGAACGCCGCCTGGCAGGCCTGCTGGGACGTCAACGTCATGGCCAGCGTGTACGCCGCCCGGCACCTGGCGCGGAAGATGGCCGCGCGCAGCGGCGTGTTCATCGTCACCGCCTCGGCCGCAGGCCTGCTCAACCAGATCGGCGACGCGGCCTATTCGGCCACCAAGGCCGCGGCGGTCTCGTTCGCCGAGAGCATGGCGATCGCCCATGGCGACGACGGGCTGCAGGTCCATTGCCTGTGCCCGGAAGGGGTGAAGACGCCGCTCGTCAAAGGGATCGAAGGCGGGGCGCAGGGGTTGTCGGGATATATCGAACCCGAGGACGTGGCCGGCGCCCTTCTCAAGGCGATCGAGGACAAGCGCTTTCTCGTGACCACCCACGAACAGACGCCGCAATACGCCGCCATGAAAGGCGGCGAGCGCGACCGCTGGGTGGGCGGCATGCGCAAGCTGCGGCGCATGCTGCTTCAGGCCAATAACGGCCGGCCGATGTAGGAGGCCCGATGGCCGACAGACAGATGGCTGAAAACGCACCGGCGCGCGCCCGCGCCCTCGACGAGATCGAGATCGGAGAGACCGCCGAGACCCGGCGCACGGTCACCGCGAACGATCTCGTTTTCTATTCGCACGCCTCGGGCGATCTCAACCCGCTGCACCTGCCCGAGATCGACGGCGACGGGGACGGCCGGCCCGAAGCGTTCGCGCCGGCGGCCTATCTGGGCGGGCTGGTCGCAGCCCTGGTCGCACGCACCCTGCCCGGCCCCGGCTCGCGCGCGCTGCGCTGGACCGGAGAGGTCGGCGCGCCGCTCAGCCTGGGGCAGACCGCGGCCATCCGGCTTGAAGTCACCGGCAAGGACGAGAAGACCGTCACGCTCGCCGCCCGGGTCGACGGCCCGGACGGAACCGCCTTCACCGGCGAGCTCGTCGTCGCGCCCCCCGAGAACCCGCGCGAATTCGAAGGCTACGCCCTGCCCGACCTGCTGGTGCGCCGGCATCCCCATTTCGACCGGCTTTTGAAGGCGTGCGAGGGGATCGAGGCGGCGCGCACCGCCGTGGTCTGCCCTGAAAGCGAGGACTCCCTTCACGGCGCGCTGATGGCCGCCGATCGCGGGCTGATCAAGGCGGTGCTGGTCGGCCGGCCCGAAAAGATCGAGGCGGCGGCTGGAAAAATCGGCCGCGACCTGTCGGGCTTCGAAATCGTCGAGGCGGGCGATGCGAAGGCCGCCGCGGAGACCGCCTGCCGCATGGTCGCCGAGGGCGAAGCCGCCTCGATCATGAAGGGCCATCTTCACACCGACACGCTTCTGAGGGCGGTGCTGAACCGGGCCTTCGGGCTCAGGGGCGACAGCCGCGTCTCGCACTGCTTCGTCATGGACGTGCCGGGGATGGATCGGCTGATCCTGGTCACCGACGCGGCGGTCAATATCGAGCCCGATCTCGCCGCCAAGGCCGACATCGTCCAGAACGCCATCGATCTGGCCTGCGCGCTCGGCGTGAAGACGCCCAGGGCGGCCGTGCTCTCGGCGGTGGAGACGATCAACCCCGCCCTGACCTCGACGCTGCACGCCGCAGCGCTCGCGAAGATGGCCGATCGCGGCCAGATCAGGCGCGGCCTGGTGGACGGCCCGCTCGCCATGGACAACGCGGTCGATCCCGGCGCGGCGAAAGTGAAAAAGCTTAAGGGCGAGGTCGCCGGCCGGGCGGAAATCCTGGTCGCGCCCGATATCGAGGCGGGCAACATGCTCGCCAAGGAGCTGACCTTCATCGCGCGGGCGGAAAGCGCCGGGGTGGTGATCGGCGCGCGGGCGCCGGTGATCCTGACCAGCCGCGCGGACAACGAGTTCTCCCGTCTGATGAGCTGCGCGGTCGCCGCGCTCCACGCGGTCTGGCTGAAGACCGGAAAGCCTGCGCCGGGCCTGACCGACGATGACGATGCGGGCGAAGAAGGAGGCGAGGCGTGAGCCTTCTCACCCTCAACGCCGGCTCGTCGTCTCTGAAATTCGCCGTCTACGCTCGCGACGGGCGCGAGCGGCGGCTGACCGGTCATGTCGACGGCGTCGGTCAGGATCAGGCCGAACTCACCCTGAAGCGCCCTGGCCGGGAGGACGAGACCCGCACCCTCAAACGCGGCGGATCGCATGAAGGCGCGCTCGAGGCCGCGCTCGAGATCGCCGGCGAGGCGGCGGGCGAGCGCGTGCATGGCGTCGGTCACAGGATCGTTCACGGCGGGGCGCGGTTTTCAGGTCCCGCCGAGATCACCGCCGAGGTCGAAGCGGAGATCGAAAATCTCGTCCCGCTCGCCCCGCTGCACCAGCCCCATAACCTCAAGGCCGTGCGCACCGCGCGGAAAGCCTTTCCCGCCGCGGTCCAGGTCGCCTGTTTCGACACCGCCTTTCATCGCACGCACGGTTTCACCGCCGACGCCTTCGCCCTGCCCGCGCGCTATTACGAGCAAGGCGTGAGGCGCTACGGCTTTCACGGGCTGAGCTATCAGTATCTCGCCCGCGCCCTGAGCGAGGCCGAGGGCGGCACGCCTTCACGCGCCGTGCTCTGTCATCTGGGGTCCGGCGCGTCGCTGTGTGCGATTCAAGACGGGGTGAGCTGCGACAGCTCGATGGGCTTCTCCGCGCTCGACGGCCTGCCCATGGCGACCCGATGCGGACAGATCGATCCCGGCGTGCTGCTCTATCTGATGAGCGAGGAAGGCCTCGGCGCCGAGGCGCTGACGGATCTGCTCTACAGGCAGAGCGGGCTGAAAGGTCTGTCCGGAACCAGCGGCGACATGCGCGCGGTCGAAAGCGCGGGCACCGACGCGGCGAAGGCCGCCTTCGCCTACTTCATCGCCCGCTGCCGGCGCGAGATCGCGGCGATGTGCGCCAGCCTGCAGGGGCTCGACGCGCTCGTCTTCTCCGCCGGGATCGGCGAACACTCGCCGTCTGTCAGGGCAGCGGTGTGCGAGGGGCTGGGCTGGCTGGGCGTCGAGCTGGATCTCGACGTGAACGCGCGCGCCGGCGGCGCGCCGGTGAAGATCAGCGCGCCCGACAGCGCGGTTTCGGTCTGGATGATCCCGACCGACGAAGAACAGGTGATCGCCGAAGCCGCCGCGCGCTTCGTCTAACCGAACGCTTCGATCGCGCCTTGGCGGACGGCTCTGGGTTTGAAGCGTTCGCCCAGTTCGGCGAGCGGAAAAGGCTTGCCATAGAGAAAGCCTTGAAGCAGGTCGAAGCCGGCCTGTTCAAACACCAGCGCTTGCCAACGGTGTTCGACGCGTTCGGCGACCACCTGAGAGCCGAGCCCGTGCGCGAAGCGCGCCATCTCGCGAAACATTTCGCGCTCCCATTCGGTGGGATTGGACTGCGGGACGAGGCCCCCGTCCAGCTTGATCATGTCGACCGGCAGCTTGAACAGATAGGCCATCCCCGCCGCCCCGGAGCCGAAATCGTCGATCGCGATACGATATCCCATCGAGCGCAGACGATCAGTGATACTGCGGACAAGTTCGAAGTTCTGGATTTCAGCGGTTTCGGTGATCTCGAAGACGAGGCGCTCCGGCGCAATTTTGGTCGCGCGCAGCTTGGCGTTCAGCATATCGAAAAAGCCCGGCGCGCCGAGCGAGCGGGGCGATAAATTCACGTGCAGGCCGGGCCGGTCAGGCGAAGCTTCGAGGAATTCGATCGCAGCCTCGCACATCGCCAAATCAAGATCGATCGTCGCCTCGCTCTGCTCGGCCAGCAGGAGGCCTGGCGCGAAGGAACGCCCGCCAGGCAGGCGGCAAAGCATTTCGTATTGCGCCGGCGCGCCTGCCTTCGGATCAACCAGGGGCTGCACGTAGGGTTCGAAAATCCGATTGTGAATCGACAGCTTGACCGCAAGCTTGCGCGCCTCTGAAAGGCGCCGCGCGCGTTCAGCGACGGCGGCGTAGGGATCGTCGAACGCGGGATCGATGTCGTCGGGATCGAACCCGGCTGCGGCTTCCAGGAACACCTCGACGGCCTGCTCCGGCTCTAGGCCTTCGGTCTTGAGTGAGCGTGAGGCCGCACTGACCCGCTCGAAACCCTCGGCGCGGGCGAGCGCGTCGATGTCGGCTTCCAGTTGTTTGAGCGCACCGGGCTCTGCCGGCAAAAGGCCGACCACCGTTTCGGAGATCTCCGTCCGCACGTCCTCGAAGGCGTGCAGTCGTGCGAGTTGCTGAAGCGACTCGAAGAACCCGTCCGCCTCGCGATCGCTGAGCACGTCTCGGACCTCTTCGGCGTTGTCGAGCCAGACCAGCGCGAGATCGACCGAGCGCCCGGCCGCGCGTGCCTTTTCGATCGCCCGTCCGGCAGCCTCTGCGAACTCACCGCCGGAAGCCGCTGCGCCCTGCTTGTCTTTTTTCAGCCGGATCGCCCATTGAATGCTGGGCGCGTCCTTCATCCGCCAGGCGCTCAGCTCGCCACGCGCATCACCGGACTGGATCGGGAACGGTCCAGCCCGTCCCTGATTGGGCGGGGCGTTCAGCACCGTGGCGATTATCGATCGTCCCGCAGGCCCGAAGCAGTCGGCGAGCGTTGATCCAGACGTCACGGTCGCGAGCCCTTCGAACCGGCTGGTTGCGCCGGCGTGAAAGCCGATCACACCTTCAAGGTCGGTCTCGATCAGTATGTCCGCCGTCGAGAACGAGAACGCGACAAATCTCGTCAAAGCCGAATCCGTCATCGCACCACCCCACTTTCGCTTGTCAAACCAAAGTGCGAGCAGCCTTAACGTGAGATTTACAGCTATGTATTTATTTGTTCAGCGCAATCACCCCGCACTGACCGCCGAACGCGCCGGGATGGCCGTCCTTCGCCGCGCGGCGGCAGGAGAAGAAGCGCTCACGATCGGCGAACGTGCAGTGGTTCAGCCGGACGATGAAATCCTCGTGCACGCCGGCCATCATCAGCTGACGGCGGCACGCCTCGGCGACGTCGAGCCCGGCCCCGCCCTCCTCGTCGCGCGGCCCGGCGAGCGCATCGTCCAGCCCGCCGAAATGAACCTCGAACTTTTCCAGCACCTCCGGGCCGACGCGGTAATTCTCCTTGCAGATCGCCGGGCCGATCACGGCCTGAACCTGTTCGGGCCGCGTGCCGTAGGCGATCTCCATCTCGTTGAGCGTGGCGGCCAGCACGCCCTTCACCGTGCCGCGCCAGCCCGAATGCACCGCTGCGACGGCGCGATTGGCCGGGTCGTGCAGAAGGATCGGCACGCAGTCGGCGGTCTGCGCGCACAGCGCCAGGCCCGGCACGTTCGTCATCAGCGCGTCGCCCTCGCCCGCCGACCACCGGCCTTCGGGTTTGGCGTCGACCTTCAGAACGTTTGTGCCGTGCACCTGATTGGCGAAGACCAGGCTCACCCCGCCCAGCGCCTCTGCGACCCGGCGGCGGTTCTCCTCGACATTGGATTTGTCGTCACCGCGCGACCAGCTGAGATTGAGGCTCTCGAACGGGCCCTCGCTGACCCCGCCCGTGCGCGTGGTGAAGGCGTGAACCACGCGGTCGCCGCCGAAATACGGCGCGCGGACGAATTCGAGATCGCTCATCAGCTCTCCTCGGGCAGAAAACCGGTCCGCCCCGCGCCCAGATCATAGCCCGCCCGCGCCTCCGCGATGAGGGCGAGCGTGTCGCCGAACATCGACCAGTCGTCGGCTTCGGCGATCGGCGCCCACAGCCCCTCCACCAGATCGATCGTCATGTGCAGCGGGTCGGCGCGGTCGAAATAGCGATGGCCCAGCCGTTCAGGCCGGACGGGATCGCGCGCCTCGATGGCGGCGCGGACCGGCGCGAAATCGGCGCGGGCGTAGAATTCCCCGCGCGGGCTCGCCTCGGCGCGCGTGGCCGAGGCCGCGCCGCAGAACCAGTCGAAGAAGACCGCTTCGAAGGGGATTTCGCTCTCCTTCATGAAATCGAGGAGGCCTGTGACCAGCGCCCCGTCGCTTTCGGGATCGAGGCTTGCAATCCCCAGCCTGTGCAGGAAGGCGGTGCGGATCTCCGCCTTGTAGTGCTCGGGATAGGCCGACAGCGCCTCGATCAGCTGGTCCCGGTCGCCCACCAGCGTCAGCGCGCCGCCCAGCTGCTGCAGCGCCCAGAACACGCTTTCGGGCTGGCGGGCGTAGGCGTAGAGCCCCGAATGGTCGAAATAGGCCGCCGTGAAGCCGGGCTCGAAATGCGGCAGGAAGCGCCAGGGACCGTAGTCGAAGCTTTCCCCGGTCAGCACCAGATTGTCGGTGTTCAGCACGCCGTGCACGAAGCCCGCCGCCATCCACTGGGCGACCAGCCGGGCGGAGTTCCGGCACGCCGCGTCCAGCAGGGCGGCGGCCTTGTCGGGGCGGTCGTGATCGGCCTCGGGAAGAAGCTCGGCGAGGCTGTAATCGACCAGCGCTTCGATCGTGTCGGCGCGGTCGTGATAGGCGTGGCGCTGGAACACACCGAAGCGGACATGTGAGTGCTGCAGCCGGGTCATCACAGCAGAGCGCGTCGGAGACGGCTCGTCGCCGCGGTGAAGCTGCTCTCCGGTTTCGAACACCGAGAAGATCTTCGAGGTGTAGACGCCCAGCGCTTCGAGCGTCTCGGCGGCGAGGATCTCGCGCACCGCGCCTTTCAGCGTCAATCGCCCGTCGCCCGATCGGGAGAAAGGCGTCTGGCCCGACCCCTTGGTCCCGAGATCGAGCAGGCGGTCACGGGAGTCGCGCAGCTGGCCGAACAGGAATCCGCGCCCGTCGCCGATCTCGGGGTTGTACACGCGGAACTGATGGCCGTGATACCGGATCGCCCGGGGTTCGGCCTGGTTATCGGGCAGCGGATCGAAGCGATGGAAATGCGCCTTGCGCGCGCCTTCATCGAGATCGAGGCCGACCTCGCGCGCCCAGCGGTGGTTCCACCAGATCTGCCGGGCCTCAGGGAAATCGGCCGGTTCGACCGGTACGGAGACGTCCTCGCCCATGGCGGCGAATTTCGGGTCGGGGCGGTAGGATGCGGTCATGTCATCGAGCTAAAGGCGCCGCGCGGCGGGTTCAAGTCCGACGCGCCAGGGGCCCGCCCGTTCCCCCGCCCGTGCAGCGAAAACCGCTCAAAGTCCGGTTTCGGCCTGGATCGCCGCGATCAGCCGGGCGTGCAGCGCATGCGGATCGAGCCCGGCGGCGAGCGCGTCGTCGCTCTCGGCCCGCGCGATCGCCTGAAGCCGCAGCGTGCGCCAGATCTGCAGCAGGAACCCGCCATGATCGTCCGGCGTCCAGCCAGCGACCGGTTCAGGCCGGGCGAGGCTTCGGAGCAGAACCGGGTCGCCCGGGTCCGGCCCGGCCGCCGCGCCGGGATGATCGGCGATGAACGCCGCGATGCGGTCGAAGGCGGCGGGCCGGTCCGCGCCCCAGCGCTCGATGTCGATTGTCGGGGCGGGGCTTTCGATCCGGTCCAGATGCACGCTCAGCGGATCGGGATCGCTCGCGCCGATCAGGGTGGGGACCGAGACCCGGTCCGGCCCCTCCTCGCCCCGGCGCTCCAGCGCCGTGCGGTAGACCGGCACATAGGCGGGCCCGGCGGTCAGGAAATCCCGCAGCCGGCGCAGCCGCAGCGCCAGAGGCGCAGGCGGCAGATCCATCCGCGCAGACAGGCGGCGGTCATACCAGGGAAAGAACAGGCGCTGTTCTTCCAGCCGCGCCCAGATCGAGGCGAGATGCGCGCCGTCCCAGACCGGCGGAAAACTGACGAGATAATGCGAGAGCAGGCTCTCGCGTTCGGCTTTGGTCCAGACCGGATAGCCGTCGAGCACCATCCCTGACACCCGGTCCGGCGCGATCAAAGCGAGCTCCATCGCGGTCGCCGCGCCGGTGTGAAAGCCGTAGACCGCAGGCCGGTCCAGACCCAGCGCGTCCATGAAGGACAGCGCCGCGCGGGCGAGATCACCGCTGGTCAGAGCCTCGCCGGGCAGCGCTTCGGAGAGCCCGTTGCCCGGCGTGTCCGGCGCGATCACGTCGAACCTGTCAGACAGGACCGCTGCGAGGTCGGCGAGCGCGGACGCGCTCTCCGGGCTGCCGTGCAGCGCGAGAACCGCCGGCGCGCCTTCAGGCCCTGCGCGGCGGTAATGCACGGCGAGACCGTCCACCCGCACCGCGCCGCGCCGCCCCCAGGCGTGGTTGGCGGTCATGCTTCGCCCTCCCCGCGTCTCTTTCCTCGCTTCCCGGCCAAGCCCCGGCGCAGGCCGGGGCGCCGAGCCGGGATCCACCGGAAACACTCAGCAATCCTGGCTGAGCGCCGAACGTAGATCCCGGGTCGCCCTGCGGGCGCCCGGGAAGCGATAAAGGGGAGAAAAGAAAAGCTCACAGCGCGATCAGGGCCTTGCCCCGGTTCTGCCCGTTCATCAGCCGGGCGAAGGCTTCGGGTGCGGCGTGCAGCCCGTCTGCGCGGTCCTCGGCGATGGTCAGACGGCCGTTGCGGACCAACAGCGCGCATTCGGACAGGAAGGCGTCCCAGCGGTCGTAGAAATCGTACACCACCAGCCCCATTAGCTTGGCCCGTTTGCCGATGACGAGGCCGAACGGAATTCCGGGCGCGGGCTTGCCGGTCTGGTAGTGCGCGGCGAGCCCGCACAGCACCGCCCGGCCATAGGGCTTCATCGCGGTGAGCGCGATCGTGAGAATGTCGCTGGAGACGTTCTCGAAATGAACGCTCAGCTCTCCCTCGAGCGCTTCGGCGAGCCGGTCCTGCCAGCCCTCGGCCTTGTAGTCGATGCAGGCGTCGAAGCCGTAGGTCTGCTCCACCAGCGCACACTTTTCAGGCCCGCCTGCGATCCCGACGATCCGGTCCGCGCCGCGCGCCCGTGCGATCTGCCCCGCCGAGCCGCCCACAGCACCGGCCGCAGCGTCCACCAGCACGACATCGCCCGGCCCGGCCTCGGCCAGCTGGGTCATTCCCGCCCAGGCGGTCAGCCCCGGCATGCCCAGCGCGCCCAGAAAGATCGAGGGCTCGATGCCGGTCTCGGCGATCCTGCGGACCGAGCCGGCGGGCGCAGCGGCGTATTCGCGCCAGCCCGCCTCCGTCAGATAGACGAGATCGCCTTCGTTCAGCTCGGTCGTCCGGGTCTGCACCACGCGCCCCACGCCGTGGCCGGGGATGGGGTCTTCGAGCGGTCTCGGCGCCGGCTCGCCCATATGCCGGCCGCGCAGGCGGGCGCCGACATACGGATCCATCGAGACGAACTCGAGCCTGACCAGGACCCCGCCGTCCGGGCAGGCCGGGGTCTCGGCCTCGACGATCTTGAAATCGCCCGCCTCGGGCTTCTTGTCGATCGCGTGTTTGAGGACGCCCTGTTTCATCGCGGTGTCCTTTCGCTTCAGGCCCCGCCTTAAAGCTCGATCACCTCGACCAGCAGGCCGTCCGGGCCGCGCAGCACGCCGGCGCGCTTGCCGTTATACGGCGCGCCGTCGCGGGGTTTCGGTTCACTCACCCAATCCCCGCACACCGAGTCGAAATCGGGATGCAGGAAGCTGCCCACGCTGGCGCCGGGGGGCATGTATCCCTCCCGCATCGGGCGCGGGCCGGCCTCGGGCGGATACTGGTCGAGCTCGAGAAACACGTCCCGGCCGTGCACGGCGGTGGAGATGGTGTGAAGCTCATTGCGCGGCGTGCCGTAGGCGTCCGCCAGCATGTGGTACTCGATGTCCATCACCCGGCCGGTCTCGAAGCCCAGCGTGGCGTCGAACCATTTCAGGCTCTCATGCATGTCCGAACAGCCCACCACCAGGATGAACAGCCGGTCGATCGGCGCGGTGGCGCGCGGCAGGTCGTAGGCGGGCAGGTCGTCGCGGATCTGGGTGAGGTAGACGATCTCCCCGTCGGGGCCGCGCATCTGCATCGGATAGATCGCAGGCAGGCCCTCGATCTCGCGCGGCGGGCCGATCACTTCGAACGGGCTGTCCTTGACCCGCTCATGGGCGGCGAGCACGTCCTGAACGCAGATCTCGATCGCGTTCCAGCCGTAGGTGACCAGCGGGCGGTAGCCCTCGACCACCGGCTGCTCGATCAGCCTGAGATAGATCTCCGCGCCCGAGGCGGGCTTCATCACGACATGGTTCGCCCCGGCCGCCTTCGGCGCACCGAAGCTCTCGGCGAGATCGGCCGGCAGAGGGCCCTTGTGGACGGTCTCATAGTCGAGGAAATCGCGATACCGGGCTTCGGCGGCGTCCAGATCGGCCACGGACAGGGTGGCGGCGCGCAAGAGTTTCATCAAATCTCCCCGATGTTTGACCCTTCGGCGGCGAAGGCTCGCCGCCGGGCTGGGAGTTGGTATACCATTTAGCGCGCCAGCAAACGCAAGCGGCGGCGCGCGAAAAAGCCGCCGCAAGGGGAGTTTCAATGATCCGCGCCGTCCTGATCGCCGCCTTCGCCGCGAGCCCCGCCTTCGCCCAGCCGCCCGCCCTGCAAGCGCCCGACAGCCTCACCGGGCCCGAGATCGTCTCCCGCGCCTATGAGGCGGCGGGCGGTGACGCCTGGGTGAACCCTGAAAGCCTCTACATGGAGGGCTACGGGCTGTTCTGGTACGGCGGCGATGAAAGCTTCGTGCGCTACGAGCCCTACCGGATGTGGCGGGTCTATCCGCAGGTGAAGGAAGACGCGCACGCCGCGGACGGACGGGTGCGGATCGAGGCGATGAACGGCGAACAGATCGTCTTCCAGATCGCGTTCGACGGGACCGACACCTACACCCAGGACGGCCGGGTCGAGGACGAGGCGGATTCAGACCGCTGGGCGTCCAATTTCGGCTTCGGCGTGATCCGTCACGCGCTCGACGAAGGCTATTCCGTCGACCGGCTCGCCGACGACTATGTGGACGGCGCGCCGGCCTACACGATCCGGGTGAACGACCCGGCGGGGGGAAGCACGATCTTCAACATCCGCCAGCACGACTTCGCCGTGGTGAAGGTCGGCTTCGACACGCCCGAGGGCTGGCACGAGCGCAAGTACTCGGAGTTCTACACCAACGAAGACGGCGGCTGGGTCCAGCCCGGCCGGGTCCGGCTCTACTATGACGGGGTCAAGCGCAACGAGATCTGGTGGACGCGCTTCACCACCGGCGAGCAATGGGACGACGCGCTGTTCCGGCTGGAGGATTAGCCGTCCAGCACTTCGATCAGCTGGATGAGATTGCCGCAGGTGTCGTTGAACACCGCCATTTTCGCGCCGCCGGCGGTCATCGGCGGGTTGGTGAACTCCACGCCCGCTGCGGAGAGCCGCGCATACTCGGCGTCGAGATCGTCCACGCTGAAGGCCGTGAACGGGATGCCGCCGGCCATGAGCGCCTCCCGGAAGGCGCGCGTCGGCGCGTGGGCGTCGGGCTCCAAAGCAAGCTCCACACCCTCGGGCTCTTCGGGCGAGACCAGAGTCAGCCAGCTGAACTCGCCCATGGGAATGTCGTGTTTGACCCTGAAGCCCAGCGTCTCTGTGTAGAAGGCGCGCGCCTTCGCCTGGTCGTCCACGACCACGCTCTTGATGTACATCTTCATGGCCGGTCTCCTGTGATGAAGCCTGTCAAAAACGGCGTGAGCGTCTCCTTGAAGGAGGCCGCCGCGGTCAGTGAGTGGACCTTCGTGCGCCCGCGCCAGGCGGTTCGGATCAGCCCGGCCTCCTCAAGCGTGTTGAGGTGACGCGAAAAGGCCTGCCGGGTCAGGCAGAAGCCGTGCTCGTCGAAAACCCGGCCGTGAAGCTCGAACAGGGTCTGGTCGTCACGCGCCCTGAGCTGTTCAAGGATGAGCAGGCGAGTGTCGTCGCCGAGAGCACGGAACAGCGTGCTGAGCTGAGGGTCGAAGGGAAGTCCCATACCGCCATCATGCAACAATTTTGTTGCATGTACAGCAGCGAATCGGGGCGGCGCCAGATATCTGGACGAAACGGTGACCGCCGGACCCTCAAACCTTTATGAGCAGCCCGCCTTGACAGCAGACCATCAGATCACCCCGCGCTTCGCCAGCGCCTCGATCACTGCGGTCTGGCGGTCGCGGTAGAAGCTCTTCTCCGGCGTCGTCACTGCGCCGTTTTCATCGAGCAGCGTGCCTTCGGGGTGGATGTCGGATCTCGCGTATTGCCGGGCATAGAGCCCCATGGGCTGGCGGGCGAGGAGATTGCCCATCGCGGTCTTGCGCCGCAGCCGGCGGAGCATGCCCAGATCGACCTCCCCGAAGGCGCACATGGACGGGCCGGTGGCGGCCTCGGCGATGATCAGCCCTCTGGGATCGACGATCTTCGAGCCGCGGTCGGCGCTGGCCACCGGGATCGGCGTGCCGGTCATCCCGCCTGTGTTCGCCGAGACGACATAGGCGAGGTTCTCGATGGCGCGGGCCTGCTTGGCGATGTTCTTCGGGGTGAGCTGCGGGCTCGCGATCTCCGAGCTCGAATGTACGAAGACTTCCGCGCCCTTCACCGCGTGCAGCCGTGCGATCTCGGGATAGAGGATTTCCTCGCTGGCGATCGCGGCGAGCCGGCCCAACGCCGTGTCTGCGACCGGAAACAGCGCGTCCTCGCCGTAGGCGTCCAGATACGGGTCGAGCACGTCATAGGGGCTGGGCGCGTACATCGAGATCAGCCGGCGATAGCGCAACACCTGAGCCCCGGCGGGATCGATCACCACGCAGCCCTGAAAGTAGAGATCGGGGAAGTGCGGGTCTGTCTCATAGCCGTTCCAGGCGATGTGCACGCCAAAGTCCGACGCGATCTGCGCCAGCGCCTCGAACTCCGGCCCGTTCGCGTCGATCGCGGCCTTGGCCTTCCACTCTTCGGCGGTCTCGCGCATCGGAAAACCGGTGAGCGCGTATTCAGGCAAGACGACGAGTTTCACCTCGGGACCGATGAAGCCGATCGAGCCGGCGATCTCCCCGCGCATGCGTTTGATGGAGCGCATCATCTGCGCGCGCGCGTCTTCAGGGCTGGCGCAGGCGTTGACCGCTTCGCAAAGCGATTGCAGGGCGAGGGCGGTGTAGGCGGGGGCCGTCATGGCGTCTCCTTGGTGCGCCGCGCTGGCGTCAGGCGGCAAATCGTCTTTACATCACCGGCTGTCGCGACGCAGAAGAGACCATGACCGCACGCCCGGGCAAGACCGAACACGCCGCGAGGCTCGGCCCCGAACTCATCGACGAGTCCTTGCCGACCCCGCTCTATCACCAGATCTTCCTGGTCCTCAGGGACCGGATACGAGACGGCGCGTTCGCCGCGGGCGCCATTCTGCCCGGCGAGCAGGAGCTCGGACGGCTGTTCGACGTCAGCCGCATCACCGTCAAGCGCGCAATGAACGAGCTGGCCGCGCACGGCCTGGTCACCCGCCATCGTGGGCGGGGCACGGTCGTCACCCACAACGCCGGCGCGCCGGTCGTCGAGGGCCGGTTCGACACCCTGTTCGACGCGCTCAAGCGCATGGGGCTGGAGACCGAGGTCCGGCTTCTGGAGGTGGAGAACCACCCCGCCGGCGAGGAGCTGGCGCTCGAGATGGCGCTCGACCCCGGCGCGGCGGTGCAGCGCGCGGTCCGGCTGAGATCGCTGGAAGGCGAGACCTTCTCCTATCTCGTCACCCACGTGCCCGGCGAGATCGCCGCGCGCTACACCGAGGACGATCTGAAGACCCAGCCCATGCTGGAGCTTCTGCGCCAAGCCGGCGCCGAAGCCGTCGAGGCCGACCAGACGATCACCGCCGTCGCCGCCGATCCCCAGATCGCAGGCGCGCTGAAGATCGCCACCGGCTCGCCGCTTCTGAAGATCAAACGGATCATGCGCGGCGCGGACGGACGCGCGGTGCAGCACATCCTCGCCTATTACCGGCCCGAGCGCTTCCGCTACCATATGCGCCTTGTGAAAAAGGACGCCGGCGGGGCGGGCTGGGGCCCGGCGGAGCTGGCCTGACGGCCCGGCCCGACCGCTTGGCCGGCGGGGCAAATGATATATAAGTATATCATTTGCTGACCGCCGCGGGGGCGAGCTTTCATGATCGAGCCGATCTGGCTGTTTCTGCACATTCTGGTGTTCGTCTACTGGCTGGGCGGCGATCTCGGCGCCTTCTACGCGAGCCGCCTCGTCGCCGATCCTGCGCGTCCGCCCGCGGCGCGCGGGGCTGCGGCGCACATCCTGATGAATGTCGACATGGCGCCGCGCATGGCGCTGATCTTCACCCTGCCGACCGGGCTCGCGCTCGCCGCCTCGCGCGGCTGGATCGCGCTGGACCCGCTCTGGGTCGCCGTAGCGTTTATCGCGGCTGTCATCTGGGCCGGCGCCGCCTGGCTGGTGCATCTGAAGACCGGCCCGCACGCGCTCGCCAGGCATTTCGACACCGCGCTGCGCTGGGTGGTGATGGCGGGCCTCCTCGCCGCCGCTCTGGCCGCGCTGGCCGGGGTCTGGGACGCGCCGCTTTTTCTGTCGCTGAAGCTCTGCCTGCTCGCGCTCACGATCGGTTCGGGCCTGATGATCCGCAGCGCGCTCGCCGGGTTCGGCCCCGCCTTCGCGCAGGTGATGGCCGGCGAGGCGTCCGCCGACGCTACGGTCGCCGCCAGCCTCAGGCGCGCCAAGCGCTGGGTGCTGGTGATCTGGGCCGCGCTCTTCGCCGCCGCGCTTCTGGGCGTCTACACCCCCGCTTGAAGGAGGCCCGCATGGCCGAAACCCTCGCCGACGACGCGCTGATCGAGACGCTGAGCCAAATTCTGGGCCGGGCGGGCGTGGCCACCGGCGCGGACGCGCGGGCGCTCTATGCCCAGGACGTCTGGACCGAAGGCGCGCCGATCGACGCGGTGATCAGCCCGCGCAGCGAGGAGCAGTGCGCCGCTGCGGTCCGGGCCTGCACCGAGGCCGGCGTGCCCGTCTACCCGCGCGGCGGAGGGATGAGCTACACCAAAGGCTATCTCGCCGACCGGCCGGGGGGCGTGGTGGTCGACACCGCCGCCATGGATAAGGTGGTCGAGATCAACGCGAGCGACATGTATGTGCGCGTTCAGGCCGGCTGCACGTGGAAGACGCTGCACGAGGCGCTGAAGCCCACCGGGCTGCGCCCGCCCTTCTGGGGACCGCTCTCGGGGATCAGCTCCACGGTCGGCGGCGGGGTCAGCCAGAACAACGCGTTTTTCGGCGCCAGCGCGCACGGGCCGACCGCGGACTCCGTTCTCTCGGTCTCCGTCGCTCTGGCCTCCGGCGAAATCCTGCGCACCGGCACGGCCTCGGGCGAGACGCCCGAAGGCGCGGCGAGGCCCTTCTTCCGTCATTACGGCCCGGACCTGACGGGGCTGTTCTGCGGTGATTGCGGCGCGCTGGGGGTGAAGACCGAGGTGACGCTGCGCCTCGCGCCCGCGCCGGCCCATGAACGGCGGGGCAGTTTCAGCTTCACCGATCGGGACGCCTGCGCGCGGGCCGTCGCTGCGCTGGGGCGCACGGGCCTGGCCTGCGAGCTCTTCGCCTTTGATCCGGGGCTCACCCAGGTTCGGATGAAGCGCGCCTCGCTGGCGAGCGATGCGAAGACGTTCGGCAAGGTGGTGACGGGGCAGAAAAACCTCGTCAAAGGCCTCGCCGAGGGCGCGAAGATGGCGCTGGCGGGCCGGAATTTTCTGGGCGAAGCGGACTTCAACCTGCACTTCGTCACCGAAAGCCATAGCGAAGCCGGAGCGAACGACGCGTATCGAACGCTGGCGAAGCTCTGCGAGGCCGAGGGCGGAACCTCCGTGGAGCCGACCATCCCCAAGGTCATCCGCGCCGCGCCCTTCACCCCGCTGAACAACATGATCGGCCCGAACGCCGAGCGCTGGGTTCCTGTGCACGGCATCGTGCCGATGAGCGCGGGGCCGGCCGTCTGGGCGGAGATCGACGCGCTGTTCGCGCAGCTGGCCGGCCGCTTCGAGGCGCACGGCGTGACCACCGGCTTTCTGCTGACGACGCTCTCGACCACCGGCTATCTGATCGAGCCGGTCTTCCTCTGGCCCGACCGGCTTTTCGCGCTGCATGAAGCCAGCGTCGAGCAAGACTATCTCGGAAAGCTCACCCCGCGCCCTGAAGACCCCGCCGCCACCGATCTGGTCGCCGAGGCGCGCGAAAAGGTCGTGGAGATCTTCGTCCGGCACGGCGCGGCGCATTTCCAGGTCGGGCGCACCTATCCGCTGGCGGCGACCCGCTCCGCGCCGGCGCTGGCGCTGCTCAAGGCGGTCAAGGCCGCGCTCGATCCCCAAAACCTGATCAATCCCGGCGCGCTGGGCCTTGGAGACAGACCATGACCCTGAAGGTCAGAAACCCGCGCACCGGCGCGTTCGATTACGAGATCACCCCGCCCAGCTCCGGCGATCTCGACCAGATCGCCGGCCGGCTGCGCGATGCGCAAAGGGCGTGGGCGGCCACCCCGATCTCCGAGCGCATGGACAGGCTCTCGGCCTGGGCCGGCGCGATCGAGGCGGACGCGGACGCGCTCGCCGCCGCGCTCGAGACCGACACAGGCCGCCGGCGGGTGGCGCGGCTCGAAGTACAAGGCGCGGCCGCCTCGCTGAGAGGCTGGGCGATGTCCGCGCCGCTGCTGGCGCCGAAAGCGGACTGGCTGGAGGGCCGGTCCAACCCGGCGCTGAAACACACCGGCCAGTACGTGCCCTACGGTCTGGTCGGCGTGATCAGCCCGTGGAATTTCCCGCTCACCCTGTCGCTGATCGATGCGATCCCGGCGCTGGCTGCGGGCTGCGCGGTGCTGGTCAAACCCAGCGAGGTCACCCCCCGCTTCGTCGCGCCGCTCACCCGGACGATCGAGGCGGCGGGCCTGGCTGATCTCATCGCCTTCGTGAACGGCGGCGGGGAGACCGGCCAGGCGGTGATCGCGCGCTCCGATCTCGTCTGCTTCACCGGCTCGGTCCCCACCGGCCGCAAGGTCGCCGCCAGCGCCGCGGAAAAGCTGATCCCGGCGTTTCTGGAGCTCGGCGGCAAGGACCCGCTGATCGTCACCAAAAGCGCCGATCTCGATCTCGCCGTGACCGCCGCGCTCAGAGGCTCGGTGCTGTCCACCGGGCAGGCCTGCCAGTCGATCGAGCGCATCTATGTCGACCGGGCGGTGCACGACGTCTTTCTCTCAAAGCTCGTCGACGCCGCCGAGGCGGTGCGCCTGAACTGGCCCGACATCAATCAAGGCGAGCTCGGCCCGCTGATCTTCGACCGGCAGGCCGACATCATCGCCGGTCAGATCGCCGATGCGGCGTCCAAGGGCGCGCGCGTGCTCACCGGCGGGGTGATCGAGACCCATGGCGGCGGGCGCTGGATCCGCCCCACCGTGATCGCGGACGCGACCCACGCCATGACCGTGATGACCGAGGAGACCTTCGGCCCGGTCATGCCGGTCATGGCCTATGACACGATCGACGAAGCGGTGGCGCTCGCCAACGACACCGAGTTCGGCCTGAGCGCGGCGGTCTTCGCCGGCGATCTCGACGAAGCCGAACAGATCGCCCGCAGGCTCGACGCCGGCGCGGTGTCGCTGAACGACGCCGCGCTCACCGCGCTCTTCTATGAAGCCGAAAAACAGAGCTTCAAAAACTCAGGGCTCGGCCCCTCGCGCATGGGCGCGGCCGGCCTCACCCGCTTTTTCCGCCGCAAGGCCCTGATCGCAAACACCGGCGCGCCCCTGCCGCTGAGCGCGTATCGGGAAGGCGGCTAGCCCAAGGCCTCCACCAGATACGGCAGGCTGACGTCCATGCGGTAGTCGATGCCTGAATGGTCGTCGGGGAATTCTTCGTAGCGGTGGGTCACGCCGAGCTGGTCGAGGCGGCGGTGCAGGCGGCGGGCGCCGTAGACGAGGTCGTACTGATCCACGTCGCCGCAATCGATGAACAGCGCCTTCAGCGATTTCAGCGCCTCGGCCTTTTCCTCCACCATCACCAGCGGATCGAAGGCGAGCCAGTTGTTCCAGCGCTCGGCGATGCGTTCGCACGTATGCGGATCGACGGGCAGGCGGATCCCCAGATACCCCCCGTCCGGGCACGGATCATAGCTCGCCGCCATTGCGAGGGTCATCAGGACGTGGATGTCCGATCCGCTCGGCTTGGGGTTTTCCTCGAACTTGTCCATGAACGCCTTGATCGAGCCGTGCCTGGCGATCGCGCGCAGGGCCGCGGGGAAGTCCTTCGCGTAGCACAGCTCGAAGCCCATATCGCCGGAGTGGCACGCCGCGGCCGCCCAGATGTCGGGCCGGGTCATGGCGTGGTGCATCGCGCCGAACCCGCCCGAGCTTTTGCCGAAGACCGCCCGGCGCCCGTCCCCGCCGCAGCCGAACACGCTTTCCACACCCGGCACCACGTCCTCGCAGATCACGTCCGCCCACGGGCCCAGGGCTGCGGAGTTGACGTACTGGTTGCCGCCAAGCCGGGTGAAGCCGTCGGGAAAGGCCACGACGGCGGGCTTCATCGCGCCCGAGCCGACCAGACGATCCAGCCGTTCAGGGACGTTCTCGCCGAAATTCTTCCAGTTGGTATGGCTGAGGCCCGAGCCGGTATAGCCCGCCAGATCGACCAGCAAAGGCAGGCCCGCCCCGTCATGACCGGCCGGCGTCCAGACGTCGACGCGGCGCACATGCGGATCGCCGAGCGGATTGTCCTTCAGCCGCTCGATCTCGAGGTCGAGCGTGTGCACGGTTCCGGCGGGGTGGTCGGTCTTGCGGGTCATGGCGTCTCCCTTTCCAGAGGCGCGGCGAGCCTAGAAGCAGCAGGCCGGGACGCAAAGCGTCCTAGCCCTTCTTCGCCACGCCTTTCGCCAGCGCTTTTGCAGCGGTCTCGATCGCGGGCACGGTGGCGGGCACGACGCGGGAGAGGTTGAGAAAGCCGTGCGGCAGGCCGTTGAACACCTTGCGCTCGACCGGCACGCCGAAGGCGGCGAGCTTGGCGGCGTAGGCTTCGCCCTCTTCAAGCAGCGGATCGAGCTCGGCGGCCAGCATCCAGCACGGCGGCAAGCCCTTGAGGTCGGCGGCCATGAGCGGGGAGATGCGCGGATCTGACCGGTCGGCGTCCTTGAGATAGCGTTTGACGATCTCTTCGAGCGTGGCGACCGAAATCAGCGGCCCTTCCTGCCAGCGCGGCCGGTCCTTCTTGACCTGAACGAGCTGCAGAAGCGGATAGAGCAGAAGCTGGAAGACGACACGGTCGCGCCGCTCGCGCGCCACGGTCGCGGCGAGATTGCCGCCCGCGCTGTCGCCGCCCAAGGCCAGGCGCGCAGGATCGAAGCCGAAACTCGTCAGCGCGCCCGCAGCGATCGCGTCGAAGCTCGCGAACGCGTCCTCGACCGCCGCCGGATAGGGGTGTTCGGGCGCCAGCCGGTAGTCGATCGAGACGATGCGCACGCCGGACACCGCCGCAAGGCGCTGGCAGAGCGGGTCGTAGCTGTCCAGCGAGCCGATCACGAACCCGCCGCCATGGTAGAAGACCAGGCCCGGCCCCGGCGTCTCCTCGCTCGCTCCGTAAGGCACGTAGACGCGCGCGGCGATCGGCCCGTTTCCGCCCGCCACATCGACGGTCAGCCGCTTTTCCACCGGCGGAGGGGGCAGCTCGACCACGTCGCGCGCCCGGGCCAGAAGATCGCGGAGCCCCGACGTGCTCTTGTCCCCGCCGAACATCTCGGTGAGCCGGGAGAAGTCGAAGAATTTCTGAAACTGATTGGGTTCGGCGGCCATGACCGCAAGGATCGCCCCGCAAGCGGGATCGGGCAAGCCGTGCGCGCCGTCCGCCGCGGAAATGTCACCGATCGCCGGGAGACCTAATGCAGGGCGATCGGGGTTTCCCGGCTGATCCGCCCGCCCAGCGCGTCCTCGATCTCGCTGCGCAGGGCGCGCCAGGCGTCTGCGCTTTCCGCCTCGCCCTTCTCGTCGAGCTCGCACACCGCCTGGTCGGCGTAGCCCAGCGCGCGCGCGCCGTGCCGGTCGACCAGGGTGAAGGCGATGATGCGGATGTCTTCAGGCGTGATGCGCGAGCGGCGGGCGGCGGGCATGGGCGGTCTCCAATGGTTCGGAGACGGGATTGCAAGCGGCTTGCCGCGCTTATGACGCCATATATCAATGAGTTAGGTTCAGACGCCTGCGGAAGAGCCTGCCCGCCGGGCCTATTTTGCCGGGCGTTTCGCGCCGGGCGCGTAGCCGCCCGCCTCGAGAAATTCGGTCTCCGCCGGGGTCGGCGTGCGGTTCAGGGCGGCGTTGCGATGGGGAAAGCGGCCGAAGCGGCGGATCAGCTCGAAATGGGCGCGCGCATGCCGGGCGGTCTGACCGCCCTCGCCCAACCGGGCTTCGCACAGCGCCACGCACAGCGCCTGATCCTCGATGTCTTCGGAATGCATCAGCGGCATGTAGACGAAGGCGCGCCGGTCGGGCGCGAGCGCCCAGTCCCAGCCCGCGGCGAGGGCGGCGCGCGCCGCCTCCAGCCCCAGCGGATCGAGGCTGAACGCCGCGTTCGAGCCGCGCCAGACGTTACGCGGCGCCTGGTCTGTCAGGATGATCAGCGCCAGCGCGCTTTCAGGCTCGACCAGCCAGGGATGGTCGGCGATCGCCCCGGCGGTCCTCAACGCATGGCAGGCAGGTCCGAACCGGCGGCGCACCGCGGCGTCGAAGGCCGGATCGACGCTGAACCAGCGCTTCGGCCCGGCCTCGACGAACCAGAAGTGCAGAACGCTTTCGGGATCGAGCGGACGGCTCACACGCGCTTCTCGCCGGAGATGATCGCCGCGCGCAGCTCAGGCGTCAGCTCGACATAGGCGCCGGCGTCCGGATCGTCGAAATAGAGCGGCTCGGAGACCTTCTCGGGGTCCCAGCCCTCGCGCACCAGATCGGTCTTCTTCAGCTTGAAGGTGCCTGTGGTGTGCTCGCTCGGCGCGTCGGTGTGCAGCCTGACGAAAAGCGGGCGGGCGTAATGGGGCAGCTCGCGGTGCACATGGGCGCGCAGGGCCTGAAGATCGAAATCCTCGTCGATGATCAGCGCGGCCATGCCGGCCTTGCCCGAATAGTCGGCCACCTCGACGCCGTAGACGTTCGCCTGGATGACGCCGGGATGCACGCCCATCGCCTCGGCGACCTCGTTGGTGGAGACGTTCTCCGACTTCCAGCGGAACGTGTCCCCGATCCGGTCCACGAAATAGTAGTAGCCGAGCTCGTCGCGCTTCATCAGGTCGCCGGTCCGGAAATACAGATCGCCGTCCTTGAACACGTCGCGCAGGATTTTCTTCTTCGTGGCTTCCTCGTCCTGATAGCCGTCGAACCGATAGCGCGCGTCGTCGGGGCGGATCTCGCCGATCGCCTCGCCGACCTCGCCGGGCGCGCAGGGGATGCAGCGGCCCTTCTTGTCGCGGATCACCTCTTCCTTCTCGGTGTCGAAGCGCACGAGCTTGATGTTGAAGCGCTTGGCGAGATGGGGCGGGACCCGGCCGATCGCGCCGGGCCTGGAATCGAGATTGATCAGCCCGACATTGCCCTCGGTCGCGCCGTAGAACTCGATGATGCGCGGAATGCCCGAACGCTCGGCGAAGCGCGGCCAGACGTCGGGACGCAGCCCGTTGCCGATGGCGACGCGGATCTTGTGCTTCTTCTCCGCCGGGCTGGGATCGTTGGCGACCAGGAAGCGGCAGAGCTCGCCGACATACATGAACATGGTCGCGCCGGTCTCCACCGCGTCTTCCCAGAAGCGCGAGGCGGAGAACTTCCGGCGCACGATCAGCGTGCCGCCGAAGCTCAGCGCCGCGCCGACCCCGCACAGCCCGCCGGTGGCGTGATACATCGGCAGGACCATCATCATCCTGTCGTTCTTGTTCGCGCGCGCCGCGACGCCGAACACCTGCAGGTAATAGAGCGAGCGGGTGTGCGCGACGATCGCCGCCTTGGGCAGGCCCGTGGTGCCCGAGGTGTACATCTTCATGCACGGATCCTTGGCGCGAAGATGGGCGCGGCGGGACCGGTCCGGGCGCGTATCGTCGGACTTGGCGAGGGCGGCGTCGAAATCCTGCGCGCCCTGGATGCCGCCCGCGCCGTCGGTGAGCCAGACGGTCGGCTTGTCGGCCACGGTGTCGAGCCCTGTAGCGAACTGGCCGGCCAGCTCGCCCTCCACGATGGCGTGGCGCGCGCCGGAGATGGAGATGGTGTGCGCCAGCGGCGCGCCGCTGATCTGGTTGTTGATGAGCGCGCCCTGCACGCCGACCTTGGACAGGCCGTGCCAGACCGCGACGTACTCCCACCGGTTGCCCATGTAGAGCGCGACCGAATCGCCCGGCTCGATGCCCTGCGAGACCGCCCAGTGGGCGATGCGGTTCGCATGGGCGTCGAATTCGGCGTAGCTGATCTTGCGGCCGTCCTCGGTCAGGAAGGCGGTGCGCTTGGCGTGCGCGTCGACGCTGTCTTCCAGGAGATCGGGCGTCAGATGCTCTGAGTCAGGCGTGATCGATTTCAGCTTGCCCAAAAGCCGCGCGAGCTCGGTCGTATAGAACCACTCGCGGCCGATCGCCTTGAAAAGACCCATGCTTCGCTCCCCTCTCTGGATGCGCTCTACCGGCGCGAAGCGCGACAGTACGGCCCGGGGCGGACCGGTCAAGGCAACCGGGGCGGTGGAGCCGCGTTAGCAGCAGACGCGCGGAGAATTCCGCGTATGCAACCCCCGCGCGGCTGCTTTTTGCATATTTTATAATGATATTTTCAGTTGCCCTCACAAGCTAGGTGTTGATGTTTCAAAAAATCCAAGCCTTTCAAGCGAGTCTGTCCAATGAATTGGGGTGAAGAGCTCAAGGCGTTCCGCCAGCGCAGCGGTTTGAAGCAGGAGGCCGCCGCCCACCTGCTGGAAGTCAGCCAGGCGTACGTGTCACGGCTGGAGAACGGTGCGGCGACCCCGTCGCCCGATCTCGAGGAGCGGCTGCGCCGGCTTCTGACCGCGCCGTCGCACCGGCCGCTTTACGACCATATGCGGGCGCTGATCACGTATTCGCCGTTTCTGATGTCGCTGATCTCCGCGCGCGACGGCAAGGTCGTGGTGGAGGCCGCCAGCCGGCCGCTGACCGAAGCCGCGCCGTTCCAGGGGCTGGAGGTCGGCGATGTGATGAACATCGATCTCGGCGACGAGGCGAACGGCATCATTAACGAGCTGATGGAGACCGGCGCGTTCTCCGGCGAGATCGCCTACGCCGAGGTCCTGTGGACCTGGCCGGGCCGCAACGGAACTGGCGAGAGCCACTGGCGCACCGTCCAGACGCCGCTGAAGAAGGACGGCGGGGAGTGGGTGCTGTGCGCCTCGAACGTCGAGATCAGCGAAGACGAGAAGAAGCGTCTGACCGCCGAATGGGGCGGACGGACCCGGATGATCAGCTTCAACGAGGCGCCGCCGCCGCCCCTGATCTGACCGGCGGGTCTGCGAAGATAAAAACGGCCCCGGCGCTTCGCCGGGGCCGTTTTCGTTTCGCTCACCAGGCTTCGTGCGAGCTTCCGGTGTCGCCGCCGTCCGACAGGTGCAGCTCGTGCCACATCGCGTTCAGGATGGCGAAGGCGCAGGCCAGGCCGATGCCGAGGATCCAGGCGAAATACCACATGGCGTCTCTCCCTCAGTAGTAATCGCCCGAGGCGATGTCTTTTTCGGTGACCCGGCCGAACATCACGCGGAACGCCCAGGCGGTGTACAAAAGCACGATCGGCAGCAGCACGACCGTCGCGATCAGCATGATGAACAGCGTGCCGTGGCTCGACGAGCTGTTCCACACCGTCAGGCTCGAGGCCGCGTCCACGCTCGAGGGCAGGATGAAGGGGAACATCGACACGCCCACCGTAGCGATGATGCCCAGCGCGGACAGGTTCGAACCGGTGAAGGTCAGCGTCTCGGAGTTCATCCGGATTCCGGCGATCGCCAGCGCCGCGCCGGCGAAGCCCAGGAACGGCGCGATCATCGTCCAGGGCCGGGCGGCGTAATTATTGAGCCAGGCGCCGCCCTCGCGCACCGTCTCGGTCAGCAGCGGGTTTGACGGCCCGTTGGTGTCCACCGTGCTCGCGACATAGCCGAAATCGGCGAAGGCCACCCAGACGCCCCCGATCGCGAACAGCACCATCGAGGCGAGCGCGAAGGCCGGGGCGAGCGCCCGCGCCCGGTCACGCACCGGACCGTAGTCGAGCTTCATCGACAGCCAGGCCGCGCCGTGAAGCAGCAGCATGCTGACCGACAAAAGCCCGCACAGAAGCGCGAACGGATTGAGCAGGCCGAAAAAGCTGCCGTCCCAGAAAATCCTCAGATCATCGTCGAGACGGAAGGGCGCGCCGACCAGCACGTTGCCCACCGCCACGCCGAAGATCAGCGCCGGCACGAAGCCGCCGGTGAACAGCGCCCAGTCCCAGAAGCTCCGCCAGCGCCTGTCCTGGCGCTTGGAGCGGTACTTGAACCCCACCGGACGCAGGATCAGCGCGGCGAGCACCACGAACATGGCCAGATAGAAGGCGGAAAACGCCGTGGCGTAGACCATAGGCCAGGCCGCGAAGATCGCGCCGCCGCCCAGGATCAGCCAGACCTGATTGCCTTCCCAGGTCGGCCCCACCGTGTTGATCACCATGCGCCGTTCCATGTCGGTCTTCGCCACGAAAGGCAGAAGACCGGCGACGCCCAGATCGAAACCGTCGGTCAGCGCGAACCCGATCAGCAGGACGCCCAGAAGCGCCCACCAGATCACGCGCAGCATTTCGTATGAGAGCGGGATTTCCATCACTCGTTCCTCACTCGGCCGGGATCAGGCCGCGCGCGCCGTCGCGATCGCCGCGCGGGGCTTCGGGGGCGGGCCGTCCTTTTTCTTCCGGATAGGGGCCCTTGCGGATGAAGTGGACCATCAGCATCACCTCCACCACGGCGAGCACGCCGTACAGGACCGTGAAGCCGACCATGGTCAGGATGATCTGCTCGGCCGCGAGGCTGGACACGCCGAGGAAGGTCGGCAGAACGCCTTCGATGATCCAGGGCTGGCGGCCGTACTCGGCGAGGATCCACCCCAGCTCCGCCGCGATCCACGGAAGCGGCAACGAGACGAGCGCGAGCTTCAGGAACCAGCGGGTCTCGTGCTTGCGCATCGTGGACAGAACGAAGGCCGCGCCGAACAGGGCGATGAAGTAAAAGCCCAGGCCCGCCATCACCCGGAAGCTCCAGAACATGACCGGCACGTCGGGCACGGTGTCCCAGGCGGCCTGGCTGATCTGTTCGGGCGTGGCCTCGCGCGGATCCTCGACATAGCGCCTGAGCAGCATGCCGTAGCCGAGGTCGAACTTGCTCTCCTCGAACTGCGCGCGCGCTTCCATGTCGGCGGGATCGGCCCTCAGGCGCACCAGCGCGTCATAGGCGCCGATCCCGTTCTCCACCCGCGTTTCGGCCTGGGCGACGAGCGGCAGGATGCCTTCCACAGGGGTGTCGACCGACCGGGTGGCGATCAGGCCCAGAACCCAGGGGATGTCGATCGCGTGCTCGGTCTCCCGCGTCTCCATGTTGGGGAAACCCACCACGGTCAGCGGCGCGGGGGGCTCGTGGGTCTCCCACATGGCCTCCAGCGAGGCGAGCTTCATTTTCTGGTTGTCGGTGAGCGCGTAGCCGCTCTCGTCGCCCAGCACCACGACCGACAGCGCGCCGGCCAGGCCGAAGGCGCTGGCCACCGTCATCGAGCGCTTGGCGAAGCCGGTGAAGCGCCGGTTGAGCAGGAAGAAGGCCGAGATCGCCAGAACGAACAGCGCGCCGGTCACATAGCCCGCCGAGACGGTGTGCACGAATTTCGCCTGGGCGACAGGGTTGAAGATCACCGCCATGAAGTCGGTGATCTCCATGCGCATGGTGTCGGGATTGAACACCGCGCCGACCGGGTTCTGCATCCAGCCGTTGGCCACCAGGATCCACAGCGCGGACAGGTTCGTGCCCAGCGCCATCAGCCAGGTCGCGGCCAGGTGGCCGACCTTGCTCATCCGGTCCCAGCCGAAGAAGAACAGGCCCACCAGCGTGGCTTCGAGGAAGAAGGCCATCAGCCCCTCGATGGCCAGCGGCGCGCCGAACACGTCGCCCACATAGTGCGAGTAGTACGACCAGTTCATGCCGAACTGGAATTCCATGGTGATGCCGGTGGACACGCCCAGGACGAAATTGATCCCGAACAGCGCGCCCCAGAACTTCGTCATGTCCTTCCAGACCTGACGGCCGGTCATGACGTACACGCTCTCCATGATCGCCAGCATGAACGCCAGCCCCAGCGTGAGCGGGACGAACAGGAAGTGGTACATCGCGGTCAGCGCGAACTGCCACCGCGAAAGGTCGACGACATCCATGTCGATCATGCCGTTGGGCCTCCTGGCCGCCGCGCGCGGGCGGCCGAAATTTCCATATCCGGTCTACGGACTTGCCCCTTGATGCGCCTTTCAAACGCCGCTGGGCGCCCCGCAAGCTGTCGCATGGGACCGACTGCCGCAGACAAACCGCCCCCGAACCGTGTATGCGAGAGCCATGACTGACGCCGTGCTGACAGGCCCGACGGGCGCCGAGGCTGTGACCACAGACAAGGCCGCTCTGGGCAAGCTCCTGAATTCATGGAGAAAAGCGGGCCGCTCTGCAGAGCGCGCCGCCGCTGCGCTGGGCGTTTTGCAGTACGCTTTGTTCATCGGCTTCGCCTGGGGCGCGGCTTCGGCCGTGAGCGGTTTGGTCGCAGGCGAGCCCTGGTGGCCGGGGCTTTTGCTGGCGCTGGTCTGCGGGGGCTTGCGCGCGATCGCCCAGGGCGGCGAGACGCGGCTGGGCTTCGAGGCGAGCGCCCGCGTGCGCGCCCATGTGCGCCGCGCCGCCGCCGAGGCGCTGGCCCGGCGCGGCCCCGCCTTCGCCGAACGCACTGATTCCGGGGAGACGGCCTCTGCGCTGGTGGACGCGGTTGAGAAGCTCGACGGCTATTTCGGCCGCTACCGCCCGCTGGCGCCGGTCGTGGCGATCGCGCCGCTGCTGATCCTTGCGGCGGCCTACACCCAGTCCTGGGTGGTGGGAACGATCTTCCTCGTCACCGCTCCGGCGCTGATCATTTTCATGGCGCTGGTCGGGGCGGGCGCGGCGGCGGCGAGCCGCGATCAGCTCGCCACGCTCAGGCGGCTCGCGGGCCGGTTCAACGACCGGCTCCAGGCGCTCGAGACCCTGAACGCCTTCAACGCCGCCGGCCGCGAGCGCGAGGGGCTGGCCGCGGCCAGCGAGGACTTCAGAAAGCGCACCATGAAGGTGCTGGCGCTCGCCTTCCTGTCCTCGACCATCCTTGAATTTTTCGCCGCCATCGCGGTCGCGGGCACGGCGGTCTATGTCGGCTTCGCGCTTTTAGGCGAGCTGCCCTTCGATCCGGGCGAGAGCATCGATCTCAAGGCCGGTCTGTTCGTGCTGATCCTGGCGCCGGAATACTATCTGCCCCTGCGGCGGCTTTCTGCGGCCTATCACGACCGCGCCGACGCCGAAGCCGGCGCCGAAGCGCTCGCGCCCTTCTTCGCCGGCGATATGAACGCCGCCGCCCCGGCCTCGCGCCGGCTGACTGAGGCCCCAGCAATCACGTTCAGGAACGCCGGATCGGTCTACGCCGACGGGCGGCGCGGGCTCTCTTCGCTCAGCTTCACCGCCGAGGCGGGAAAGATCACCGCGCTCTGGGGCGCGTCAGGCGCGGGCAAATCCACCGCGCTGAAGCTGCTGATGGGTTACGCCCCGCTCAGCGAAGGCGTGATCGAGGCCGACGGCGCCGCGCTCGACGGTCCGCTCATCGGCCAGGCCGCCTGGATCGCCCAGCGCCCGCGGGTCTTTCACGGCAGCCTGCGCGACAACATCACCCTGTTCGACCCGCAGATCGGCGAGGCTGCGATCGCTGCGGCCGCCGAGGCGGCGGGCGTCACCGATTTCGCCGCCAGCCTGCCTGACGGGCTCGACACGCGGGTGGGCGATCGCGGCTACGGGCTGTCTGGCGGTCAGGCCCAGCGCGTGGCGCTGGCGCGCGCTCTGGCCGTCGACATGAAGCTGCTTCTGCTCGACGAGCCCACCGCCCATCTCGACGGCGAAGCCGAAGCGCGCTTCCTCGACGCACTCAGACGCGCAGCGCAGGGGCGCACCGTGATCATCGCCACGCACAGCCCGGCCGTCCGCGCGATCTGCGACGCGGTCGTGGAGATGGAGGCGCGGGCGTGAAGGACTTACGCTTCTTCCTCAGCCTGGCGCGTCCGGACCGCTGGTGGCTGCGCCTGGGCGCGGCGCTCGCGGCGATCACCCTGCTCGCCGGCATAGGACTTCTGTCTCTTTCGGGCTGGTTCATCACCGCCTCGGCGATCGCCGGGCTCGCGGGCGCAGGCCGGGCGTTCAATTACCTGTTCGCCTCGGGCGGGGTGCGCGCCTTCGCCATGGGCCGGACCGCCGGGCGCTACGCCGAGCGCATGGTCACCCATAACGCCACCTTCCGGGTGCTCGCCCGGCTGCGGCTGTGGGTGTTCGACCAGGCCGCGCCGCTGGCGCCAGGCCGGCTGGGCACGTTCCGGGGCGGGGATTTGCTGGCGCGGGTGACCGGCGACGTCGACGCGCTCGACAATCTCTATCTCCGCCTCGTCACCCCGGTCTTCGCGGCGGTCTGCGGCGCGATTTTCGCCGGCGTGATCCTCGCCCTCTTCGCTCCGGCCGCGCTCCTGCCCGTGCTGGGGATCTTCGTTCTGGCCGGCGTGGTCCTGCCGCTTCTCGCCGCGCGCAGCGGGGGAGAAGCCGGCGCGAGCGCAGCCGATAACGCCGCCGAGGCGCGCGCCGAAGCGGGCGATCTCGCCGCCGGGCTCGCCGAGCTCAAGGCCTATGGCGCGGACGCGCGGCTGGTGGGACGGCTGGACGCGGCCAGCACGCGCTGGATCGGCGCGCAGCGTTCGCTGGCCCGGACTGGGCTGTTTGATTCCGCGCTGCTCGCGCTCGCAGGCCCCCTCGCCTTCGTCGCCGGCGTAGCCAGCGCGGCGGCCTCGGGCGCGCCCGCGCCGCTGGCCGCGCTCGCCGGCTTCGTCGCGTTCGGCCTGTTTGAAGCCGCCGCCCCGCTTGTCACGGCCGCCGAGGCTTACGGCCAGACCGCTCGCTCGGCCCGCAGGCTCAGGGCGCTCAGTGAAATCCCGCCCACCTACGCCGAGCCTGCGCAACCCGCCGCCGCGCCAGCGCGATCCGATATCGGCGTTCAGGGGGTGAGCTTCACCTATCCGGGCGCGGACCGCGCGGCGATCGAGGACGTCTCGCTCGCCTTGCCCGAAGGCGGGCGGCTGGCGCTGGTCGGCGCGTCGGGATCGGGCAAGTCCACGCTCATCAAGCTGCTGATGCGGTTTTACGAGCCTGACGCGGGGACGATTACGCTGGGCGGCGCGCCGCTCTCCACCCTGGCGGCCGCCGACGTGCGTGCGCGCTTCGCTCTGGTCGATCAACGCGCCGAGCTTCTGTCGACGACGGTGCGCGCCAATCTCAGACTGGCCGATCCGGAAGCGGACGAGCACCGGCTGTGGGACGCGCTGGAACGCGCGCGCGCGGCCGAGTTCGTCCGCAAGATGCCTGACGGGCTTCTGACCTGGATCGGCGAGCAGGGCGGGCTCGTTTCGGGGGGGCAGGCGCGGCGCATCGCACTGGCGCGCGCCTTCCTGAAGGACGCGCCGGTCATGCTGCTGGACGAGCCCACCGAGGGCCTGGACGAGGACACCGAGCGCGAGTTCCTCGACGCCCTCGACGCCTGGCTGAACGAAGACGGCCGCCGCTCGGTGCTGATCGTCACCCACCGCGCGAAGCTGCTCGAGCGCGCCGACAGCGCCGTCGTGCTCGAACACGGCCGCATCGCCGAAGCCGGCGCGGTCAGGGACCTCTCAGGCGCAGGCGGGCCGTTCGACCGCCTGTTTCCGGCGCTGACGCGGGCCTAATCCCAGAACCGCCACCAGGGCGAAGGCTCTTCGGGCTGGTGGATGCCGAGCCATTCGCGCACCTGCGCGATGACCGGATCGAGCCGCTCCCAGACGGGAAGATAGGTCTGGATGAATTCGTCCCCGGCCGGCCATGCGATCGAGACGATCAGCGCGCCCATGAACACCGTGACCAGTATGGTCAGGATCGGCTTGAAAACGTCCCCGATGAACTTCATGCGCCCCTCCTTCAACAAAGAAGCGCGGTCATTTTCGCGCAGCGGCGCCTGAACCGCTTGTGAATTGTGGTGGGGGTATCTGTCTCCCCCCGCGTGCGGGGGGAGGACATCGGCGCACGGCGCGCCGCGAGCGCCCGGCAGGGCGCGAGCCTCAGGAAAAATGTCCGCCTTCGCCTGCGGCTTCGGCGCGACAGCCTTCGCACGGCCACCGGCCTGCCGAGCCGAAGCGCCGGAGGCGCGAAGGCTGGTACGGGCGGTCGGACTCGAACCGACAAGGTCGCAAAACCGGGGGATTTTGAGTCCCCTGCGTCTACCAATTCCGCCACGCCCGCGCGCTGCGAGCCCCGTCTATCGCCTGAAACCGGGCCGAGGTGAAGAGAAAGTCGCACGCTTCAGCCGCTGCGCACCCTCGCGCGGCGGAACCGGAGCGGTTAAGTTCGGCCGCGATGAACCGCTTGTCCGACCTCGTCTCCGCCGCCCTCAGACCCGACCGCTGGCCGCTTTTCGGCGCGCTGGCGGCCGCCGGCATGCTGCTGGCCGCTTTCGCGTTCGAGGTCTTCGGAAACTACCCGCCCTGTCCGCTCTGCATCGAGCAGCGCTGGGTGCATGTCTGGGCGCTCGTTCTGGGCCTTGCGGGCTTCACCTTGGTTCATGTGGTGCGCGGCCTGGGCCCGCGCGCGGCGCGCGACGCGGCCCGGGCGCTCGAACCGGTCATGGCCGGCTCGCGGCTCAAGCGCTACTGGCTGGCGCTCAGGGCGCCGGCGGGGATCGGACGCATCGCCTGCGTCGCGCTGGCCGCCGTCTTCGCCTGGTCGGTCGTGGTCGCGGGCCATCACGCCGGGGTCGAGTACGGCTGGTGGACCTATGACTGCCAGGCCAGCGACATTTCCGGCATTTCGGTCGACGATCTGCTCGCCGGGCTGGAGCGCGCGCAGAACGTGGTGCTGTGCGAGGATCCCGCCTGGATGTTCCTGGGCGTTTCGATGGCGGGCTACAACGCGCTCGCCAGCGCGCTATTTGCTGGTCTGAGCCTCATCGCCGTGTTCCGCAGCCCGTCCTGGAGGGTGCTATGAGCTTCACCCGCAAGACCGTCCGCCGCCCCGGCCGCACCCGCGACGACCGCCGCATCGCCGAGATGGTCCGCGTCGACCATGCCGGCGAGTACGGCGCGGTGCGCATCTACAAGGGCCAGCGCGCGATCTTCGCCGACCAGCCGTCGAAATCGCGCATCGCCGGCCAGCTGCAGCGCATGGAAGCCGACGAGCAGCACCATCTGGACGCGTTCGACGACCATATCCGCTCAGGCCTCGCCCGGCCCACCTTGCTGGGCCCGGTCTGGGACGTGGCGGGCTTCGCTCTCGGGGCTGTGACCGCCTTCATGGGCGAGCGCGCCGCGCACGCCTGCACCGAGGCGGTCGAAAACGTCATCGAGGGCCATTACGGCCGCCAGGTCGAACAGCTGCGGCTGATGGGCGAGACCGAACTCGCCGACCAGTTCGCGCAGTTCCAGGCCGAAGAGGTCGCCCACAAGGACCTCGCCGTGGACGAAGGCGCGAAGGACGCGCCCGGCTATCCCCTGCTCAGCGCAGCCATCACCGCAGGCTGCCACGCCGCGATCGCGGTGACGCAGCGGGTCTAACCCCATTCCAGCCCGGTTAGTCTTTGAGAGAGCCGGGCCCGGCGCCCTCCCTCCCCTGCCGCAAACGCGAACTCAAGACCGTCTCGCCCCCACCCCGGCCCTCCCCCGAGGGGGAGGGAGGGATGAACTCGCGCCGGGGTCAGCCTCGGAAAAGGCCGCCCCCCTAACCCCGCTCCAGGCCCTTGAGGCGCTCCACCGCGGCCATCTTGTCGATCACTGCGTGAACATAGACGTCCAGCGGCGCGCCTTCGGAATAGTCCGCGTCGGCGGTGAACTGCACGCGGCGCTCGGCCTTGAGCTTGGCGGTCTTTTTCGCCAGCGCCTCGTCGCCGGGCGGGTGGACCGCGATGGACACCCCGCCCTGCTCCTTCACCGTGCGCATGCAGGGCACGTCGGTGTCCCCGTCGCCGATATAGATCATGTTGCGGAAGGGCACCGGCCGGTCGTCCTCGGGAATGTATTTGTTGACCTCGGCGTGGTCGGACAGGTCGAGCGCGCCCTTGTTGATGCGGAACAGGAACTGGGTCTTGTTGGTGTAGTTCACCGCCGCGGCGGCCCATTCGGGTACGTCGTCGGCGTTGTACTTGAACTCGCTGGCGAAGATCGCATCGAAGCTCGGCCCGACCGCGCTGGCGCGGATCATCTCCTTCAGGCCCGAGCTGATGATGAAGTGCTGCACCGCCACGCCCTGCTCGGCGCCGTAGGCGCGCAGCCGGTCGAACCAGCCTTCCGCCACGCCGGGAAAGAAGGCGATGCGCTGGCCGTGCCGCTCGATGTCCTCGCGGCGGAAGCGCACGTCCTCGCGCCGGGCGGCCTTCACCATCTCGTGCATGTAGACGAGGATGTTGTCCGCCCCCAGCCGGGCCGCCTCCCCGTTCACCCGCTTCCAGAACGCCTCCTTGGCCTCGCCGATCTCGGGGATGAAGGAATGCTCCTGCATCGAGCCGGGGCTGAGCGTGCCGTCGAAATCATAGGCGATGGCGATGGTCGGGGTGCGGGTCTGGGTCATGCGAACTCGAACGGTGAGATGTCCTCCCCGTTTACGGGGGAGGTGGTCGCGAAGCGACCGGTGGGGGCGGCGCAGAGGTTAGACTGGAGGCGATGCGCTGCAAATCAACGCAAGGCGCCGCCCCCCTCGCCCCGGATCAAGTCCGGGCCACTCCCCCCGTGAACGGGGGGAGAAAGACGCCCCTCACTCCTCCAGCGTGATGTCCCAGTACAGGTAGTCGAGCCAGCTTTCGTGGAGGTATTTCGGCGGGAAGCGGCGGCCCTGGGCCTGCAGCTGGTGCATGTTGGGCCGCTCGGCGTGCTGCAATAGCGGCATCTTCGCTTCGCGCGGGGTGCGGCCGCCCTTCTTGAGGTTACACGGCGCACAAGCCGCCACGATATTGTCCCAGGTCGTCCGGCCGCCGTATGCGCGCGGCACCACGTGATCGAAGGTCAGCTGGTCGAGCTTGTTCGTGCCGCAATACTGACAGCGGAAGCCGTCGCGCAGGAAGACGTTGAACCGGGTGAAGGCGGGCGGCCGGTCCTGGCTGACATAGTCGCGCAGCGCCACGATGCTGGGCGCGGCCATGGACAGGGACGGGCTGCGGATCAGCGTGTCGTATTCGCTGACGATGTCCACCCGCTCGAGGAAGACGGCCTTGACCGCCTCCTGCCAGGGCCAGGTGGAGAGCGGATAATACGACAGGGGCTGGTAGTCCGCGTTCAGGACCAGGCAACGGAGATCTTCAGGCGCGTCCTTAAACACGCGCATGACGACCTCCCGATAGCGTGCCGAGAGGCCGGCGGCGCGGGGCGAGCCCCATATATGACAGCAGCGTCCTGAAGACGCGCCTCCCTCAAGTCCAGGCCCCTGAATCCATGAAACGAATCACAGAGGCGGTTTCCGGGTCGGCCGCACTTTAACCGAACTGGCGTGACGCGGACATGACAACGCGCAGACAGCTCTTTGACAACACCGGCTCAGAGCGCGCGGTCGACCAGCCTGCCCTCGGTGGCCGTCTTGATGAACCGCGCGCCGAGCTCCAGCCCGTCCTGGCCGATCGAGTGCGGCACGCCGTAGGAGATGTGAAACTCCGCCCCGTGTCCCGCCGCGCAAAGCCCCTGCGCGGCCATCAACGTCATGCCCAGCGGCAGCACCTCGTCCTGATCGCCGTGGATCAGCATGATCGGGGGCTTTGCGGTCATCTCGTCCTTCAGCCGCTCGGGCCCGGCCAGCGCGCCGGAATACCCGAGGATCCCCGCCGGCGCGGCCGGACGCCTGAGCCCGGTGTGCAGCGCCATCATCGTGCCTTGCGAGAAACCCACCAGCACCAGATCGCGATCGGTCAGCCCCCAGCGCTTGAGCTCGGACTTGACGAACTGTTCGGCGCTGGCGTGCGCGCTCCTCACCCCCTGCTCCATCAGGGCGGGGTCCAGCCGGCTGATCGGGAACCACTGATAGCCGCCGGGAAAGCCGGGCACGGGTTCGGGCGCGTTCGGGCTCGCCCAGGCGATGTCGGGAAACTGCGGCGCCCAAGCCTGGGCCAGCCCCGCCAGATCCTGCCCGTTCGAGCCGTAGCCGTGAAACAGCACCACGAGCTTTTTCGCCGTGCCCGATTTGGGCGCGATGCGCGGCCCGTCGATGAGGATCATGTGCGGCTCCCTTCGCTCTGCGGCGCGATCATATGGGGGGCGCCCCGCAAGAAAAAGCCTCGCGTCGACCCCGCGTACAGGCGGTGCTAACCGATAGGCCATGACCGGTTTCCTCACCCGCTTCGCCCCCTCGCCGACAGGCCTTCTGCATCTGGGCCACGCCTTCTCCGCGCTGACCGCCTTTGAAGCGGCGAAGGCGGCGGGCGGGACGTTCCTGCTGCGCATCGAGGATATCGACACCGCGCGCTGCAGGACCGAGTTCGAAGAGGCGATCTACACCGACCTCAAATGGCTGGGTCTGAGCTGGCCCGAGCCCGTCCGCCGGCAGAGCGCGCACCTTCCCGAATATCGCCGCGTGATCGAGACGCTGGCCGGGCGGGGCCTCGTCTATCGCTGCTTCAAGACCCGCAAGGAGATCGCAGACGAGATCGATCGCGCGCCGCACCATCCCGGCGAAGGGCCCGAGGGCGTCATCTATCCCGGCCCCGACCAGCCGCTGAGCGGCGCCGAAGAGGCCGCCCTGCTCGCCGAGGGCAAGCCCTACGCCTGGCGGCTGTCGATCGCGGCCTGCCGCGACGCGCTGGGCGCAGGCTGGGACACGCTGAGCTTCATCGAGGAAGGCGAAGGCCCGGCCGGCGAGCACGGCCTGGTCAAAGCCCGGCCCGAAACCCTGGGCGACGTGATCCTGGGCCGCAAGGATGTCGGCGCGAGCTATCACGTCGCCGCCGTGCATGACGACGCGCTACAGGCCGTCACCCACGTGATCCGCGGCCAGGACCTGTTCTTCGCCACCCATCTGCATGCGCTGCTGCAGCGCCTGCTCGGCCTGCCCCGCCCGATCTACCGCCATCACCGCCTGCTGCTGGACGAAACCGGCAAGCGCTTCGCCAAACGCGACCGCGCCATGACCCTGCAGGCCATGCGCGACGCCGGCATGAGCGCAGAGGAGGTGCGCGCGACGGCGGGGGTGTGAGGGGGCGTTAGGGGACGCGCCCGACCATCGCTTGCCCGCCGCGCGAGGAGGGCGTAAGACGGGCGGCGATATATTATAACGTCACCAGAAAGACCGCCCGTGACGCCCGTGCTCGCTTCGATCCTGTTCGGCGCCGCCGCCGCCGCCGTCGCCTTTCTGGCGCTGGTCATGGTGCGTTTCGCGGCCGGTTTCACCCGCGCGAACGGGCCGGTCTTCGCCGCCTTCGCCGGCGGGATCGTGATCACCATCGCGCTGGTGCATCTTCTGCCCCGCGCGCTGGCGGGCGGAGAGGGCGCGCCCTGGCTGGTCCTGGCCGGGTTCGGCGCGGGCTTTCTTCTGCACGCCGCCGCCGGGATCGGCGCGCACCATCCTGAAGCGGTCCGGCGCGGCGCGGCCTTCGCGCCGGTCGCCGCGATCGCGCTGCACTCCGTGCTCGACGGGCTGGTCTATTCGGTGACGCTCACGGTGGACGCCGTCGCCGGGTTCGGCGCGGCCGCCGGCCTGGTCCTGCATGAGCTGCCCGAGGCGGTGGTGTGCTTCGTGCTGTTGCAGCGCGCCGGGCTGAGCGACCGGGCGAGCCTGATCGGCGCCTGGCTGGCCGCCGGCGCCACCACCTTCGCAGCCGCCGCGTTGTCCGCGCCGTACGCCGCCGGTCTGGAGCCGGGCCATCTCGATGCGCTGTTCGCGGTGGTGGCCGGCTTGCTGCTGCATGTCGGCGCGGCGCGGCTGATGACCGAAGCCGCCGAGATCGGCCTTCTGCGCGGCGGCGGCGCGGTGATCGCCGGCGCCGGCGTCGCCGCGCTGATGAGCCTCGCGCACGCCGGGCACGATCACGGCCATGACGCGCACGACGGCCATGATCACGCCGGATTCGACAGGCCTGATTTCAGGCCGGTCTCGCACGAACCCTGAGCCCGCCCCCCTGCACCGGAGGAGATCTTCGATGACCCGCACGCTCGCCCTCGCCGCCGCCCTGTCGCTCTCCACCGCCCTGCCCGCGCTCGCCCAGGATGCGGACGGCATGCGCCAGCTCGGCGCCCATGTGCACGGCGCGGCCGAACTGCTCGTCGCGGTGAACCCGGACGGTACGGCCGTCGCCGAGCTCTCCGGCGCGGCGTGGAACTTCTTCGGCTTCGAAGGCGCGATTCAGACCGAGGCCCAGCGCCGGACCGTCGCCGACGCCCGCGCGCGCCTGACGGCCGGGGGGCTGGTGACCTTCTCCGAGCGGGCGGGCTGCACCCTGACCGACACGGTGATCATGGGCGCGCCCGAGGCCGGCGAGGCCGCCCACGACCCCGATCATGACGGGCACGGGCACGGCCATGACAGAGCGCATGATCACGACCACGAACACGGTCACGATCATGACGAAAGCGACCACGATCACGGCCATGATCACGCACACGAACATGGCGAGCACGACCACGATCACGCCGATCATGACCATGGGGACCACGATCACGGCGCGCATAACGACGTGGTGGTGAACTGGACCTTCGCCTGCGACGCGCCCGAGCGGATCGGCCATGTCGACGCGTCAGGTCTGTTCGAAGGCTTCGGCGGCCTGGAACGGTTAGAAATTCAATATCTTGATACCAGAACCGCGACCGCCGGCCAGCTCACGCCCGCCGCCCCGCGACTGGGTCTCTAGCGCCTAGTCCGCGCCGAAGTTGAGGTCGTCGCCGTCCTCGTCCTGCTTGTCGGTCGCGCGCCGCCACGGGCCTGAATAGCGCGGGTCCTGGCGGCGCCGGCGGTCCGGGCCGAAATAGCCCGGCGCCTTGACGAAGCGGCGCGGCCGTTCGATCAGCGAAACCAGGCGGTTATAGAGATCCACAGGCCGGACCGGCTTGGCGAGATACTCGTTCACCCCGGCGTTGATCGCCTCCATCACCTTGGTCCGGTCGGTATGACCCGACACCATGATGATGGGCAGATACTTGTTGGGACTGTCGGACGCGGTCCGGGTCAGCCGGGTGAACTCCAGCCCGTCCACGTCGCCGAGCATGTAGTCGACCAGAGCGAGATCGGGGTTGGAGGCGCGCATCGTCTCGAACGCGTCGGCCGCATCGCGCGTCTCCACGATGGAGCGGACGCCGAACCCCTGAAGGATCGTGCGCAGGATGGTCGACATGTGGGCGTTGTCCTCGAGAATGAGGACGCGCACCCGCTCGAAACTGCCCTGCGACATCGGCTGATCCGGGGGTTGGAGACGATTCTGCGCCATGCTGACGGGCAAGCGTTAACCAAGGCTTGCCCGGCGGCGCGGAAGATCAGCCGTCTTCAGGCGCGGCCTCGGCCGCCGCGTCGCCTTCGGCCGGAGCGGGTTGGGCGGGCGCCGCGTCGCCCGTGTCGGCCTGCCGGGCGCTGATCAGCGCTTCGGAGAAAGACCGGTTCGAGAACGACTCCTCGGCCGAAGCCAGCTGGCCCGTCCCAGCACCTGCGTCGTCCTCGGGCAAAAACACCCAGACGAGCCCGCCCAGCGTCAGCACCACCAGCACCAGCAGCGTGATCCGCGCCGCACCCTGCCCGGCCGAGCCGAATCCCGAGGTTCCGTCTCCGGCCGGTCCGATTCCGGCGCCGGCGGTCTGGTCGGCGAGGTCTGCGCGTTCGGTCATGGCGGAGGCGCTCCACGTCAGCTGTAAACACCTCAGGGGAAAGCCTCTGCGCCGCGCGCGGTTCCGCCCCTGTTCCAGCGCGGCCGGCGGGTCCATATTGCGCCCATGCCACGGATCACCACCGACGACTCCGCCCTCACCCCGCCCGGCGTCTCCGACATGGGCCAGGCCGACTTCACGCTGGACGAGGTCGCCGGCTCGGACATCAAGGACCCGCTGAGCCTGCCGGCGAACTGGACGCCCCACCGCCCGGCCCGGCCGGAGAAAAGCGAGGGCGGCCGCAGGTTCGAGCTGGTCAGCGAGTACGAACCCACCGGCGACCAGCCCGCCGCCATCAAGGAGCTGGTCGAGGGCGTGCATGCCTCCGAAAGAGACCAGGTGCTGCTCGGGGTCACCGGCTCGGGCAAGACCTTCACCATGGCGAAGGTGATTGAAAAACTTCAGAAGCCCGCGCTCGTGCTCGCCCCGAACAAGACGCTCGCCGCGCAATTATATGGCGAGTTCAAGTCCTTTTTTCCGAATAACGCCGTCGAATACTTTGTTTCGTATTACGACTACTACCAGCCCGAGGCGTATGTGCCGCGGACCGATACCTATATCGAGAAGGAATCCACCATCAACGAGGCCATCGACCGGATGCGCCACGCCGCCACCCGGTCGATCCTGGAGCGCGACGACGTCATCATCGTGGCCAGCGTCAGCTGCATTTACGGCATCGGCTCGGTGGAGACCTACACCGCCATGGTGTTCGACCTGAAGGAGGGCGCCAGCAAGGACCCCCGCCAGCTCATGCGCGACCTCGTGGCCCTGCAGTACCAGCGCAACGACGCCGCCTTCCAGCGCGGCACGTTCCGGGTGCGCGGCGACACGGTGGAGATCTTCCCCGCCCACTATGACGAGCACGCCTGGCGGGTCAGCTTTTTCGGCGACGAGATCGAGGCGATCACCGAGTTCGAGGTCCTCACCGGCAAGCCCACCGGCCGGCTCGAGCAGGTCCGCGTCTACGCGAACTCGCACTACGTCACCCCGCGCCCCACGCTCAACCAGGCCATCAAGGAGATTAAGACCGAGCTCACCGAGCGCCTTGCCTGGCTCGAAGCCAACGGCAAGCTGCTGGAAGCCCAGCGCCTGCAGCAGCGCACCGAGTTCGACCTCGAAATGCTCGAGGCCACCGGCTCGTGCCAGGGCATCGAGAACTATTCGCGCTACCTCACCGGCCGCAAGCCCGGCGAGCCCCCGCCCACCATGTTCGAATACCTGCCCGACGACGCGCTGGTCTTCGTCGATGAAAGCCACCAGACCGTCCCCCAGCTCGGCGCCATGTTCCGCGGCGACTTCAACCGCAAGCGCACCCTGGCCGAGCACGGCTTCCGCCTGCCCAGCTGCATGGACAACCGCCCGCTGAAATTCGAGGAGTGGGAGGCCATGCGCCCGCCCACCATCCACGTCTCCGCCACGCCGGGGCCGTGGGAATTAAACCAGACCGGCGGCGTCTTCACCGAGCAGGTCATCCGCCCCACAGGGCTCGTCGATCCGCCCGTGGAGGTCCGCCCCGTGCAGGCGGAGAACCACTCCCAGGTCGACGACATCATCGCGGAGGCGCGCAACACGGCCGAAAAGGGCCTGCGCACGCTCGTCACCACGCTGACCAAGCGCATGGCCGAAGACCTCACCGAATACATGCACGAGCAGGGCCTGCGCGTGCGCTACATGCATTCCGACGTCGACACGGTCGAACGCATCGAGCTGATCCGCGATCTGCGCCTGGGCCATTACGACGTGCTGGTGGGCATCAACCTGCTGCGCGAGGGCCTCGACATCCCCGAATGCGGCCTCGTCGGCATTCTCGACGCCGACAAGGAGGGCTTCCTCAGAAGCGAGACGAGCCTCGTACAAACCATCGGCCGCGCCGCGCGCAACGCCGAGGCCAAGGTCATCCTCTACGCCGACCGGATCACCGGCTCCATGCAGCGCGCCATGGAGGAGACCGACCGCCGCCGCGAGAAACAGACCGCCCATAATCTGGAGCACGGGATCACCCCACGAACAGTCGTGCGCGGCGTCTCCGACGTGCTCGAAGGCGTCATGGAAAAAACCGCCAAGGGCAGAGGCCGAGGCCGCAGCCAGAAACGCGCCGACGGCGTCGCCGAGGAGCAGGCGAAGTTCGAACCCAACAATCTCAAGGCCGCGATCGCGGATCTGGAGAAACGTATGCGCGAGGCTGCGGCGAATCTGGAGTTTGAGGAGGCGGCGCGGCTGAGGGATGAGGTGAAGCGGTTGGAGAAGGAGGCGGCGGGCTCATCCTGATGTGCGAAGCGCAGCTGAGTCTCGAAGGGTGAGGAGGCGGTTCAGAAAAATATAGAGAGCAAGCGCATTCTACTCGTATTCAGGATCGAACTCCCTGAAGGCAGCCACAGCACTCTTCAATGCTTGTCCTGGCACATGGATCTCCGGTGCAATCGTGTCGGTTGCAAAAGACTCGGGCTGACGAGGGCATAATTTGAAAAAGTCGCAAGCCTCGCACTTTGTTTTCTCGGGGCGCATCGGAAAGTCTTCGTGGATAATGCGCCCCACCGCCCACTCGATGGTTTGCAATGCCGCGCCAATTGCTTCGTCGCTGGTTGGCACTTGCACCCGCTGACCATCCTTGAGGAGATGTACGTATCCAGCTTCTACTGCAGCGCCTAGAACATCACGAGCTGCAGCAGCATATAGCTGTACCTGCAGCGAAAGCTCAGTCCATTCCAAGTCTAGGGCATTTTGGGGATCCGCTCCACCCTCCATTGTTTTAAAATCGATAACGCAAGCATCAATAATGTTGCCAGCCTCATCTTCCTTTAGCATCAAGTCGATCGCGCCGGAAACGACTGCATCTTCAATTGGGATTTCGAACCGAGCCTCGACCTGTCGGCGGTGACGAAAGTCGTCAGAGAAGCGATCCGCGTAATCGACAACGAGTTCACGCGCACGGTTTTTGGCGCGCTCATAAGGTCCTGGGCGGCCTTCGGGGTCCCGACTAGGGATCACGTGCTTCAGGTGGAACAAGTTGCTTGCGATTGCGACTGCATCATCGGTAGTCGGAGGCGCCTCAGAAAACTCTTGATGAAGCTTTCCAATCGCTGCGTGCACAGTCATTCCGAAGCCAAAGAGGTCCGGGATGGCGGGACTGAAGCCGAACAGCTTTCGGTATTGGTAGTCCTTGGGACACCGAAGATAGTAGCGAATGTCAGAGAAGCTGGTGGGAAGGTTTGCTGCATCCAGCCGGCGCGCTTGTGGGGCGGGAAGTAGTCCATCGGTCGGAGTATCAGGTTCGGAAATAATGGCATCGTCTTGAAGGTGGGCGACGAAAGAAGAAGAACGAAAAGCCCTTTTCCAACCTGGACCCATTGCGGAGCCGGTTACATACAAAAAGCGTTCGGCGCGAGTGATGGCAGTATAGAACAGCCGCGCTTCCTCCTCGCGTGTCCCCTGATACGCACCACGCTCCAGTGCACCTGCCAGCACAGCCTCAGGAACAATACCACGATAGCTCTTGCGCCTTCCGGGAAAGCGGTTGTTTTCGACATCGACCACGAAGACGACAGGGAACTCTAACCCTTTCATCTTGTGGACAGTCGAGACGGTTACGGCATCAGGGCGCTGGAGCACCTCTGAGCTAGAGGTGTCATATCCGGCCTCCGCTACAACATTCAAAAAGTTGAGAATGCTCTGAAACCGGGAAGTTGAATCGACACTCGGATAGACACTCTCCACGTCCTGGATGATGCGGCTGAAGACCCCCAAGTCTTGCCAGACCGCCTCGTCAAGGTTCGACTGGGCCGCCCCGAATGCCTCAAGAAGCTCAAAGACGAGATTCTGCGGATAGATGCGCCGGCGCGCGCCCCCGACCACAGGCGCATGTATGTCGCGCCCCCATGAGGTGAATACGCGCGTCAGCTTCGTAAAGTCGGTATTTGGGAAAACGTCGCCAGCGCTTTCGTCGACGAACGCTTGCACATCGTCGCGCGTCGGTTGGCCCTCACGCAAGAGATCAAATGCCGCTCGCATCACTTGAACGTGTGGCCGGTCAAATAAACCGCCTCCAGCTTCAAGCGAGTAGGGGATGTTAGACTGAGTCAACCGGGCTGTGTATGCAACGTGGCGTGGCGGGTGATTATTTGGCTCGGGTTGACGCGTGGACCGCATCAATATCGCGAAATCGGCTGGCGTAAGGCCTCGCACAGTTCCGTCGCTTTCGCGGTAAGCTGTGCCGAGCAATTCGTTGATCTTGGCGACAACCCAATCGGCTTCGTCATCTCGTGTATCAAACCACAATGTCCGAAATTCGTTCGGCTGGTCTGTCTCTGGCGCTTCCGGATTTTTGATGATCCGGGCCGCGCCTAGTTCTTGATGCGCGAAATGGTCAGCAGTCCTCACAATAAGCGGCGTGCTGCGATAATTTACTGAAAGCGTATGGGTCGCAGCGTCCGGATAGCGGTCCGTAAATGTCTGAATTCGCGAAACATCGGCCCCTCGCCAGCCATAGATTGACTGGTCATCGTCACCCACCACAAACAGCGTCTCCGATCGCTCGTGAAGCTGCTGAATCAATGCGTCTTGAATAGGGTTGATGTCTTGGTATTCATCAACCAGAAGGTGTTGAATTGGCTCGGCGGCAACTTCTACAGCCGGCGAATTGCCGCTCAGTTCTTCCACAGCCAAGCGCTGCATAAGCGAGAAGTCAATGAAACGGCTTTCCAACATCGCTTCGCGAAGGTCGCGCAGGCACTCGGCCAATTCCACTTCGTGCTCCGCGATATCATCAATCTTCAGTTGCTCTTCGTTTAGAAGAAGCCAAGCCTCGTAAATGCCCTGGATGGTCTTGAAATACGAATTGGAGAAGCGTTGGCGGAAGCGGTGGAGGCCGAGCATTCCATACTTTTCCATCAGGAAGAGTTTGAGCTTATTGTCGTCCAAGACATCGTGCTGGCGATAGGCTGCGTCCACTTGACCTAGTAGATACTGGCAAAACGAGTGGATGGTGCCGATGTACATTCGGCCAAGCAGATTCACGTCCAGTCCACAGCGCTGCAAAGCATCGGCAACACGAAGCTTGATCGAGTCTGCCGCTTTTTCAGTAAAAGTGAACGCGACGATGCCTGTCGGGTCAGCGCCTTGGTCTGCTATCAGCCATGCGATTCGATAGGCAAGTGTACGCGATTTACCTGATCCCGCGCACGCAAGTGTGACTGTCTCGGCCGCAGTCTCGGTCGCTGCTGCGCGTTGCCTGTCATTCAATGCGTTTGCAAGCACCTCAGAGACATCCGTCATTGAGAGTTTGCGTCCTTGTTCGCCGTTCTTGCGTTTAGCTGCGCGAGCAACGCGGTTGCGTGTTTCTGCGCGAAAATTGGTGGAAACGCGTTACCGATCATCTGCGCCGTTGGATAACGCCCCTTGGAAACGTCAAATTTGAAGTTTTTTGGAAACCCCTGGAGCATCGCTGCTTCACGTAGGGTTATTGCACGATCGTGCTCAGGATGGAGGAAGCGTCCTTTTGACGGATTGATACATCCGCCTGTGATTGTCGGTGATGGCTTTGACCAAGCCATCCGACCATAGATATCGCGGTAGCCATCAAAGTCTTTGTGGCATTTCAACTGCAAGGCTTTAGGCAAATCTCTGCGGCTCCCGCCATCTACCGGGATGCTTTTGATTATCTGCTGGACATGATGAGCTCGGCGGACCTCGTAATCGTGCAGGGGATCACCCGATTTCCCGGCGGGAGGCAGTGCACCGATTACCGACTTAACCGTCCGCCGTCGCTTGCTTGGCTCCGCAAACTCAGGCTTTCGCCCCTGCAGGCCAATAAGGATCATTCTGCGGCGGCGCTGGGGGGCACCAAACTCAGCAGCGTTGAAAACTTTATAATCGCATTGGTATCCAATCGCTTCCAAAGAAGCCTTGATTTCCTCAATGCGCTCATCAGTAGCAAGACCCGGCACGTTCTCCATCATTACGGCTTGGGGGCGCAGGCCTTCGGCGAACCGTACGAACTCATACACAAGGTCGTTCATCGGCTCGGCAATCTGTACGGCACCATTCCGGGTTCTGAGAGTTGAAAACCCCTGACATGGCGGGCAGCCAGCAAGCAGGGTCAGCTGGCCTGGCTCAAGGCCGAGCTTTTCTGTCACCGTTTTCAGCGGGAGGTCCCTGATGTCACGCTTAAATACGTACGTCTTTGGGTGATTTAACTCAAAGGTCTCAGCCGCAAGCTTGTCGTTTTCAACGGCGCCAATGACCCTATATCCCGCCTTCTTAAGACCCAGAGTCAGGCCGCCGCATCCGCTAAAAAGATCAATTGCGGTTGGCTTTGGCAGCGGCTCCGTTGCGGACTGACTCATTGGGAACTCATCGATTCGTTAGCTAACTGAGCGATCTAAGTATAATTAAAGCTTTAAGTCGAGTTAAAACAAAATTACTAGCGGGAAATCAAGCTAATACACGCAATCCCCCTCCCCTAACTCCAACCCCGCGTCTCCCGCAGCTTAAGCCGGAGCGTCATTCCCCGGATCAAGTCCGGGAGACCGGCCTGCGCCCGCTCACCGCTTCGCAGCGGCCTGGAGGGCCGGCCGTTCGCGCTTTCAAATGAGGGCTCGCCAGCCCGTTCGCTGCTTTGAAAGGATCCCCCGGACCCTTTCATCCGCTTTGCGGACCAGCGCTCACCCCGGCCGGCGCGCTGGGGTGAGGCCTTGAGATCGATCCGGGGAATCGATCGACGGGCCGAACGGGCTGGGCATGCCGTTAAGGGGGCCCGGGGCTATACGAGCAGCTCGATCAGGATGGACGCCAAAACCGAGGCGACGAAGACCCAGAAGGTCAGACGCACGCTGATTCGGATTTCTGTCCGGGGATGGCTCCATAACCCGCCGTCGCGCTTGAGGCGCAAGGCCGCTTCAGTCGTCTGTTCCTCGGTGTCCGCGAGGTCGGGAAACAAGACGGCGAAGGTGCGCCGGTCCAGCTGGAGCGTGCCTTCCTCCACTTTCGAGGCGTACCGTCGCCGGACGAGCGCCTTCGCCGCCTTGGCGCCGATCGTTTTGTCCTCTCGGAGGAGGACCGGCGCGCCGTCCTCGAAACCCAGCGCCTTCGCCTGGTTCCAGTTCATCCAAACTTCCGGGTCGCCGCGATTTTCGTCATGCACGGAAATTTGGAAACCACGCGCTGCGCCGCCGTTTCCAGAAAAGAGCAAGCTGGCGCCGAGCCGAAAGACGACAGTCGCCAGCCAGACCCCGCCCCCGAGCGCCAGCACCGCCAGCGCGGCGATCAGCGGATCGCCGAGCGAGCGTACATGTTCGGCCGCCGCCGTGATCATCGCGTTCATGAGCTCCCCCCGGACCCCTCTGTCATCGCCGATTTCAGCCCAGGCGGACGCCGTGCGCAAGGCGCGGACCGCGGCTCACCCCCCTCCCCCCGCACCGGGCTTGCCCTGCAGTCCATGAGAAAGAGGATCCGCACCCACCGCGAGCGGGCCCGGCTGGAAGCGCGGGCGCGCGAGCCTTGGGGGCGTAGAGAGCGGGTATGCACAGGCCGCGCGCGAGACGCGCCGCGTGGCGTCTAAGGGGCGTGTGACCGCCCCCGCCTGCGCGCGGCGCGGGTAACCGGTCCGGACCTGGCGGCGAAAAATATAATATGTTCTGGATTTTGCCGGTTGCGCCCTTGCGCGGGCTCGCCGGGCGCGGGCATTCTTGGTCAACGTATTCTTCTTATGCAGGAGCGGACCGCGAAACGGGGGCGGGATGGACGTCAGGCGAGAAGCGAAGACCGGCCGGGTGCACTCCGTCCTGCTGATCGACGACGATCCGACCGAGGCCGAGCTTCTGCGCAGCGCGCGCGACAGCGCCGGGATCGCCTGCGACATCCACTACGCCGAGAGCGGCAGCGAGGGGCTGGCGCAATGCGGCGCGCTCTCGCCCGACCTGGTGCTGGTCGATCTCAACATGCCCGGCAAGAGCGGGTTCGAGGTGATCGCCGAGATCACCGCCCTGCCCAGCCGCCCCCCTCAGATCGCCGCGTTCTCCACTTCGCGCTCCGAAGACGACCGCAAGCGGGCGCTGGAGGCTGGCGCGTGTCTCTACCGCTCCAAGCCGCGGACGCTCGAGGAGTATGTCGCCTTCATCAAGGAGACGTGCGGCGGCGCTGACCGCTAGAGCACGCCCGGCACGTTCTGGGCGACCAGCCAGACCACGTAGGCGACGTAAGCGGCTGCGAACACCGCGCCGACCGGCCGGGAGACCTTGCGGCCGGCGAAGATCAGCCCCGCGATGGCGATCATGACGCCGGCCATCACCCAGAAATCGAAGGCGATGAAGGATTGCTCGACCGGCGCGGGTTCGCCCGTGGCGAGGCTCGCGGCCACGCCCGTGATGCCGCCCACCGCGCAGATGTTGAAGATGTTCGAGCCGATGACGTTGCCGATCGCCATCTCCGCCTGGCGCTTGAGCGCGGCGACCAGGGCTGTGGCGAGCTCGGGCAGCGAGGTGCCGAAGGCCAGGATGGTCAGCCCGATCACCGCCTCGGACACGCCGAACTCGCGCGCGATCCCCGCCCCGCCGGTGACGATGAGCTGCGCGCCGACGGGCAGCAGGACAAGGCCCAGAAGGACGTACACGCCCGTCATCAGCCAGGTCTGCGGCAGGCCGTCCATGTCGTCGACCTCGGTCAGCTCGGCGATCACCGGATCGTCCTTGGCCGAGCGCGCGCCGATGGCGAGATAGGCCACATACGCCACGATCAGCCCGGCCAGCGCCCAGCCTTCATTCAGGCCCAGCGCCCCGTCCATGCCGAACCAGATGAACAACCCCGTAAGCGCCAGCGCGATGAAGGCGTTGCGCCTGACGCCCGGCGCCTTGGTGGCCAGCGGCGCGATGATCGCAGGCAGGCCCAGCACCAGCAGGATGTTGGCGATGTTCGATCCGACGATGTTTCCGATGGCCAGGCCCGGCGCGCCCTCGATGGCGGCCGCGGCGCTGACGACCATCTCCGGCGCACTGGTGCCGAAGGCGACGATCGTCAGACCCACGATCAGCGCGGGCACGCCCAGCCGGCGGGCGAGCGAGGTCGCCCCGCGCACCAGAACCTCGCCGCCGAACAGCAACACGGCGATGCCCGCCACGATCAGGATCAGCAGAAGGATCGGTTCGGGCATGGGGGCGTCCTGTCAGCGTCGTCAGGGAAAGGGCGGCGTGACGGATCTAGTCCAGGCGCTTGTTGTCGATGAGGTTGAGGATGGCGAAAACGCCGAAGGCGAGCCCGAGAGCGATGATGGCGGCCATGAGCGGTGTCCTTCTTCGGTGTAAACGAAACGCGCACCGCATATAGCGCGCCGCCGCCGCCGCGCAAAGCCGAACCGGCTGTACGCAGGCGGGCGTTCAGGCATGAAAACAACCGCGCCGCCGCCCCGCCGGTTCCGCTGCGCTTCTTGTTCCGGAGATTTTTGTCGAAATTCGCCCTTCGGGCGGGAACGCGCTCCACGCCGGGCCGGTTGTCTCATCAAGGATCGGCCCTAGGTCGAACCCCGACACGCCGCGAGAGGCGGAGCCGGCGAGAGGCTCCCGCGCGGCGGTGCGACGCGAAAGGAGGTCAGCCATGACCGTGAAGGTTCGCAAGACCGAGGCCCGACAGGGCGAACGCCGCGGCGACCAGGAGAAAGTCTTCATCTGGTCGCTGATCATCGGATTTCTCTCGCTGGGCGCAGTGACCGCCGCAGCGATCCTGCTCCGCCCGTTCGGCGGCTGACGGCGCAGCGCATCAGCGCGCCCCCGAACCGGACCCTGACACGCCATAAGAGGATTGTTTCATGAGCGACGCGCTCGATTCCGACCTTCGCAACGAAGAAAGCCCGCACATCTCGGTGGCCGGCGAAGAGGCCCGAAAGCGCCTCGCCGCGCGCCTGGCCTCGGCGACGGCGGACACCTATCTGCTGCTCGCCAAGACCCAGGGCTATCACTGGAACGTGGCGGGCCCGCTCTTCGTGTCGATCCACGAGCTGACCGAAGAGCAGTACCAGGACCTGTTCGAGGCCGCCGACGATCTGGCCGAGCGCATCCGCGCGCTGGGCGAGCCCAGCCCCGGCAGCTACCGCCAGTTCGCCGAGATCTCCGCGATCGAGGAGGACGACGGCAGCCCGAAGACCGCCAAGCAGATGGTCGAGGCGCTGGCCCATGACAACGAGCTCGTCGCCCGGCGCATGAAGGCGGCCAGCGACATCGCCGAGGAGCTCGGCGACAAGGTCACCGAGGACATGCTCATCGACCGGATGCAGCAGCACGAGCAGAACGCCTGGATGCTCCGCGCCATCGCCGCCGACGAACCGCACGGCGCCAAGCACTAGGCGCGATGACGATCGCTTAAGGGAAAGGCCGCTCCGGAAGGGGCGGCCTTTTTTCTTGTCTGTGTCGCAGGGGGGCGCTCCGCTGGTTGAAGCGCCGCGACATTTGCCAGCCGATCGGCGCTGCTTTTACCAGCTGCCCTCGTTCTCCATGCTCTTCCAGGGCTCGGCGGGCTCTTGCGCCTCGCCGGCCTGCAGAAGCTCGATGGAGATCCCGTCGGGGGTCTTCACGAACGCCATGCGACCGTCGCGCGGCGGGCGGTTGATCGTGTAGCCCATGCCCTGCAGCCGGGCGCAGAGCGCGTAGATGTCCGCCACCCGATAGGCCAGATGGCCGAAATTGCGGCCCGAGCCGTACTCTTCGGGATCCCAGTTATAGGTGAGCTCGACCATGGGCAGGCCCGCCGGCAGGGTCCCTTCGATCGGGCGGGTCAGCGGCGGCTCGAACCCTGCGCGCTTGAGGTCGTCGGCGGCGGCCAGGAAGATCAGCGTGAACCGGCCCTTCTCGTTCTCGCTGCGGCGCACCTCTTCAAAGCCCAGCCCTTCGCAGAAAAAGCGCAGCGAGGCGTCGATGTCGGTGACGCGCACCATGGCGTGCAGGAATTCCATGCAAGACTCCGTAACGGTTTGAATGAATTGAACGCAGCCGAAGCGTCAGTCGTTCGGCGCGCGATCTGCGGCGTCTTCGGTTTCGCTCCCCGTCCGCGGATCGGGACGCACCCGGCGCGCCCATTTCGGCCGGGGCCGCCAGCCGGTGTCTTCGGGGATGGGCTCGCCGCGCGCCCGTGCGAGCGCGTGGTGGAACGGCTCGGGGCTGTTGGCGTGCGCCAGCCGGGCGAAGATCGCCGCGACCGAGGCCCAGATGAAGCACAGTGAGAAGAACAGTACGAACATGAAGACATAACCGGTGCGCCCGCCCCAGTCCGGCGCGCCGCCCGCCCGCCAGACCACGTCGTAGAGCCAGGGCACCACGAGCAGAGACACCGGGCTGACCAGAAGCGCCGCCGCCGCGCCGCCGGCCGCATAGAGCGCCCAGCGCGGCTGGTGGCTGTCGACATAGAGCCGGACGAATTCGTCCTCGCCGACATCCTTCACCGTGCCGGGCTTCTCGCGGGTTCGAAGCGCGTACTCGTCGCGCGCATCGCCTTTCAGCGCGCGCACGGCGAGCGCCCAGCGCGCGAGGCTTGTTACGATGAACAGGAGGACGAGCCCGCCGAGCAGGTAGAGCGATGCGAAGAACATGGGCGCTGTTCTAACGCCTCGCCGCCTCGTAGGCGAGCATGGCGCGCTTGCGATTCAGCCCCCAGTGATAGCCGGTCAGCCGGCCGTCGCTGGAGAGCACGCGATGGCACGGGATGAGGAAGCTCACCGGGTTCGCGCCCACCGCCGCGCCGACCGCCCGGCTGGCCTTCGCGGTGCAGACCGTCTCGGCGATCGTGCGGTAGCTGACGATCCGTCCTGCCGGGATGCGCAGAAGCGCGCGCCAGACCTGCCGCCGCCAAGGCGTGCCGTAAAGCGCGAGCGGGATCGAAGCCTCGCCCGGCGCGGCCTCGAAGATGCGCGCCGCCCAGTCCTTGGCGACAACATCGTCACGGACGAAGCGCGCTTCGGGATAGCGTCCGGTGAGATCGGCCAGCGCGGCCTCCTCTTCGCCGGGGTCGGCGAAGGCGAGCGCGGAGAGCCCGCGCGGAGCGATCAGGAACACGCCGATCCCGAACGGGGTGGGCGCGAATCCGGTGCGGAAGGTCAGCGTCTGTCCGCCTGACTTCACCTCGCCGGGGCTCGCGGCCTCTTCGGCGATGAAGACGTCATGCAGGCGCGAGGGCGAGCTCAGCCCCGTCTCGTAGGCGGCGTCCAGAACGCTCGCGCCCTCGACCAGCATGCGCCGCGCGCTCGCCCAGGTCAGCGCCTGGATCATCCGCTTGGGGCTCGCCCCGGTCCAGCGGGTGAAGACGCGCTGGAAATGATGCGGGCCGAGCCCGGCGGCGCGGGCGGCTTCGGCGAGGTCGGGCTGTTCGCGCCAGTGCTCGCCCAGCCAGGCGATGGCGGCGGCCATGCGGTCGTAGTCGCGGCTTTCGTCGAGCGGATCGGGGAGCGGTGCGAGCGTGGTCATGCGCGCAGACTGGCCGGGTTCAGACCGCCGCGCCACCCGGTTCTTGCGGCGGCTCGAAGGGGGCGCCGCGGCGGGCCTTCTCGATCGCGCCACGCACGGCTTCAGCCAGGGACTCGCGCTCCTTGGGGCTCAGCATCGCGCCGATGATCAGGCTGCGCCCCTTATGGCTCAGCCGCGCCTGCACGTCTGGCTCGCCCCGGCCGGCGAGCTCCACCCGCGTCCAGGCCAGCGGCACGCGATAGGCGGTGACATGTCCGAAGGGCGTGCGCCGGGCGACCCGGATCTCCTCGGCGGTGACCTGCACGGTCTCCAGCCGCCGCCCGTCGCGATAGGACATGCGGAAGGCCAGCCAGACCAGCAGCACGTCCAGCCCGAAAAACCCGATCACCGGCCAGGCGCCGATCGACACGAACGCGATCCCGGCGCAGAAGCTGACGATCACCAGCACGCCCATCAGCACGTAAAAGCCCGGGTTCGGCAGCGACCGGTTGGGCCGGATCGACGCGTCGAAATAAAGCGGCGCGTCCGCGGGCAAGGGCGGGGCGGCCGGGTCGGCGGGCCAGGTCTCGTATTGCGCGCGGCGTTCCATGCATCCGAAGAATAGGGCGCGCGGCCGCGCGGTTCCACGGCGAGGGTGTTGCACCGCTGCGACAGGGGCTGAGGCCGGCGCGGCGATCGCTGCACGCGGCCGGGAACGCAAGCGCGCTTCATCTCGATACGCCAGCGGGGTTCGGGGATCGAAGCGACAGGAAAGACGCCCCTCATGGCACACATGCTCAAGACCGCCGCCTCCGCCCTGGTTCTGACCGCCGCCGCAGGTGCGGGCGCGCAGGCCCAGTGGATGGATTACGACGAGGCCGGGCTCTACCTCGAAGGCGGCTACGCCTATTTCAACACCGAGCCGGAAAACACCGAGGACGGGCTGGACGCCAGCGGGATCGTCCTGCGCGGCGGCTACGCCTTTTCCGAGATGTTCTCGATCGAGGCGGACGTGTCGACCGGTCTGGAAGACGGCGATTTCGACTTCAACGTGGACGAGGACGAGTTCAATTTCGACGGCAATAACGACGGCGATCTGGCCGACGTGGTGGCCGTCGCCGGCGATATCGGCCTGAACTATCTGGTCGGCGGCTACGGCAAGGTCGATCTGCCCGTCACCGAGAACATCGATATCTACGGCCGGGCGGGCTACGCCTATGTCGATCTCGACGCCACGATCGCCTCGGCCGCGGGCCAGGAGTTCAATGTCGAGGAAAGCGCGGACGGCCCGGCCTTCGGCGCGGGCGGCGAGGTCCAGCTCACCGAAAGCTGGAAGGCGCGGCTGGACTACACCTACTACTCGTTCGAGGAAGCCGACACCGACCAGTTCACGGTCACGCTCGGCTACCGCTTCTAGGTCTGTCCAGAGCCTGAACCAGAGCGCCCCCGCCGCCTGGCGGGGGCGTTTTTGTAGGGCCTCACGCCCTTGCCTTGAACAGCGCTGAAGCGCTTCAGCGCAACTCCCTCCCCTTGATGGGGAGGGTCCGCCCGAAGGGCGGGGGTGGGGGTGAGCGCCGGTGCGCGGAGCGCATCAATCGATCCGGGGGATCGATTGAAGGCGGCGAACGGGCCGGCAGGCCCCGGACGGGATCGTCGAGCGCCGAGAACTTGCAGACCCTGGCGCTCCCCCACCCGACCCGGCGCTATGCGCCGGCCCACCCTCCCCGCAGAGGGGGAGGGAATTTTCTGTCGGCGACCGACTTGCACGCTCCCGAGAGCACGAAACCTCCTTCCCTCCCCTTGACGGGGAGGGTCCGCCCGAAGGGCGGGGGTGGGGTGAAGATCGTAGGGCGCTGGAGCCCGCAAACCCTGGCGCTCGCCCCACCCGACCCGAGGCTTCGCCTCGGCCCACCCTCCCCACGAGGGGGAGGGAGTAAGACGCTGCACAATTTGATACGTCGGAACGTAAAGCTGAACCGCCACTCCCTCCCCTTGACGGGGAGGGTCCGGCCGAAGGCCGGGGGTGGGTGAAGATCGTAGAGCGCCGTCCTCTGAAAACCCGCCGCCGCCTACACCACCAGTAGCAACGCGCCATAGGCGGCCACCCCGCCGAGGAACGCCCAGACATTGCTTTCGCGCTCCTTGGGCAGCTCTTCCTTGACGGTGTTCAGGATGATCCCGCCGGCCAGAAGCGCGGTCAGAAGGGCGACATACCGGTGTTCGACGAAGACGAACGCGCCCAGCGCCCAGCCCGCGATGGGGGCGGCGGCGAGGATGAAGCGGCCTGAACGCCGATACCGGTCGCCGTGCTTGCGCACCAGGGCCCGGTCGTTGACCACGTAATGAAGGCCGAGCGCGAACGTGTAGAGCGCGAGGGACACGAGGCCTCTGCGCGCCTGCTCGTCGATTACGTAGCCGATGAGCGCGTTGTAGACCGCGAAAGACCCCAGATGCAGGCCGTAGATCGACCAGGGCGCGCCGCGTCCGGTCGGATTGACCCGCGCCATGCGCTCGAACGCGTAGGACAGCGACAGCCCCGCCATCGCCATCAGCCAGACGTCGCGCGCGCCGGGAAGACCGGCCGCGCCGCCCAGATGATCGGCCTGCGCGCCGGCGAGTTCGGGCAGCAGGTGCAAAAAGACATAAGCCGTCGCGACGCCGCCCGAGATCGACAGCCAGGCGCTGCGCGGGGTGACGTCGAGGAACATCAGCCACGGGCTGACCAGATGCACGCCGGCGAAGACCAAAGCTGCGGCCAGCGCCATGAGGTCGGTGCTTTCCATGAAGACGGTCCGCTGCGGCTCCCCCGCGCAAATGCGGACCCGCCAGGCGTGGTTCCGTTATTCGCCGGCGCCGTCCGGTTCGTAGCCGGTCATTTCGAGATAGCCCCGCCCGTCATGACTGCCGCTGATCGAGACCGGCCCCTCCCAGTAGGAAAACCGCGTCGCCATCCAGCTCTGATCGTTCAGCGCGTCGATCTCCACGTCGATCCCGCGCGCGGGCAGTTCGACGCGCCATGTCACCGGAACCGTGCGCCCGGCGACCTCGGCGGTCCTGAGCGGGGTCAGGGCCAGCGCCCCGTCCTCATAGGCGGTGAGATCGCCCTCGGGCGTGATGAAGCTCGCCGAGGTGTAGACCGTCCCGCCGGTCTGCCTGAGCTGAAAGCCCATCAGCTTCGAGCCGTCCCCGAAGTGAAGCGACACCCAGTCCCAGCCGCGCTGGTCCTCCGACAAAGGCTGTGAGGACCACTCCCGATCGAGCCAGGCCTGTCCGGTGACGTCGACCTCTTCCCCGCCAGGCAGGCTGATCACGCCTTCGACGGTGAAGAAGGGCTGGGAGAAATAATAGCTCGCCTGGCCCGCGGCGGATTTCACCGAGTAGCCGTCCTCACCGTGAAAGACGATCGGGCCTTCGGCAATGAGATCGAGCCGGTAGGCGAAGTCCGGGCCGCGGGCGAACACGGTGAGATCGTCGAGCGCGTCGCCGGTTTCGGCGGTGGAGACCATCTCCCATTCGTCGATGAAGGCGCGAAAAGGTCCGGTCTCCACCCCCGCCTGCCCCACCCCGCCGCGGGCCAGCCGCTCGGCGTGAAAATGCGCTTCCGGCGTGGTGAGCCCGGCATGGCCCATGTAGAGCTGCGGGCTCGCGAACCCCTCGCCGTCTTCCGGGGCGAGCGCGCTGCGAAACAGCGTCCACTGCGCGCCGTACTCCCGCCCGTCCTCGCCCTGAAGGACGGCGGTGAGATACCACCACTCGATCCGGTAGTCCGGATGCGGACCGTGATCTTTGGGAAAGTCGAACTCATAACCGCGCTGGGGCACGGCGAAGCCTTCGGCCTCGGTCCCCAGCCCGGCGAAACCCTGCGCCAGCGCCGGCGCGCCGGCGAGCCAGACGAGGAGAGCGATCAGCATCCGCATCTCAGCGCTCCTGTGCGAAGACGGCGAGGAAATCGCGCGGCGGACGCGCGGCGAGCCGGCGCGCAGGTAGGGCTGCGGCCAGCAGCGCGGCGATCAGCGCCAGCACGAAGAGCCGCGCCATGTCGCCGGGGAAGAAAAACATCGGCAGCCGCCAGCCGAAGGCCTCGACATTGACCACCGCCAGCAGCGCCCAGGCGAGCGCGAGCCCGGCGGGCAGGGCCAGCGCGAAGGTCAGCGCCGCCAGCGCGGCGGCGCGTAAAAGCTCCAGCCGGGCGAGCGATTTGCGCGTCATCCCCAGCGCCCAGACCGGGGCGAGCTGCGGCAGGCGCATCTGCGCCAGGGTGACGAGGCTTGCGAACATGGCGAAGGCGGCCACTGAAAGCGTCAGTACGTTGAGCGCGGCCGTGACCGTGAAGGTGCGTTCGAACACCCGCAGGGAGAACGCCTTCACCGCGGCCTGATCGACCGCGCCGTTGCGCGGCAGGTCGAACTCCGCCTGAAGCGCGGCGATCAGCGCTTCGGTGCGCGCAGGATCGACCCGCACGGCCCAGCGCGTGCGCGAGACGCCCTCGAAGCGCTCGGTGAGCTGATCAGGCGCGATCAGCACCTGATAGCGGGGGTTTCCGTAGTCGGAATAAACCCCGGCCACGGGCAGCGCGCCGCCGGGCAGGTCGACGCCGTCACCGAGATCGAGCCCCTCGCCGCGCCAGTACTGCTCGTTGACCAGAAGCGCCTCGCCAGCCGCGACGGCCTCCCAGACGTTTTCGCGCGCGGTCAGAAGCGGCCAGTTGTCGCGATAGGTTGGATGGTCGGCGACCGCATAGACCTCGCCGGGCCGTCCGGCCAGCGTGGCGCGGGTCTCCCAGATCGGCAGAACCGCGTCGGTGCGCGGGAGCAGAAAGTCGCGGATCTGTTCGGCCTGATCCTCGCTGCGGGCCGTGACATAGACTTCGGCGGCCAGGCGCTGGTCGAGCCAGCCGGTGAAGGTCGCCCGGAAGCTGCCCACCATCGTGCCCACCCCGATATTGGCCGCGAGCGCCAGCATCAGCGCCATCAGCGCGAGCGACAAAGCAGGCAGCTGCTGGCGGGTGTCGGCGAGAAACCATTCCGTGCGCGGACCGCTGGCGAGCCGTTCGAGCCCGGCGAGCACGGCGGCGGCGACGGGCGGCAGAGCCAGCGCCGCGCCGATCAGAAGCCCGCCGAGCATGGCGAAGCCGGCGATCATGCCGTCAGCCAACTGCGGTACGGCGAAACCGGTGAGCACGAAGCCCGCCGCGACGAGCGCCTGGACGCCGAGCCGTGCCGAACTCGCCCGCGCCCAGGCTCGCGGCCGGGCCGAAGCCAGCAGACCGGTTTGCGCCGCGCGCCTGACCGATTGGGCCGTGGCGAGCAGCGCGCCGGTCACCGCGATCGCGAGCCCCGAGATCACCCAGCCGGGCCGGATGGACAGCGCGCCGCCGACCTCCGCGCCGTAAAGCCCGCGCAGGGTGGCCGCGACGTCGGGCAGAAGCGCGCTCGCCACGAGCCCGCCCAACACAACGCCCGCCCCGCCGGCGAGCAACGAGAGCGCGACCGCCTCGAGCAGCAGCGCTGCGATCACCGCGCTGAGCGGCGCGCCGATCGCGCGCAGGGTGCGCAGGCTCGCCCGGCGCTGTTCGAAGGCGAGCCCGATCGCGGCGTAGACGATGAACAGGCCCACTGCGAAGGACAGGAAGCCGAAGGCGGTGAGATTGAGATGAAAGCTGCCCGTCAGCCGGGCCGCCTCCCCGCCTCCGCCCTCGGCGCGCGACAGCTCCGGCGCGATCTCCGCGATCGGCGTGAGGCCCTGGCGCGAAGGATCGATCAGGATCGCGCTCGCCTCTCCGGGCCGGCCGAGCAGGCGCTGGGCGGTTCCGATATCGGTGAGGATCGCGCCCGGCTCGATCCCCGCCGCAGCCTCGACCGGGGGCAATCCGGATGCGGATGAAATCGCGTCCACCGCCTGGGGCGCGGCGAGCAGGAGGCCCGGCGGCAGAAGAAAATCGAGGCTGAGCGCGTCTGCGTCGGCCGATCCTGCGCCCGCACCGCCGGAGGCCGGCGCGGTCAGCGGCTCGATCCCGGTCAGGCTGTAGACCGTCCCGCCGATCTCCAGCCGCCCTTCAAGGATCGGGCTCGCATCCCAGCCTGCGCGCCTGAGCGCCGCCCAGCTTTCGATGCCGACCGCTCCTGACCCGCTCTCCCAGCGCTCGACCGCACCGCCGAGCGCCGCGTTCGCGGCGTCATAGCTCGCGCGCGCCTCGGCGTTGATCGCCTGCACCGCCGTCCAGAGCCCGGTCGCCAGCGCCAGCCCTGCCAGCAGGTCCGCGAGCTGGCCCGGCGCGCGCCGCCAGTGGCTTAAGAGGGTGAGAAGAACCCGGCCGGTCACGCCAAAACGCCGCGCGCGAGATGCAGCCTGCGGCCCATGCGCGAGGCGAGACGCTCCGAGTGGGTTACGGTGACCAGCGCCGCGCCGGTCTCAGCGGCGAGCTCGATCATGAGATCAGTGACGCTGTCGCTGGTGGCCTCGTCGAGATTGCCTGTGGGTTCGTCGGCGAGCAGGAGATCGGGTTTCGCCGCCAGCGCCCGGCCGATGGCGACGCGCTGCTGCTGGCCGCCCGAAAGCTGTTCGGGGAAGCGATCTGCCATCTCATCAAGCCCGAGCCGGTCCATGAGACGGTCCGCCCAGCCCGGATCGAAGCGCTCCGACAGCCTCGCCTGAAGCGCGATGTTCGCGCGCACGCTCAGGGACGGGACGAGATTGAACTGCTGGAAGACCAGCCCGATCCGCTCGCGCCTGACCCGCGCCCGGCCGGTGTCGTTCAGCCTGGAGACGTCCTCGCCGCCGATCTCGATCTTCCCAAAGTCCGGCGCGTCCAGAAGGCCGATCAGATGCAGCAGCGTGCTCTTGCCCGAGCCGGACTCGCCGGTGATCGCGACGGTCTCGCCCGCCTCGATCTGAAGCGACACGCCGCGCAGCACCTCGACCCGGGTCTCGCCCGCGCCGAAGCTCTTGCTCAAGTCTGTCGCCCTCAAAAGCATGGCCGGTCCGTTCTCGCGTCAGCGATCAAACTAGCCGGACCGGGCCGGTTTGGAAGGCCGGCTGATCAATCGGCGGTGGCTGCGGCGTGCGCGCTCGCCCAGGCCCACTGGAAGTTATACCCGCCGAGCCAGCCGGTGACGTCGACGCACTCGCCGATGAAATAGAGCCCCGGCGCATGACGGCTCTGCATCGTCTTCGAACTCAGCCCGCCGGTGTCGATCCCGCCGCGGGTGACTTCCGCCGTGCGCCAGCCTTCGGTGCCCGCCGGTTTCACCGTCCAGGCCGACAGCGCCGAGGCCGCCTCGTCCAGCGCCGCATGGCCGGCTTCGGCGAGCCGGCCGATCTGCGGCAGCAGCTTCCTTTCGGTCAGAAGCTCGACCAGCCGGCGGGGCATCACGGTCTCGAGCGCGGAGCTCAGCGACTTCATCGGGTGCTCAGCCTTCAGTGTACGGAGCACCCCTGCGCCGTCGCCGCCCGCGAACAGGTCGATCGCCACCGCCTCGCCAGGGCTCCAGTACGAGCTGACCTGCAGCATGGCCGGCCCGGACAGGCCGCGATGGGTGAACAGCATGGCTTCATCGAAGGACGCTCCGCCCGCGCTCGCCCGGACCGGGGCGGCGAGACCGGAGACGCCGGCGAACGCCTCTTTCAGGGCGCCCTCGAAGGTGAAGGGGACCAGCGCGGGCGCCGGCTCGACGATCTCGTGGCCGAACCGCCGGGCGAGATCATAGGCGAAACCGGTCGCGCCCATCTTGGGGATGGAGAGCCCGCCCGTGGCGATGATCACGCGCTCGCAGATGATGACTCCGACGGAGGTCTGAACGCGCCAGCCCTCGCCTTCAGGCTCGACCGCGCCCACCTGGGTTTCCAGCCGCAGCGTTCCGCCTCCGGCGGTCATCTCGGCCAGCAGGATGTCGATGATCGCGCCAGAGCGCTGGTCGCAGAACAGCTGGCCCAGCGTCTTTTCGTGCCAGCTCAGCCCATGACGGGTCATCAGATCGCAGAAATCCCAAGGTGTGTAACGCTTTAGCGCGGACTTCGCGAAATGGGGATTGTTCGAGATGAAGCGCGAGGCCTCGGTCTCGACATTGGTGAAATTGCACCGCCCGCCGCCGGAAATCCGCACCTTCTCGGCGGGCTTTCTCGCATGGTCGAGCACGAGCACGCGGCGGCCCCGCGCGCCTGCGAGACCGGCGTAGAACAACCCCGCCGCCCCGGCGCCGATCACCACGTCGTCGACGGTTTCACTCATGGTCTAAAGACAGCCGTACGCCGCTTCGATCAGGGCCTTGGCCCGCTCGTCGCCGACCAGAACGTCCATCTGCCGGTTCATCACATAGGCGCCCGAAAGCCCCCGCACCGGGTCGGCGAAACCGCACGAACCGCCGAAGCCGTAATGACCGACCGCCTCGGGTTCGGGCCCGAACGCGCCGCTGTCTCTGTTGATCATCGGCCCCGCGGCGAAGCTGAGATCGAAGGGCAGCACCCGGTCCTCGCCCGACGCCCGGGATTTCAGCGATTTAGAGACGGTTTCAGGCGAGATGAACGCTTCGCCGCCGAGCTTTCCGCCGGTGGCGAACACCCCCATCAGCCGGGCGATCGCCAGCGCCGTACCGTGCCCGTTCGCGGCCGGAAGCTCCGCCGAACGCCAGGCCGCAGCGCCGCGCCGTCCGGGGGAGGACCAGGGCTTGAGGAAAGCGATCTCCTTGATTTCGCTCATCTTACCGAGGTTCGGCGCGCGCGGCGGCAGAACGTGCTCTGCGGCGCGAGGCTGATCCTCGTCGGCCACCCCGATATGAAAATCGATCCCCCGCGGCCCGCAGATCTCCTCGCGCAAAATCCCGCCCACGGTCAGGCCGTCGGGATGGGCCCGGCGCACGACTGCATCGGCGATCACGCCATAGGTGATGGGGTGGTAGCCAGACCCTTCGCCGGGCGCCCAGAGCGGCGCCATCGAAGCCAGCCGGTCTTCCATGAGTTCCCGGTCGAACCAGTCAGAGGCTTCCATCTCGAAGGGGATTCCCGGCAGGCCCGCCTGGTGCGACAGCGCCTGTGCCAGGGTGACCGCGCCTTTGCTCTCGGCGGCGAATTCGGGCCAGACCTCCGCGATCGGGGCGTCGTAATCGAGCCGCCCCTGATCAACCAGCCGGGCGACGACCAGCGCGGTGATCGCCTTGCCGGTGGAGAAGACCGGCGCGATCGTGTCCGCGCCCCAGGCGCGCGATTTCCTGCGGTCGGCGAACCCGCCATGCAGGTCGACGAGCGTCCGCCCGTCCTGGACCAGCGCGAAGGCCGCGCCGATCTCTCCGCGGGAGGCGAAATTGTCTTCGAAGGCCTCGCGGACCGGCTCGAAGCCGGGCGCGACATGGCCGAGTACGGGAGCGTGGGAGGTCATGGGCGCGAGGTAGACCCTCCCCGGCCCGCGCGCAAGTTCACGCGAAGATCGCCATCCTCAGGCCTCGGGCGTCCCTTGGCGGATCCTCCGGCAGCTGGATGTTCACCCCCTCCGCGATCCGCCGGGCGGCGAGCGCGCCCAGCCCGGCGTCGATGAGATCATCGGGTGCGCACAGCGCGCGCTTGAACGGGTGGGGCTCGAAGATCGCGCGCGGTAGGCGCTCGGCTTCAAGAAGGTTCAGGCGCTCCTCGCGGCCCTCGGCCAGACGCTTGGGATGGGCCGCAGGCCGGCCGGCGATCGCAGTGAAGACGAGCTCGGGATGCACCTCGAACACCGCGCCTTCGAGCCCCGGCCCCATCAGAGCGTCCACCTCGCGCAGCTTCGGGAACAGATGCCAGCATTGTTTCGAGATCCCCGGCCCGCCTTCGGCGCGGTTGATCTCCAGCGCTTCTTCATAGCTTTGCGCCCTCAGCGTTTCGCGCAGCGGGGCGGAGAAAACCGAAGAGCGCCGCTCGCCGAGCCTCGCCCGGGCGAGCCGTTCGCAGGCGCGCCCGCCCGGCGCAGCGGGCCGGCTCTCGAACCCGATCGGCATGTCGACCGCGATGATCTGCGCCTCGGTGTCGAGCACGTCCTCGAAATGGGTGAAAAAGCGCGCTCTGGGCAGGGCCAGACCGTTGAGGTCGATCTCGATCGCCGCCCAGCCGCCCTTCGCCCCGTCCACGCCCAGCGCGGTCACCGGACGCGACGCGCCCACCCGGCGCATATGCGGCCGCGTCGTCATCGGCAGGGGCTGGATCGGCGGGGCTGGTAGCTCGGGCAGGCCGAGCCTGCGCGCAAGATCGAGCAGATCGAACGTCGCCGTGGCCGCGATCGCCGCCGCCTCGCGCCAGTCGCGCCCGCCCTTCAGCCGCTCGGCGAGGGCCCAGGCGGCGAAGAGGTCCCCCGTGCCGTTGGGCGCGTCCGGCACGCGCGGCAGGGCCCCGGCCCAAGCCCCGGTCGCATTCACCACGATGAAGCCGACCTCGCCCGGCGCCGCGCTCGTCGAGGTGACGATCGCGGCGGGGGCGAGCTTGCGGGCGCACTCCACCACCATGTCGTCGTAAGGATCGGCGTGCGGATGGCCCGTGAGCCAGGCGAGCTCGAACCGGTTCGGCGTGATGATGTCGGCGAGCGGGACCAGACGTTCACGCTGCGCCCGCGCGGCCGCCTCGGGCACGTAGAGCCGGCCCGGTCCCGCGGGCGACGCGTCGCCGATGATCGGATCCACCATGACGATCAGATCGCGCCGCTTCGCCCTGGCCCGTTCGATAAAGCCGGCGGCCGCCTCGACCTGTTCGGGCGTGCGGAAATAGCCCGTCAGGATCGCGTCGGCCTCATCGATCACGCCCTGATCTTCCATGGCGGCGAGCGTTGTGGCGATCATGTCTGCAGAGACGTCCCCGCCGCCGGGCGCGCCCTGGCCCGGATGGCGGCCCATCACCACGGTGGGGACCAGATCGGCGCGGATTCCGCGCGTTTCGAGCACGGCCGCGCCGAGCCCCCCGCCGACCCGGCTTCCCGAGACGAGCGATGAGATCACGACGACGCGCGGCCGGTCCTTTCTGGTCAAGCTCATGGCGGTCTTGTAAGCCTTCGGCCCATGACTGACGAGACCGCTCCGCCCCGGCTCCTGCGCTCGGCCCTGTTCGTGCCCGGCGACAAGCCGCGCGCGATCGACAAGGCGCCGTCATTGGGCGCGGACGCGCTTATGCTCGATCTCGAAGACGCCGTCGCGCCTGAAAGGAAAGCCGAGGCGCGGAAGGCTGCGCCCGCCGCGATCGCACGGTTCAGGGAAGCCGGAGCGCTGTCCGTGCTCAGGATCGCCGCGCCGGACTCTCCTGATCTGGCGGCCGACGTCAGCGCCGCCGCCGCAGCCGGTCCCGACGCCGTGCTGATCGCCAAGGTCGACAGCGCCGAGGCGCTGGGCGCGGTGCGCGGCGCGCTCGCCGAGGCGGGCTGGGCGGGGCCGCTCTGGGCGATGATCGAAAGCCCGGCGGGGCTTCTGGCGCTCGAACACTCGAGCTGGCGCGCCGAGGGGCTGGGGCTGCAGGCTGTGATCGCGGGTACGAACGACCTCGCCGAGCTGCTGCGCCTGCCCGACGGCCCGCAGCGCCGCAGCGCGCTGGAGCCGCATCTGGCGCGCCTGGTTCTGGCGGCGCGGGCTGCGGGGCTTACAGTGCTGGACGGGGTGTACAACGCCTATCAGGACGCAGCCGGGTTCATCGCGGAAGCCGAGGCGGGCCGCACCATGGGGTTTGACGGCAAGAGCCTGATCCACCCCGCCCAGGTCGGCCCGGCCAACGCCGCCTTCGCGCCGACCGTCGGGGAGATCGCCTGGGCGGAGCGCATCGTCGCGGCGTTCCAGGATCCCGCGAACGCGGGCAAGGGCGCGGTCCCGGTGGACGGGCGCATGGTCGAGGCGATGCACCTCAAAGCCGCCCGCGCGTTGCTCGAAGCATCGAAACTGAAGGACTGAACGATGGAATTCTGGCATAATCCCCGATGCGCGAAATCGCGCGAAGCCCTGGCGCTTCTTCGCAGCAAGGGGATCGAGCCCGAAGTGCGCGAGTATCTGAAAACCCCGCCGAGCCGGGACGAGATCGAAGCGGTGGTGCGCAAGCTCTCGCTGAGCAGCGCGCGTGATCTCATGCGCACCAAGGAAGCCGTCTACAAGGAGCGCGGCCTGGCCGAGGTCGAGGACGAAGCCGCGCTGATCGACGCGCTCGCCGAGGAGCCCAGGCTCATCGAGCGCCCGGTGCTGATCAACGGACCGAAGGCGGCGATCGGCCGGCCGGCCGAAAACATACTCGAAGGGGTGTAGGGGGCGATGGGCGCCGACCTCGCGATCCTGGCCGGACTGGCCGCCGCGGGGAGCCTGGCGCTCGGCGTGCCCTTGCGCCTGTTCGGCTGGCGCGTGGTCTGGGGCTCGGTGCGCGCCGCGCTGGGCTGGATCCGCCGCCATCGCTTACTGGCGCTGCTGGTCCTCGTCGTCGGCGCGATCGCGGGGCTGTGGACCTTCGAGAGCATTCGCGAACTCGCCTTCGGCCTGTTCTTCCGCTAGCCGTCACGCAATCGTCACCCACCGGGACGCCGGCCGCACTATGATGTGGGCGGTGTTTCTTTCAGGGTCTGTGACATGCGCGCCGCCAGCATTCTCGCTTTCAGCCTCCTCGCCGCCGCCTGCGCGGCGGAGACGCCCGACGCCCCTGCAGCCGGAGCGGTCTACGACTGGTCCACGCTGACCGGCGTTCCGCCGCTGGTGATCGCTCATCGCGGCGCCTCCGGCGAGCGGCCCGAGCACACCGAAGCGGCCTATGCGCTGGCGCTCGAACAGGGCGCGGACGTGCTCGAACCCGATCTTCAGATGAGCGCTGACGGCGTGCTGATCGTCCGCCACGACCCGTATTTGTCGACCTCGACCGACATCGCCGAGCGGCCGGAGTTCGTCGACCGCAGGGCGGTGCGCAACGGCCGGGAGGACTGGTGGGTGATCGACTTCACCGCCGCAGAGCTGCGCACGCTGAAGGCCCGGCAGGTGTTCGACGATCGCGACCGGTCTTTCGACGACCAGTTCGCCGTGCTCACCTTCGGCGACTTCCTCGACTTCGTGTCCGAGCGCGAGATCCTGTGCGATTGCCGCATCCCGATCGAGCCGGAGATGAAACTGCCCGCGCTCTACGCCGGCGCCGGGCTCGATCCCGCCGCAGCGCTGCTAGGGGCGCTGTCAGAGCGCGGACGCGCCGAAGGGGACGGGGCCGTGGTGATCCAGTCCTTCGATCCGGCCTTCCTTCAGGCCCTGGCGCCGCAGACCGATCTGCCGCTCGCCATGCTTTACGCCGGCCCGGCGGAGGACGGTTTCAACGCCGGCGGCCTCACCCTGGCCGAGATCGCGGAGTTCGCCGACGGGGTCGGGGCGTTCAAGGGCGTGCTTCTGAACACCGACGGGACCAGCACCGGATATCTTGAAGCCGCCCATGCGCTCGGCCTGGAGGTTCACGCCTGGACGGTGCGGGATGACCGCGCCCCGGTCACCGGAGAAACGGTCGAGGACGAGTTACGCGCGCTCTACGCGCTCGGCGTGGACGCGGTGTTCACCGACCATCCCGCCACGGCGGTGCGGGTCCGCGAGGCGATGGGCCGGAACTAGAGCGCGCTGCGCTCGCTTTCGGGCTCGGGCGGGCTGTCGAATACGACCGGGCGGTAATGCACGTAGCGGTGCGCCAGAACTTCCCGGATCATGGCGCCGTCGCGGGCCTTGCAGGCCGCCTCCAGCCGGGCGACGAGACCGTTGAGCACCGACGCCTCCAGCTCCTCCTGCTTTTCGCTGAGGATGAGCGGATGTTCGGTGCCGTCCGCCTGCTTTGAGACGAACAGCTCTTCGGCGAGCTTCTCGCCGGGCCTGAGGCCGGTGAACGTGACCAGGATCTCGCCGGATCGCGCCGGGCCGTCCTCGGCGAAGCGCGGGGTGTAGCCGGCCAGTCGGATCATCCGGCACGCCAGATCGATGATGCGGACCGGCTCGCCCATGCCCAGAACGAAGGTCTCGCCCCCCTCGCTCAAACGGCCGGCCTGGACCACCAGCTGGGCGGCTTCGCTCAGCGTCATGAAATAGCGCGTGGCTTCGCGGTGGGTGACCGTGACCGGCCCGCCCCGTTCGATCTGCTCACGGAAGAGCGGCGCGACAGACCCCGAGGAGTCGAGCACGTTGCCGAAGCGGACCACGGCGAATTTCGTGCCGGACTGGTTGTTGGAGAAGCTGTGGCAGACGAGCTCGGCCAGGCGCTTGCTCGCGCCCATGATGTTGGCCGGCCGCACGGCCTTGTCGGTGGAGACGAGAACGAAGGTCTCCACGCCCGCCCGGATCGCGGCGCGAGCCATGCGCGCAGTGCCCAGCGCATTGTTGCGCACCGCGTCGATCATGTTGGATTCGACCAGGGGCACGTGCTTGTAGGCGGCGGTGTGGAAAACCGCGTCGACCTCGTGCTCGCGCAGGATCTGCTCCATCCGGGTCTCGTCCTCGACGGTCCCGAGATGACCGGCGACCCGGTCGGCGAGCGTCTCATTGACGGCGCGCAGCCGCCTCAGGATCGCGTAGAGAGCGTATTCGGACTGCTCGACCAGGACCAGCCTGCGCGGCTTCTGCCTGAGGATCTGGACGCACAGCTCGGAACCGATCGATCCGCCCGCCCCGGTGACCAGGATCGACCGGTCACGGATCATCGGCTCGATCAGCTCGCGCCGCGGCGGGACGGGATCGCGGCCGAGCAGGTCTTCGGGCGTGATCGCGCGGACCTGACTGAGCGGCGCCTTGCCCGCGAGAATGTCCTGCAGGTCGGGCACGGTGCGCACCGGCTGTTCGAGCGGTTCGAGCCGATGCAAGATTTCGCGCCGCCGCGCCGCGCTGATGCTGGGCATGGCGAGCATGATCACGTCCGCGCGGGTGCGGCGGACGACGTCGAGCACGTCGGCCGCGTCATAGACCCGAACCCCGCCGACACGCAGTCCGTGTACGGCGGGATTATCATCGACGAAACTGGTGACATGGTGGCGGCCGCGCTCGCGCAGCGCAGCGAGCAACTGCCGACCCGCCGCTCCCGCGCCGTAGATCAGCACACGCTCGCGCTGCCGGGCACGCCGTTCAGTCAGGAACGCCCGCAAACCGATGCGCCCGCCACCGGTCAGAAACACCAGAAACGCGCCGAAAATGACCCCCGCCCCAGGCGGCTGGCGCGTCAGGTCGATGAATGCGGACGCGATGATCAGCAAGCCGCCGAGACCAGCTGCGGCGAAGCTGGCGCGCAGGATGTCGACGTCGCGGGCATGCGCGATCGGACCATAGAGATGGCCGCCGACATGCGCCGCTACGACGAGCGCCGCCGCCGCACCGAGAATGAGAGGCTGGTAGCCGGCGAGGAAGGGCGCGAACGGCGTGGTGAGGTAGTGCGCCGCCGTGAAGCACACGAGGATCGCAGCCAGGTCGTAGCCGACCTTCAGCAGACGCTTAGGCAAGCCGGGGAGCGCCACGAGCCCGGACATGGCCCGCCGGATGCTGACGAAGGCCGTGCGCCTCGCCGCTTTCGATTTCCGTGGCACGCTGGGTGCTCCTGTGCCGCCGTCGTCGGGGCGACCTCCCCCAGCCGGGTCGCCGTCAACCAAATCGCTAAAGGCCTGCGAATTCAGAAAAAACCTACCGCCCGTGACAGGGATTGTAAACCTCAGAGAGATTGATCGAATTCGCCGATTTCCTCGTGTCGCGCGAGTTCGCCTCGAATGACACTGAAAATTGTGCGCATGTCCTCATCGCTTGTCAGGCTTTCGACCACGATCACGAGGTTGGGCGAGTTCGAGGAGGCGCGCACCAGCCCCCAGGCCCCGTCGTCGAGCACGAAGCGCACGCCGTTCACGGTGATCAGATCGACGATTTTGCGGCCTGCGACCGTCTCACCGGCGTCACGCATCGCTTCGAAGCGCGCTTTGATCCGGTCGACCACCTCGTACTTCACCTCGTCCGCGCAGCTCGGCGACATGGTCGGCGAGCCGTAGCTGACCGGCAGGGCCGCGCGCAGGTCCGACAGGGATTTGTCCGGGTTGCGGTCGAGCATCTCGAGGATCGCCCGCGCGCTGACCAGCGCGTCGTCATAGCCGCGCCCGATCGGCGGCTGCATGAAGAAATGGCCCGACTTCTCGAACCCGGCCAGCGCGCCGATCTCGTTGGAGCGCCGCTTGATGTAGGAGTGGCCGGTCTTCCAGTACTCCGTGCTCGCCCCGTTCTGCGCCAGCACCGGATCGGTCTTGAACAACCCCGTGGATTTCACGTCGACGACGAATTTCACGCCCGGATGCTCGCCGGACAGATCGCGCGCCAGCATCAGACCGACCTTGTCGGCGAAAATTTCCGCGCCGGTCTCGTCGACCACGCCGCAGCGATCGCCGTCCCCGTCGAAGGCGAGGCCGCAATCCGCGCCGGTCTCGCGCACGGTCTCGGCGACCGCGTGCAGCATCTTCATGTCTTCCGGGTTCGGATTATAGCGGGGGAAGGTGTGGTCGAGTTCGCAATCCATCTCGACCACTTCGACGCCCATGGCGCGCAGCACGTCCGGCGCGAAGGCCCCCGCCGTGCCGTTGCCGCAGGCGCAGACCACCTTGAGCTTGCGCTTGATCGAGGCGCCCTCGGCGACGTCGGCCTTGTAGGCTTCGGTGACGCCAGGCTGGCGGACATAGCCGCCGCCGGAGCGGGCGACGCCGAGATCGTTGAGCACGATGTCTTTCAGCCGGCTCATCTCGTCGGGCCCGAAAGTCAGCGGGCGCTCCACCCCCATCTTCACCCCGGTCCAGCCGTTATTGTTGTGGCTGGCGGTGACCATGGCCACGCTTTCCACACCAAGGTGGAACTGGGCGAAATAGGCCGTGGGAGAAAGCGCCAGACCGATATCGTGCACCTCGATCCCGGCCTGCATCAGACCGACCTGCAGCGCCTGCTTCACGCCGAGCGAATAGCCGCGGAAATCATGGCCGGTGACGATTTTCGGCGCCTTGCCGAGCTCGTGCAGCAACGTGCCGAGCCCCAGGCCCAGCGCCTGCACGCCGTAAAGATTGATCTGCGGCGGCTTGTCAGAACCCGGATGGCCGAACCACCAGCGCGCGTCGTACTCGCGAAAACCGGTCGGCGCGACCTGCGCCTCGGTCTCGAATTCGAACGTGTTCGGCTTGAGATCCGACCTCATGACGTCTCCGTTTCCCGCTGCGCGTCAGCTTACGCCTGCGCGCAGAAGATCGTGAATATGCAGCAGGCCGACCGGACGGCCGCCTGGGTCACATACGAACAACTGGGTGATTTTCCGTTCCCCGACGGTCATCCGCCGCAAGGCGTCCGAGGCGAGAGTGTCGGGCGTGATCGTCGCCGGTCCGGCCGTCATCACATGCTCGACCGCGGTCTCGACGAGGTCGGGCGCCATGCGCCGTCTCAGATCGCCGTCGGTGATCATGCCCGCCAGCGTTCCGTCCTCGCCGACCACGCCGACGCAACCGAACCCCTTGCCGCTCATCTCGATGAGCGCGGCGCCCATGCCGGTTCCGGTGCGCACCAGAGGCATGTCCTCGCCGGCGTGCATCAGGTCTTCGGCGCGCGCGAGCGCGGAGCCGAGCGCGCCGCCGGGATGAAAGCGGGCGAAATCGGAGGCGGTGAACCCGCGCGCTTCGATCAGCGCGACCGCCAGAGCGTCGCCGAAAGCGAGCATCATCGTGGTCGAGGTCGTCGGCGCCCGGGTCTCTCCGCAAGCCTCGGCCGCCTTGGGCACCAGCAGAACCTGATCGGCGCCGCGGGCGAGCGTCGACTCCGCGCCCGACGTCATCGCCAGGAGCGGCACGCCGAAGCGGCGGCAATAGGCGATGAGATCGCCGAGCTCGCGCGTCTCTCCGGAATTGGACAGCGCCAGCACCGCGTCGTCGGGCGTGATCATGCCCAGATCGCCATGGCTGGCTTCAGACGGGTGGACATACTGGGCCGGCGTGCCGGTCGAGGCGAAGGTCGCGGCGATCTTGCGCGCGACATGGCCGGACTTGCCGACCCCGGCGAGCACCAGCCGCCCCTTCAGGCCCGCGATCAGGCGCACCGCGGCGAGCGCGTCCGCGCCGATCCCGGCTTTCAGCGCCTCGAGCCCCGCGATCTCGAGCTCGAGCGTGCGGGTCATCGCCGCGGTCAGGCGCGCGTCGTCACCAAGGGCGGGAAATGCGTCCATCGAGCGCCTTTCAATGCACAGTCGCGCGGGCATAGACGACCGCGGCGCAGCCGTCCACCCGGCCCGCCTGTCAGGCGTAATTGAGCGCCATGTGCGGGGTCACGAAGGCGAGGAATTGCTGCAGGGTCTCGGCCTGCTCGGTCTCGACGATGCGGGCGGTCAGCCCCACGCCGGGCTGGGTGAGGTAGAACACGCAATCTTCAGAGCGCTCGGCGAGATCCTCGGCGAAGCGTGCGACCAGACGATCGAGCGCCTGGGCCTCGGTCTCGTCGGTCAGCGTGACCACGATGCGTTTCACGGCTCGCCCCCCGGCGTTCCACCCACCTTGCGCGGGCTCCGATACCTCGCCGGCTCCTCGTCGCCACGAAACTTTGAGACCGTCTTGGGCGGCATGCAAGACATTCCGTGGCGGCGGGCAGGCACAAGATTTCGAACTCTTCACAACGCGCGCCGGTTCCCGCCTTTCGCGCAACCGTTTGCACGGCCCGGCTCGACGCCTGCGCGCGGGAGGGTTAAACCCCTGCCGCCCGCCCGAACCGGCAAGGAGGAACGACCGATGACCCGCCTGGTGCTCACCCGTCACGGCCAGAGTCAGTGGAATCTGGAGAACCGCTTCACCGGCTGGGTCGATGTCGACCTCACCGAGCAGGGCGAGGCCGAGGCCCGGCGCGGCGGCGAGCTTCTCAAGGCCGAGGGTTTCGAGCCGGACTTCGCGTTCACCTCGGTGCTCAAGCGCGCGATCCGCACGCTCTGGATCACGCTGGAAGGCGTGGACCGGGTCTGGATCCCGGTGGAGAAAACCTGGCGGCTGAACGAGCGCCATTACGGCGCGCTGACCGGGCTGAACAAGGACGAGACGGCGAGCGAGCACGGCGCGGACCAGGTGCAGATCTGGCGGCGCTCCTACGACACCCCGCCTCCGCCGCTGACGCTCGAGGACGAGCGCCATCCCCGCTTCGACGCGCGCTACGCCGCGCTCGACCCTGACGCCCTGCCGGCGACCGAGAGCCTGAAGCTGACGCTTGAACGCGTCGCGCCCTATTTCGACGACGCGATCGCGCCCAAGCTCGACAGCGGCGCGGACGTCATCATCTCAGCGCACGGCAACTCCCTGCGCGCGCTGCTGATGCGGCTCTTCGGCGTGTCGCCCGACGACATCATGGGCTTCGAGATGCCCACGGGTAATCCGCTGCTGATCGAGACGACCGGCACGAGACCGACCGCCGCGCGCTATCTCGACGAAGACCGCGCCAAGCCCCTGCCGCCCTGCCCATGAGCGCGCGGCCGGTCACGCCGGACGATTTCAGATACATGGACGCGGCGCTGGCGCTGGCTTTCGCCGTCCTGGGCTCGACCGCGCCGAACCCGGCGGTGGGCTGCGTGATCGTCCGCGGCGGTCGGATCGTTGGGACCGGCGAGACCGCGCCTGGTGGCCGCCCTCACGCCGAAACCATCGCGCTCGACGCCGCCGGAGACGCGGCACGCGGCGCCAGCGTCTACGTCACGCTGGAGCCTTGCGCACACACCGGGAAGACCCCGCCCTGCGCCGAAGCGCTGGTGCGGGCCGAACCGGCCGAGGTGATCGTGGCTTGCCGCGATCCGTTCGAGCAGGTGGCCGGACGAGGGATCGAAATCCTGAAAGCGGCGGGGATCACCGTCATCGAGGGCGTAAGGGAGCGCGAGGCCTGCGCGCTGAACGCCGGGTTTTTCTCCCGGCTGGAAACCGGGCGGCCGCTGCTCGCCGCCGATCCCCGGCCCGCGCTCTTCGACGCCGAGCTGAGTCTTGCGCCTGGCGAGAGCGAAGACGAGGCGCTGGCCCGCGCCGGCGCGGCGGGGCTGACCCGGCTGCGCAAGCCTTGAGCCCCGCAACGCAGCGTTAAGGCGCCTTGAGCCATAGTGAAGGTTCGAGCGGGCGCGATGAACGCGGCCCCGCACCCTTCCGGAGCGGTTCGAGATCGCGTGATGATCGGCAAACCGATTGAATTCAAGCCGATGAGCCAGGCCGAGGTCGACACGGCCTGCCGCAAGCACGACTTCCTGATGTCGGGCCGGATGGGCGGCGCGCGCGCGAACTTTTCCTATCGGATCCTGCGCGGGCTCGACCTGTCAGGCCGCAATCTCGCAGACGCGGACCTGTCCGGCGCGGTTCTGGAGGGCGCGAACCTATCGGGCGCGAACCTCACCCGGGCGACGCTGTTCGCCGCCGATCTCAGGCGCAGCAACCTCGCCGGCGCGGTGCTGCATCGCGCCGACATGCGCGGCGCGGTCCTCAGAGGCGCGGACCTGACCGGCGCGGACCTGTCCCAGGCCGACCTCAGGGAAGGCGCGATCGCCCAGGTCGATCGGGAGAAGGGCCTCGCGGTCATCACCCATGAACAACGCCCCGGCGAGGCGTCAGACGCGATCTTCGCGCGCGCCAATCTCAGCCAGACCAAGATGGCCGGCGCCGTGGCGCAGTCCGCCGACTTCTCCGACGCGGTGCTGATCGGCGCCCGCCTGACGCGCGCCAATCTCAGGAACTCCCGCTTTCCCGGCGCCAATCTCGAAGGCGCGGACCTGCAGGGCGCGGACCTCACCGACGCGGATTTGCGCGACACCGTGCTGATCGGCGCGCGCATGGACATGGCGAAAACCCACGGCGCGGACATGACCGGCGCGCTGCGGGACGCCCCGCCCGCCGCGATCGCCGACCCCGGCGGGGAGACCGCGAAAGCCCTCGACCGTCATGCGCGCTGGTGCGAAACCGGCGGCGCGGAGGGCGAGCCCTCCACCTTCAACGGCAAGGACTTGCGGGGCCTGAAAACCCTCGCGCGCCGCAACCTCACCGCTCTTCAGGCGCGCGGCGCCGTGCTTTACGGGCTCGACATGGAGGGCGCGGAGCTTCAGGGCGCGAAGCTTGCGAACGCCGATCTTCGCATGGCGTGCCTGCGCGGGGCGGATCTGCGCGGGGCCGATCTCGACGGCGCGCGGCTGAACAACGCCGATCTCAGGGAAGCCAAGCTCGGCCCGCTCATCCTGCCCGGAGACCGTCTGCTCGCCGCATCGCTGGCCGCCGCCATCCTGCGCTACGCCGACCTGTCCGGCGCGGATCTGCGCCATGTGAAAGCGACGGGGACGGACTTCTCCTTCGCACGGCTTCACGGCGTGGACGTCAGGCGAGCCAGCTTCTCAGGCGCCTGCTTCACCGGCGCCCGTCTGCCGGTCGATTTCGCCTCCACCGCCGAGGACCTTTCCGGCGCGGTGGACGTTCCGGCTGCCTGATCGCGCAATGATTGCCGGGCCCGGCGGGCCCGGATATATACTCCGCGCGAGCATAAGTCCGAGCAGCCCGCCGAGCGGAGCCTGAATGGCCGAATTTCACAATCTGTACCGCCACGGCATGGCGCGCGCGGCCGTGTTCGCGCCCGAAGTCGCTCTGGCCGAACCCGACGTCAACGCTGAAATCGTGCTCGAACTCGCCGGGCGCGCCGACGCCGAAGGCGCAGCCTTCGCGCTTTTTCCCGAGCTGACGCTGACCGGATACTCCGTGGACGACTTGCATCAGCAGGGCGCGCTGATCGCAGCGACCGAGAAAGCCGTCCGCCGCATCGTCGAGGCGAGCGCAGACCTCGCGCCCGTGATCGTTTTCGGCGCGGCGCTGCGGCATGGCGACCAGCTCTTCAACTGCGCGATCCTGGCCCATCGCGGAGCGATCCTGGGCGTCGTGCCGAAAAGCTTCCTGCCCAATTACCGCGAATTCTACGAAAAGCGCTGGTTCTCCGACGCCTCGGGCGTCGTCTCGGACACCATCGAGATCGACGGCATGGCAGCGCCGTTCGGGACCGATCTGGTCTTCGAGGCGAAAGACGTCGCCGGGCTCGTCCTGCATGTCGAGATCTGCGAGGATTTCTGGGCGCCGATCCCGCCCAGCCTTCACGGCGCGCTGGCCGGCGCGACGGTGATGCTCAATCTGTCCGCGTCGAACGCGACCATCGGCAAGGCGCGCGAACGCGCCGCCCTGTGCGATGCGCAATCGCGGCGCACCATGGGCGCCTATGTCTTCGCTGCCGCCGGGCCGGGGGAAAGCACGACCGATCTCGCCTGGGACGGCCAGATCCTGGTCTATGAGCAGGGCGCGTGCCTGGCCAGCGGCGAGCGTTTCAAGAACGGCCACGCGGAAGTTTACGCCGACATCGATCTCGAACGCATTCGCGCGGACCGGCTGCGGCTGTCGACCTGGCGGGATGCGATCGCGCGCGAGGCGGACCGGGTGAAGGCCTTCCGCCGGATCGGCTTTGAACTGAACCCGCCGCGCGATCGCGCGCTGGGGCTCCGCCGGCCGCTCGATCGCTTCCCCTTCGTGCCCAACGATTCAGAGCGGCTGGACGAGGATTGCTACGAGGCCTGGAACATCCAGGTGCAGGGCCTGGTCCAGCGCCTGAAGATGACGAAGATGACCCGCGTGGTGATCGGGGTTTCGGGCGGGCTGGATTCCACCCAGGCGCTGATCGTCTGCGCCCGCGCCTTCGACCGGCTAGGGATGGACCGTTCGGGCATCCTGGCGGTGACCCTGCCCGGCTTCGCCACCTCGGACAAAACCCGCGACAACGCCATCGCGCTCATCAAGGGGCTGGGCGCGGAACATCTCGAAATCGACATCCGCCCGGCCGCCGAGCGCATGCTCGAAGATCTCGGCCATCCGTATGCGGAGGGCGAGAAGCGCTACGACACGACGTTTGAGAACGTCCAGGCGGGCCTGAGGACCGATTACCTCTTCAGGCTGGCCAATCAGGAGAACGGGCTGGTCGTCGGCACCGGTGATCTGTCCGAGCTGGCGCTGGGCTGGTGCACCTACGGGGTGGGCGACCAGATGGCCCACTACAACGTCAATTCCGGCGTGGCCAAGACGCTGATCCAGCACCTGATCGCCTGGACGGCGCGGCGCGGCGCCTACGGTGCGGACGTCTCGCGGCTGCTCGAGGCGATCCTCGACACCGAGATCTCGCCCGAGCTCGTCCCCGCCGAAGACGAGACCGACATTCAGTCCACTGAGAGCGTGATCGGGCCCTATGCGCTGCAGGATTTCACCCTGCACTACGCCGCCCGCTTCGGCTTCGGTCCGGCCAAGATCGCCTTCCTGCAGCACGAAGCCTGGGGCGACGTCACCCGCGGAACCTGGCCGCCTCATGTCTCCGAGTCAGACCGCCGGGATTATTCCATGGCCGAGATCGTCCGCTGGCTCGACGTCTTCGCGGCGCGCTTTTACGGCTTCTCCCAGTTCAAGCGCTCGGCAATGCCCAACGGGCCGAAGCTCACCAGCGCCGGCGCGCTGAGCCCGCGGGGCGACTGGCGCATGCCGTCAGACAGCCCCGCGACCGTCTGGCGCAACGAGATCGCCGCGATGAAGGCCGAGCTGGGGCTGAAATAAAAAGCGGCGCGCCGGTGGGCGCGCCGCGAGTTTCGGGGGGAAAGTCGTGTGAACGCTCACCGCCGGGCGGCGGGCCGGGGAAGCACCCGCGCCCGGACGGTTGCGTTCAAGGGCCGGTCAGGCCGCGTCGGCCTTGCCGGTCTCGATCAGCTTTGCGCCGGACTTGCCGTTGATGGCGATCTGGCGCGGCTTCTTCGCCTCGGGGATTTCCCGCTCGAGACGGATGGACAGAAGGCCGTTCTCCAGCGCCGCGTCGCGCACATGCACGTTGTCGGCGAGGTGGAAGCGGCGCTCGAAGGAGCGCTCTGCAATGCCGCGATGCAGGAAGCTGCGCTGCTCGGCCTCGTCGGCCGCCGCGCGCTTGCCCGAAACGGTCAGCACGTTCTCCTGGACCTGGATGTCCAGATCGTCCTCGGAGAAGCCCGCGACCGCCAGTTCGATGCGGTATTCGTGCTCGCCGAGCTGCTCGATATTGTAGGGGGGATAGCCCGCGCCGGGCTCTTGCTTGGCCGCGGTGTCGATCATGTCCGCGAGCCGGTCGAAGCCGACAATGGTGCGGTAAAGCGGCGTGAAGTCGATGGTACGCATGTGATCCTCCTCAGAAGCGATCATGAGCCGGGCGCCGCCCGGCGGTCTGGTTTCGGTCCCGCCCCTCCGGCCCGTTCGGCCCCGGCGGCGCAGGTCTGACGAGGCCCCGTTCGGCGGCCTCGTGACTTGAGTTGGGGAGCCGCTCCGCTCCCTGCAAGACCTTCCGGGCCGAAAAGCGCGAACCCCTTGCCCGCAGGGCGCTTCGCGGGTTTGATCGCGGCCGAGCAGTATCGCTGGAGCTCTTGATGATCCGCCGTTTCGCCCTCACAGCCGCCCTCCTCGCCCTCGCCGCCTGTTCGGGCGAAACCGCCTCTGAAGACACTGATCGCGAGACCGAAGAAGCGCAAAGCGAGGCCGACGGCGCGCAGGCCGGGCTCGCCGTCGCCCCGCCCCAGACGCTCGAAGAGGCCGTCGCCGGCGCCTGGCGCAGCGAAGCCGCCCGGGCTCGGGACGGCTGGCGCAATCCGGCCGAAACGATCGAGTTCTGCGGCGTGGATCCGGCCGGGACGGTGGTCGAGATCTGGCCCGGCGGCGGCTGGTACACCGACATCATCGCGCCCTGGATCGAGACCCGCGGCGGGACCTATGTGGCCGCCTGGCCGCCCGTCGATCCGGCCAATGAACGCGCCGCCGCGTTTCAGAGCCGCTTCCTGGAGCGCTTCGAGACCGATCTTTATGGCGCGGCGACCCTGATCGAATTCGGCCCCGAGACCGGGCCGATGATGAACGAGCAGCCCGCCGACGCGATCCTCACCTTCCGCAATGTGCACAACTGGATGGCCGCCGGCTTTGCGGAGAAGGCCTTCGCCGATTTCTACGCCGCGCTGAAGCCAGGCGGCGTGCTGTGCGTTGTCGAACACCGCCTGCCGTCGAGCCGGGTGCAGGACCCGCGCGCAGCCTCGGGCTATGTCCAGCAGGACTATGTCGTCGCCCTCGCCGAAGAGGCCGGGTTCGAATTCGGCGCGAGTTCTGAAATCAACGCCAACCCGGCCGACACCGCCGACCACCCCTTCGGCGTGTGGACGCTGCCGCCGGTCAGCCGGACGTCCGATTTCGGCGCGCCGGCCGATCCCGATTTCGATCGCGCGCCCTATGACGCGATCGGCGAAAGCGACCGGATGACCCTGCGCTTCATCAAACCTGAAAGCGCCGAGGCCGCGCCGGGCGCGGAAAGCGTGATCGAAGAAGACGGCGAAGACCGATGATCGCCGCGCTCGCACTCGCCCTCGCCCTGCAATCGGCAGGTCCGCCGCCCGAAGCCCGGTCGGTCCCGCTCGAGACGGTGTTTCCGTTCTGGACGGACTATCTCGACCTGCCCGAGGACGAGCGTGACGCGTTCGAGCTGGGCTACAGCATCACAACCCGGACCCAGCCCGAAGACCGGGGATCCTGGTCGTACTGGGTCGACGCCGGCGACGGGCCGCAGCCGGTCACCCCGGACCAGGGCGGCCTGATGACGCCGCCGGACCGCGAGGCGTTCGAGCGCGGCGCGGTCCTCATCACCGACGCGCCTCAGGGCGGGGTGGCCGTGTCGATGACCCTCACTCTGCCCGGCGCGGCGAAGACCGAGTACACGCTCGCCGAGATCGAGGCGGCGCTCGAACAGTCGCGCCGGGCGATGCGGTCTCTGATGGGATTGCGCGCGCTGGTCATGCCGCGCATGGACGCGGTGCGGTTCGACTTCGACGGTCCGGCGCCGGATGCGGTGCTGATCGGTGAAGACGGCGCCGAAGCGCCGATCGAGTCCGTATACGGCGAAAGCGTGATGGTCCGTCCCGGAGACCGCATCTATCGCGGCGCGGTCGCGGTCCGGTTCGGCCGGCCGCCCGTCGCCGCCCTGCTGGAAGTTTCGCGCTAGACCGCCGCGAGGATTTCCAGCGCTTCAGCGTGCAGCGCTTCGGTCGCCGCCGCGACGACCCGTCCGCCCTCATGGCACGGCTCGCCCCGCCAGCCTGTGACCACGCCGCCCGCGCCGTGGACCACCGGCATGAGCGCGGCGACGTCCCAGGATTTGAGCCCGCTTTCGACCACCAGATCGACCCCGCCCATCGCCAAAGCGGCGTAAGCGTAGGCGTCGAGCCCGTAGCGGGCGAGCTTGCTCCGCTTGCGGATCGTCTCGAACGCATCCGCCTCGGCGCCGGTGAAAAGATACGGGTCGGTCGTGCTGATGATCGCGCCCGAAAGCGCAGTGCATCCGCGCGTCGCCAGCTTGCGGCGGCCTTCGCCGGTCTCAAGCCAGGCGCCGCCTGCGGTCAACCCGGTGAAGCGCTCGCCGGTGAAGGGCTGGTCGATCACCGACAGGCGCGGGCCGCCCTGGTCGCTGAGGGCGATGAGCACGGTCCAGGTGGGAAGGCCGGCGATGAAGGCGCGCGTGCCGTCGATCGGGTCGAGCACCCAGGTCCGGCCCGACCGCCCGGCGGTGGCGCCGGCCTCCTCGCCGAGTACGGCGTCGCCGGGACGCTCCCGCGCGATGAGGTCTCTCAGCGCCGCTTCGACGCCGCGATCAGCCTCGGTCACGGGATCGAAATCCGCGCCGGGCTTGGCGTCGACGGCGGTCGATGCGGATCGGAAGTGCGCGAGCGCGATCGGCCGCGCGGCGTCGGCGAGACGCCGCGCGAACGTCAGATCGGCTTCATCGTCAGTGTGCGTACGAGCGTCCGGCGTCACGCCGCGTCGTCGTCACGCGGCGCAGGGTCGAGCGCGCGCGCAAGCTCGAGCAGGCGGCGGCGCGGCCGTTCGTTGAGCTTGTAATAGGCGCGTACCAGGTCGAGCGTTTCTTTCTGCGAAAGAATGTCCGCAGCGATCTGCTCGCTTTGAGGGACGACCGGCTCGCCGGTGCCCTGAAGACCCTCGTAGAAATATTGCACCGGCACGTCGAGCGCCTCGGCGATCTCGAACAGGCGGCTGGCGCTCACCCTGTTCGCGCCGCTTTCATACTTCTGAACTTGTTGGAAACGAATGCCGACGGCTTCAGCCAGCTGCTGCTGGGTGAGGCCCAGCAAGCGCCGCCGCCGGCGGATCCGCTTTCCCACGTGATGATCAATTTCATTCGTCATGTCTAAACCCTCGCCCCGCAAGTCGCCCCCGGACGGCATTGCGAAGAATTGATGACAACCCTGTCCGGTTTGGTTTGTACAGACATTTGCACAGCGCGAAAACACGCCTGAGATTGCACCAGGCAGGAATACTGCTATTCAGCCGCGATTCGGCTCGCAGGCGACTCCAAAACCATCCGGCCCATCCAGACGTCGAGGGCGGCGGAGAGCGACGCAAGACCGCGGCTCGGACTGACGGCGAGTTCGTCCATATACAATCCACGGTTTATTTCAATCTGTAAAGCCTGGACCCCGCGCGAGGGCCGGCCGTAATGCTCGGTCGTATAGCCGCCCGCATACGGACGATTACGCACGACCGCAAAGCCGATGTCGCGGAACGCCGCCTCCGCCCGAGCCACCAGGGCCCGCGAGCATGATGCGCCGTAACGGTCGCCCAGCACCACGTCAGCGCCGCGCGCGCTGGCCGAGGGCATGGAATGGCAGTCGATCACGACCGCCTCGCCGAACAGCGTCGCGGCCCGATCGATCTCACGTCGCAGCGCGGCGTGATACGGCGCGTAATATCGCTCAATGCGGCGGCGCGCCTCTTCAAGCGCGATCCGTCCGGGATAAAGCGCGCGCCCGTCGGCGGCCAGGCGGGGCACGACGCCGAGCCCCGCCGCCGCGCGCGAACTCGCCTCGCCGGAGAGACGCGCGCGCGGCTCGAACATGTCGGGGTCGAGCTCTTCCGGGCCGCGGTTGGGATCGACGAAAACGCGCGGAAAATTCGCCCTGACGAAAGGCGCGCCGTGCCGCGGCGCGGACGCGAACAGTCGATCGACATAAGCGTCCTCGGATCGCCGCAGGATCGGCAGGCGGACCGGCGTCTGGCGGGTGAGCTCTTCGGTGTACGCGCGTCCCGAATGGGGCGAGGCGAAGACGAACGGCGTCGTGCGCACCGCCGGCGCGTCCACCGCGACGGGCGGCTCGGCTTCAGGATCTTCAAGGCGCGTAAGTGGGTCCATGGCGCTTATCTTCTCGCTGAAAGAACGGGGGTCAACAGGGCCGGCGCGGACGCGACGACTCGTCTCGCTGCGACAGGGTGCAGATGAACGCTTCGCCGCGCGGAGCGTTCAGCGGACCTTTACCGTCCTGTGTCATGGTCCCATCGTGGTGGAACGAAAAAGGGGGAGGCCGGCATGGCCCGCATTCTTCTCGCAGAAGACGACGACTCGATGCGCGACTTTCTCGCCAAGGCGCTGTCGCGCGCCGGGCACGACGTGATCTCCGTGGCCGACGGCGAAGACGGCCTGGACCGGCTGGGCGACACGCCCGGCGGCTACGACCTGCTTTTGACCGACATCGTCATGCCGGGCGTGGACGGCATCGAGCTGGCGCGCCGCGCCGCCGAGGTGGATCCGGCCCTGAAGATCATGTTCATCACCGGCTTCGCCGCCGTCGCGCTGAACGCGGGCAGCGGCGCGCCCAAGGACGCCAAGGTGCTGTCCAAGCCCTTTCATCTGCGCGACCTCGTCGACGAGGTGGCGCGGGTGACCGCCGCAGCCTGACCGGCCCGCTTGCCTCTTCCTCCTGCGCGGGCTCATAGTGAGCCCTGCAAGGGGAGAGACAACATGCGTGATGGACGTTCACCGGCCGCTTTTACGACCTTCGTCGCACTCATGGCCGCCGCGGCGGCCGGACCGGCGTCGGCGCAGGCCGAACCGCCGGGCGCGGCCGGGCTCGATCCGCTGTTCGCGTGCCGCGACATCGCCGCACCGGACGCGCGGCTCGCCTGCTTCGACCAGGCGGTCGCCGCGCTCGATCAGAGGCGCGAGAGCCTGGTGGTCGTCGACCGCGCCGAGATCGAGGCGGTCGAGCGCGACAGTTTCGGCTTCTCCCTGCCCAGCGTCGGCGCGCTGTCCTCCCTGTTCAGCCGGGACGGCGCCGATCACGCAGGGCTGTCCGCCGGGGAAACCGGGAGCGCGGACGCCGGCGGTGTGACGGTTCTCGAACGCGGCGGGGACGGACAGGTCGACGCGGTCGAGGTCGCAGTCGACCGTGTGCGGACTGTGGGCTACGACACCCAGCGCTTCTACCTGGCCAACGGTCAGGTCTGGGAGCTGCTCGAAGGCGTGGACCGTAACCGCCTGTTCGTGCGCGACGACAGCACGGTGATCATCCGGCGCGCCGCGCTGGGCAGTTACATGCTGCAGGTCGACGGCCGCGGGGCCGCCCGCCGGGCGCGTCGGGTCGAGTAATCGCGTCGCCTGCACCTGCGCTCTTGCGCGGTCAGGCCGGCGGCGGTATATCGCCGCCTCCCCTCGGGACGGGCGCGTAGCTCAGTTGGTCAGAGCACTACGTTGACATCGTAGGGGTCACAAGTTCGAATCTTGTCGCGCCCACCATCATACCCCATTGAAATAGATAGCTTTCCTTGAAGCGCCGCAGCGACGGCAGCTTGGAACGCATGTGAACGTTGCCAAGCGTTGCCATCGCTGCTCGTGAATCGGATCACCTGGGGACGTTCAGGATGCGCCGCATCTCAGCCAGGCGCGCAAGGAATCTGGGAGCATCCGGGAAAGCACCCTCAGCTCCGGCGAGCATGTTCGGCACCTTCGTCCCATGCGTAACTTCTCCATCGAAAGCCTCGTCTGCCTCGCTTAGCAGCCGGCAAAAGAACCAGTCCTCCTGATCCTCCAGCCGCTCGACGGAGACATGGGCGCCTCTACGGCTGAAATGGCATCCCAGGAATTCGAAGCCCTCTTCGAGGCTAACTATGCGAGGCCTACCCCTCAGGCGGAAAGGTCCGGCAGGATGTGAAGCGAGCACATCCTCAAGGGCTCTCAACAGGCTAACCGCCCTGTCCTCACTTTCTGACAGCATCAGGTGATCGTCAGAATAGGAGCAGAAGAACGGTACATTTCCCGCTACGCGCTCAACCAGGTCACGGAGGTCGGAGATGACGACCTCAGCGAGGTACGGGGAAATAGCCGAGCCTTGCAGAAGACCGGTCCAATCGCCTGAGGCAAGTAGGCCGAGTTGACCGAGAGAGGAGGTAGAGAGCGAGTCGCTCCGGTGGGCTTCCTCTCCCACGAAACGATAGCTGCGCGGTAGCAGCACCGTTTTTGCCACCTGCTCAGGGAGCAGGGACATCTCCATGGCAGCGCCCTGGTTTACGCTGCCATAGAAATCCTGAATGTCCGCGACTATGGCGTACTTGAGGTCCGGACGGGCCATTGCGCGACGAAGGTCCTTTCGAGCCGCAATTGGACCGCCGTTCAGTGCGTATTGATGATCGCGCCACCGCCGCGAAGCGAAGAGTACATCCTGAGCCACCCGCTGCTTCACCCGAGCCTCGCGCGAGAAGTCGCACACTCGGCGATATCCGCCCCGCGGCTTTTCCTTTCTCGCGATGAACGACGGCTCCAGAGTTGGCTCGTTCATCCTTATTCGCTTCGACATTGCAACCAGTTGCAAAGCGTTAAGAGCCCCCTCGCCTAGCTCCTTATTCCACAGCCGCGAGACGTGCGCCAACTTCACGCTGGCGGACATCACGTAGTGTCGAATCGCGGCGCGCTCCTGTCGCTCGCTCTTCCAAAGCGAGAAGGAGGCGAGGGCTTCTAGCATGTGCGCGCGCTTGACCTCCGCTACCCGGACTTCCCGCTGAGCTTCGCGCTCGGATGCGGGGTGGGAAATCCGTTCAAAGGTCGTAGGCCATGGCCGAAAAGTGCTCATCTTTATCTATCCTTATATGATGCGCTGTCTTGCGTTCTGGGTGACGATTGGTATTATCAGGAGTCACTTATTTCAAGCCTGAGGAGCAGCTATGATCACCGTGGGATTAGCCCGCTGGTCGAAAACCCAGTCTGAGCAACAGCAGAAACACGACGCATTGTTTCGTGCCGCGGGCGCTTCCGCGCCGCCGGATTTCTTTCTTGTGGAGGAAGAAAAGCCCAACGATTCGCGATGGGATGGCTTCGTGAGCGAAGCTGTCGAGACTCTCGCCTACAGGCATGAAAGCGGTCGCATTCTCGCCTATTCTGCCTATGAGCTCGGGACCTCGCTCGAAGCCTTCGCGGAACGCGTATCTCAAATTCTGGTGCACGGCCTATCGATTGAGATTGTCCGGGAAGGGAGTGAGCTTTTCGGGGGAGAGCCTGGCGCCCGCCCCCTCATAGCAGGCAGCAATGGCGGGCGCTTCCTCTCGCGCGATTTTGAAAATGTCGCGGCGCTCTATCGGTCCATTCGCCGAGAGCGGATCAAGGCCGCGGAGGATGCGGCGAAGCTTGAGGGCAAGCCATCCGCGCGCGTGCACTTGCCTGACGCAACGCGCGATGGAATCCGCGAGGCGCTGAATCATGGCCGTGAGTCTCTGCGGGCGATTGCAAAGCGACACGACGTCTCGCTGAGAACGGTCCAACGAATCCGTGACGAACATCACGCAGGCTCGCCCGCAGCCCAGCCGCATAGGTCGCCAAGCGATGTCCTCTGGGAACTTCAGGCGCACGTTCAGCACCCTGAAGAGCACCTCTCACTTCGGCGGGACGATTAGGCATGCCGATAGCCACGAGTATCATGAAGGCCGCCGCGAAGAGTCAGATTGCTTCTACCGCAAATATGGATGTTCTAGACATTGAGCAGCTCGCCGCGCTCCTGCGATGCAGCGTGGATCACGCTCGCCGGATACCGCGGCGAGAGCTGCCCGCCTCGCGAGTGGGCAAAAAGTTGCTCTTCCTTCGAGAAGACGCTCTCGCCTACATCAAGCGCAAGCGGTCCGGCTCCCCGCCCCCGCCGGCTAATGCAAACGGACCGGCGACGCCCTCTAGCTCACCGCCGCAGTCTCGAGAGCCATCCCGGGGCGAGACAGACCTTGATTCCAGACTGTCGAGATTGCTCGCGAGCCAATGACGCAGGCAGAGACGTTCAAGCTCGGCCCGCTGACGGTGCGCCCCTACAGGAAGTCGGGCAAAGCGACCGGCCAGTGGCACATCGACATCCCGCCTCTCCTCACTCGGAGCGGGAAGCGTAAGCGCGTGCTCGCCGATAGCCGCAAGGACGCCGAGGCCCGAGCCCGCGTGATCCTCAGAGAAATACAGGCCCGGGGCGGCTTCGGCGAGCTGACGCCAGAATATGTCGACCTGACGCTGAGCGAGCTGGTCGCTGATTGGCTCGATTATCAGGAGAGCCGGGTGGAGCTTGGAAAGAAGCGTCGATCCACAGTCGTCACCAACATCTATCAGCTCAAGCCCGTGCTCGCTTTCCTGGGGGCAAGGGCGGCGAAGACGCTGAAACCCTGGGACCTCGAAGAGTATCAGTCCCACCGGCTACGGCAGGGCCGCAAGGCGCGTTCAATCAACAGCGAAATCGCAACCCTGGGCCAGGCCCTGCGATGGGGACATGAACGCGGGCTCATCGGACCGCCGCCGACGTGCGACAGCGTGCCCGCCGACAGCGAGGAGAAGGTCGTGGCGACGCCTGAGGAAGTCGTGGCGGTGCTCGATAGTCTGCGCGAGCCAGCCCGCTCCCTCGCGCTCTTCATCGCAACCACGGGCTGCCGCTGGAGCGAGGCTGCACAGCTACGCTGGATCGACGTCGACGAGATCAAAGGGATTGCGCTCGTGACTCCGCATCAAAAGCGCAAGCTGAAGACCGCTCAGAGCAAGCGCGCGATCCCCCTGCCCACCGAGACGCTCGCGACGCTGCGCAAGCTCCCGAAGACGCATGAGTGGGTCTTTCCGAGCCCCAAGACGGGAGAGCCCTACACGGCGCTCAAGAAGACCCTTGCACGCGCATCAGCCAGGCAGAAGCTCTCGCGAAATGGCGAGCCGTTCGTCATCACCGCCCAGGTCCTTCGGCGTAGCTTCGCCACCTGGCGTGCCGCGGCAGGCATCCCGCCGTTCGTACTCCAGAAGATTCTTGGTCATAGCCCTGGAAGCCGGGTGACGGCGAAATTCTACACACTGGCTCAGGATGCCCACGTTCGTGCCGCCATGGAGGGTTTTTCGCTCAAGCCAAAGCCAAAAATCGAGGCCCCGAACGACCGTCCTTTGAAGGTGAGGAAGCGGCAGCGCACCAGAAGGGACTAACCCGAGTTGCAACCGGTTGCAACGAGGCACGCGCCCAACACAGAGCCAGAAAGCCCGCTTCTTCCGTTGCAACCCGTTGCAACCGGACCCTCGGGAGTGAGAATAGTGAGAGGATTTCGAGTGAACGCGAAGCTACCAGATACCGACGCGAGCCGGGATTGCGCTCGGCTCTTTGAAATTTGCAATCGCTGGAGCGCGCGCCTTAGGCCCTCGGGATTTGATCTTTCCTCCCTTGTCGGCTTCCGCCTGCCGAAGGCGCGATATTTAGCGTCACGGCCTTACAACGGGTTCACACCGGCTGAGCGTGAGCTAAAGAGCCGTGTGGTCCGCCTGTTACGCAAGGAAGGCGTCATTCCCACCCCGACCCGATGCGACGTGCGCGAAGCGGTAAAGCGGATTGGCTTTCATAGCGAAAACTATTACGCCCTTTTTCGCTCTTGGCAGTCTGTTTTACGTGCCACATGGCAATTCACCGACGGCATCATCAGCAGGTTGAACGGGCCGGCTCACTGACACTCGCCGATCGAAGCTCATGGCAGCTACCGCTTCCAGCGCAATCAACTTCAGAGCCTGACTTTGCATCGTGGCTACGGAAAGCGTGCAGCCAATCGAATATTCCTCTTGCGGGTACCGCATTGTATCGGTGCCGCGCAGAGGATCATGCTCCACACTGGGTCGCCTATCAGGGTGATTCTCGATATTTACGCGAATGAACTTAGCGTGACTTTTTCGCTCCTGGCGCCCACCTAGCCCAGGACTTAGTCGCTTGTTGAAGAGCGTCAGGCAGAGGAAGAATAATCCAAAATGACTGTTGAGCTGAATCGGATCATACTCGGCGATTGCATCGAGCATATGAGAAAAATCCCTGACGATTCTTTTGACCTTACGATTGCCGACCCCCCTTACAACTTGAGCAAGGGCGGAAATTGGTCGTGGGATCAATCGGCAAAATTACCGGGCTTTGGCGGTGCGTGGTCGAAGGTCATGGCTGAATGGGACAGTATGTCTCTGGGAGAATATCTCGAATTTTCGATTGCTTGGCTCACTGAGGTAAAGCGCCTCACTAAACCGACCGGCTCAATATGGATACACGGCACTTATCACAATATCGGCGTCATCAATTTCGCACTTCAGATGATTGAAGTCGAAATTATTAACGAGGTCGTTTGGTATAAACGAAATAGCTTTCCCAACTTGTCTGGCCGACGACTGACAGCAAGCCATGAAACTATCCTCTGGGCTCACACTGGTGGCGCAAAGAACAGAAAGTACTACTTTGATTACGAAGGCTCGAAAAGCTTTTCTGCTAAGAATGACCTCATGAAAGAAGCTGGCAAGCAAATGCGAACGGTTTGGGATGTTCCCAACAACAAGCTTCGGTCCGAGATAGCGCTAGGAAAGCACCCCACACAGAAGCCTCTTGCCCTCATCGGGAGGATGCTAATGATCTCAGCGCCTCAAGGCTCATCCGTTCTCGTGCCGTTTTGCGGTTCGGGGACAGAGTGCATTGCGGCGAAAGATCATGGTTGCGACTTTCTTGGCTTTGAAACTGATGAAGAATATTTCGAACTGGCGAATCGGCGCCTAGAAGGCGCAGAAGCTAGGTTGGTGTAGGGGGCCCATTAGTGTTTACAGCCAGGACGGATCGCTCAGTTCCATCTTTGATTAAATGGACTGGGAGCAAGCGGTCTCAAGCAACACAAATCGCTCGCATTATTCCCCCATATAACCGGTATTTTGAGCCCTTCCTGGGAGGCGGGGCGCTGATGTTTCTCGCAGGGCATCCCGGTGCTGTGGGGGGCGATGTATACCGGCCACTCGTAGAACTTTGGCGGCTGATCCGAGACAACCCGCAGGAGCTATCCTCCCACTACCGATCTCATTGGATGGCGCTAAGCAAAGAGCTCGATGGTATCGATCTTTCTACGATGACGCGCGGGAATGGAATACCGGTTACTTTTTACGAGGTTCGCCGTAGATTCAATAAAGACCCCAACCCGTTCGACCTCAATTTCTTAATGAGAACCTGTGTCAACGGAATAGTCCGATTTAATGATAGCGGCGAGTTTAACAACTCCTTTCACCTCTCACGAAGAGGTATGATCCCCGAGAAGTTCGACTCGATCATCCGCCGCTGGAGGCCCTATTTAAGTGGTGTCGAATTCGAGAATTGTGACTATCGAGCGCTTCTCGATGCCGCGACAGCAGGAGACTTTGTATATCTAGACCCACCCTATGCCGGAACTAAACAAAGGTACTCGGAGACGCTTAACCTCGACGACCTATTTGCCGAACTGGACCGCCTTAACACGCTGGGCGTAAAATGGGCACTTTCTTTTGATGGAAAGCGCGGCGAAGCAGATTTCACGTACAATGTTCCCTCCGAGATTTTTAAGGAGAGGCTTTATCTCGGCAGTGGAAATTCTGCTGTCAGAAAAGTCTTGAGCGGCCCGATCGAGCGGGTCGAAGAGGCGCTTTACATCAATTACCACTCATTACTCTGATCGAAAGGATTTTATTGGCCTTAAAGTTCTTCGATATGTGATTCGCGATACGCTCACCCAATTTTGAGTGATGCTCGATGCTAATGATGCAGGAATCGCGCTCCGCGAAGCACACTAGAAACGTTAAGTCTGTTTTGGTCGATTTTTCAATAACCGGCTTATAGATATCGTCTCGCGAGATGAAGGCATCCGCTGAGGCAAATGTATACTCCGACGGGTTTATGCTTTTATTGGTGTGCTGCCAACCCGCCGCACCCTCACGACTGATACTTGGTGGAGAAGCCATCAGATATTTTATATACGCAATTAACCTGGGCCCGATATTTTCTTCAACTCCGGATTGAGATTCTTTTGATTCAATTGAGAGAATTATCGGCCTACTCTCAACTCCAAAAATTTGGAACACATGATCAGGGCGCTTCATGTTAGCCCCGCTAACGCGAGGAAGAGATAGCCAACGATATTCGACTGATCGATCTCCGCCCAGGATGGAAACGCCACTCCAATCGCCGCCAGGTGGGTTGCACATCCCTTCGAAAACATCAGGGCCGGCGAGACGAGAGAGCGCAAGGTGCAGGGCGGTGTCTACGTCGTTCTCACCAACTCTTCGGGGCTCAGGCGTCACACAAAAGCTGTTGATGGTTACCGTCGCAATTTGCTTCTCCCAATGAGACCGCAAATAGGCACGCGTTTCAGCGCTGTCAGTTGCCGAATCGACCAGCAAGCCAGAGCTAGCGTCTAAAATCGCTTCCCACAGCCCGTTCCTCTCGGCCAGATCACCAGGCTTTTCCTCCAAGTCCTTCCAGGTACTTTTCGGCGCTGGCCCGTAGACGAACGACAGGAGGTCCACATCCTCTCCCACTAACATTCTCGTGAGCGGCGGAAGCCCGCGATCAGGTCGAGCATCATCTCCACGCGGCTTGAATCCCATGATCCAGCATATGGCGAGGGTCGACTCATTGGAGAGCCAATCACGAAAATCCTGTGATAATCCCTTATATTTTTCACTAATAGCGGCGGCAAAGCGCGCGCGATCTTTGGCGGGGATCAGACACATCGGGAGATTTTTGGACGTCAGGCCGATTCCATATTCCTTCCCCAGGTCCATCACTTCTTTTGCTCTGTTGGTGAGAGCTTCGATATAGGCGGTCTTCGACCATGGAAGGGGGGCCTTCTCGATAATGTAGTCGGTCAGTGAACCCCCGTCGTTGACGTGCCGGAAAAGCTCTTCCCATTGCTCCGCTGTAAGAGTTTCGCCCCGCCTCGCCGATTTGGACCGGATACTAACGAAAGAAGCCACCCGCTTCTTCAGCACCTCATAGGTCTCCTGGGCGTCTTCGCCGCGAACCAATTGCCTTGTAAAATCAAGCAGCTCCTGATCAGCAAACGCAGTCTCGAAAATCTCCCGGGAATTCGAATCCGCACCGGGCGCGGTAACAAAAATAGGGAAGACGGGCGTACCAGCTTTGATCGAATAGGAAAGGTAGCTGAAGGGCACCGCCGGATTGGGCATCCGCGGAGCCTTACGAGTTCGATTCCTATCGAGTTCATATCCACCCAACTCAGAAATATAGAGGTAGGGAATGGCCGCTGCGGCGAATGAATAGGCCCTCCCACTGCGCTGCCAGGCCTGGTTTCCTGCGGGAAGAGCCCCACAGAATTCGATGGCAAAGAGTAAATGCTCCTCACCATCTTCCACTGCTGTAACAATTACATCCGCGGCTTCTCGCAACAGGCCACCACGCTCTATAATCGAATCCAATATGTTGTGGTCCCAACGGCCAAAACCCGGGAACATCACCAGCTGCATCCTCTCCCGGGTTGTTTCTATTTCAAACATCGGACAGGTGATGGAGCCGAACGGGCCATTTGTAGAAACAAAATCGCGCGCAAGCGCCATTTCAATAAGAGAAAGGGTCCGCTCGCACTCTACAATATTGTCGCCGTGAATATGGAGAACCCGGTTCATTTTTAACCCTTGTTAAACTTGTTTATATCGAGAAGCGCGCATGGGCAGGAATTGTCATAGGCCGCACAACAGGTATCGGCACCACCTTATCGAAGCGTTTACGCGGCCACGGTCGAAAAAGACGAAAGATCAACGCCTTACTGCAGAATCGATCTAACGGACCGAAATTTAACAGCGCTGAGGCGGCGCTCGAAATAAAATCTTCCGGCCATAAATGTCGCGGTCTGGCTCAGGTCGCTAAAAGAGGACCATCATCCAGAAAATTACGACAACGAAACCAACTGGAGAAAGGTGGAGCGGGCTTCTGCGCCTCATGCGATCCCCATTACGATTTTAGCTTTGCAGAAAAGCTACTCGATCTCCCGCGTACGCTAAAATTACTAGCACCTTACACCCCCGTCCCGTCTTATAGTTTCCAGCCATAAAATATCGTCTCCGGCTTTCTGCGCTTCCGATGTGGGCTGACCTCATCGGAATAGCCAGTCGGAGGATTATCCTAAAAACGTTCGTTTTTGCGAGATCGCCACGCTTGGCCGCGGTGATCCGAAAGTCTCGAAATATTTCTCTCAAAACCCTTTCTCGTAACGATACCTCTCGTTTATACTGCGAGCAGCGTTTTTGAGAGAAAGGGGCAGGATGATGCTGGTTGGTTACGCGCGGGTCTCCACTCAGGAGCAGGACGCCGAGTTGCAACGGGTTGCACTGAAAGAGGCCGGCTGCGAGCGGATATTCGAGGAGACGGCTTCCGGCGCGCAACGGGATCGACCTCAGCTCGCCGCTGCCCTCGAATATATGCGCAAGGGTGACACGCTCGTGGTGTGGAAGCTCGACCGCCTTGCCCGTTCGCTCAAGCAGCTCATCGAAACGGTCGAGCGTCTGGACGAGGTAGGTGTCGGATTCAAGAGCATCACCGAGAGCATCGACACGACCACGCCCGGCGGACGCCTTATATTTCACATCTTCGGCGCTCTGGCCGAGTTCGAGCGGTCGATGATCCGGGAGCGAACCATGGCCGGGCTATCAGCCGCGCGAGCAAATGGACGCATCGGCGGTCGACCAAGGGCGTTGGGCCAGGATGACCTGTCCATCGCAACTACACTTCTCGCGAATGAGACAATAAGTGTAGCTCAGGTCGCCGCGCGGCTGGGCGTCTCGCCAGCAACGCTTTATCGGCACATTCCCGGTGGCAGATCATCGCTTCGAGACGAATAAGCTCTGAAGGCCGATTTAAACTCGAACAATTTCAGGTGTCGGGCCTCCACTCCAGGTGAACCTGAACGTATGACCCTGCCGGATATTCTGAACGATGTGAGGCCTGAGGGCGACTAAACACTGTCCCTCAGGATGGCGCACCGATGGGTACAATATCCCGGGATAGCCTGCGCGGAGCACTTCTCCCGCGAGCTCCTGACCTGCAAGGTAGCCAGCATTGGTGTCTGGGCTCAGTGCCGCTGAGTCGCGCTCTCCCATTAGGTCGATCATTCGACTCGTAAAACCAGCGATTAGCTCCCGATAGTCGGTAACGTTCTCGAAAACCCCTGTGTTTTCCAGCTCACGGGTTAGGTGCCAGCTAACTTCAGCCTGAGCGGTTTCCTGCATTTCCACGCCCCACGCCGCATACCATGCTCCACGATCAGACCCATTGAAGCGGTTACCGGTTGGGCGAGTGTAGCAGAAGGCCGCGTTCACATAGGTGGAGCCGTAACCGTGAGCTGGTGTAAGAAGCTCTGAGCGCCGGAGCCCCGCGGGGAGAGGCATATCCCTGTCTTGGCGACGAGAGGTGAGGCCCTCTAGCCGCTCCAAAATCTCGAGCTCCGCCTCGTCGTCAACAAGGGGCCTCATCGCCGGCTCATCGATGTGAGCTGTTGAAATCAGCCTCACGGTCGACTCTTCCGTAAACGTACGCTCCGGAAGCCCGCGGGGCGGATTTTGAATTGCCAACTCAGGCAAACTAAACCCCACCCCGGAGCGCATCGATATGCTGACGGACGTTCGCCATTGCCGGTATGCCGCCCTCGATCATGTAATCGACAGGCCTGCGGCCCTGGTACGGTTCGCCGCGGTTGGCCAGCGTAGGCCAGCCGAATGTAAGCGGGCCGTTGAATAAAAGCCTCAGCGCCTTGTACGTCCCTATGATGAGGCTAGCCCGAGTAACTTTGTCACGATCAAGATTACCGTTGAACGTTCCAGACTTCATTCGCCCCCACGTAGCAGGCGCGACATCAAATAGCTGAGCGGCTTCATCGTTGGAAAGCTTCCATGCATCCATGACGCGTGCGACAGCTTTCACAATTGTGGCAACCTCGTCCCGGTCGGTAACGGGATTCACAATCGCTTCGTTGATTTCGACGGCTACCATCTTCCCCTCCATATGAGGCGATTATATAAATCATATGATACCGTTCTGTCAACGTTCTAATGAGCGGAATGATCCGGAGCCCGCTTCCTGGAGCGGACGAGACAGGGTGGCTTCACAGGTCACGTCCACGTTTTTTGTCTTAGCGCGTCCGCTAACGTCTCGATGCTTGGCTCGCCATTGAGAAATAGCTCAGGGACCGCCGCCGGCTCCTTGGGGTCTTTGCTATCAAGCACAAAATACCGGTGCCCCATAATTCCTTGAGGGGAGACCTTTCGAAAGTCAGTCGGCACCAGCCTATCAACGAGATAGAAGCGAACCTCCTCGTCTCGAAGGCTGTAAAATGGGGAGCTATCTGCGATCCCGAACATCCTGGCCTTAAATTCCGCGGTGATGTTCACCGGGCTTAAGGGCTCCCAAGGAAGCCTAAAATTTTCAAGGATGCGAATATCGTCACCTTCAAATTCAACGACGACTACACCGCGGACTCGTCCAACCAATCTGACTGACTTGTTCTTGTAGATACCGATGTATTTGCAGAAGCTTTTCGAACGCCCCGGCTGATCGTGATAAATGTTCCAACGCTCATTCTGCTCGAAAGATGTGCCGCAGGGATTCACCAGAAGTCGGTTCTCTGAGATAGGAATAAGATCGGCCTCGACGAGGAACGTGTGAAACTCGTCAACGATATCGTTGATTTGCGTTCGAAACTCCGCCGAATTATTCCGGATCAGCTCGGCGAGTTCTGCGAAAGTGCTCTGAACGAACCGCACTCCCCCGCTCTCACAGATCGCTGATAGTCGCTGAGCGTGCTCTGCATCCAAGGCGTCTTTCGTCAGCCCGAGAAGCGCCGTGCTCGGCACCAGTGGCTCATGCTGCCGGATCGAGGAGACGTGGGCTCGTATTTGATCCTCGGTGATGTAGTCATTCAGCTTGGTTTCAACGTACAACTTGAATGGCGGTTGATGGATTAGGGCGTCTGGAATGCCCGTACCACCTGAAACCCTTATTTGATTATTGAATTGCGGGCCGACTTGGCTCTCTGTCTCCGTTAGCGAGGTGAGAACAGCCGCGAAAAGCTCCGGAGCCAAGCGATACACCTGAGACAGGAGCACCAGCACGGCATTCGTTACCAGATTCTCCGGCTGCTTATAGGGTGGGAATAGGGTGACCTGCCGCAATCGCTTCGTCCGCTTTCCGCCGAGGCCGGCGAACCTCTAATCCATTGCCAGCCGTTGCCAAAGCTCGCCCGATTTGTGGGCTAAGTCACCCACAAAAGAAGCCGCATTGCAACTCGTTGCAGAGCCAACCAATTGATATATTGTCGATGTTTCCATCGACTTGCTCTGCCCATCTTTCTTGACATCGTAGGGGTCACAAGTTCGAATCTTGTCGCGCCCACCATTCTCTTATCCGACCGATTAAGCGAGCCGGCCTGCTGCCGCGCAGCGCCGTTCGATTAGAGCCCTCGCGCGATTTGGCGTTCGAAGCGGCGGAGCTTGGCACGCGCTTTGCGCCATTCCAGCCAGAGTAGACCGATCTTCGGACCTTCGACGAGATAACGCCGCCACATGCGCCGCGGCTCCTCGGCCAGCCGGTGCAGCCATTCCAGCCGCGCCCGGCGCATCCAGACCGGCGCCCGCCGGGCCTTGCCTGAGAGAAAATCGAGCGACGCGCCGACGCACAGTCCCACCCCGGTGCAGTCGCCGCGAACAAGGCACGCCTCGGCGATCATCTCCTGCTGAGGCGAGCCCACGCACAGAAAGACGAAACGGGCCGGATTGTCCGCCACGAAGGCCGCGCATTCGGCGATCGCCTCGGGATTGTTGCGCAGGCCCATGGGCGGCGCGTGCCAGCGCACGTTCGTCAGATGATAGCGGGTCTTCAGCGCCTCGATCACGGCCGCGTCCGCGCCGATCACGGTGACCGGCTCGTCGCGGTCGATGGCGGTCTCGAACAGCGTTTCGGTGAGGTCCGAGCCCGGCGTGACGTCGACGCTCTCACCCGACAGCCAGGCCAGAAGTTCCAGCACCCGGCTGTCGCACACGGTCAGCCAGGCCTGGGCGTAGAGCGGGGCGAGCACGCTGTCGCGGCGCAACCGCACGAGATGGTCGACATTCGGCGTGACCACGAAGGCGAAGGGCGCTTTCGGGTCACGATAGGCGATGCGTTCGAGCGCGGTGTCGAAACCGATCCGGTCGAAGGCGGAATTCAGGAACCAGACATGGCGCGAGCGCTTGCGGCGGTCGGGTCCCGACCAGCCGGTCTGATGCGTCACGCTGCCCTCGCCCAGCACCATCTGTCCCGTTTCGCTCCACGTCGCGCCGCTTTCAGGACTGAAGGCGCAAATCGCGGGCCGCATCCGACCGGGCGCCGTGCGGCATCTAGATGGCGAACCCCGAGACCCGGACCTGAATGATGAACTCCGCCGGCCTGATCGCCGCCACGCTCACGCTCTGTCTCGCCGCCGCCTTGCTGCTCATGGACGCGCGGCCGGCGCGTGACGGCGCGGTGATGGAACTTCAGACAGGCCCGGTGACGATCGCGGCGGGTGCGCCCGGCGCGCCGGTCCGGTTGGTCGCGGAAACCTGCGCGCCGGGCTGTCCGGCGCTCGCTCTGCGGATCGGGCGGGGCTCAGCCTCGGCGCAGCGCGCGGAAGGCGAAGCGGGCCGGGTGCAGCGCCTCGGCGCCGGAACGCTCGAGCGCAGCGGGCTCGCCGAAGAGGGCGGAGACCACATCCTCGGCCAGCAGCGGCGCATGGGCGAAGCCGCGCGCCCCGAAGGCCGATAGGGCGAGCACGCGGCTCGGCCCTTCCGCGTCTTCCGGCGCCGGCCCGCCCCGGGCGTGATCGGCCCAGTCCTCAGAAAAGCGATCGCCCGGCAAGGGGCCTGCGATCGGCAACCGGTCAGGCGCTGCAGCCCTCACCCCGCCCCAGCCGTCGACCATCACACCCAGCTTCAGGCCGGGCAGCGCCGCAGCGAGTTTGCGCAAAGCCGCTTCGGCAGCGTCGGGCGCCCCGGGATCGGCTCTACGCCGATGGGTCGCGCCGATCAGCGCGCGCCCAGGCCTCAGCGGCGCCGCGTATCCGCCCCAGGCGACCGGTATCCGTGGAGCGCCGGCAGCTTCGAACACGCCGACCCGGCCCGCGGTCGCTTCGATCGGCAGGTCGTTGGCGAGGGCTGCCCCCTGCCAGCCGCCTGCGAGCAGCACGGCCGCATAGGCGCCGAGCGCCCGGCCTTCGGCCCCGCGCAGCACGATTTCATCGCCAGCCGGGTCGAGCGCGAACACGCGCGCATCGAGCGGCTGAACCTGCCCGGCGAGATCGGCGATCAGCCGCGCGGGTTCGAAACGTCCGGCCGCCTGCATGAACAGGCCCGGCCCGGCTCCCGTTTCTGCGTCATCGTGATCGGTCCAGCTGAACCGGTCGTCGAGCGCCTCGGCGAGCCGCGCCAGCCGCTCGGGCCTGTCCTCGCTCAGTCGCAAGACGCCGCCGCCGGTGAAGCCCGGCCGGCCATCATACAGCGTCCGCGCGAAGTCGAACGCAGCGAGCAGGGCGCGGTTGTGCGGCCGGTCGGCGGCTTCGAGCCTCGGCGTCAGCAGGCCCAGCGGCGCGCCCGAAGCGCCCGCCGCCCAGCCGCCTTCGGCGAACACGTCAGGAACCACGCCGCGCCGTGCGAAGGCTTCGACGAGGCTCGCCGCAGCGACGCCGCCGCCGATGACGGCGACCGGACCTGATACAGAGCGCGGGCGTGGGAAGGGCGTGACGCGTGGCGGCGCCGCCGCGCCTTGATAGACCGCTTCGAGGCGTTCGCGCTTGCGTCCGAAGCCGGGCTTTTTCTCGACGGCGAACCCCGCCTCGGCGAGGCCGCGCCTGACCGCGCCAGCTACGGTGAAGGTCGCCGCCGGCGCGCCGGGTCTTGATAATCGGGCGATTTCCGCGAACAGGGCCGGCGACCACATGGCGGGGTTTTTGGCTGGAGCGAACCCGTCCAGGAACCAGGCGTCCGCCGCGAAATCCATCTGCGCCAGCGCTGCCGCCACCGTGTCGTGAAACACCGTGAGCGTGACCCGGCCGTGTTCGAAGACGCGGCGGTGCGGACCCAGATGCGGGCTCGGCCAGGCTGCGATCAGCGCGTCGGCCAGCGGCGCGATTTCGGGAAACGCCGAGAGCGCCCTGGCGGCATCTTCACGGCGCAGCGGAAAACCTTCGACGGAGACGAAGTGCAGCCTCGCGCCGGGTCTGGCGGTGCGCCGGAACAGATCCCAGAGCGCGAGGAAATTGAGTCCCGTGCCGAACCCCAGCTCGCCGACGACGGTCGGCGTTTCATTGAAACGCGCAGGAAAACCCGCCCCGGCGAGAAACACCGAGCGGCTTTCTTCGAGCCCGTCATCGTTGGAGAAATATACATCGCCCGCCTCCCGTGCGACCGGGCCGGGACCCGACCAGTCGAGCTCGGGATGGGGGCGTTTGAGGGTCGGCGCGCTCATGGCGGCTCAGTGAGCCCGCCTGAGGCGCGCTGTAAAGCCTCAGCCGCGTTCAGGCGTGCAGCGGGCGTGTTCGGCGTCGGTGTGATCGCAGGTGTCGTGATCGTGCTCGGCGCACGGGTGGACGTCGATATCGAGCTCGAAGCTGGGCACGTACTCCCGGTCGCCGTCGTCGCGGTCGATCGGCTCGCCCGCGCCTTCGAGCTCGGTTTCGCCTTCCACCTCGATCGAGCCGTCGAGCGGCTGGTCGTTGACCTGCACGTCGCGTTCGAAGGCGTCGAGATCGGGTTCCCGGCCTCGGAAATCGGCCGGATCGTCGTCATCGCTCACCGCGCGGGCATAGGCGTCGGCCGCGGCTTCAAGGCCGGAGCCGAGCGCTGCGCCGGCCGCGCCGACATGATCGCCGGCCGATTCCAGCGCGTCGAGCCGGTCATGGCGGTGCTCGACCCATTCAGAGCGCACCTGAGCGGCGACCGCGTCCATCGCCTCGGCGGTCTCCTCGGCGATCTCGTCGCGTTCGTCGTCGCCGCTCTCCCAGCCCTCGCGCATGGCTTCGCCTGCGCTCTGGGCGGCGTCGCCGGCTTCACGCGCGGCGCGGGCGGCGTCGTCGTCGCCAGCCTCTCCGCAAGCGGCGAGCGCCAGGGCGGAGACGGCGAGAAGGCTCGATATGTGAAGGCGGACAGACACAGGCGCCTCACGGTTGCTTGAATAAACAAACGCGTGAGGCGCCGGGGCTGTTTCGGTCGAGGTCCAGTCTAGGCGGCGGCCGGCGCGTTGGAGACCGCTTCTTCGAGCTCGGCAAAGCTGGGCTGGAAGGTCGAGGGCACGCTGCCGCGGCCGATCTCCACGCTGATCTGGGCGGCGTTGCCGTGCAGGTGGCTGACCAGCACCGCCTGGATGATCTTGTAGAAGATCGCTTCCTCTTCGTAGATCTGGTTGAGGCGCGCGGCGATCGGGCCGACCATGCCGTAGGCGAGGAACACGCCCAGGAAGGTGCCGACCAGCGCGCCGCCGATCTTCTTGCCCAGCACAGTCGGCGGGGCGTCGATCGCGCCCATCGTCTTGATGATCCCCAGCACCGCGGCCACGATCCCGAGCGCGGGCAGGCCGTCAGCCATGGTCTGAAGCGCATGGGCGGGCTGGGCCGCCTCGTGATGGTGCTTTTCGAGCTGCTTTTCCATCGCGTCCTCGACCTGGTGAGGGTCTTCCAGGTTCATCGTCATCATCCGCAGCGTGTCGCAGATGAAGTCGACCGCGAAATGGTCCTTCATGATCTTCGGATAGGCGTTGAAGATCGCGCTTTCGTGCGGCTTCTCGATATGGCTTTCCAGCGCGATGACGCCCTTGGTCTTCATCGTCTTGGTCAGCTGGAACAGCAGCGTGAGCAGGTCGACATAATCCTGCTGCTTCCACTTCGAGCCGCTGATCAGCTTGCCGAAATCCTTCAGCGTCTGCATCACCGTGCCGAAGGCGTTGCCGATCAGGAACGCGCCCGTCGCCGCCCCGCCGATCATCATCAGCTCGAAGGGCAGCGCCTCGACGATGATGTCGAACTTGCCCCCGGCGAGCGTGAACCCGCCGAACACCATGCCGAACACCACCAGCAGGCCGATAATCTGAAACATCCCACCACACCCGTTCTGAGCGGACGTTCCGGTGAGGCGCGCGCGGGTTTCTCCCGCGTCTGGGCCGCCTCGCCCGTCCGATTTCGGGACGGTTATAGGCCCGGGATGCTTAAGGCCCGGTTTGCGCCGCGTTAGGAGCGCGGAAAGAAACGGAGCGCCGCCGCGCCCCGACGAAAGGCCCGGCCGGATTGAACGCGTGAACCTTTTGCGGTACATTCGGCGTCGAGTTAGAGGTGCGGCTTGGCGACGTCCCGCAAGCAGATCAAGGCGGTGTTCTACAGGACGGCTGCGGGCGCCGAGCCGGTCCGTGAATGGTTGAAGACCGAGCTCGATCAGGAAGAAAGGCGGACGGTCGGGATCGACATCGCCACGGTCGAATTCGGCTGGCCGGTCGGCATGCCGGTCTGCCGACCGCTCGGCGAGGGGCTCCGCGAGGTTCGGTCTTCGCTTTCAGGCGGCCGGACCGCGCGTGTTCTGTTCTGCGTCGCCGGGGACCGCATGGTTCTTCTGAGCGCGTTCGTGAAGAAGAGCCGCAAGACGCCGCAGGCGGAGATCGAAAAGGCCCGGAACCGGATGAAGGATCTGAAGCGATGAGCAGTGACGATCAGGACCGCGACGAGGATGGCTCGATCGGGTCGGGGTTCGACGCCTTCCTGCGCGAAGAAGGGCTTTATGAAGGGGTCCGCGCGGCGGCGATCAAGCGCGTCGTGGCCTGGCAGCTCGCCGAAGAGATGAAGCGCCAGGGCGTCACCAAGGTCGAGATGGCGCGCCGGATGGAGACCAGCCGGAGCCAGCTCGACCGGCTGCTCGATCCCGACAACGACAAGGTTGAACTGGCCACGCTGGGGCGTGCAGCCCGGGCGCTCGGCCGCGAACTCCAGATCGAGCTCGCCTAGGACGGCGCCGCCGCGCGCAGATCCGTCCTGCGCGCCTGCGCATGGACGCACCCGCCGGGCGGGCGTAAGTCTGGGGGCGTGACCCCGCCCTACGACCCGTCCTCGCCCTCCACACCGCAGCAGCGCCGGCAGGCGTTCCGGCTGCTGTTCGTGTGCCTGATGGCGACCTCGATCGGCAATTCCATGCTGTTCGCGATCCTGCCGCCGCTGGCGCGAGAGCTTGACGTGGCCGAGGTCTGGGTCGGCGCGATCTACACGCTGTCCGCCCTGATGTTCCTTCTGATGAGCCCGGTCTGGGGGGCGCTGTCGGACCGCTACGGACGCCGGCCGATGATCGTGCTGGGGCTCGCCTCTTTCGCCTTCTCCTGCCTGATGTTCGCCGCCGGCGCCTGGGCGGGGCAGGCGGGATGGCTGCCGCCCATGGCGGCGATCTTCGCCATGGCCGCGGCCCGATGCCTGTTCGGCGGGCTGGGCAGCGCGACGAACCCCGCCGCCCAGGCCTATGTCGCAGACCGCACCGCGCCGTCAGAGCGCACCCAGGCGCTGGCCGCGCTGACCGCAGCCTTCGGGCTGGGCGCGACGATCGGCCCCGCGCTCGCCGCCGCCTTCGCAGAGCGGATCGGCATCGCCGGCTTCATGGCGGCTGTGGCCGCGCTGGTCGCGGCCGGGGCGGTCGCGGTGCGCGTGCTGCTGCCCGAGAACACCCCGCCCAAGCAGCAGGGCCGGCCGATCAATCCCTTCATCCAGTTTCGCTTCGCGCTCGATCCGCGCCTGACCGCCTTCGTGGTGTTCGGCTGCGTGATGTGGCTGAGCCAGGCCGCCAGCCTTCAGGCGCTGAGCTTTTACGTCATGGACCGGCTCGCCCTCACCCCGGACGAGGGCCTGCAGCTCGCAGGCGTGGCGCTGACCGCGGGTGCGGCGGCGCTGATCTTCGCCCAGCTGGTGGTGATCCCGGCGCTGAAGACCAGCCCGCGCGTACTGATGGTGTTCGGCGCGCTGATGGTCGCCTTCGGCAACGCCGAGATGGTCTTCGCCGACAGCTACGGCACGATCGTGTTCGGCTATATCGTGAACTGTTTCGGGTTTGGTCTGTCGCGCTCGGGATTCACGGCCGGGGCTTCGCTGGCCGTGGGGCCCGCCGAGCAGGGCCGGGCTGCGGGCATCACCACCGCAACGGCGGGGCTGGGCTTCCTCATCGCACCTGTGACCGGGCTCTGGCTCTACCAGACCCTCACCCCGGCAGCGCCCTTCGCGCTGAACGCGGCGCTCGCTCTGGCCGGCCTCGCCCTCGCGATATTCCACCCCAGGATCCGCGCCGCCGCAGCCAGAGCGCTCGACCGCGACGACGAGGCGCCAGGGCCGGTTTAGTCCTCCTCTGCCGGAGGCACGCCGATCACCTGTTCGTAGGCTTCAGCGCCGGCGTAGCCGTCGGCCTCGAGCCCCTTGTCCTGCTGGAAGCGCTGCAGGGCGGCGCGGGTGTTGGGACCCACCACGCCGTCAATGCCCTGAGTGTCGTAGCCCAGAGCGGTCAGCGCGGCCTGAAGGTCGCGGGCGTGAAGCCGGCCGAGCGGGGGATTGGCTTCAGGCCAGCCGCCGGGCAGATCGCCGGAGCCTTCCAGCGCCTTGGCCAGATAGCTCACGCCCAGCGCGTAGCTGGTGGAGTTGTTGTACCGGAGGATCTTGTCGAAGTTGGGATAGGCGATGAAGGCCGGCCCGGCGCCGCCTGCAGGCATCAGGATCCGCGCCTCGATGCCCTCCGCGCCGTCGAACGAACCGTCGGCGGCCTCGATCCCGCGGTCCGACCAGTCCGACACGCTGCGGCGGGTGCGTTCGGACCAGGCCTCGTAGTCGAAATTCTCCGGCAGGCGGACTTCCTCGACCACGGGCTGGCCGCGCTCCCAGCCGGCTTCGGCGAGAAGATTCGCCGCCGAGGCCAGGGCGTCGGCTTCGCTGTCCCAGATATTGCGCCGTCCGTCGCCGTCGAAATCGACCGCGCGCTCGATATAGGTGGTGGGGATGAACTGGGTCTGGCCCATCGCGCCCGCCCAGCTGCCCTTGAGCTGGTCGCGCGTGGCGTAGCCGCGCTCGATCATGGTCGCGATCGCCTTGAGCTGGCTTTCGGCGAAGTTCCGCCGCCGTCCGTCCCAGGCGAGCGTGGCGAGCGAGCGGACGATGTCGAAATTGCCCATGATCTCGCCATAGGCGCTCTCCAGCCCCCAGATCCCGGTCAGGATGTCCTTGTCCACGCCGTAGCGCTCTTCGATCCGGCCGAGTTCAGCCGACACCGACGATTGCGCGCGCCGGCCGTTGCTGACCCGGGCGTCGCTGACCGCGCCTTGCAGATACTCCCAGACGGGGCGGACGAATTCGGGCTGGTAGGCGTCGCGTTCGAGCACCACCGGATCGGGGGTGAGCCCGTCGAGCATGGAGCGGACGATCTCGGGGTCGGCTCCGGAGTCCAGAAGCTCCTGCCGGAAATTCGTCCGCCAGCGTTCGAACCCGGGATCGGTCTGGGTCGCGCCGGTCTCGGCTGCGGAACCGGCGCCGGTTCCGGCCTCGGCCGCCGGCGGGAAACCTGCGCTCGCACAGCCCGCCGCCAGCGTCATCGCGCCGAGAAGTCCGGCCGTCTTGAGAAAGCTCGAAATCATGCACCGCCTCGTTCGGTTGTCCGCCCCGCGGCGGAGTCTAACGCGCGCCGGAGCGGTGAGGGAGTGCGATTTGACGGGATTTTTTCGGTCCGATGTCAGCTAGGCTTTGTTGACAGCGCCCGCCGGGCCCGGTAGATCGCCCGCTCTTGGAAATTCCGCCCCGGGCTGCGGCACGGGGCTTTTTAAATCGCAGGGCGACGACGATGAAAGTGCGCAGCTCCATCCGGTCTCTCAAGAACCGTCACCGCGACTGCCAGGTCGTGCGCCGCCGCGGCCGGGTCTACGTGATCAACAAGAAAGACCCGCGCTTCAAGGCCCGCGCCGGCTAATCCAGCCTTGGCGTCGCAGGCCCGCGCGGTCCTCTGGGATCTCGGCCACACGCTGGTGGACTGGAACCCGGCTCGCGTCTATCGCGAGCTTCTACCGGACGACGACGCCGTCGAGGCTTTCCTCGGCGGCGTTTGTACTATGGCGTGGCATTCCCGCCATGACGCCGGCGTGCCGATGGCGGAAAACCGCAAACCGCTGATCGCCGCCCATCCCGACAAGGCCGATCTGATCCGCGCCTGGGACGAGCGCTGGCCGGACATGTTCGACGGCTGGGTGGACGGGATGGAGGCGCTGGTCGAGGACCTCGAAAGCGCCGGCGTACCGCAATTCGCGCTGACCAACCTGCCCGCAGAGAAATGGCCGCACATCCAGGCCACCTACCCCGCGATCGCCCGGTTTCAGACCGCCGTCGTCTCGGGCCGCGAAAAGCTCATCAAGCCCGATCCGCGCATCTATCAGATCACGGCCGAGCGCATCTCGACAGCGCCGGGCGAGACGGTCTTCGTGGACGACCGGGCGGAGAACATCGAGGCGGCGCGCCGGGAAGGCTTTCTGGGCGTGGTGTTCAAGGATGCGGAGACGACCCGCGCCGTCCTGCGCGGCGTCGGCCTGCCGGTCTGAGGCGGGGCGTGCAGACGCCGCGCTTGCTCATTAACGGCCGCGCCCTATCCTGCCCTTCATGATCCTCACCGCGCTTCTTCTGGCCGCGACGCCGCCGATCGTGCTCGATCCGCCCCTCGGGGCGGGGAGTGAGCCCGGCGCGACCGACTATGTGAGCCCGCAAGCGCGGCTCGCCCTCCGGCTGGAAGATCTCGCCGCTGCGCCCAGCGAGGCGCGCGCCGACGCGATCGCCAGCGAGGTCCGCTCGCTCTGGCGTCAGCAGGCCGGTCCGACGGCCGATCTTCTGCTGCAGCGCGCCGAGACCGCGATCGAGGCCGGCGACCGCGCCACCGCCTCGCGCGCCTATGCGCACCTGCGGCTGCTCGAACCCGATTACGCCGAAGGCTGGGTGCAGAGCGCGGAGCTCGCCGCCGCCCAGGCCGACTGGGAGTTCGCGCTGGAAGCGCTGAACACGGCGGTCAGCCTCGATCCCGACCGGTTCGACGCCTGGGCGCTGCTGGGCCGGGCGCTCGAGAACGCCAGCGCGCGGCAGGCTGCGCTCGAGGCCTATGAGGAAGCGCTCGCCCGCCATCCCTTCCACCCGGTCGCCCGGCCCGCCGCGGCCCGGCTCGAACGCGAGCTCGCGGGCCGCGCGTTGTGACCCGCAGAATGGGCTGGATCGTCCTGATCGCGCTGCTCGCGCCGGTTCTGCTGCTGCTCGGCGCCTGCGCCACGGGCCGCGAAACTGTCGAGGAGATCGCCGAGCGCTTCCCGCCGGAGGGCGATTTCGTCACGGTGCAGGGCGTGCGGCTCCATCACAAGATCACCGGCCCCGAAGGCGCGCCCGAAGTGCTGGTTCTGCACGGCGCCTCGTCCAATCTCAACGACCCGCAGGCTGCGCTCGCCGACGATCTCGCCGATTATCGCGTGATCTGGCTCGACCGTCCGGGCCTCGGCTGGAGCGAACGGCCCGAAGGCGGCGGGGACTGGACGCCCGAGCGCGAGGCCGATCTCATCGCCGCCTTCCTGACTGAGATCGGGATCGAGCGCGCGACGGTGGTGGGCCACAGCTGGGGCGCAGCGATCACCTTGCGCCTGATGATGGATCATCCGAACCGGACGCAGGGCGCGGTGCTGCTCGCGCCTGCGGTCCGGGCGAACGTGGGCGATCCGGCCTTCTATAACGAGCTTTCCACCTGGCCGGTGATCGGCACGATCATGACCCGCGCCGTTGTGCCCGCGATCGGGCCCGAGCGCCTGCAGGACGGCGCGGAAAGCGCGTTCGAGCCCGAGCCCGTGCCGGAAAACTATATCGAGCGCAGCCATCTGCCGCTGATCCTCAGGCCCGGCCCCTGGCGGCACAACGCCGCCGACATGGCGCGGGTGAACGAGAGCCTTGAAGAGCAGGAAGACCGCTACGGCGAGATCGACCAGCCGGTGATCCTGCTGGCCGGCCCCGAAGACACGGTGGTCTACGCCGACCGTCACGCCAGGCCTGTCGCGGAGACCTTGCCCCGAGGCGAGCTCAGGCTGATCGAGGGCGCGGGTCATAACCTGCACTACCGGCACGGCGATGCGGTCGCCGAGGCCGTCGCCGACGTGATCGCACGCAGCTCCGGCATGTGAAAAACCGCCCGCCGGCGCGGCCGCGCCCGCTTGCCCCGGACCGCGCGGACCGCATAATCGGGGCCGACATCCAATCCCCGGACAGAGGACCCCTCCATGGCCGATTTCGCCGCCGCCGCGACGCCCGAGAAAGACGAATCCGACGCCATCGGCGCGGCCGCCCGCGAACAGCTCAAGCAGTTCGTCGCCCGCATCGAACGCCTCGAAGAGGAAAAGGCGGGCCTCGCCGCGGACATCAAGGAGGTCTACGCGGAGGCCAAATCCTTCGGCTACGACACCAAGGTGCTGCGCAAGGTGATCTCCATCCGCAAGCAGGACCGCCATGAGCGCGAGGAGCAGGAAGCCCTGCTCGAGCTCTATCTCGGCGCGGTCGGCGAGTAAGCCGCCCCGAGCGATGGCGCGCGAGGTCGACGACAAAGCCACCCGCAAGGCCATGTCCCGCATCCGCCGGGCCAAGGCCGCGGTCGAACGCGCCATCGCCAGGGCCGAGTCCGACGATCCCGACGCCGCCGAGGCCGCGCGCGTCGAGCTTTCCGACTGGGAGACCGAGTTCATGACCTCGGTCGAGCAGCGCCTGTCCACCTATGGGTCGGCCTTCGCCGACCCCACGCTGGGCGATGACGGCGAAGCGCTGTCCCGGCTGCAGATCGCCAAGCTCAAGGAGATCGAGAAGAAGGCGAAGGGCAAGGCCCCGCAAGGCTTCTCCCGCGCCTCCTCGTTCAAGTCCAAGGGCTCGGGCTTCAAGCGCAAGGGTCCGCCCCCGCGCGCGAACACCCGCGACATCAACGCCGATCTGCCCGCCGAAGACACGCCCGAACCCACCGATCCGCTGGGCGAGCTTGAAGAAAGCGGCAAGATCCGCCGCGGCCTTCAGATCGTCGACGGCGACCGGGCCGAAGACGGGCCCAAAGAAGGCGGCGCGCCGAAGCTGCGCATTATCGACGGGGGCAAGGAGCCGTGAGCGTGCTGCAGGTCGCGCCCGCCCTCACCGCTGAACAGTCCGCCTTCTAGGCCCGCTTCCAGGCGGAGACCGGCGAGACGGCCGATTGCCCGCGCTTTGTCGACGCCTTCGGCGATTCCCCGGCGCTGCAGGACGAGCTTCTGGGCTTCGTGCTGGCTGGCCGCAAACGCGCCACGCCGAGCCTTGCGCGCTGGTATGACGATGCGACCGGGCCGAGACCCGGCGATCTGACGCTGATCCTGGACGGCTCGGGCGCGCCGGCCTGCGTGATCCGCACGCGGTCGGTGGAGATCGCGCCGGTTCACGCCGTGACCGAAGAGTTCGCCTACGAGGAAGGCGAGTACGAGGCCACCCGCGAACGCTGGCTGGCCGACCACCGCGCCTTCTACCGCCGCGAGGCCGAGCGCGAAGGGTTCACGTATTCCGACGATCTCGACGTGGTCTATGAGCGTTTCGAGATGGTCTGGACGCCGGCGCGCAATTGAGACGCCCCCTGCGCCGAAACCCTCGCCGCAAAGCTTGCGCGAGGCGATGAGAGAAGACGGTCGGCGCGGGCGGCCGTTCGGCCGAACGCAATTGCGAAGGTTCAAGAGCCGGACGAAACGCCCGCGCCCGGTGCTGTGAGTACGGGCCGATACCTTACGGTTGCTGTATAGCCCGGCGGGTACGGCTTGCTTCGCCCCGCTCAGCCGGCCCCGGTCACGCCGGGGTGGGCCATTGCGGGGTTTGGGCGCGCTTCGCCGGGATTTCGACCTCGGTCACCCCGGAAAGACCGCCGCCTCGCATCCAGCCCGGGGATTTCCCCAGGCTGAAGCGGCCGCCCCGCCGGACACCGCCCTCACCCCGACCGTGACGCGTCGCGACCGCCGCCTTAACCGGGTGAGAGGCGAATAAGTATAGGCGCGCCAGGAAAGAGGCGGACAAGGCCGGGGATAACGCGCGCCCACCTTCCCTGAATTCCCGGCCGAACCCCCGGACCTGATCCGGGGGAAGAGCCGGGACCTTGCGCAGGATCGGGCGCGCACGCACCGACGCCTCGGGTTTTGGAAACCAGCCCCACCTCGTCATTCCTGCGGCATGTCCTCGCGAAGGCGGGGAAAGCGGGAACCCAGGTGATCGCAGAGCAGCGGGTAAGCCGGACTGGGTCTGCCGACCCGTTCGCTGCTTTCAAAGGGTCTCCCAGACCCTTTGATCCGCTACGCGGACCAGCGCTCACCCCCGCTTTTGCGGGGATGACGAATTGGAGACGCCCGCTCCTCGATTCCCACCCCTCGCTTCCCGGCCAAGCCCGTCAGCGCGCCGAGCCGGGATCCACCGGAAACACTCAGCCACCTGGCTGAGCGCATGCGGCAGATCCCGTGTCTCCCCCGGATCAAGTCCGGGGTCCGCACGGGAAGCGAGGGGTGGCGATCAGCCCGCTTCGCGGAAATTGTCCACGTCGAGCTCGTATTCGCGGACTTTGCGGTAGAGCGTCGAGCGGCCCACGCCGAGGCGCCGGGCGACCTCGGCCATGCGGCCTGAATAGGTCTCGATGGCGAAGGCGATGAGGTCGCGTTCGATGCTCTCTAGCGAGCGCAGATGCCCCCCGGCGTCGAGAATGTCGACGGGGAAGTCCTCCTCGCCGGCCTCGCTCGCGACCGTTTCGAACCCGGCGGGTTCGGCCGGCGGCGCGGCGTCGGGCGAGGGCGCGGCGGGCGCGGCTTCCTCGCGCAAGGTCGGGGCGAGCCCGGAGATTTGCGGGAAGTCCTCGGGCGTCAGATAGTCGCCGTCGCACAGCACGACCGCGCGGAAGACCGCGTTTTCGAGCTGGCGGACATTGCCCTTCCAGTCATGGCCTTCGAGAAGCGACATGGTCTCGCCCGAGGCGTCGATGACCGCCTTGCCTTCCTGGGCGTTGAAGCGCGCGATGAAGTGGCGCACCAGCGCGGGAATGTCCTCGCGGCGCTCCTTCAGGGACGGCACCTCGATCGGGAAGACGTTGAGCCGGTAGAACAGATCCTCGCGGAACTGGCCGGACTTCACCTGCTCGGCGAGATCGCGGTTGGTGGCCGAGACGATGCGCACGTCGACCTTGACCGGCTTCTTGCCGCCCACGGGATCGACTTCGCCTTCCTGCAGGGCGCGCAGCAGCTTGACCTGCATCTCGAGCGGCAGTTCGCCGATCTCGTCGAGGAAGAGCGTGCCGCCGTCGGCTTCCTGGAACTTGCCCAGATGCTTGGCGACCGCGCCGGTGAACGCGCCCTTCTCGTGACCGAACAGCGTGCTCTCGACCAGGTTTTCCGGGATCGCGCCGCAGTTCACGGCCACGAAGGGCCGGCCCGCGCGATCGGACGCCGCAGCGATCGACCGCGCGACGAGTTCCTTGCCCACCCCGCTTTCGCCCTGGATCAGGATCGGAATGTTGGATTTCGCCGCCCGCTCGCCCAGCCGGACGACCTGACGCATGGCCGGCGCGCCGGCGATCATGTCGGAGAAGCCGAGCTGGCCGGACTTGGTCTTTTTAAGGCGCGTCACCTCGCCCGAGAGGTCTTTCACCTTCAGCGCGTTGCGGATCGACACCGCGATGCGCTCGGGGCTGGCGGGCTTGACGAAGAAGTCCACCGCGCCCGCGCGCATGGCCTTGACCACGGTCTCGATGCCGCCATGCGCGGTCAGCACGATGACCGGCAGATCGGGCTCGCGCGCCTTGATCGCCTCAAGCGTCTCGATGCCGTCCATGCCGGGCATCACCATGTCGAGCATGACGACGTCCACGCCGCCGCGCTTGACCGCGGCCAGGCCGGCCTCGCCGTCCTCGGCGGTCTGCGTATGATGCCCCTGCTTTTCCAGAACCGCCTGAAGCAGGCGGCGCTGGGTCGGATCGTCGTCGACGATCAGTACGGTCTTCGCCATCTCACCCACGCCTTTTCGGTCGCTACCGGGTCCGGCTCTTTCTGCTGCGGCCCGGGGTGTTCCCCGTGACCGAAGCGGCCGTCCCGTTTCATCCACGCGGCCCGTTATGGGACAGCGCCGGTAAAAACGGCGTGTAGAGGCTGGTCAGAAATCGTTAGGGTAAAGAGAGGGTTAGCGTAAGCGAATCAAGGCGGTGAGCCGCCGGTTTGACGCCTGTCCCCTCCGCTTCTAACCAGAAGCGCGATTAATTTTTTCTGATCGGTGTCCCTCATGGCCAGTTCCGACCGCCCCGCCCCGCCGCTCGCCGAATTCGGCGGCGCGCCGCTCGATCCGCCCGCCTGGTTCGCCGAGGCGCTGGACGATCCCGTCGAGGAGGGCGCGGCGTCCCAGGGCGGCGGCGAGATCGTCTGGAAGGCCTGGGGCGAGCGCGGCGCGCCGGCGCTGGTGCTGGTGCATGGCGGCACCGCGCACAAGGGCTGGTGGGACGCGCTGGGTCCCTTCCTGGCGCGGCAGGGCCGCCGGGTGATCGCGCCGGACCTGCCCGGCATGGGCCAGTCGCGCTGGGCCGATCAGTATACGCTGGACGACCACGCCGCAGCGGTCATGGCCGCCGCAGAGGACGCAGGCGGGTTTATGGCGGGAGCCCCGATCATGGCCGGCCACAGCTTCGGCGGGTTCGTCACGCTGAAGGCGGCGACCACCGCGCCGGGCGAGCGGCTGAAGGCGGCGATCATCCTGGACAGCCCGATCCGCAAACCGGAAAAGCAGCGCGAGGGCGCCCCGCCCAAGCGCGGCGGCAAGATCTATCCCGATCTGGCCACCGCCCTGTCGCGCTTCCGGCTGCTGCCCGAACAGCCCTGCGACAATCTCTGGCTCGTCGACCATGTGGCGCGCGGCAGCCTTAAGGCCGCCGAGGGCGGCTGGACCTGGTGGTTCGATCCCGGCATCTGGGCCAAGCTCTCCTATGAGCGGCGCGATCCGGAGAAGGCCGCAAAAGACCTCAGACGCCCCCTCGCCTTCGTGCGCGGGGCGCAGTCCTCGCTCATGGGCGCGGAGACCTGGGACTACATGAAATCGGTCTTCACAGCTTCGCCCTTCGTCACCGTGCCGCAGACCCGCCATCACCTGGTGCTGGACGATCCGCTGGCCACCGTCGCGGCGCTGGACGCGCTGATCGAGGGCTGGGCGCGCTAGCGCCGCCTAAAAGCCTTGGCCGGGGGAAAGCTGCGTGATAGATCGCGGCCCCGGGCAGAAGAGACCACCGAACAGAGGGCGACATGGCTGACGATTACATCCGCGGTCAGATGGACGTTTCAGAGCACAAGCGCACGTTCGACGGCGTGATGAACGTGTCGACCTACGCCGCGCTCGTGACCGGCGTGGTGGTGATCTATCTCACCCTGGTCTTCGCCAATTCCGGCGACTGGCTGGTCTCGCTGTTCATCTCGCTGGTGGTCGGCGCGGTCGCCGGCTTCTTCACCAAGCGCGGCACGCTGTACTGGACCACGCTGGGCGTTCTGACCGTGATCACCCTGATCTCGGGCGTAATCGTGAGCGCGTTCGCGGGCTGATTTAAGCCCGTCCTTTTACCCCCCTTTCCGAATGCGACCGATTCGGCCATGCTCGCGGCCGAAGGATTAACCGTGTTCGAGGGCCGGGGTTCATGAAAGTCGCCGTACTCGCCGAAACGCGCCAGGGCGAAGCCCGCGTCGCGGCCACCCCCGACAGCGTCCGTGCGCTGATCAAGGCCGGCGCTGAGGTCGCTGTCGAAAAAGGCGCCGGCGCCAAGGCGAGCTTTTCCGACGCCGACTATGAAAGCGCCGGAGCCGCGGTCGGCACGAAAGCCGCGACGCTGAAGGGCGCGGACGCGCTGTTCTGCGTGCGCCGACCTGACGCCGCCACTTTGGAAAAGCTCAAGGACGGCGCGGTCGTCATCGGTCTTCTCGAACCCCACGGCGACAAGGACTTCGCCAAGGTCTGCGCGGACGCCAAGGTCAACGCGCTGGCGATGGAGTTCACCCCCCGCATCACACGGGCGCAGTCCATGGACGCGCTGTCTAGCCAGTCCAACCTTGCAGGCTATCGCGCCGTCATCGAGGCCGCCGAGCTTTACGGCCGGGCCTTCCCGATGATGATGACCGCCGCGGGCACCATCGCGGCGGCCAAGGCCTTCGTGATGGGCGCAGGGGTGGCGGGCCTTCAGGCGATCGCCACGGCGCGGCGCCTCGGTGCGGTGGTCAGCGCGACCGACGTGCGCCCCGCCGCGAAGGAACAGGTGGCGAGCCTGGGCGCGAAATTCGTCGCGGTCGAGGACGAGGAGTTCAAGGCCGCCGAGACCGCGGGCGGCTACGCCAAGGAAATGAGCGACGAGTACAAGAAAAAGCAGGCCGAGCTCGTCGCCAGCCATATCGCAAAGCAGGACGTGGTGATCACCACCGCCCTGATCCCCGGCCGCCCCGCCCCGCGCCTGATCGACAAGACCATGGTCGAGGCGATGAAGCCGGGCAGCGTGATCATCGACATCGCCGCAGCCAACGGCGGCAATTGCGAGCTGACAGAGCCCGACAAGGTCGTCGTCCACAAGGGCGTGACGGTGGCCGGCTTCACCAACCTGCCGGGCCGTCTGCCGGCGGATTCCAGCCAGCTTCTGGCGAAAAACCTCGTCAATCTCTTCCCGCTCATCAAGGGCGAGGACGGCGCGCTCGCCCCGCACTGGGACGACGACATCATCAAGGGCATGGCGCTGACCAAGGACGGCGCCGTGGTCCATCCCTCGCTGACCGGCGAGGCGTAAAGGAGCCCGACATGGACGCAGTTTCGACCGTCGATCCGTTCATCTTCCGCGTGGCCATTTTCGTGCTCGCGGTCTTCGTGGGCTATTACGTGGTCTGGTCGGTCACCCCGGCCCTCCACACCCCGCTGATGAGCGTGACCAACGCGGTCTCCTCGGTGATCATCGTCGGCGCGCTGATCGCCGCGGGCGCGTCTGCAGGCACCGACGGGGCGCTGTTCGGCAAAGGCTTGGGCGCGATGGCCGTGCTTCTGGCCAGCGTGAACATCTTCGGCGGCTTCATGGTCACCCAGCGCATGCTGGCGATGTACAAGAAGAAGGAAAAACCGGCGAAACCCGCCGGGGAGGCGAAATCTTGATCCGCCTGGTTCCGCCGATCCTGACCGCAGGCGCGGTCGCGGCGGTCGGCTTCGCCGAGTGCGCGGCCGATTCCCGCATGATCCGCCCCGAGATCGAGCCCGATCCGCTATGCACGCCGCCAGAGCCCGGCGAGCCGCCGGCGCCCGGCTGTCCCGAACCGGTGGCGGAAACCCCGCCGTCCGCCCGATAATTTCACGCGCGAGGCCGAACGCCCATGTCCGCCGATATCGCCGCCCTTCTCTATCTCGGTTCCGGGATCCTGTTCATCATGGCGCTGCGCGGGCTTTCCAGCCCTGAAACCGCGCGCCAGGGCAATTATTTCGGCATGGCCGGGATGGCCCTCGCCGTCCTGACGACGCTTCTGGTGGTCGAGCTGGACGGGGCGGGCCTGCTTCTGATCGCCGGCGCGGTCGCGATCGGGGGCGGGATCGGCGCGATCATCGCCAAGCGCATCGCCATGACCGCGATGCCCCAGCTCGTCGCCGCCTTCCACTCGCTGGTGGGTCTCTGCGCGGTGCTGGTCGCCGCTGCAGCGCTTTACGAACCTGAGGCGTTCGGCATCGCCGCGCCGCTGGGCGGGCTGAAGGCGCTGAGCCTTGTCGAACTGGCGCTGGGCGTTGCCATCGGCGCGATCACGTTCTCGGGCTCGGTCATCGCCTTCATGAAGCTTCAGGGGCTGATGAGCGGCGCGCCGATCGTGTTCAAGGGCCAGCACTGGCTCAATCTCGCGCTCGGCGTGACGATCTTCGTGTTCATCGCCTTCCTGACCGCCTCGGGCGGGGACAACAAGACCGCGTTCTGGATCATCACCATCGTCGCGCTGATCCTGGGCGTGCTGCTGATCATCCCGATCGGCGGGGCGGACATGCCGGTCGTGGTCTCCATGCTGAACTCGTATTCGGGCTGGGCCGCCGCCGCTCTGGGCTTCACGCTGGAGAACACCGCGCTTCTGATCACCGGCGCGCTGGTGGGCAGCTCGGGCGCGATCCTCAGCTACATCATGTGCAAGGGGATGAACCGCTCCTTCATCTCGGTGATCCTGGGCGGGTTCGGCGCGGAAAGCTCCGCCGCCTCGGGCGCTGCGGACATCGACCGCACGGTCAAGCAGGGCTCGGCGGACGACGCGGCCTTCATCATGAAGAACGCCGGCAAGGTCATCATCGTGCCCGGCTACGGCATGGCCGTCGCCCAGGCCCAGCATGCGCTCAAGGAAATGGCCGACATGCTGAAGGAGGAAGGCGTGGACGTGAGCTACGCCATCCACCCCGTCGCCGGCCGCATGCCCGGGCACATGAACGTGCTGCTGGCCGAAGCCAACGTCCCCTATGACGAGGTGTTCGAGCTCGAGGACATCAACAGCGAATTCTCCACCGCTGACGTCGCCTTCGTAATCGGCGCCAACGACGTGACCAACCCCGCCGCCGAGGACGATCCGTCCAGCCCGATCTACGGCATGCCGGTGCTGCAGGTGTGGAAGGCCAAGACCGTCTTCTTCATCAAGCGCTCGCTGGGCTCGGGCTACGCCGGCATCGAGAACCCGCTCTTCTTCCGCGACAACACGATGATGCTGCTCGGCGACGCCAAGAAGATGACCGAACAGGTGGTGAAGGCGCTGGATTAAGGCGTCGCCGTCCGCGCTTCGTCCAGTCTGTCGCCGCGGCGGATGACGCCGGGGTCGATCGCGCCGGTGTCGAACTTGCGGCGCGCAGCGCGGCCGCGGCGGACCAGCGCCATGACGTGTTCGACCTGATCGCCTTTCATCACGGGCAGAAAGTCGCAGACCCAGGTTTCCTCGCCGCCGTCCGGCGCAGATCGAGTGATCTCCGCGCAGAGCACGGGCTCGCCGACCTGGAGCACCGCCTCGACATGCTCATGGCAGACAGCGAACACGTCCGGCATCTCACGCGCCGGATCAAACCCGTTCGGGCCGCACGCAAAGCCGTTGACTTCATCCATCGCCGCATTGGTGCGCACGACGCGATGGTCACGGTCGATCAGGCTGACGCCGATCGCGGAATCCATGAGCGTATCGAGCAGAATCGTATCGGTCGAACGTCCAAACATGGCGAGGGGTCCCATGAGCGTTCCAACGCCACAATTAGAGGGTAAACTTACACCCCGCGCAAGCATGGAATCGCCACGACGCCTTCCCTTCGCCGGATTTCCGTTCATGATCGGGCCGGGGACGACGGAGGCAGGCTATGCGTATCCTAAAGACCGGACTTGTGATCGCGGGCGCGATGGCGCTCTGGCTCGGCGCGTGCGGGGAAGGTCCCGCGCCCGAGGCTGAAACGCGGGAGGGCCCGGCGCTTCAGTCACGGCCCGCCGACGCGCCGCGCGCCGCGCCGGAGGCCGATCAGGATTTCGCCTATCTGCGCTATGCGATCAACGAGGACAGCACCGCGCCGGAGCTGTGCCTGACCTTCTCCGCCGCGCTCGATCCGGACACGGATTATTCGGCCTATGTGGCCGTGGACGAACCGGTCTCGCTGGGCGTTCAGGGCTCGCGGCTCTGCGTGGGCGGGCTCAATTTCGGCCAGACCCGGACGATCACCCTGCGCGAGGGCCTGCCCAGCGCGGACGGGCGCGCGCTCGAAAGCGATGTCGAGACGGTTCTGAGCTTCGACGACCGGCCGGCCTATGTGGGCTTTTCCGGCTCCGGGATCATCCTGCCGCGGATCGAAAGCGACGGCCTGGCGATCGAGACGGTGAACGTCGACGCGGTCGAGGTCACCGTGCGCAGGCTGAACGACCGGGCGCTGGCCTTCCGTGAGCTGACCGACGGGTTCACCGCGGCAGAAGGCGAGTGGAGCTGGACCTCCAGCCGCGAAGAGCCCGGCGAGCTGGGCGTGGAGATCTATCGCGGCCGGGTGGACACGGCCGGCCCCGCGAACGCGCCGCAGACCACCGTCATCCCCGTCGCCGAAACCATCGGCGTGCTCGAGCCGGGCGCCTATTATGTCGAGCTTTACGACGCCGCCGCGCTGGAGCGCGAGGATCGCGAGCCCGGCGCGCGGGCGGCACGCTGGCTGATCGTCACCGATCTAGCCTTCACCACCTATCGCGGGGAGACCGGGCTCGAGACGATCGTGCGCTCGCTCGACACCGCGCGCACGCTGGCCGGCGTCGAGGTGCAGCTGATCGCGGTTTCAAACGAGATCCTCGCCACCCGCGTCACCGGCGCTGACGGGCGTGCGAGCTTCCCCGCCGCGCTGGTGAACGGTCAGGACGGCGACCGGCCGCGGCTTCTGACCGCCTACGGACCGTCTGGCGATTTCGCGGTGCTCGATCTGCAGCGCGCGCCCGTGGATCTCTCCGACGCGCCGGTTTCGGGCCGCGCGCCCTCTGGCGTGGCGGACGCCTATGTCTATCTCGACCGCGGCATCTACCGGCCCGGCGAGACCATACGCGCCACCGCGCTCTATCGCGGCCCCGCCGGCGAGGCGGTCGCCGACCGCGCGGGTTCGCTGACGCTCTATCAGCCCAACGGCCTTGAATACGCCGTGCGCCGGTTCGAGCGCGCGCCGGACGCGGGCGGGATCCAGTTCGATTTCGACCTGCCCGCCGCCGCCGCACGCGGCGTCTGGCGTCTGGCCGCTGCGCTGGACGGCGTGGGTACGGTCGGCCAGCAAAGCTTCCAGGTGGAAGACTTCGTGCCCCAGCGCGTGGCGCTGGATCTGACCGCCGACGACGAAACCCCGATGCGCGCCGGTGAGACCCGCCCGATCGAGGCGGACGTGCGCTTCCTGTACGGCGCGCCGGGCGCCGGCCTGCCCATCGAGGGCACGGCGCGGGTGCAGACCGACCCAAGCCCGTTCGAGGGCTATGGCGAATACAGCTTCGGGCTTCATGACGAGCCCTTCGGCGAGGAGATGTTCGACCTGCCCCGCACGACCGCGGACGGGGCGGGCGAAGCCTCGATCCCCGTCGAGATCGGCCGGCGCGGGGCGGACGCCACCCGCCCCTTGCGCGTGCGCGCGGTGATCCGCGTGCAGGAGCCCGGCGGACGGGCCGTGTCCGACGACGTACGCATCCCCTACCGGCCGCGCGACCTCTATCTGGGCCTGAAGCCTGAGTTCTCCGGCCGGGCCGAGCGCAACGCCAGCGCCGCCTTTTCTCTCGTCGCGCTGGACGCGGCCGGCGCGCCGCGCGCGGCTGACGCTCAATGGCGTCTGGTGCGCAACGACGTGGATTACGACTGGTACCGCACCAGCGGCGGCGAATGGCGCTGGCGGCGCACCGAGACGGTCGTGCCGATCAGCGACGGCGCGGTGCGCCTCAGCGGTCAGGGCGCGGCGACCATCGAGACCCCGCCGCTCGACTGGGGCGATTACGAGATCACCGTCTCCGCGAACGGCCAGGAGCTCGCCAGCCGCAGCTTCTGGGTCGGCTGGGGCGGCCGCACCGAGGACGGCGAGGCCGCGCCCGATCAGGTCCGCGTGGCCGGTCCCGAAGCCCCGGTCGCGGTCGGCGGCGAAGCCGTCGTCACCGTGCGCGCGCCCTATGCCGGCCGCGCCGACATCGTGGTGGCCACCGACCGGGTCATCAGCCTGCGCCAGATGGAGCTGGGCGAGGAAGGCGCGGAAGTGCGCCTGCCCGTCACCGCCGCCTGGGGCCAGGGCGCCTATGTCATGGTGACCGTGCACACCCCGCGCGATCCGGTCGACCAGCCTCTGCCGCGCCGCGCGGTCGGGGTGGCTTACGTCCCGGTCGACATCGACGCGCGCACCTTCGAGATCGAACTCGGCGCGCCCCAGCTCGCCGAACCCAACACCATTGTCGAGATCCCCGTGCGCGCCGCAGGCGGGCCGGACGAACCGGTCTTCATGACGCTGGCGGCCGTGGACGAGGGCGTTCTGCTGCTGACCCGTCACCAGAGCCCCGATCCGGTCGATTTCATCTTCGGCAAGGAGCGGCTGGGCGTCGATCTTCTGGACGATTACGGCCGCGTGCTCGATCCCAATCAGGGCGCGGCGGCGCAGATGCGCTCTGGCGGCGACCAGATCGGCGGGGCGGGCCTGTCGGTGGTGCCGACCGAGACCATCGCCCTGTTCGAAGGCCCGGTTTCGCTCGGCCGCAACGGCGAGGGCGTGATCAGGCTCGACCTGCCCGACTTCAACGGCGAACTCAGGCTGATGGCCGTCGCTTGGTCGCGCTCGGGTCTGGGCGCGGCGAGCCAGCCCATGACGGTACGCGATCCCGTAGCCGCCGAGCTGATCCTGCCGCGCTTCCTCGCGCCCGGCGACACGGCCGAGGCGACGCTGACGCTCGATAACGTGGACGGGCCTGAGGGCGTCTACGCCGCGGCGATCGACGCCGAGGGCGCCGTCGCCGTGCGGAACGGTGAGACCGAAGGACAGCTGCCGCGCGGCGAGCGTGTCGACACGCCGGTGACGATCGCCGGCGACAGCGAAGGGATCGGCCGGCTGGCCCTGTCGGTCACCGGGCCGGACGGGTTCGCCGCGTCCAGCGCGTATCCGATCCAGATCCGCTCGCCCTGGCTGCCCGAAACCCGCTCGCAGCAGATCATCCTAGGGCCCGGTGAAAGCTATTCGCCCGCGCCGCAGCTTCTGGACGGCTTCACGCCGGGCTCAGGTTCGGTGCAGGTCAGCGCCTCCGCCACCCCGATCGACGCGGCCGCGCTCTACGCCTCGCTCAGGCTCTACCCCTACGCCTGCACCGAGCAGGTCACGAGCATGGCGATGCCGCTGGTCTACGCCGGCCGGCTGAGCGCGCTCGCTGGAACCGACGGGCCGGAGGATGCGAACCTCGAAGTGCGCCGTACGCTCGAAACCGTGCTGAGCCGGCAGGGCGCGGACGGCGCGTTCGGGATGTGGCGCATGGGCGACGGCGACGCCTCGGCCTGGCTGGGCGCCTATACGACAGACTTCGTCGCGCGGGCCGCAGCGGCGGGTCACCCCGTGCCGCCCGCGGCGCTGGACCGCGCGCTGGCCGCGCTCCAGCCGGTCAGCCAGGGCGAGATCTGGCGTTCGGGCTATGAAGATCCGAACCCCAACCCGCGCTGGACCAGCGACACCCGCGAGGCGATCATCGACCGCAGCGCGGCCTACGCCCTCTACGTGCTCGCCCGCGCCGGACAGGCCGACCGCTCGCGCCTGCGCTACATGCATGACGAGCGCCTGTCGGCCATCGCAAGCCCGCTCGCCCGCGCCCAGATCGGCGCGGCGCTGGCTGCGGTCGGCGACGAGGCGCGCTCGGTCAGCGCGTTCGAAGCGGCGGTCGAGGCGCTCGGCTACCGCAATGACGGCGACTGGTACCAGACGCCGCTTAGGGATTTCGCCGCCGTGCTGGCGCTGGCCGCAGAGGCCGGGCGCACCGACGTCGTCGAGTTCCTCGCCAGCCGGATCGGCCGCGATCAGCCCGAACCGTCCATGCTGACCACTCAGGAGAAAGCCTGGCTCGTCATGGCCGCCGCCGCTCTGGCCGGAGACGCCGACACCCTGCCGGTGAGCTATTCCGGCGATGCGGCGAACCCCGCCTCGGTGCGGTATGACGCCGACACGCTCGACGCCGCCGGCGCCTTCACCAACACCGGTCAGCAGCCGGTCTTCCTGAGCGTTTTCAGCCGCGGCGCGCCGGACGGCCCGCCCGCGCCTGCGAGCAATGATCTCAGGCTTGAAAAGCAGGTCACCGACACGGCGGGTCGGTCGATCAATTCCACGCTGGCTCAAGGCGACCGGCTCGTGGTGGCGCTCACCCTGCGGCCCGAACGCCGGGCGATGCGGAGCTATGTCATCGCCGATCTTCTGCCCGCCGGCTGGGAGATCGAGGCGGTGCTTCAGCCCGCAGACGCCGGACCTCAGGGCGCCTACGCCTTCCTGGGCCAGCTCGATTTCGCCCAGATCGCCGAAGCCCGCGACGACCGCTTCGTCGCTGCGGTCGAGGCGCGCCGGCGCGAGGACGGCGACCCGGTCAGGCTCGCCTATCTGGTCCGCGCGGTGACGCCGGGCGAGTTCGCCCTGCCTGGTGCGGTCGCCGAGGACATGTACGCCCCGCAGGTCAACGCCCGCACCGGCGCCGGCCGCGTCCGGATCGAGCGGTGATCGCGCAAGCCGGGGCAACACCGTCCCTCTCCCTTGCGGGGAGGGTGGACCGGACCGCAGGTCCGGGCCGGGTGGGGGTGCGGCGCGAGGCCTGCAAAACACGGCACGCCGGCGCTCACCCCACCCGTCCGCTTCGCGGACACCCTCCCCGTCAAGGGGAGGGAAGAGCGCGCGTTCCCGCGAGGAAAACGCCGTGACGGTCCTGCGCCGCCCCGCCGCGATCTACGGCGCGTGCCTGCTCGCCGCGCTGGTCCTGATCGCCGGGCTCGACCGGCTGTTTCCGCCGCCGATCGAGCGGGGGCGCATGGTGTCGGTGGTGGCCGAGGACCGGAGCGGGGTCGCCTTGCGCGCCTTTCCCGTCGAGGACGGACGCTGGCGGCTGGCCGCCGATCTCGACCGCATCGATCCGGACTTTATCGACGCGCTTCTGACCATCGAGGACGCGCGCTTCAACCGTCATCCCGGCGTCGACCCGTTCGCGGTGATCCGGGCGGGCTGGCAGGCGGCGAGCCGGGGAAGGATCGTTTCGGGCGCCTCGACCATCACCATGCAGACCGCGCGCCTGCTCGAGCCGAGGCCTCGCAATCTCGGCTCGAAGATCGTGGAGTCCGTCCGCGCCCTGCAGCTCGAAGCCCGGCTCTCCAAGCGCGAGATCCTGGAGCTTTACCTCACTCTCGCCCCCTATGGCGGCAACCTTCAGGGCGTGCGCGCGGCGAGCTGGGCCTGGTTCGGCCGTGAGCCTGAAGACCTCACCCCGGACCAGATCGCGCTTCTGATCGCCCTGCCCCAGAGCCCGGAGGTGCGCCGCCCCGATCTGCGCCCCGAAAGCGCACGCCTCGCACGCGCGCAGATCCTGGACCGGCTGGCCGAGGCGGGCTGGATTTCCGCCGAACGCGCGACCGACGCCGCCGACGAAGCCCTGCCCCGGGGCCGCAACGCCTTTCCCGCCGAGGCCTGGCACGCCGCAGAGACGGTGCGCGACCGGGCGTCAGGCGCCGGCGTGGTGCGCTCGACCCTCGATCTGTCGCTGCAGCGCGAAGTGGAGACGCTGGTCCGCCGTCTGGCCGAAGCAGGAGGTCCGGGCGTCCAGGCGAGCGCACTGGTGGTGGAGATCGACACCCGCGCGGTGCGCGCCGCGGTCGGCTCGGCGGGGCGCGATCTTGCGGGCGGCTGGCTCGATCTGACCGAGGCGCGGCGTTCGCCGGGCTCGACGCTGAAACCCTTCGTCTACGCGCTCGCCTTCGACGACGGGGTGGCCGCGCCGGGCACGCGGATCGACGATCTGCCGGCCCGCTTCGCCACCTACCAGCCGGAGAATTTCGACCGCGGCTATCGCGGCGAGGTGACGATCGCGGACGCCCTGCAGCACTCGCTGAACGTGCCGGCGGTGCGCGTGCTCGACCGGGTGGGCGCGAACCGCTTCGCCTCGGCGCTGAGCTTCGCCGGCGCATCGCCGGACATTCCCGGCCGGCTCGACGGCGCAGCCGGGCTCGCGGTTGCCCTGGGCGGTCTGGGCCTGAGCGCGCAGGACCTCGCCGTGCTCTATGCGGGGCTGGGCGATTCCGGCCGGGCCCTGCCGCTCGCCTTCACCGAGGCCGAAGCGCAAGCCAACAGATCCGCCGCGCCCGCCCGGATCGTCAGTGCGGAAAGCGCCGCGGAGATCGTGCAGATCCTTTACGGCTCGCCCGCCCCGCCGGGCCGCATGCCGGCGCATCTGACCACCGGCGCGCCGGCGGTCGCCTACAAGACCGGCACCTCCTACGGTTTTCGTGACGCCTGGGCGGCGGGGCTCGCGGGCGGGTATGCGCTGGTGATCTGGACCGGCCGGCCCGACGGCGCGCCGCGCCCCGGCGCGACCGGGCGCAGCGAGGCGCTGCCCGCCCTGTTCGACCTCGCCGACATCGTCGCGCGGCACGACCCCTCAGCGCTGCGCCGGCCGGCGAGCGAAGCGCCGAGCGCGGCGCCCGCGCCTTTGGCCGATTTCGCCCGCGAGGGCGCGCCGCCCGACATTCTCTTCCCGCCCGAAAACGTCGAGCTCTGGGCCGAAGCGCCCGGCCGCCCCTTCGTGCTGAGCGCGCGCGGGGACGGCGCGCTGAGCTGGTATGTCGACGGAAAACCGGCCGGCACGAACGCCAGCGGCGCGCCGGTCTTCGCGCCGCAAGGTCCGGGCTTCTACACGCTCACGGTCGTCGACGCGGCGGGCCGGTCCACCCGCACAAGCGTGCGCGTAAAGATGGCAGAGGGCGCCTGATCGCCGATCACCACGCCCACGGATCGTCGAAATCGAGATCGGGAAACATGGCCTCGGCCCTCGCCTCGCAGGCCCGGGCGGCGCCCCCATGCTCCCAGAATTCCTCGACCGTAATGGTCGCGAAGACGCCCTTTCCGATCGGGCGCGCGTCCTCGATACGCCGGCCGTCCGTGAGCGCAGCGACCAGATCGGCCAGGGTCGAGCCGGGGATGGCGCAGCGCTGAATGTAGCGCTCCACCCCGTCCGCGGTTTCGATCTGCAGATAGGCCGACGCGCCGTCCTCGCAGCCGATCCCGTTCGCATCCTTCAGGAATATCGGCGCAGGCGACAGGATGGGGATCTGGCTGCGGCACCCGTCGGCGAGAAACGCGTCGACGGCGCCGGCCAGCCGGTCGCTGATCGCGCCTTCCGCGATCGCGCTGGGCGCCCGGCACTGCAGCGCGGGATGGTCCGCAGGTGTGTCGCCGGGCGGCGGAGGACGCGGGATGTAGGACGAGCCCGCGCGCGAGGACGTGCGCACCGTCCACGCGCCGCCGCGCCGTTCGGCGCGCACCCAGTCGGTCCGGTTCACGTGGATGTTCGGGCCGATATGGAAGTTCACGATCACGTCGTCGCCCGAGAGCGGCTGAGCGGTTTCAGTCCAGCCCCACGCCGCGGCGTCCTCGGCGAAGCCCGCGGTGATCGCCTCGAAATCGTAATATCCGTAGGCGTCCCAGGCCACGGCGGCCTCGGCGGGGCACTGACGGGCGGTCAGCGGCTCGACCAGGCCGATCTCGCGCTTGATCCCTGACCCGGCGCAGCCCGCCGCGAGCGCGGCGGCCAGGACGGCGAACACGATCCGCATGGCGGAGTCCCCCCTTGATCGACCGTCAAAGGCTCGGGGTCCGGGCGCGGTCTGTCAAATCAGGGGCGTCTGTAGGAGATCTGGAACACCGTCTCGCCGATGCTGATCTCGGTCTCGGCGTTGTAGACGAAGTCCTCAGGCGCGGAGATCCCGACCGTCAGGGCGCGGGGCCGCACCCAGGCGATCGCGTAATCCTCCCGCGCGCCCTTGCCGATCAGGAAGACCCGCTCGCGATGGGCGACCGGGCCGGGTTCGGCGCCGGTCTCGGCGAGTTCGAAATGGAAGGAATAGGCCGAGGTCGCGCCGCAATTCCTCCGCCACACGCGCACCTCATGCGCCTCTCCCGGCGCTGCGACGGTGTCCAGGATCTCGTTCTCGCAATCGCCGAACATTCCGCAGGCGGACAGGACCGTTGCGGCGAGGCCGCAGAGCGCAAATAGAACGAGGCGTCGGATCATCGTCTGGTCTTCTTCGGCTTGGGTTTGCCCGGCGCGAACTCAGGAACGCGGATCTTGATCTTGTGGTCGGCCGGGCCTTTCGACCCGTCCGGATAGAGACCGCGATAATAGCCCTTCTGCCATTTTTCTTCAGCCGCCGCCTTGTCGCCGGTCTTCAGGCGGCCAGCGAAGTCCGACCGGCTCTCGCGCCAGACCTCCATCTGCTTGAGCGCCTTGGGGTCTTCGTAGAGCGAGCGGATTTCCGGGGTGACCCGCTCGAACAGGTCCCGGCGCACCGGGAAGAAATGCGCGATCGCCTCGCCGGGCTCGAAGCGCACCTCGCCGGGCCGGGTGAAGCGCCAGTTCATGGTGAAGGAGTAAGGGCTCCAGTCGGTCTCGATCACGCCGTTCAGGCCCACGATCCCGTCCTTGACCCCGTTCACCGGCCCGGAGACCCAGAGATTCCAGCCCGGCGGGGTGCGCATCAGGAAGCCCATCTCGAAGGTCAGGATGCCCGAGCCGAAATTCGCCATGGCCGAGCCCGGCCGGTGCATCGCCATCGGGTCGTCGAGCGCGACCTGGACATCCTCCACCCGCGCCCCGCCGTTCCAGCGCGCCGTGACGCCGGTGGGCGTGAACACCTCCCAGCCGTGCTGATTGGCCGCCGCCAGCGGCAGGCAGCGATAGGCGAAGCTTTCCGGCGTGTCGTCCATCCAGCCCCGCCGGCTCTCGGCAGGACGAACGGGGATCGGCTTGTCGGAGAGGGGATGCAGGGTGAGTTTCATGGGCGAGGAAACCGGTGATGAATGAACCTCGGCGAGCCTAACCGCTCGCGCGTTGCGCTCAAGCCGGAGCGCGCAGGGGGCGCGGCGCCCAGGCTTGCGCATTCGCCATCGCGCCGGCCCCTCCCACGAGGAGCTCACCCCACCCCAGCCCTCCCCTCAAGGGGAGGGAGGGGCGTTGCGGTCCGGACCGGCGCTTTTGTGGAATGGCGCCAGGAAGCCCAAACCTTTGAGCGCCGCTATAGCGCCCCTCCCTCCCCCTCGGGGGAGGGCCGGGGTGGGGGGGGGGAGCGCAAGCGATCGATCGCTGCGCTCGTCGATCTCAGAGAGACGCGAGGCGTCAGCGCGCGTGTGACCCGAGGCTCGCGATCTCGCCGCAATTGGACTATATGAGCGCGCCATGACCGCGCACGCTCTCAATCTCGACTTCGCAAACCGGCCCGCCACGGCCGGTCCGATCCCGCTGGCCGGGATGACCCGCGCGCAGATCCGCGAGGCGCTGATCGCGCATGCGGGCGTGGACGAGAAGAAGGCGAAGATGCGCGCCGACCAGCTCTGGCGCTGGATCTATCACTACGGCGTCACGTCGTTTGACGAGATGACCAACGTCTCCAAGGACCTGCGCAAGGTGCTGGAGGAAAAGTTCACCCTGGCCCGCGCCGAAGTGGTCGAGCGGCTGGTCAGCGTCGACGGCACGCGCAAATACCTCATCCGCTTCGCGCCGGGCGTGGAAGCGGAGACCGTGTTCATCCCCGACGTGGGCAAGTCCGGCGCGCTGTGCGTCTCGTCTCAGGTGGGCTGCACGCTCAACTGCACCTTCTGCCATACCGGCACGCAGAAGCTGGTGCGCAATCTCACTGGGGCGGAGATCGCCCAGCAGGTGATGATCGCGCGCGACGATCTGGGCGAATGGCCGACCTCGAACGAGGACCGGAAGATCACCAACATCGTCTTCATGGGCATGGGCGAGCCGCTCTATAATCTCGACCATGTCAGCGACGCGATCGACGTGATCTCCGACGGCGACGGCATCGCGATCGGCCGGCGGCGCATCACGGTGTCGACCTCCGGCGTCGTGCCGAAAATGACCGAGCTGGGTGAGCGCACCCGCGCCATGCTGGCGATCAGCCTTCACGCCACCAACGATCCGCTCCGCGACGAGCTGGTGCCGCTGAACAAGAAATACCCGATTGCAGAGCTGATGGACGCGATCCGCGCCTATCCCGACCTGTCCAACGCCAAGCGGGTGACGTTCGAATACGTCATGCTGAAAGGCGTGAACGACAGCCCCGCCGAGGCGCGCGCGCTGGTGAACCTGCTCAAGGGCGTGCCGGCGAAGATCAATCTCATCCCGTTCAACCCCTGGCCGGGCAGCCCGTATGAGTGCTCGGACTGGGAGACGATTGAGAAGTTCGCCGAGATCGTGAACCGCGCCGGCTACGCCAGCCCGATCCGCACGCCCCGAGGCCGAGACATCTTCGCCGCCTGCGGCCAGCTCAAAAGCGAAAGCGTGAAGATGCGCGCGAGCGAAAAGCGGCGGCTGGAGCGCGAGGGGTAGGCGGTTACTCTGCGGCGATTGCCGAGCTGTGGGCGTAAGTGGCCCAAGTCGGACGATATGACTCGTCCGCCTGATCCCCCCAAACCGTCCAACCGTCCCGGACACCACGGGAGAACATTTCCAGCCTCGGTCCCCAAGAGCACGACTCGATCAGCTCATACTGCTCGTCAGGCTTACGCGAATGTTCGCGTTTCCTTGTCGCGAGGTAATTCACCTGTCTGCGTCCGGCGTCGAGCGTCCGTGCTTTCTTCCCTCTGACGCCGAAGAGAATGAGTTCGGTCACGTTTCGGAAATAAAATCCGACACCACGTCCGTCCGACCCGCCGTCCTTTCGGATTTTGTGCCAGACGAGGTTCGACTTGTATTCGAAGCCCCACGCGCTCATCACCCGAAGGCCTTCAGGCAGCAATGCGTTGGGGACCCAGAGATAAAGGTGCGCCGGCTCCGCTGCGATGTCCGCAACAGGGAGTTCGCAAATTTCGTCGAGGTCCATGGTGCCGTAACGTGACAAACGACGGTGTTCGGGCGCCATTTTGCCGGTTCGGTTGGTGAAGCGCCAAGGCGGGTCGGCCAGGATGGTCCCGAAGCGCGTGTCCCCTGCAGTCTCAAGGAGGCTCGCGGAAGCTTCACGAAGAAGCGGGCTATCGGTCATCGACGTAGCACTCCTTGGTGATGGCGAACACGACCAGCGGGCACCCGCCCCCTGCGCCGCCCTCGATACGAGGAAGCAATTTGCTCAGATGAGTCGTGGAGGAACCGAAGCTCGATCCGCGGCCAAGTTCCTTGAAAATGTCCTGGAGTTCGGTGGCTCTCGTGACGATCACCCCGACATCAATCGCGCGAAGCTCGAATAACTGGCGAAAGTTGTTCAGATCGCGATCAAAGAACGGGTCTTTGTTGTTCCACTCCACCTCAAGAGCGACTCGGCCTTTCACGCAGTCCACCTTATGAGACGGCGCCTCAAACCGCTGATCATCGACGATAATCGCAGTCGAATAGGTTTTTTCCGCCCAACCAAGATCGTACAGCCGATCATCCAGCCGGTGCGCGATCGGCGATTTCGCGCCGCCCGGCTTGAGAATGTCTGTTGCTGTCAATTCAAACTCGCGCAGCACAGTCATGATCTCCCGCCAACAGTCGGCGTGGGCTGTGTGCAGCACAGCCAATCCGTTCCGCCACTCGCGGACATCAAAACGGGTGCGAACGTCGCGAGGGACAAGCGAATCAACTGACATACTCGAACGCTAGCACGCAGCTTTATGTTCCCATAATGTTCTAAGCATCGGCATGTGGCAAGATAGAATTGGTTGCAAACCAAAATTCTAAGCCCCGCCTGCCCGGAACACCCCCGCCCCTCCCCCGCGTTGTCTGTCTGACCAGCAACGCGAACGGAGGCGCCCATGTCCGGCCCCAAGCCGAACCCGAAGCCCGATCCCAATTACGGCGAGACCGACCCGGCCGAAGCCACCGCGCCGACCACGCGCGAGGAGCAGCTGAAAAGCCCTGAGGTGCGCGGCGACGTGCCTGCGGGCGATCAGTCCACGACCGGACGGTCGGGCGGCGAGATCGCGCGCGATATCGGCTCGAAAGACGAGATCGAGCAGCAGTTCGAGCGTGAAGGCTCGAAAACCCGCGTTCACAAGAGCGAGGAGCAGACCGTTCCCAAGACCGATAACGAGCTGAACCGGCCCGGCGAGCGGCGCAATCCCGACGAGGACCGCGGCCTTCGCAACAAGGGCTCCAGCCGCAAGGGCTGACCCGTCAGGCCGCGCGCGAGGCCTTGAAGGCCTTGATGCGGCCGGCCAGCGGCTCGGCGAGCGCGGTGAAGAAGGCCGACAGATGGTCGGCCGGCCGCGCCGCCGCCGCGTCGTTGCGGATCACCAGATCGGCGTGCTCGCGGCCCGGCGCGGTCCATTCGTGATGCATGGGCCGCACGGTCCTGAGATACTGGCTGACGACCGAATGCGCGGTGCGTCCGCGCTCGTTCACGTCGCGCAGGATGCGGCGCGCCAGGCGGATGTCGTCGGGCGCGTCCACGAACACCTTGATGTCGAACAGCGCGCGCACGTCCGCGCTGCAGAACAGATGGATGCCCTCGACCACCAGAATGTCGGCGGGCTCGATCCGGCGCGTGTCCGCGCGCCGGCGATGGATCGTGAAATCATAGATCGGCGCGTCGACCGGCTCGCCCGCCTTCAGCGCCGCCAGATCGCGGGCCAGCCGCGGATGATCGCGAGAGGCGGGGTGGTCGAAATTGAAGGCCGAGGCGTCGAAATCAGGCTTCGCGCCGTGGTCGCCGTAGTAATCGTCCTCGGCCAGCACCAGCGCGCTCAGCGGCGCGGCCGCACGCGCTGCGGCGCGGGCGATCTCGGTCTTGCCCGACGCCGATCCGCCGGTGACGCCGATCAGAAGGCGCGGTTTGAAATCGGTCATGGGCTCTAGCGGCGCGTGTCGTCGTCATCCTCGGGCACGCCCGGATCGTCGGGCGCGTGCCCGGGTTCATAGAAGCTCGGCCCCGGCTTGTCGCCCCCGCTCTGCGCTTTCGTCTGCGATGACGGCTGGGGCGCTGCGGCGGCGGGGCTGGCGGACGCGGCCCGCGGCCCTTCCAGCAGAGCGCTTTCCGGCGCTGCGGCCGCCGGGCTTTCGAAACGCTCGTGCCGGGGGTGGATCAGGCGCTGATCACGGCCCCAGGCCTCGACCATGCGCCGCCAGTCCGCGTCTGTGTAGTTGAAGGCCTGACCCGCCTCGTCGATGTCCGACCAGTCCGCCTCGCCCGGCGCATGCGCGGCGCGGGCCATCCAGCGCCGCGCGCCGGCCTCCTCGCCTTCGAGCTGGTCGAGCCGGGCGGCGAGCACGCACACGCGCGCGGACACCGGCGGCTGGGCCAGAAGCGGCGCCAGCGCCGCGCGCGCCGCGTCGCGGTTTTCCTGCTCGATCGCGGTTTCGGCCAGAAGCACGCGGGACTCCCGATGATCGGGATTGAGCGAAGCGAGATGGCGCAAACGCTCGGCGCGCTTGGTCTTCGTATCGGATTTCCTGAGATCGGCGTAGGCGCGGGCGAGCGCCGGGTGCGGATTGCGCTTCCAGGCTTCTTCCAGAATGTCCGCCGCGCGGCGATGTCGCCGCTGGCGGGCGAGCAGCCGGCCGGCGAGCTCGGCGGCGGGCGCGAACGCAGGCGAGGCGTCAGACGCGCGGTCGGCGAGCTTGGCAGCGGTTTCAGGATCGGACTCCTCCAGCCGCCGCGCTTCGGCGGTCAGCAGCACGGCGCGTATCCGCGCCGCCACGCCGCGATCGACATGACCGCGCCGCTCGCCTTCGGTGAGCGTGGTTTCCGCGTTCGCCCAGCGGGCTTCGGCGATCTGCGCGCCGATCAGCGATTCATACGCCCAGCGCGCCCCGCCGGCCTGCTCGAAGGCTTCCGAGGCGTGGGTGATGGCGAGCTTGCCGTCCCCGCGCGCCTCGGCGATCGCGGTGAGGCCCCGGCGTGCGACCAGCCGCGTCTTGCCGTCCTCCAGCATCGCTTCGTAATGGGTCTCCGCGCTTTCAAGATCGCCGGCCGCTTCGGCGGCGCGGGCGGCGAGCAGCCGCGACAGCGCAGGCCGATCGAGCAGCGCCTCGGCCCGGCTCGCCTGCCGCACGGCCAGAGCGCCCTGCCCTGCAGCCGAAGCGATGAGCGCGCGTTCGAGCGCGTCGAAGCCCTGCTCGCGGCGGCGGTTCTTGCGAAACTTGCGAAACGCGTCGGGCGCGCCCCAGACCTTGGCCAACAGCCACCAGGCGAAGACCAGCACGAAGGTCGCGACGATCAGAACGCCCGCGGCCAGCGCGAACGGGGCTTCGGCGACGACGCCGAGAAACTCGATCCGGACCAGGCCCGGATTGAGCGTCAGGAACACCGCGATCGCGGCGGTGATCACGCACAGGACGACGGTGAGGACGAGCCTGATCATCGAGAACCTCCTTCACCGGCGAGCGCGGCCGATTGCGCGTCCAGCGCCTGTTTCACCGCGAGCCGGGCCGTGAGGCCGTCCGCCCAGTCGGCGACCGCGTCCGCAGCATCGCCGTCGAGGCCGGAAACGATGTCGGCGGCGGCGGACAGATCGCCCGCGTCTAGCGCCGCGGCGATGCGCGCGGCCGGGCCGTCCTCGCCCTGCCTGTCCACGCTGAGCACGCCGAAGAAGGTGCGCGTCTCGCCCGTCGCCTCGCGCAGAGGCCGGGCGGGGAAGCTTTCTTCGAGCCGATCCAGCGTCGGCGCGCCCTGACGGGCGTGACGCGACAGCGCGTCGAGCCCCGGCGCGTTCGGCCAGACCCGGCGCATCGCCTCGACCTCGACGGCGAAGGGCTCGGTCCCGGAAGCCGCCTCGCTGAGCGCGGCGAAGGCGAGCGCGCGGCTGGCGAGATCGGCCGGTTCGCCCTGCGGCGCAGGCCGGGCCGGGCGCGGCGGCTGGCTCTCATAAGCCGCGAAGAGCGCCGCGACGCGCTCTTCGAGCGTGGCGATGCGGGCGCGGAGCGGATCGAGATCAGGCGCGGCGCCGGGCTGATCGCTCAGCGCCTGCACGCGCGCAGGCAGGCCTTCGAGCGCGGAGACCGCCTCGGCGAGCGCGTCGACGCGGCCTTGCAGATCGTTGACCGTGCCCGCGAGCGCGGCCAGCCGGGCGGGATCGGCGCCGCCTTCGCCGGCGGGCGCGTCGGCCAGGGCGGCCTGAACGCTGCTGACCGCGGAACGCGCCGTCTCCGCCTCGCTGCGGGCGGTCTGGACGTCTTCCTCAAGCGCGGTAAGCCGGTCTTCGATCTGACCGAACGCCTGGGCGAGCCGGTCTTCGAGCGCGGCGATCGCGCCGATATCCGCCTGCCCCTCGCCGGAGGGCGCGGATTCGAACCCCGCGATCTGCTCTCGCAAGCCGGCGAGGTCTGCGGCGAGCGTGTCCACGCGCGCCGGAAGGTCCGCGCGGGCGGCGAGCTGATCTTCCAGCGCATCGATCCGGCCGGTGAGGGCGCTCATGTCCGCGCCTTCGCCCTGATCGGATTCGAGCGCGGCGATGCGGTCCTCCAGCCCCTGCACGGACGGTCCGGGCAGCGGTTCGCCGGGCAGGTAGCGCGAGGCGGCGTAGCCCACCAGGCCGCCGATCGCAGCGGACGCGATCACCAGGCCGATGGCGCGCAGCGCGCCGCCGCCAGAGCCGCCGCCGGCTCTGGACGTGTCGTCTGACGCCGGCGCCTCCTCGCCGGACGGGGCGGGTTCGAACTCGGCGTCGACCGGTTCGGCGTCGGGCTTTGACTCGGTGTTCTCGCTCATGCTGGGCCGGTCCATGAATTGCCGCGGCGAAGTCTAGGATGCGTCGCGCCGATAGGCCACCGGCGCGCCTGTCACGGCGCCGGGCCGAACAGCGCCGCCAGCGCGTCAAAGAGCGCAGGCTCGTTCGGTTCCCTCGCAACCGCGATGCGGCGCGTTCCCGCAGCCCGCAAAGGCGAAGCAGCGGCGTCTGAAATCGCTGCGGCTCTCAGAGCTCCCGGATCGATCCTGCCGGCGATTTTTTCGGCGAAGCGCTCCGCCCCGGCGGGCGAGTGGATCAGGACTAAGGCTTCGGGCAGAGCGCTGATGATTTCATCGCCATAGGCCGGCGTCTGAACCGTGTCGTAGACCGCCGCGCCGAACGCCGCCACGCCCGCCCCCTCCAGCGCGGCGACGAGGTCAAAGCCCGTGCGCACCCCGTGAAGATGGGCGACCGGACCGCCGGGCGGGTTCGCCGCGATGAGCCGGGCCAGCGCCGCGCCGTCGCCGTCCGCGCTTGCGACCGACGCGAATCCGGCCTTTCGAGCGGCCTCCGCCGTCGCGTCGCCCACTGCATAGACCGGAAGATGACCGCCGAGCTTCAGCGCGGACGCCGCAGCCGCGCCGTTGGGGCTGGTCAGCGCCAGCGCCGCAGCGCTGGAGAGATCGGGGGAGGCGTCGAGGAATTTCACCTCGGCGGTGGCCGCGTCCAGCGCGGCGTAGCCGGCTTTTTCGAGCGCGGCGATGGTGCGGCCCGCGCCGGGGCGGGCGCGGGTCACCAGGACCGTTTTCACCCGGTCTGCTCGACGATCGCGGCGAGATCGGCGCCGCCGGCTTTCTTCACCGCAGCGCCGAGCGTGCGGCCGACATCTTCGGCGGCGTGCGGGTCCATGCCTATGTCCGCAATGACGGAATCCGCCCAGCAGGCTGTGCCGTCGGTCGATAGCGCCTCGCCGCGCAGATGCACTTTCCCGTCCGCGCCGAAGGCGGCATGGGCCGCGATGGGCGTGCGGCAGGAGCCGTCCAGCGCCGCCAGGAACCCGCGTTCGGCCCGCGCCCGGACATGGCTTTCGGCGTGGTTGATCAGCGCGGCGATCTCGCGGGCCTCGTCGTCGTCCGAACGAATCGCAACGCCGACGCAGCCCTGGGCCGGGGCGGGGATCATTTCGGTGTCGCTGACCGGTTCGCGCTCGGCTTCGGCGCGCCCCAGGCGCCGCAAACCGGCGCGGGCGAGGAAGGTCGCGTCAATCTCGCCGGAGCGGATCTTTTCAAGCCTCGTATCCACGTTTCCGCGCAGGAGAACGATCCTGAGATCGGGCCGGCGCCTGAGCGCCTGGGCCTGACGGCGGATCGAGGCGGTGCCCAGCACCGCGCCTTCCGGCAGATCGTCGACGCGGTAGATCTCGCCGCTTGTGATGAGCACGTCGCGCGGATCCTCGCGTTCGAGAATCGCCGCGATTTCAAGCCCCTCAGGCAGCTTCGTGGGCACGTCCTTCATGGAGTGCACGGCGAAGCGCGCTTCGCCCGACAAAAGCGCCGCGTCCAGTTCCTTGGTGAAAAGCCCCTTGCCGCCGGCGGCCAGAAGCGCCCGGTCGGTGATCCGGTCACCCGTCGTCTGCATGCCGAGAATCGGGAAATCCGTTTCCGCCGTCCGCCCCGTCGCAGCCGCCAGCCTGGCCTGCACGTCCTTGGTCTGGGTCGTCGCCAGAGGCGAGGTTCTGGTGGCGATCGGAAGGGGTTTCGTCATCAAGGCCTCGCTCGGCGCGCTTCACCGCGCTGTTGTAACCGCGCCGGGCGGGCGCTAACGGAAGTTCATGGCGTTACCCCATGTCTCCGACCCGCATCAAGCCGCCGCGTCGCCGCAGGCCCGCGCGCTGGTCGTGCTCGGCCTTGAATCGAGCTGCGACGACACCGCCGCGGCGATCCTGCGCCGGGCGCCAGACGGGTCGGTGACGATCCTGTCCGAGCGCGTCGCCGGACAGACCGCCGCGCACGCCCCCTATGGCGGGGTGGTGCCCGAGATCGCCGCGCGCGCACACGCCGAGCGGATCGACGCGCTGGCCGCCGAGACGCTGGCCGAAGCCGGGCTGTCGCCCGGGGAGCTCGACGCGGTCGCCGCGACGGCCGGGCCGGGGCTGATCGGCGGGGTGATGGCCGCGCTGATGACCGCCAAGGGGATCGCGCTGGGCGCGGGCGTGCCGCTGATCGCGGTCAATCACCTTGAAGGCCACGCGCTGTCGCCGCGCCTGACCGAACAGATCGAGTTTCCCTATCTGCTGCTTCTGGTGAGCGGAGGTCACACCCAGCTGGCTCTGGTCGAAGGCGTGGGCCGGGTCGAGCGGCTCGGCTCGACGATCGACGACGCGGCGGGCGAAGCCTTCGACAAGACCGCCAAGATCATGGGGCTGGGCTTTCCCGGCGGTCCGGCGGTGGAGCGGGCGGCGAAATCGGCGGCCGATCCGGACCGGTTCGAGCTGCCGCGCATGCTGGCGCGGGATAAATCCTGCGACTTTTCCTTTGCGGGCCTCAAGACCGCCGCGCGGCGGGCCTGGGAGAGCCTCGAGGCGCCCGGCGAGGCCGACCGCAACGATCTCGCCGCCGCCGTTCAGGCCGCCATTGCGCGCCATCTGGCCGAGCGGGCGGGCCGGGCGATGGATCAGGCCGCCGAGCGCCTGGGGCGGACCCGCCGCATCGTCGTCGCGGGCGGGGTGGCGGCGAACGGGGAGGTGCGCGCGCGCCTGAAAGCGGCGGCTGAGGAGCGCGGCTTCGATCTGGTTGCGCCGCCGCTGAAATACTGCACCGATAACGCCGCCATGATCGCGCTCGCCGGCGCGGAGCGTCTGGCGCTGGGGCTGACCGACGGGCTGGACGCGCCCGCCCGCGCGCGCTGGCCGCTCGATCCCGAAGCGGCCGCCGCCAGCCCGGCGAGCGGGGCGGGACGCAAAGGGCCGAAGGCCTGAGAAGGAAGGACACGCCGATGCAGTCCATCGCCGTCATCGGCGCCGGCGCCTGGGGCACGGCGCTTGCGCAGACCGCCGCAGCCGCGGGCCGGGCCGTCACGCTGTGGGCGCGCGAGGCCGAGGTCGCCGAGGCCGTGAACGGCGCACGGGAAAACACCGTCTTCCTGCCCGGCGTCCGGCTGCATGACCGGGTGCGCGCCACCACCGACATCGCCCAAGCCGGCGAGGCCGAGGCGGTGCTTCTGGTCACCCCGGCCCAGCATGTGCGCGCGACGCTGAAGGCGCTCAGACCCCATGCGCGTGACACCTTGCCCATCGTGCTCTGCGCGAAGGGGTTCGAGCAGTCCACGCTGGCCCTGATGACCGACGTGCTGGCCGAAGAACTGCCCCAAGCGCGCGCCGCCGTCTTGTCGGGGCCGAGCTTTGCGATCGACGTCGCCAAGGGCCTGCCCACCGCCGTTACGCTCGCCTGCGCGGACAAGGCGCTGGGCGAAGACCTGATGGCGGCGATCGGCTCTCCGGGCTTCCGGCCGTACTGGACCGACGATCTGGTCGGCGCCGAAGCGGGCGGCGCGGTCAAGAACGTGCTCGCCATCGCCGCCGGCATCGTGGAAGGCCGGGAGCTCGGCCGGTCGGCCCATGCCGCCCTGATCGCACGCGGCTTCGCCGAGATGAGCCGGCTGGGCGAAGCGCTGGGCGGACGGCGCGAGACGCTGGCCGGGTTGTGCGGTCTGGGGGATCTGGTCCTCACCTGCTCCTCGCCGCAATCACGAAACATGAGCTGCGGGCTGGCGCTGGGGCGCGGCGAGGCGCTGAGCGACATTCTGGGCGCGCGCAAGGCGGTGACCGAAGGCGTCGCCACAGCGCCCGCCGTCGTCGACCTGGCGAAAAAGCACGGCGTGGACATGCCGATCTGCGAAGCCGTCGCCGCCGTGCTGGCCGGTGAGATGCGCGTGGACGCGGCCATCGAAGCCCTGCTCGCCCGCCCCTTCAAATCCGAGACCGATTGACAGGACCCGCCCATGCTCTTCGCCGTCACCTGCACCGATCGCGCCGGAGCCCTGCCCGTGCGCATGGAGAACCGTCAGGCGCATCTGGATTGGGCGGGCGCGGAAGGCTCGCCGGTGAAGATGGGCGGGCCGCTTCTGGACCGGGAAGGAAACCCCGCCGGCTCGCTTCTGATCGTCGAGGCCGAGGACGAAGCCGCCCTGCGCGAGATCCTGTCCGGCGATCCTTACGCCAAGGCGGAGCTGTTCGCCGACGTGTTCTGGATGCCGTTCAAATGGACGCTGAAAACCCCGGAGGGGCTGTGATGAGCGCGCCAGAGACGACCCCGGCGCCGGGCACCGTCCTCAAACAGCTCGACGCCGTCCCGAACCCTGGCGGCGCGCCGGCCGATTACGAAAAGCTGCCGATCCTGATCCTGCGATCGGGCGAGACGGTGCGCGCCTATGTGAATGTCTGCCCCCATCAGGGCCGGCCGCTCTGCCTGCCCTCGGGCAAGACGCTGGTCAGCGAAGACAAATTCGTCGTCTGCCCGTTTCACGGCGCGAGCTTCGAGATCGGGACCGGCGCGTGCGTGGGCGGCCCGGCCGGCAAGGCCGGGCTCAAACCCGTCGCGATCGAGGTGAAGGACGGCGCGGTGATCGCCGCCTGATCTATTCAGCAGGCGCCTGAGCGGCGGCCTCGAGCCGGCTTGCGATCTCAACCAGCGGATCGACGACTTCGGCTTCGCTCTGGACCACGCAGAACCGGCCGTCCTGACCGCGGTGCACGCCGGTCAGCGCGCTGCGGTCAAAGCCGGGCACGAGATTACGGCGCTGGACGTCGGCTACGGCCATGTCGAGCGCCTGACGGTCGGCGTCCTCGAGCCCGGGGGTGTAGAAGATCAGCTCGCGGGGGGATCCGTCCCGGACCCAGCCGACATGCACCCGCGCATCCGGCCCGCGCGCAGCGAAGACCGCGTTTTCAGGCAGGTTTTCGGCGAAGCCCTGATCGCCGACTTCGCAGGCCTCGCGGGCGATCCGATCGAGTTCGGAGAGCTGATCGCCGTCTTCGGCGGGCGCTTCGGCCTCGCCGGTCTCGCCGTCCTCGACGGTCTCGGCCGCAGGCTCGGTGTTGACCTGCTCGGCGTCCGTTTCGCCGGCGGCGTAGGGCGAGGCGTCCGGCCCTTCGGTCTCGCCGCAGGCGGCGAGCAGAAGCGCGAACGCGGTCAGGGTGGAGAAGCGCAGAACGGTCATCACGAACTCCCTCGTCGCCAGGCGGGCCGTACGGCCATTGAGGCCTCATACCCGCACCGGCCGCCGGCGAAAAGAGGGTCGGCGAATTCGCAAAAAAAGCTTCACGAAAGCCGGCGCTGCGGCCGCTCCGCTCAGCCTTCGAAGAAGGCCGCCACGTCGCTGATCAGCGCGGCCTTGGCGGCCCTGACGATCTCCGCGCCTTTCTCCGGCGTGGCCTGTGACGGGTCCGAACCGATCCGGCCGTCGGGGAAGCGGGTCCGGTAATCCGCCGCGTCCGCGAACCGGCCTTCAGGAGCGATCCTGGGGCTCATCTCGACGGTTTTGACCGCCTCGGGATGGGCGTAATAGGTGACCGACACCTCGCTGGCGGTGGCGTGGCTGCCCTCCCCCACCGGAAAAAGCGATTTGCACAGCGCGCCGACGCCGTCGAGCTCCCACCAGTTTTTCGAGGCGAGCCGGTAGGGGCAGGCCTCCCCGTCCATCGACCAGGCGGCGTAGCTTTCAGCGAACGCGGCCTGGATGGTGGCGATGTTGCCGCCATGGCCGTTGAGCCAGTAGATGCGCTTGAAGCCGTGGCGGACCAGGGAATCCATCCAGTCGTTCATCGCCGCGATCATGGTCGAGGGCCGCAGCGTCATCGATCCGGGAAAGCCCAGATGGTGCTGGGCCACGCCGACATTGAAGGTCGGGCCGACCAGAAAGCCGGCCTCTTCGCCGGCCTCGCGCGCGATCACCTCGGGGCAGATCGCGTCGGTGCCCACCAGCCCGTTCGGGCCGTGCTGCTCGGTCGAGCCCACCGGGATCACGATCCCCTTCGAACGCTTGAGATAGGCCTCGACCTCGGGCCAGGACGCGGTGTGCAGCAGCATGGGCGCTCCCCGGAAAACAATGATCGCGGAGAGGACACCGGAGCGCGCCGAAGCGCAAGCGGGAGTTCACACGCCCCGCCTTGCCCCCGCCCCCATCCCCGCGCGATGCTCGGCGCAACGAGAGAAGACACGCCCTTCAGGGAGGAGACGCGCCATGGCCGAGGATCTTTATCCGGTTCCTGACAGCTTCGCCGACGCGGCCATCGGGCCCGAGCGCTATGCGCTGATGTATCGCCGCTCGATCGAGGAGCCCGAGGCGTTCTGGCGCGACGAGGTGAAGCGGCTGGACTGGTTCACCCGGCCAGAGACGATCTCCGACGTGAGCTTCGCCGAGGACGACCTTCATATCCGCTGGTTCGAGGACGGGGTTCTGAACGCCTGCTACGAATGTGTGGACCGGCATCTTCCCAAGCGCGCCAACAAGGTCGCGCTGATCTGGGAGGGCGACAATCCCGCCTACCATCACGCGATCACGTATGCGCAGCTGCACAACCATGTCTGCCGCTTCGCCAACGAGCTGAAGAGGATCGGGGTCGGCAAGGGCGACCGGGTCACCCTGTACATGCCGATGATCCCCGAGGCCGCCTACGCCATGCTGGCGTGCGCCAGGATCGGGGCGGTGCACTCGGTCGTGTTCGGCGGGTTCTCCCCCGAGGCGCTGGCCGGCCGGATCGAGGACTGCAAGTCCGAATTCGTCGTCACCGCCGATCAGGGCGTGCGCGGCGGGAAGGGCGTGCCGCTGAAGGAAAACGTCGACAGGGCGATCGACATCTGCGGCGGGGTGAAGGCGGTGCTGTGCGTGCGCCATACCGGCGCGCCGGTGGGCTGGGTCGAGGGGCGCGACCACTGGCATCACGAGCTGGGCCTGGAGGTCGATTCAAAGTGCGAGCCCGAGCCGATGAAGGCCGAAGACCCGCTCTTCATCCTCTACACCTCGGGGTCCACCGGTAAGCCCAAAGGGGTGCTGCACACCACCGGCGGGTATCTGGTCTGGGCCTCGATGACCCATGAATACACCTTCGACCATCGCGAGGACGACGTGTTCTGGTGCACCGCCGACGTCGGCTGGGTGACCGGGCACAGCTATATCGTCTACGGCCCGCTGGCGAACGGCGCGACGAGCGTGATGTTCGAGGGCGTGCCGACCTGGCCGGGGGCCGACCGCGCCTGGCGCATCGTCGCCAAGCATCGCGTCACCGTGATCTACACCGCGCCCACCGCGATCCGGTCGCTGATGCGCGTCGGCGACGAGCCGGTGAAGAAGCACGACCGGTCGTCCCTGCGCCTTCTGGGCAGCGTTGGCGAGCCGATCAATCCCGAGGCCTGGCGCTGGTATCACGAATGCGTCGGCGAGGGGCGCTGCCCGATCGTGGACACCTGGTGGCAGACCGAGACCGGCGGGCATCTGATCACGCCGCTACCCGGCGCACATGCGCTCAAACCCGGCGCGGCGAGCTTTCCGATGTTCGGCGTCCGCCCGGCCCTCATGGACGCGGAAGGAAACCGCCTGCCCGACGAGGGCGCGGCGGAAGGCAATCTGGTGCTGGAGGGCAGCTGGCCGGGGCAGATGCGCACGGTTTACGGCGACCACCGGCGCTTTTTCGAGACCTATTTCTCCGCCTATCCCGGCACGTATTTCACCGGCGACGGCGCGCGGCGCGACGCGGACGGATACTGGTGGATCACCGGCCGGGTGGACGACGTGCTCAACGTCTCCGGCCATCGTCTGGGCACGGCGGAGATCGAGAGCGCCCTGGTGCTTCACGACCTCGTCGCGGAAAGCGCGGTGGTGGGCTATCCCCACGACGTCAAAGGCCAGGGCATCTATTGCTATGTCACCCTGATCGAGGGGATCGAGCCGACCGCAGACACCGAGAAGGCGCTGAAAGACCATGTCCGCAAGGAGATCGGCCCGGTCGCCAGCCCCGACGTGATCCAGTTCACGCCCGCCCTGCCCAAGACCCGCTCGGGCAAGATCATGCGCCGCATCCTCAGAAAGATCGCCGAGGGCGAGTACGACAAGCTCGGCGACACCTCCACCCTGGCCGATCCCGGCGTGGTCGACGACCTTGTCGAAGGGCGGAAAGCGGCGCTGGGGTGAGGGTTTATAACCCCACTTCTTAAGGGCGCTATTGCGCCGCAGCATGGGCGTATTGCGCCGCCGCACCGGGCGCCTAGATCAGGCGCATACCTGAGTTTCCCGGTGAGGAATTCCCATGCGCTTCATACCCTACGCCGTGGGCGGCTTCATGCTGCTGCCGTTCGTTCTGTGGGCCGGGCTCTATGCCGCGTTTCCCGGGCCCAAGCCGGGCTTCTTCGACAGCCCGACCGCGTTCGGCCTGGTCGCGGTGTCGATCCCGCTGGTGGTGTTTCACTACATCGCGGGGCTGGCCTATGTGGCGAACTCCATGGCCGGTCACGCCGGCGAGGCGCTGCCCGTCTGGCGGCCCGCCCGCGCGGTGCAGCGCGCCATGGCGCCGCTGACCGTGGTTCTGTCGATCGCCGCCTTCGTGCTGGTCAGCCAGGCCGGTGAAGGCCTGGCCGCCGCCTCGGCGGTGGCCGGTGCGGGCCTGGTCATGGCGCTGATCATGGCTGGCGCCCGGCGCGAGCGCTCGATCGACGCGCTTTTGGTCCACCCCGCAGGCCTCGCGCGGCGCAGCGCCGGTCTGATCGGCCGGCTGGTCATGGCCACGCCGGTCCTGGGCTGGATGCTCGACGAGGTGCGCCGCGACCCCCATCGCGGCGGGCCGCTGTTCGCGCTGAACTTGCTGCTCCTGACGGTGCTGATGGTGGCGCTGTTCGGCTTCGCGGTGCTGGTGATCCCCGCCATGCTCGCGGTCCCGGCGGTGTTCTACCTTCTGCTGAGCCTGGGCGCGGACTGAGGCGCTTTCCCAGCGAACGCTGTTCGTTTAACCTCCCCGGCATGGAAAGAGGCGCCCAAGCGCCCGCCAGTCAGGGAGGAGACGCCGATGAGGATCGGAACGCTCATGGTTCCGGCGCTGGCCGCGCTCGCGCTCGCCGCATGTGCGGCCGAGGAGCCGGGCCGCGACGTCAGCGGGTTCGACCGGGACTACCAGGCCGAGCTGATGAACGCCCTGCTGGACGCCCAGCCCGGCGACGTCATCGAGATCCCGGAAGGAAACTTCCTCATCGAGCGCGGCCTGTCGCTGACTGTGGACGGGGTCACCATTCGCGGTCAGGGCATGGACCGTACGATCCTGAGCTTCGCCGAGCAGCGCCAGGGCGCGGAAGGGCTCCTGGTCTCCGGCGCGGACGATTTCACGATTGAAAACCTCGCCATCGAGGACACGCTCGGCGACGCGCTGAAGATCACCGACGGCGAGAACATCGTGATCCGCGGCGTTCGGGTGGAGTGGACGAACGGGCCCTCTACCGAGAACGGCGCCTACGGGCTCTATCCCGTGCAGTCGAAGAACGTGCTGATCGAGGATTCCGTGGCGATCGGCGCGTCGGACGCCGGCATCTATGTGGGCCAGTCCGAGACCATCATCGTCAGGAACAACCGCGCGGAGTTCAACGTCGCGGGCATCGAGATCGAGAACTCCAACGACGCGGACGTCTACGGCAACGTGGCGACCAACAACACCGGCGGGATACTGGTCTTCAACATGCCCCATCTGCCGCGCCCCGGCGCGGGCACGCGGGTGTTCGACAACGACGTGTTCGAGAACAACACCGCCAATTTCGGCCATGCGGGCACGCCGGTCGCCAGCGTTCCTGCCGGCACAGGAATCCTGATCAACTCCAACGACGACGTGCAGATCTTCAACAACCGGCTGCGCGACAACCGCACCGCTCACGTCATCATCTCGAGCTATCGCTCGGCGGACTTCTCCCGCCAGCTCGCCCCTGAAGGCTTCGGGGAGTATCCCGAGGCGATCTGGGTGTACGACAACGCCTATGAGGGCGGCGGCGGCAATCCCGACGAGATGATGCTGCAGGCCGCGCGCATCGCGCTGTTCGGCCCGACCGGCCGCCTGCCCGCGGTGATCTGGGACGGCTATGTCGCGCCCGATTACGCCGAGGCCGGCTGGCCGGAGGACCGCCGCATCTGCGTGAACGACGCCGAAGTGCTGTATGTGCGCGATCCCGACGGCGACGCCGAGCCCACTGTGGACGCAGCCGCCTTCGACTGCACGCTCACCCCGCGCGACCCGGTGGTGCTCGACCTGTGAGACCGGCGCTCAAAGCCCTCCTCGCCTCGGCGCTCGCCGCGCTCGCCGCCGCCTGCGCGGCCGAAGCGCCGCAGAGCGCCGCCCCGGACGCCTCCGGCCCGCCGCCCGAACCGCCCGCGCCGCGCTATATCGAGGCCGGCCTGCCCGATCTATTGTCGGACTGGGGCCAGCTGGCCGCAGGCGGCGGATCGCTGGTGCTGGGCGAGGACGTCACGCCGTATGATCTCAACACCGCGCTGTTTTCGGACTACGCGCTGAAGCTGCGCACGGTCTGGACGCCCGAAGGCGCAGGCCCGGCCGCCTATGATCCGCGCGAGGCGTTCGAGTTTCCCGTCGGCACGGTCATCACCAAGACCTTCTACTATCCGCGCGCAGGCGGCGGGTTCGAGCGCGTGAGCCGTGACGGCGTCTCCATGGCTCATTTCGACGGCCGGGCGCTCGACATGGACGAGGTCCGGCTGATCGAGACCCGGGTTCTGGTCCGCCGCGAGGCGGGCTGGGAGGCGCTGCCTTACGTCTGGGACGAGGACCAGAGCGAAGCCCGGCTTTCCCGCCCCGGCGCCTTCGTTGATCTGGTGCTGGTCGGCGAGGCCGGCGCGCAGCGGCTCGACTACATGGTGCCCAACGTCAATCAGTGCGCCAATTGCCACGTCACCGACACCACCGACGGGCGCGGCGTGCGGCCGATCGGGCCGAAGGCGCGCCATCTGAACGGCGATTTCGCCTATGCGGACGGGGTGGAGAACCAGCTCGACCGCTGGACGGCGGCGGGGCTTCTGAGCGGCGCACCCGAGCCGGGCTCCGCGCCGGCGTCTGCGGCCTGGGCGTCGGGCGTGCCGATCAGCGATCTCGAACTCGAGGCGGCGGCGCGCAGCTATATCGACATCAACTGCGCGCATTGCCATTCGCGCACCGGACAGGCGGACACTTCGGGGCTCTATCTCGAACCCTGGGAGCCGGCAGGTCCGAATTTCGGGCTGTGCAAGCCGCCGATCGCAGCGGGGCGCGGCACCGGCAACCGGCTCTACGGCATCGTTCCGGGCGATGCGGACGCCTCGATCTTCGCGCACCGCATGGCCAGCGACCGCGCCGACATCATGATGCCCGAGCTCGGCCGCGCGGTCGCCCATGAAGAGGGTGTGGCGCTGGTCGCGGCCTGGATCGATCAGATGAGCGGAGGATGCGGTTAAGCAAAACCGCAGCCCCCGTCTTCACCCCGTCACGGCTCTGGGGCATCGTCTTTCCGATCCTCGCCCCGCAACGGAGAGTGCGCCTCATGTCCGTCCGTTATCTCGCCGCCGGCCTCGCCGGTCTCGCCGCAGCCGCCTGCGCCACCACCGAAACCCCGATCGCCTGCCGGGACGCCAGCGCCGCCGAGCGCGCCGCCTTCGGCGCCATCGTCGCCCATGACGAGGCGCGGGTGGCGCAGATGACGACCGATCCTGCGCTGTCCCGGCGCATCGCCGATCTCGATCCGGCCGTCGCCGCGCAGGTGTTCGGCCAGCGCATGGGCGACCGCTCGGTGCGCACCGTGCTGATGCAGCCCCCGCTGTGTGTCTATGACGCGCCCCAGAGCGACACCGAACGGCTGGCCTATGTCTTCCCCTCGGGCCGGTTCGAGCGGCTGCAGAACGACGCCCTGCCCGGCGCGGAGCTGGGCATGGCCGCGGTCGATCACGCCGCCTGCCGCTTCGTGAACCAGGGCGGGCAGTGGACGCTGGCGGACGCATGCCTCGCTACCTTCGCGCCGCCGCCTGCGCCGGCGAGCTGACCGGCTGAACGCGGCGAACTGACGGCTGCGCCGCGCAACGCGGCGCGGCCGGAGCGCGTTGTTTCCTCGATGGTTCACCCACCGATGAGGAGGCAGCTCATGCGCCCCGAGACAGAACAGATCACCTGGGTCGCCGTGTTCGACGGCGGCAAAGCGCTCGTCTTTGAAAACAAGGGTTTCGACGACGCGGTGAATCTGGAACTGCTCAACCGGTTCGACAACGACAACCCGCCCGACCGCGAGCAGACCACCGACCGTCCCGGCCGCTTCCAGGACGCCGGCTCAGGCTCGAAGGGCAAGGGCGTGGACGCCCAGGCCGCTCACGGCCGGTCCGGCGTTCAGCAGACCGACCGGCACGAGCTTGAGAAGATCCGCTTCACCGACCGTCTGCTCGACCGGCTCAACCAGGAAGCCGAGCGCCAGAGCTTCGACCGGCTCGTGCTCATCGCGGCGGACAAGACGCTCGGCGAAGCACGCGAGCGCTATTCGGACCGGCTTGAAAAGCGGCTTCTGATCGAAGAGCCCAAGGACGTGGTCAACGAGCCCGCCGACGAGATCGAAAAGCGGGTTCAGAACCTGCTGGTCGAGAAGGCCGGCGAGACCCCGCGCAAATCGCACATGAATCTCTCCGGCCCGCAGAACTGACGCGGGGCCGCTTTCAGCCCGCCCCTTACGCCGCCTTGTCGAGATCGCTGCGGAATTTTGCGAGCTCGGCGGACAGCCGGCTCGCCGCCGCGGCGAGCCCCTGGGCGGAGCTTTCGAACCGCTCGGCCGCCGCGTCGGTGCGCGCGGCCGCGCCGTCGACTTCGCCGGCCTGCTCGCCCATCTGCCCGGTGGACTGGGCGGCTTCAGAGGCGAGCCGCGCGATCTCGTCTGTCGCGCTGGCCTGCTGGCCGAAGGCGCCGCGCGCATCGGCCGAGGCCCCGCGCGCTTCCTTGATTACGCCGCCGATGCGGCCCAGCCCCTGGGCGGCCTCTTCGGCGGCCCGGCGCATCGCGTCGATGCGCGTGCGGATGTCGCTGGTCGCCCGGCCGGTCTGGTCGGCGAGGTCCTTCACCTCGCTGGCCACGACCGCGAACCCCTTGCCCGCCTCTCCGGCGCGCGCCGCCTCGATGGTGGCGTTGAGCGCCAGCAGGTTCGTCTGCTCGGCGATCGAGGTGACGAGGTCGGCGATCGTCTCGATCTCGCGCGCGGCGGTGTTGAGCGCCTGAACGGACTGGCCCGCCCTGCCCGCCTCGTCGGCGGCCCGGCCCGTGGCCTCGTCCGCCGCGCCCAGCGTGCGTGAGACTTCCTCGATCGACGCGGCGAGTTCGGCCGCCGCCGAGGCCACCGCCTCGACGCAGGCCCGCGTACCGTCGGCGTTTTTCGCCACGGCTGCGGCGCGCTCGCGCGTGCCGCCCGCATCGGTCTTCAGCCGGCCGGCGAGATCTGTCTGCTCGGCCGCGGCGCGTTCAAGCTCGGACAGCACTTCCCCGACCGTCTTCTCGAACGCGCCGGCGAGCGCGGCGATATCGGCGCGCGCCCGGCGCATGTCCGCTTCCTTGCGCCGGTCCTGTTCGGCGAGGGTTTCGCTTGTCCTGCGGCTTTCATCGGCTTCGGCCAACGCGTTGTCGGCGGTTTCGAGCGCCTTGGTGATCGCGCTCGCGAGCCAGAGAAGAAGCCCGGTCTGGGCGACCACCACGACCGCGTGGAACACCACCCGGAAGAAATCCCCGCCGCCAGGAAAGACGGCTGCGGGAAGGGCGAAATTCAGGACGAGATGGTGCACCGCCGCGGCGCCGGCTGCGGCCAGAAGCGCCCGCCAGTCGCAAAGGATCGTCACCGCCGCGAGCGCGGCGAAGAAGGTCATGTGCATGTCGATCTGCCAGGCCTTGCCGCTCATCATGAAGGTGAGCGCGGCAGGCAGCGCCATCATCGCCGCGCCTGTGATCATGCGGGTCGAGGCCGCGTCCGGAGCGGCGCGCCAGCTGAAGAAGACGAGGCCTGCGGCGAGCGCGACAATAACCGTGCCTACGAGCGCGGTTCCTGGCGCGGCGAGCAGCGAGGCGGCGAGATAAACCGGGACCGAAAGACCGAGTCCGACGAGGAGAATGCGTTGCGCGTCGCGCCTGACAGCCTGAAGCCTGCTCATCGACCGAGATCTCCATCTTGAGAAGCCGAACAGCCGCCCAGCACGACCGGGTCGGCGATCATCCATGCGCCCGCCGCGCGCAGACGCTCTTTCGCGCGCGCGTCAGGCAAATCCACCACGAGGCTGCCGGGCAATGCGCCGAAGCGCACGATGGCCGCGCCGCTGCTCGCCGCTGCGGCGGCGAGCTCTGCATCGGTGAGGGCGGGGTTGAAAAGAACGGCGGCCTGGCCGGTCTCAGGCGCAGTCGCGACAGCGCCCGCGGCGGGCAGACCCGCCACGAGCGTCACCATCGCCAGCAATCGAAACGCCCCGCCCATAGGTGGTCCCGCGTTCACCGAATACGTTCAAGCTTATTCGTAATCGGCGGACGGTTAACGCCGGGTATCCAGGGGATTGAGCGGAAGCTCACCCCCAGGGTCCGCCGAAATCGCGGCCCGGGCCTTCTCCCGATACGCCGCCGCCCCACGGGCCCTGATGGCCCCAGGGGCCGGCGGGCGGGGTGGGCGCGTTCCCCGCCATCTCGCGCAGCTTGGCGATGCGGTTCGCGGTGTTCGGATGGGTGGAGAAGAAATTATCGCCGCGCTGGCCGTTGAGCGGATTGATGATGAACATGTGCGCGCTGGCGGGATTGCGCTCGGCGCTTTCATTGAGCGTCCGGCGCGCGCCGCGTTCGATCTTCTCGAGCGCGCTGGCGAGCCATTGCGGATTGCCGCAGATCTCGGCCCCGATCCGGTCGGCCTCGTACTCGCGCGAGCGCGAGATCGCCATCTGCACGAGCGCGGCCGCCATCGGCGCGAAGATCGCGATCAGAAGGCCCGCCAGAAGCCCGCCCCGCTCCCGCGCGCCGAAGAACAGCGCGAAGTTCGCCAGAAACCCGATCGCGCCGGCGAAGGTCGCGGTCACCGTCATGGTCAGCGTGTCGCGCGAGCGCACATGAGCGAGCTCGTGGGCCATCACCCCCATCACCTCCTGCCGGTTGAGCTGGGCGAGCAGGCCGGTCGTGGCCGCCACCGCGGCGTGGCTCGGGCTGCGGCCCGTGGCGAAGGCGTTGGGCTGGGGGTTGTCGATGACATAGATGCGCGGCGCGGGCATGCCGGCGTTCTGCGCCATGTCGGCGGTGTCGCGCGCGAACTGGTAGAGCCTGGGATCGCGCTCGTCGGGCAGGATCTCCCGCGCGCCGTGCATGCGCAGCACCATCTTGTCGGAATTCCAGTAGGCGAAAACGTTCATCGCCGCCGCCACGAGGAAGGCCAGCCCGGCGCCGCCGGGCCCGCCGATCAGATAGCCGATCCCCATGAACAGCGCGGTCAGCGCCGCCAGAAGCATGAAGGTGCGAAGGCCGTTGCCGGTCATGTGCGCGAGTCCCTGGTTCAACACTTGGCCGCACGCTGCGGCCCGCCTAGTTATCTGGGTGCGCGACCGAGGAGCTGCAAGCGATGAGCGACGGCCCGGAAACCCCTGAAAGCGGCAGCCCCCGCCCGCTGAGCGAGGCGGCGAAACGCGCCCTCGCAGAAGCCGAAGAGCGCCGCCGCAAGGCCGAAGCGGAAAAGGCCGCCCGCGAAACAGAGCACGGAGGCCCGAAAGGCCCCGAACCCACGCGCTACGGCGACTGGGAGAAGAAGGGCATCACCTACGATTTTTAGGCGGACGGCGGTTCGGGAAGTCGCTGCAGTAACGCCTTCCCTTGATGGAGAGGGTTCGACCGCAGGCCGCGGTTGGGTGAGGATCGTAGAGCGCCGAAATCCGCAGACCCTGACGCGTCCCCACCCGAGCCGGCACTGCGCGCCGCCCCGGCTCGCTTCGCGTCGAAAGCGTGCTATTCTGGCACGCGTGAGCGTTCTGACCGCCCTTTTGCTGATCGCGACGCCGGCCGCCGAACCGGCCGAGCCGGTGCGCGAGCGTGACGCCCGCGACCGCCAGGCGCGCGAGGCCCGTACGGTCGAGCTCGAGCCGGGCTTCTTTTCAGGATCGCTGACCGGCGGGGTGGGGCGCGAGCCGTCCTACCTGATCGTCAGGACGGCCGGCGCGCGGGTCTATATCCGCGAGACCAGGCCCTCGCAGCCCTTCTCGATGAGGTCGAGCGCGATTTCGAAATCCTCCGGCGCGCCGTAATAGGGATCGGGCACGTCCCGGCCCGCCAGCCCCACCGACCAGTCCATCAACCGCGAGACCGGCCGTTCGGGCAGGCGCAGCGCGGCCCGGCGCGCGATCAGCCATTTCACATGGCTCTGATCGAGCGCGACGACGTGGTCGTAGCCGGTGAAGTCCGCGTCGGTCACCGCCCGCGCGGTGATGCCCGAAAGGTTATAGCCGCGGCGCGCGCCGGCCGCGACCGCGCGCGGATCGGGCTTCTCCCCGGCGTGCCAGTCGCCGGTGCCGGCGCTGTCGAAAAGGATGTCGCGGCCCTTGCCCGCCGCAATGGCGCGCGCGGCCGCCTCCGCCATGGGCGAGCGGCAGATGTTTCCGGTGCAGACGAAGAGAACTGAAAGCGTGCGGCGCCGCATGGCGAACCCCTGAAATGCGCAAGGGTCACCATGCGGGCCGGTATGTTGACGCGCCTTTAAGCGTGGCAGTGAACGCGAGCCTAACGCGGGGCGGCGAGCTGCGGCGTGGCGAAGCGCTCGGCGATCTTCAGATCGCGCGCCCAGCGCAGCTTCTCGAAGATCAGGAGCGTGGTGCCGTTATAGTCCACCAGACGGTTCAGCAGCCCCTTGCGCGGCAGGTGCAGGGCGCTGGCCGGTTCGTCGTGATGGTGGTCGTGGAAGGCCTCGCCGCCGGTGAGCACGGCCAGCAGATAGTCCGCCCAGGCGGGGGTCTTGAGATGGCCGAACACGTTCACGCCCAGGATGGTGGCGTGAAACTGCACCCCGCGCGCCGTCACTGCGGCCGCGTGCAGGATGAAGGTCAGGAGGATCGATCCGCCGGTCGCGGCGACCACGGCGTAAATCGCCGCCGGGATAACCAGATGGACCAGGAAGGCGAGCTTGCCGTGATGGGCGTCGATCGCGCGCACCGCCGGATTGTCGCGCAGCCACATCGCCAGCGGGCGCTGCATGTCGTTGCGGTCGCGCCATAACAGCCAGCCCATCCAGGCCCACAGCTTGCCCTCGCCGGGATTGTGCGGGTCGCCGGGCTTGTCGGACAGGCGATGGTGCTGGGAGTGGTAGTTCACCCAGTCCTTCAGCTTGCCCTGCATGGCGATGATGCAGTTCACCGCAGTGATGACCTGGGCTGGCCCGCGCAGCTCGCCGGCCTTGTGGTGCCAGACCCGGTGCAGCACCCCGATGCCCATATTGCAGATCACCAGCGTGACCGCGCCAACCGCAAGAGCGAGCGGCGCGTACCACCAGTGAAGCTGCAGGCTTTCCAGCGCCAGGCCCAGCGTGAACGCGACGATCAGGCCCAGCACCCCCAGGGCGGGGTAGATGATGGCGGCGAACACGCTCGACCAGTCGAGATTCTTCCAGCTTTTGGGGATCGCGAGGGACCGCGGAAGCGGAGCAGATTTCATGGATGTCCTCGAACGCTCGGTGGTTGGGGGCGATGTTTCCTGCGTCCCCCTTCCTCAAAGGTAAACGCGACCATGCCACGGTCGGATGCGCGCCGGGCGGCGACCAGACGCCGCAGTTGAGACCTGTTCGCAGCGCGCGCCCGGGCGCCTCGACGGGGCCCGGCCTGTGGGCTATTGCGGGCGTAACGGGTTATCGGCGCGAAAAGCGGCGCCATCGTGATCGAAGGGAGGCGGCATTGTCCGACACTGAGTTTCCGGCCGGCGAACTGATGAAGGGCAAGCGCGGCCTCGTCATGGGCGTCGCGAACAAGAACTCCATCGCCTGGGGCATCGCCCGGCAGCTGGCCGCCCAGGGCGCCGAGCTGGCCTTCTCCTATCAGGACGAGGCGCTGGAGAAGCGGGTCCGTCCGCTGGTGGAGAGCCTTCCCGGCGAGCCTTTCATGGTGACCGCCGACGTCAGCGACGACGCCTCGATGGACGCCTGCTTTGAGACCATCAAGGACAAGTGGGGCAAGCTCGACTTCCTGGTCCACGCCATCGCGTTCGCCGGCAAGGAAGAGCTGCAGGGCAGCTTCACCCACAACACGACGCGCGAAGGCTTCAAGCGGGCGATGGACATCTCCGCGTTCTCCTTCGTGGACGCCTCGCGCCGGGCCAGCGAACTGATGCCCAGCCGTGAAGAGGGCGGCGGGTCGATCGTGTGCATGACCTATCTCGGCGCAGAGCGGGTCGTGCCGAACTATAACGTGATGGGCGTGGCCAAGGCCGCGCTGGAAGCCTCCACCCGCTATGTCGCGCGCGATCTCGGCCCGGCCGGGATCCGGGTGAACGCGATCTCGGCTGGTCCGATGCGCACCCTGGCCATGGCCGGCATTTCCGGCGGCCGCACGCTGATGAAGACCGGCAAGGACTGGTCGATGCTGAAAGAGGACACCACGATGGAAGGCGTCGCCGGCGCGGCGCTTTACCTGCTCAGCGATCTGGGCAAGTCGTGCACCGGTGAAGTGCTGCACGTGGACGCGGGCTTCCACGCCGTCGCCGTGCCGGACATCGCCGAAGACTGACGCCGCCGTCAGACCGGACGGAAAACCCCGCGGTGTAAGCCGCGGGGTTTTTTTGTTACCGCGGCGGAACCTCGCCGGCGTCCTGGAGTTTAGAAACGGTCGAATTGCGTCAAGCGCTCCGGAAAATGTGCGGTATTCGCAAATGCTTAATCAGTCCTTGCGGCGCCGCATCGGGGCTGCTAGGACCCGAAGGTCAACTCAGCCGATTGTCAGGAAAGTGTCATGCCGGACGGAAGCGCGCCCGAGACTCTAGACAAGACCGGGAAGTCTGACTTTAACGCGATTTATAGCGCGCCAGACCCGCGTAAATACTTCAATACATTGCGCCGTCACGGCTATGTGATCCCGGAATCGGCGTATCAGGTCTTCAGCTCGATTTACAAGGCCTACCGCAAGCAGCGCGGCGCCCACCGGCTGCGTGTGATCGACGTTGGATGCTCGTACGGCATCAATGCGGCGCTGCAAAAATACGGGCTCAGTCTCAGCGAGCTCGAAGCGCGCTACGCCGCCTTCGCCGCCGAGGGGCTGAGTTCGGACGAGGTCCTCGAGCGCGACCGGAACTGGTTTGCGAGCCGGCCGGTGATCAACGATCTCGTCTTCACGGGTCTCGACAGCGCCGCTCCGGCGATCGACTACGCGGTGCGCACGGGTCTGCTCGATTGCGGGCTCAGCACCAATCTCGAAGCCGGCGAGCCGCTGCCGCAGGGCTGGAGCGGGCTCGGGGGCGCAGACCTCGTCATCTCCACAGGCGCGATCGGCTATGTGACAGAGAAGACCTTCCAGACCCTGGCCGACGCCGCGCAGGCGCGGCCCTGGATCGCGAGCTTCTGTCTGCGCCAGTTCGACATCACGCCGATCGCCCGGGCGATGACCTCGCGCGGCTATGTGGCCGAGAAGCTCGAAGGCCGGGTCTTCCCGCAGCGCCGCTTCACCGGCCCGAAGGAGCGCGACGGCGCGCTCGGCCGGCTCGCCGAGATCGGCCGGGACGCCACCGCGCTTGAGGAGTCCGGCTGGTACGCAGCGGAATTCTATTTGTTGCGGCCCAAGGAAGAGGCCGAATCCGCCCCGCTCGACGGGCTGGTGGACACCGCGACGCTTCCCGCGGCGAAGCTCTGAGCGCTGGCGCGGGCAGGCGGGGCCGTGCTAACGCGGCGACCATGTCTGCAAAGCCCGAACACACCCGGCCTCACGCCAACCGCTCGCTTCATCCCGCCCGCCAGGTCGCGCTGGCCGCGCTCGCCGGCGTGGTCGGCAAGGGCCAGACGCTGGAGGCCGCGCTTTCGGGGCGGCCCTCCTTCAAGCGCCTCGACGCCCGCGACCGCGCCTTCGCCCGCGCCGTGACCACCGCGGCGATCCGGCGTGCGGGCGCGCTGCAGGCGGCCCTGGACGTGCTTTTAGACAAGCCGCTTCCGGAAAAGGCGTTCAGCGCCCGGCTGATCCTGCTTCTGGGCGCGGCCGAGCGGCTGATCCTCGATACGCCGCCGCACGCCGCGGTCGACGCCTGGGTCTCGGTGATGGACGCCTCGCCGGAGAGCCGAAGGTTCAAGAACCTGGCGAACGCGGTGCTGCGCCGGGTCGGCGAGAAGGGCCGGGGCGCGTTCAAGGGCTCAGATCCGCTGGATGATCTGCCGCAATGGTGGGCCGAACGCTGGGTCGACGCCTGGGGCGAGGACACGGCGCGGGCGATGACGGCGGCCCGCTCCGGCCCGCCCCCGCTCGATCTGACGCTGAAGCCCGGCGTGGATGCGAACCAGCTCGCCGACGCGATCGGCGGGGCGGTGCTGCCCGGCGGCACGGTGAGGCGGCAGACCATCGGCGCGGTCGAGGACCTGCCCGGCTACGCCACCGGGGACTGGTGGGTGCAGGACGCCGCCGCCGCCCTGCCCGCGCGCCTGCTCGCGCCCAGGCGCGGAGAAACCATCGCCGATCTCTGCGCTGCGCCGGGCGGCAAGACGATGCAGATCGCTGCGAGCGGCGCGCAGACCATCGCGGTCGACGCCTCGCCCAAGCGCCTGAAACGGCTGGAAGACAATCTCGCGCGGGCGGGCCTGAGCGCCCAGATCGCCGCCGCCGACGCAGCCGAGTGGACGCCCGAAGCGCCGCTGGACGCGGTGCTGCTGGACGCGCCGTGCACGGCGACGGGCACGCTGCGCCGCCGCCCCGATGCGGTCTACGCCAAGCAGCCCGGCGACGTGGCCTCGCTGGGGCCCATCCAGTCCAGGCTTCTGGACGCGGCCTACGCCATGCTGAAAACCGGCGGGCGGCTCGTCTACTGCGTCTGCTCGCTCGAACCCGAAGAAGGCGAGGACCAGATCGCCGCCTTCCTGAAACGCACCCCCGAGGCCCGGCTCGACCCGGTCCGCCCCGAAGAAATGCCGGAGCTGGAAGAGGCGATCACCGCCGAGGGCGCAGTGCGCACCCGTCCTGACATGTGGGCCGACAAAGGCGGGCTCGACGGCTTCTTCATCGCCCGGATCGTCAAGCCGGCCCGGTGATGAACCTTGCGTTCACCTGACGCCGCAGCGCGTCCTTGCCCCGGTCCGGACCCGCTGGTATCCGATTGGACATGCCTGATCCGGTGATCATCTCGCCTTCGATTCTGTCTGCGGACTTCGCGCGGCTGGGCGAGGAGGTGAAAGCCGTCGACGAGGCGGGGGCGGACTGGATCCATGTCGACGTGATGGACGGCCATTTCGTGCCGAACCTGACCATCGGCCCGAACGTCGTCAAAGCGATCCGGCCCTGGTCGAAAAAGCCCTTCGACGTGCACCTGATGATCAGCCCGGTCGACGCCTATATCGCCGATTTCGCCCAGGCTGGCGCCGATCTGATCACCGCCCATCCCGAGGCGGGACCGCATTTTCACCGCACAGTCCAGACCATCAAGGCGAACGGGGCGAAGGCCGGCGCGGCGCTCAATCCCGGCACCGGGCTTGAAAGCATCGACCATGTGCTCGACGAGCTCGATCTGGTGCTGATCATGAGCGTCAATCCCGGCTTCGGCGGGCAGAGCTTCATCACCGGCCAGCTTCGCAAGATCGAGGCGCTGCGCCAGATGATCGATTCCCGCGGCCTCGCCACGAAGATCGAGGTCGACGGCGGGGTGAACCCCGAAACCGCCAAAGCCTGCCGCGAGGCGGGCGCGGACGCGCTGGTCGCGGGCTCGGCGGTCTTCAAGGGCGGGCCGGACGCCTACGCCGCCAATATCGCTTCCTTGCGAGGAGGCTGACCGGTGGCGGCGGGGCGGCACGTGACGGCGGCGGACCTGGCCGCGGCTGCGGCCCGGCGGATCCGCCGTGAAAGCTCGGACATCGCAAACGCGCTGGCGGTCTATCGCATGCCCGCCCTGTCGGGCCCTGCCCCCGACGCGCTGGCCGCCACACCCGAACCTCTGATCAAGGGCGACAAGGCGCGCGGCGCGGCGATCCTGGCCGGACGCTTCGCACTGTGCGGAGAGAGCCTTCAGGTCGAGCCCGGCGAAAGCGTCTGGGACCGGCCCGCCCCTTCGCGCCGCTTCGCCGAGACGCTGCACCGGTTCGGCTGGCTCGCCGATCTTCTGGCGCTGGACGACCCCGAAGCGACCGAGCGCGCCCGCGCGCTGGTCGACGACTGGATCGACCGGTTCGGCGGCTGGAACTGGTTTTCCTGGGAGCCGCGCGTGCTCGAAGGCCGGGTCCGCGCCTGGCTGCTGGCCGGAGAGGCGCTGTTTTCCGGCGAGGACGGCCCGGTGCGCCTGCGCGCCCTGGCCCGGCAGTCGCGCCGGCTCGCGCGCGCCCTGCCCGTGGTCGAACCCGACCGCACGCGGCTGGACGCTGCGATCAGCCTGGCGCTGGCGGTGCTGTGCCTGGGGCTGCCCCCGCGCACGGCGGTGAAGGCGGGCGCGCAGCTCGCGGCGGCCCTGGACGCGCAGATCCTGCCCGACGGCGGCCATGTCAGCCGCAACCCCGAAGCCGCCGCAGAGATCCTCGTCGCGCTGACCGAGCTCGACCGGACCGCCGCTTCGGCGGGTCTGGAACTGCCCCAGAGCGTGCGCCGCGCCATGGACCGGATCGCCGGCTTCGTGCGCTTCGCCCGTCTGCCCGGCGGCGCGCTCGCAGGCTTTCACGGCGGCGGGGAAGGCCCGATCCGCGCGGTCGAAGCCGCGCTCGACCATCTCGGCGTCGCCAAGAAGGCCAAGGCCGGCTTCAACGTCGCGCCGCACTCGGGCTATCACCGGGCCGAGGCCGGCGGCGCGATCGTGATTCTGGACGCGGCCGGCCCGCCGCCCGGCATGCACGCAGCGGATTATCACGCCAGCGCGCTCGCCTTTGAATTCGCAGCGCCCGGCGGCCGGGTCGTGGTCAATTGCGGCTGGTCGGCCGATCAGCCCTCGCCCTGGCGCGAAGCGGTCCGCGCGACTGCGGCGCACTCGGCGCTGACGCTTGAAGAAACCAGCGCCTCGCGCCTTATCGGCGCGGGCTGGCGGCGCGATCTTCTGGGCCCGCGCGTGGCGCACGGCCCCGACCCGGTGAAGGTCCGCCGCAACGAGGAAGATCTCGGCGTCTGGCTGGAGGCCAGCCATGACGGCTATCGCAAGCCTTACGGGCTGAGCCTGAGGCGGCGGCTGTTCCTGGCCGTCGACGGCGGCGATCTCAGGGGCGAGGACGGGCTGTTCCGCCCGGTCGAGGACGGCGCGCCGGACGATCCTGAAAAGCGGCTGCGCTACGCCATCCGCTTTCACCTGCATCCTGACGTGCGCGCCTCGCTGTCGCGCGATTCGATGAGCGCGCTTCTCGTGCTGGCCAACGGCGACGGCTGGCGGTTCAGGACCGACGGCGGGCCGGTCAGGCTCGAACGCAGCGTCTATCTGGCCGCCGGCGCGCCGCCCAAGCGCTCCACCCAGCTGGTGATCGTCGGCGAGGCCGAGCCCTTCGGCGGCGGCGAGCGACCGCCCAACCGCGTGCGCTGGGCCTTCCAGCGGCTTGGCCGGGTCGGCGCTGCGGGATAATCTGAACCGGTCCGGCGCCCGCGCGCTTCATCCGACACAGCGGCCGTGCTAAGCGCGCGCCTCCCCTCGATTATTCAGCCAAGGCCTGCAGTTTCATGGAAGACCTTCACCTCGCGCCGGTCCGCCGCGCCCTGATTTCGGTGTCCGACAAGCAGGGCCTGGCCGAACGCGCCCGCAAGCTGGCCGCGGCCGGCGTCGAGCTTCTGTCCACCGGCGGCACGCTGCAGGCCCTGCGCGATGCCGGGCTGGAAGCGAAAGACGTCTCAGAAGTCACCGGCTTTCCCGAGATGATGGACGGACGGGTGAAGACGCTGCATCCGCGCGTGCATGGCGGGCTGCTGGCCCGGCGCGACCGCGAGGACGATCTGGCCTCCATGGCCGAGCACGGCATTCCCGAGATCGACGTGCTGATGGTCAATCTCTACCCGTTCGAGGAGACCTCGCGCTCGGGCGCGGGGATCGAGGCCTGCATCGAGAAGATCGACGTGGGCGGGCCGGCGATGATCCGCGCCGCGGCGAAGAACCACCGCTTCGTGGCGGTGTGCTGCGACATGCGCGATCTCGACAAGGTGCTGGAAAACATCGACGCCCATGAGGGCTGCACCACGCTGGAGACCCGCCGCCATCTCGCCGCCAAGGCGTTCGCGCGCACCGCGGCCTATGACGCGGCGATCGCCGCCCGGCTGGACCCTGAAGTGGAAAAGCCCGCGCGCAGCTGGTTCGCCGTGGGCGGCCCGCGCCTTCAGAAGCTGAGATACGGCGAGAACCCCCATCAGGACGCCGCGCTCTATCAGACCACCGAAGCGCGCCCCGGCGTCGCCTCGGCCCGTCAGGTGCAGGGCAAGGAGCTGAGCTTCAACAATATCGCCGACGCCGACGCGGCGTTCGAACTGGTCAGCGAGTTCGACTCCGAGGAGAGCGCGGCCTGCGCCATCATCAAGCACGCCAATCCGTGCGGCGCGGCGGTCGCGGCCGACCTCGCCACGGCCTATGAGCGCGCCTTCTCCGGCGATCCGGTGAGCGCGTTCGGCGGCATCGCCGCGTTCAACCGCAAGATCGACGCGGAGACCGCCGACCAGATCACGAAGATCTTCACAGAAGTGGTGGTCGCGCCCGAGGCCGATCAGGCCGCGCTCGACATACTGTCGGCGAAGAAGAACGTGCGCGTGCTGCTGACCGGCGGCCTGCCCGATCCCCGCCAGCCGGGCTGGACTGTGAAATCGGTCTCCGGCGGGCTTCTTGTGCAGGAGCGCGACGCCGGCCACGTCCGCAGCCAGGACCTCAAGGTCGTCACCGAGCGTCAGCCCGACGAGGACGAGATGGCCGACCTCCTCTTCGCCTGGCGCATCGTCAAGCATGTGAAATCGAACGCCATCGTCTTCGCCAAGGGCGGCTCGACCGCCGGGGTCGGCATGGGCCAGACCAGCCGGGTCGAGGCGGTGCGCCTGGCCGCCCGCAAGGCCGAGGACGCCGCGCAGGAAAACGGCTGGGACGCTCCGCGCACCAAGGGCGCGGCGCTGGCGTCCGACGCCTTCTTCCCCTTCGCCGACGGGCTGAAGGAAGCCATCGCGGCGGGCGCGCGCTGCGTCATCCAGCCCGGCGGCTCGGTGCGCGACACCGAGGTGATCGAGGCGGCGAACGAGGCGGGTATCGCCATGATCTTCACCGGCATGCGCCATTTCAGGCACTGATGCGCACAGCCCTCGCCGCCCTGGCCGCGACGGCCCTGTCCGCCTGCGCCAGCGCGCAGGACATACCCGCGCATACCGAGATCCGCCTGCCCGAGGGCGCGGACGGCCCGGTTCCCGCCGCGGTGATGATCTCGGGCTGCGGCGGCGTGCAGGCGGTGCAGGACACCTACGCGGAGACCGCGCTCGAGAACGGCTGGGCGGCGGTGATCGTGGACAGCCACGCCGCGCGCGGCATCGGCCGGGCCGGGGCGCTGAGTTTTGTCTGCACGGGGCTGTCCCTGCGCGGTCAGGAGCGCGCCGCGGACGTGTTCGCCGCGCTCGATCTCGTCGCGGCCAACGACCGGCTAGATGAGACCGAAGTCGTCCTGATCGGCTGGAGCCATGGCGGCTGGACGATCCTCGACGCGATGGCTGAAGCGGCGAAGCCTGGTTCCGAGCGCGAGTTTGCGGGCGTTCAGTCCGCCTTCCTCCTCTACCCCTATTGCGGCGGCATCATCGCCGCCGACCGCGACCCGATCGGCGATCCCTTCCCGGTGACGATGCTGCTCGCAGGCCGGGACGTGATCGCCCCGCCGGGCGACTGCCGCAAGCTGGCCGAGCGCCGCAGCGCGGAAGGCAGCCGGATCGACATCGTCGAAGAACCGGGCCTCACCCACGCCTTCGACAGCGACACCCACCGCTTCGACCCGCGCATGGCTTACGACCCCGAAGGCGAGGCCCGGGCGCTCGCCCGCTTCGCCGCCATGCTGGCCGAGGCGGATTAGGACGGTAAGGCGCCCGACGCCGCCTTCGCCGCATTGACCGTAGCGCGGCCCGGTTTAGGGTGCGCGCCAAACCTCCTCGGGGCGCGTCCTGCGCCCGGCTTTCTTCTGAACGGTGAGCGGAAATGGCGGACCAATTCGACGTCGTGATCATCGGGGCGGGCCCCGGCGGATATAACTGCGCGATCCGCGCGGGCCAGCTGGGCCTGAAGACCGCGATCATCGAAAAGCGCGGCACGCTGGGCGGCACCTGCCTGAACGTGGGCTGCATCCCCTCAAAGGCGCTGCTGCACGCGTCCGAGCTTTACGAGGAAGCGGAGAAGAACTTCGCTTCGATGGGCATCAAGGTGAAGGGGCTCGAACTCGACCTGCCCACCATGATGGCGCAGAAGGACGACGCGGTGAAAGGCCTGACCCGCGGCGTCGCCGGGCTGATGAAGAAGAACAAGGTCGAAGTCTTCGAAGGCTTCGGGCGCATCACTGGCGAGGGCGCGGTGACGGTCGAAGGCTCTGACGGGAAAACCACCGAGCTCAAGACCAAAAACATCGTCATCGCCACCGGCTCTGAAGTCACCCCGCTGCCGGGCGTGGAGATCGACGGCGAGCGCGTCGTCACCTCCGACCACGCCATCGCGCTGAAAGAGGTCCCGAAAAAGCTCGTGCTGATCGGCGCGGGCGTGATCGGGCTGGAGCTGGGTTCGGTCTGGCGCCGTCTGGGTTCGGAGGTCACCGTGGTCGAATACCTCGACCGGGTGCTGCCCACCATGGACGGCGAGGTCTCCAAGACCGCCAAGAAGCTGTTTGAAAAACAGGGCATGAGCTTCAAGCTCGGCCGCAAGGTGACCGGCGTCGAGAAGCTCAAATCCAAGCTCAAGGTCACGACCGAAGCCGCCGCGGGCGGCGAGGAAGAGACGCTGGACGCCGACGTGGTGCTCGTCTGCATCGGCCGGCGGCCCTACACCGAGGGGCTGGGCCTGGAGACCGTCGGGATCGAGACCGACAAGCGCGGCTTCATCCCCAACGATCACTGGAAGACTAGCGCGGACGGGGTCTGGGTGATCGGCGACGCCACCACCGGCGCCATGCTCGCCCACAAGGCCGAGGACGAGGGCGCGGCCTGCGCGGAACGCATCGCCGGCAAGCATGGCCATGTGAACTACGACGCCATTCCGAACGTGGTCTACACCTTCCCCGAGATCGCCTCGGTCGGCGCCACTGAAGAACAGCTGAAAGAGGCCGGCCGCGAATACAAGGTCGGCAAATTCCCCTACATGGCCAATTCGCGCGGGCGCACGAACCACCAGACCGACGGGTTTGCGAAAATCCTCGCCGATGCGAAGACCGACGAGATCCTGGGCGCGCACCTGGTGGCCCCGCACGCCGGCGAGATGATCGCCGAGCTGGCGCTGGCCATGGAGTTCTCCGCCTCGTCCGAAGACGTCGCGCGCACCTGCCACGCCCACCCCACCCTCAGCGAGGCGATCCGCCAGGCCGCCATGGGCGTGGAGGGCTGGACGATGCAGATGTGAGGCGCCGAACATCGTTCTAAATCGTTCCGTCCGCGTGTTAATCGTCATAAATGTCTGCTAACCGGCGCACGGGCGCCGAGGAGGACGGCATGGACGAGCGCGTGAGTGACGACCGGTTGGAAGTCCGCACCGGACGGCTGCGGCTCGTCGCGATCGACGCCGAGCTGGCCCGGCTTCAGATCGCGGACCGCGACGCCTTTTTCGACGCTGTCGGCGCGCAGAGCGAGGCGGTCTGGCCGCCCGTGCCCGAAGACGCGCCCAGGCTCGCCGAGAAGCTGGACATCCTCCAGAAGAACCCCGATGAGCGCGGCTGGCGCGGCTGGGTGTTTCTGATGGGCTGGACGCCGGGCGGGCTCGACCGGGCGGTGGGCACGGGCGGGTTTTTCGGCCCGCCCGACGAGACCGGCGCGATCGAGATCGGCTACGCCATGGCGGCGAGCTTCCGCGAGCAGGGCCTCGCCACAGAGGCGGTGAGCGGGCTTCTGGACTGGGCGTTCTCCCACGCGAACGTCAAGCGCGTCACCGCCTGGACCGAGCCGCATCTGACCGCCTCGCGCCGGGTGCTGGAAAAGACCGGCTTCACCGAAACCGGCGAAAGCCCCGGCCCGGACGGCCGCCCGCGCGTGGGCTACGAGCGCCTGCGCGAAGACTGAGGCCGCCCGAACGCCGCCCTGACTGCGCCGCTTCCCCGCGCCGAGCTGCCAGGCTAAGTCGCAGCCCATGACCCTCGCCTCGCTCGCCGCCTTCGCCGGCGCCATCTTCGTCCTGTTCTTCACGCCCGGCCCCGGCAACGTGGCCATGGTCGCGCGTACGCTCGACGCGGGGCCGGTGCACGGCTTCGTCTACGGGGCGGGGATCATCACCGGTGACATTTTCTGGCTGACGGTCGCGGTGTTCGGCCTCGCCGCAGCCGCCGACGCCGCGCAGGACTACGTCGCTTGGTTCTGGGTGGTGAAGCTCGCCGGCGGGGCGATCCTTTTCTGGTTCGCATGGGGCGCGTTTCAGAGCTTCCGCCATCCAGGGCCGGGCGCTGGCGTGGTTGCGGAGCGCGCGCGCCTGTCGAGGCGCGGGCTTGCAGCGACCTATGCGGCGGGCGTCGCCATGCCGCTGACCAATCCCAAGCCCATCGTATTCTATCTGTCGCTGCTGCCGGCCTTCTTTGATCTCAGCGCGGTCACGGCGGCGAACTATGCGGCGATGATCGCGATCATGCTGGCGATGTACGCGATCACCGCGAGCGTGCATGTGGGCCTGGCCCACCGCGCCCGGCACTGGCTCGCGGCGAAGGGCGTCAAGCGATGGGCGGACCTGATCACGGCCGGCGTGCTCGCAGGCGTCGCGATCCTACTGCTCGTTCGATAGCGGGCCGGGTCCGGGAGCGGGAAACAGCCGGCCCTCGCGCGCCGGGATCGGCTGGATGTGCAGATAGCGGTCGTCGTACTCGGCGATGGCCTCCAACGCCTCCAGATCAAGGATTCGAAGGTGCCGATCGTCGGCCGCCACGCAGCCGCGATCCCTGAGCGCACGCAAGGAGCGGGACACGTGCACGCGCGACAGGCCGACCGCGTCGGCGAGCGTGCCGTGACCCACGGGGAAATCCAGCCGCCCCTCCTCCGCGACGCCGACCATGCGCTGGCGGCGGTAGAGTTCGAGGATCAGGAAGGCGATGCGGCTGAGCGCGGGCTGACGGCCGATCTGGATGATGTGCTCGCGCAGGATCGATTCCTCGACCACCGCGCCCCAGACCAGCGCATTGAAGATCGCCGGCCGGTCGTTGATCGCTTCGATGAAATCGGTCGCGGCCGTCTCGATCACGGTGAGCTCGCTGACGGCGCTGACCGTGTGGTCCGAGCTCGCCTGAACCAGGCCCTGAAGATCGAAGAAATCGCCCGGCAGCATGAAGTTCACGATCTGCCGGTCGCCGTTATGAAGCCGCCGATACCGCACGGCCCAGCCCGATTCGATCCAGTAGACCCGGTTCAGGCGGGCCTCCTCGGCGGTGACCACCTCCTTGGGGCCGAAGCGGCGCACATGCGTGCGCAGCGCGCCGAGCCGGTGACGGTCGGAATCGGTGAGCTGCATGTAGGATTCAAGGCGTCTTTGGAAGGCGGTGAGCATGGCCTGGCCGGGGATTGTTTCGATACGAAACCATAAAAGCCGGGCCAAGCGGTGCAAGTGCCCCCGGGGCCAAGACGCGTAACCCAGGTTACTGCCGAGCCGGACGGAGCGGATTACCGTCGCGCATATAGATTATTCGGAGTTCTGATCGCCATGCCGCGACGCCTGCTCATTCTCGAACATCAGATCGTCATCGCCCTGGACATCGCCGAGCGCGTGCGCGCATTGGGCTGGCTCGTGGCCGGTCCGTTCAACACCAGCGCCGGCGCGCTCGAATTTCTTGAAACCGGCCGTGTGGACGCGGGGCTGATCGATCTGTCGGCACGCCCCGAATGCGCCAGCGCTCCGGTCGCCGAAGCGATGGCGCGCGCCGGGATGCCCTTCATTTTCACGAACTCGCACGGCGGCCGGTTCGCGCTGGATTTTCCGGACGCGCCGCGGCTCGAGAAACCTTACGGCGACGAGGATTTCCTCGATGCGGTCCGCGTGCTCGAGGACCGATTGACCCTGCGCCCCGCGTCCGCCCCGCCCGCCGCAGATCCCGCTTGAGCGCGCGCTGATCGCAGACATGGCCTCGCGCGTGCGCGCGCGTTAGAAAGGGGCCATGTCTGAGAACCCGAATCAGGAATACGGCGCGGAGTCCATCAAGGTCCTCAAAGGGCTGGACGCCGTGCGCAAGCGCCCCGGCATGTATATCGGCGACACCGACGACGGCTCGGGTCTCCATCACATGGTCTACGAGGTGGTCGACAACGCCATCGACGAGGCTCTGGCCGGCCATTGCTCGCAGGTCACCGTGACGCTGCACGCGGACGGCTCGGCGAGCGTGACCGACGACGGGCGCGGCATCCCCACCCAGATCCACAAGGAAGAGGGCGTGTCTGCGGCGCAGGTCATCATGACCCAGCTGCACGCGGGCGGGAAATTCGACCAGAACTCCTACAAGGTCTCCGGCGGCCTTCACGGCGTGGGCGTGTCGGTGGTGAACGCGCTGTCGGACTGGCTCGACCTGACCATCTGGCGCAACGGCCGGGAGCATTTCATGCGCTTCCGCCGCGGCGAGCCGGAAAACGGCCAGGACCTCGCAGAGCGGGGCGACGCAGGCGGCAAGAAGGGCACCCAAGTGCGCTTCATGCCCAGCGAGGAGACCTTCTCCGACATCAATTTCGACCGGCACCGCCTGCAGCACCGGCTGCGCGAGCTGGCCTTCCTCAATTCCGGCGTGAAGATCGTGCTGCGCGACGAGCGCGAGGCCGAGCCCGTCGAGGAGGTGATGGAGTACGAGGGGGGCGTGGCCGCCTTCGTCAAGCATCTCGACCGCACGCGCAGCGCGCTCTTCCCCGAGCCGGTGCTGATCGCCGGCGAGCGCGAGGGCGTCACCGTGGAAGCCGCGCTGCAGTGGAACGACGGCTATCATGAAAGCGTGCTGTGCTTCACCAACAACATCCCCCAGCGCGACGGCGGCACGCACCTGGCCGGTTTCCGCGGCGCGCTGACCCGGGTGATCAACCAGTACGCGGCCACCTCCGGCGTCGCGGCGAAAGCCAAGGTCGCCATCACCGGCGACGATGCGCGCGAAGGGCTGACCTGCGTTCTTTCGGTGAAGGTGCCCGATCCGAAATTCTCCTCCCAGACCAAGGACAAGCTGGTCAGCTCGGAGGTGCGCCCGGCGGTGGAAAGCGCGGTCTACGACACGCTGTCTGAGTGGTTCGAGGAGCATCCCGCCGAAGCCAAGGCGATCGTTTCCAAGATCGTCGAGGCCGCCGCCGCCCGCGAGGCCGCGCGCAAGGCGCGCGAGCTGACCCGGCGCAAGTCCGCGCTCGACATCACGTCGCTGCCCGGCAAGCTCGCCGACTGTCAGGAGAAGGACCCGGCCAAGTCCGAGCTCTTCATCGTGGAGGGCGATTCCGCCGGCGGCTCCGCCAAGCAGGGCCGCAACCGCGAGAACCAGGCCGTCCTGCCGCTGCGCGGCAAGATCCTGAACGTCGAGCGCGCGCGCTTCGACAAGATGCTGGGCTCCGATCAGGTCGGCACGCTGATCACCGCGCTGGGCGCGGGGATCGGGCGCGATCAGATCGATTACGACAAGCTGCGCTACCACAAGGTCGTGATCATGACCGACGCCGACGTGGACGGCGCGCACATCAGAACCCTTCTTCTGACCTTCTTCTACCGGCAGATGCCCGAGCTGATCGAGCGCGGCCATCTCTACATCGCCCAGCCGCCTCTGTTCAAAGTCACCCGCGGCAAGTCCGAGCGCTACCTCACCGACCAGACCGAGATGGACAATTTCCTCATCGAGGAAGGCGCCAGCGAAGCGAGCCTGGAGCTCGATTCAGGCGAGGTCGTCTCCGGTCAGGACCTGGCCGAGCGCGTGAAATCGGCGCGCAGCGTGGTACTCAGCCTGCAACGGCTCGCCGCCCGCGCCCCGGTCTTCGCGCTTGAGGCCGCCGCGCTGTCGGGCGCGCTTCACCCCGACGCCACGCAGGACCAGGTCGACGACGCCGCCGCCCGCCTCGCCCGCGCCGCGGACGAGGGCGAAGACGGCTGGGTGGGCCAGCTTACGCCGGAAGGCGACATCGTGTTCAAGCGCGAAGTGCGCGGGGTCACCGAAACCGTGGTGCTCGACGACACGGTTCTGGCCAGCCCCGACGCCAAGCGCCTGTCAGAACGCGCCCGCGCGATCGCCGGCGACTATACCGGCCCGGCCAGTTTCAACGGCCGCGACGGCGCGGTGATCGTGCACACCCCGGCCGATCTGGTCGGCGCGGTCCAGCGCTCCGGCGCGAAGGGTCTGAAGATCCAGCGCTATAAGGGCCTCGGGGAAATGAACCCCGACCAGCTGTGGGAAACCACGCTCGACCCCGAAGCGCGCACCCTTCTGAAGGTCTCGGTCTCAGAAGCCGACACCGCCGACGAGCTGTTCTCCAAGCTCATGGGCGACGTCGTCGAACCCCGCCGCGACTTCATCCAGGAATTCGCCCTCGAGGCGGAGGTGGATGTTTGAGCCAGGAAGGTACCCAGAGTGAGCCGGGGCCAAATACCGCCCACGTTTCCGAACGATGGGCACAGATACGAGAAGATGTGTCGGCAGGGCTTTCCATTCAATATCAAGTTCGAAGCCTGAACGACTTTATCGAGAAACTTAAATCCATTGATTTAACGCGGTTACCGGAAGAAGAAAAAAGAGATATCGAAGAAGCGATATTCGCCTACGAATGGGGACTTGAATTTGACCTTCCCTTGGCAATGCGCGAGCGAGACGCGGTATTAGAGTATTGCAGAGAGCATGGGCGTCGAATTGTAGCCGCCGGCGAGGATCTGCTAAAGTTTGGCGTCAAAACCCTTATGATTTCGCATGGAGCGATTATTATAGCGGTGATAGGGTCCCTGTCTCAGGGTCAAAATGACTCTATAACTCCGCTTTTGGAAAAGGCAATTGCGTTCTCGCTACTTGGTTTTGCATTAGCTAGTATCGGACTCATCCGAATAACGCACCTATTCACCAATCTGGGTATTCAAATGACGGTTTTCGCCACGGGGTCGAAGACCAACGCTGAAATAGAAGAATTTTTCGAGGGCCTTAAACGAAACCGGGTTATGAACTTTTTAACAAACGACTTCCTAATGTATGCAAGCCTTACAGTACTTTTTTGTGAGGGCGTCTATACTATCTGGTACTTATTATTTAGTGGACTTGCGTTATAGCTTTCTTAATTTGCAAGACTTCACGGTGCCTCCCTTGCTTCCCGGCTACGCGCGTTCACGCGCAGCTAATCGGAAGCGAATAGGTTTCCGCGTTCGCGCACACGCCTCCTCCTCGTCATCCCCGCGAAAGCGGGGACCCAGTCCGGCATGGCCGCTGCTCTAGGTTCACTGGGGCCTGCCGGCCCGTTCGCCGCCTTCAATCGTTCCCCCGGAACGATTGATCGGCTGACGCCGACCAGCGCTCACTCCCGCTTCCGCGGGAATGACGAAGGGAGAGGGGCCAGAGAGAAACCGTCGCCGAGGGCGTTGTCGCCCCCTACCCCACACGCCCCGCCAGCCGCTTCAGTCTCGACCGCAGCAGCGCGTCGCGGAAGGCGTCTTCGTCCAGGCCCAGCCGCGCTCTGAGCGCGATGAGCGCCGCGGCGCCGGCCTCGGGGGCTGCGGCGAGGCGGTCGCTGAACAGGGCGTCGGAGCCCACCGCCGCGAGGCCCAGCGGGGCGAGGACGGCGGCGGGGAAATCCCTGAGGTTCTCGGTGACGATGTAACGCGCGCCGCCCGCGGCGGCGGCCTTGATCACGTGCTCGTCGCCGCGGTCGGGCAGCTTTCCCTCGACGCGGACATGAGACCATAGCGTCTCTGGCACGTCGGCCTCGGGGAAGCCGGCTTCAAGCTCGGTGAGCAGCAGCGCGGCTTCGCCCGCCCCGTCCCGGCCGGGCTTTTTTTCGACGATCTTGGCGTGGGCGTGACCCGCCTCCATCAGCACCGCGCGAGACCAGCGCGGATGGATCAGGCCGGCCGCCGCGAACGCGAGAAACACCTGCCGCCGGACCGCGCCGGCGAGCACGTTGGCGTCTGCAAAGACGGGTATGGCGGCGGGGCTAGAGATGGGGGCCGTCCAGTTTCGCCAGCCGGTCGAGCGCTTCGGCGCGGCGGCGGGCGAGCGCGTCTGCGGCGCGGTTCAGTTCGCCCGGCTCGATCTTCCAGCCCTCCCTGCTGCGCGTCGCGGCGACATGACCCTGCGCGATCAGCCGGTCGAGCCCGAACGCATCGACGCCCAGCCGGGCGCAGGCGGTGGTCTGGTCCGCGCTCATGCGTCCAGCGCCGCCGGGGCGGGATCGCAGAAGCTTCTGACCTCGAACAGGCGGGGATCGGTGATGATGTCGGTCGGACGCACGGCATGGCTGAGCTCCAGCCCCTCGAAGGTGCGCGCGCGCGATAGCGCCACATAGGCCTGGCCGTGCGCAAACAGCCGGCGGGAGACGTCCAGAAACACCCGGTCGAGCGTCAGGCCTTGCGATTTATGGATCGTCATCGCCCAGGCGAGCCTGAGCGGATACTGCGCGTACGAGCCGATCGTCTCGCGCTTGAGCGCGCCGGTCTTCGCGTCCGCCGCATAGCGCATGCGCTCCCAGCTGACCTTTTCCACTGTCACCGTCTCGCCGTTGACGAGCACCTTCACCCCGTCGGGGGTGAAGCCGACCACCTCGCCGATCGAGCCGTTCACATACCGCCCGCCCGGATCGTTGCGGATGGTCATCACGCGCGCGCCGGCCTTGAGGATCAGCGGGTCTTCGGTGGGGAAGAGGCGCGGATCGAACTCGCCCTCCACCTTGCCGGAAAACCCGCGCGGCTCGCCCAGAAGGCCGTCGAGCCGAGCCTGGTTGATGCGGGCGGCGGCCTCGTTGGTGGCGGTCAGGACGACATGGGTGGCCGACGCTTCAAGCCCGGTGCGCCCGGTCACCCGCTCGCCCAGCCGCTCGGACAGGTCGGGCGTGAGCTCGCCCTCGCGGACGGCGTTGAGGATCTCGACGAAATCGGGATCGGCCTGGCGGTGCACCTTGGAGAGCTCGACCATGGTGAAGCCTGCATCGCGAAAGCTCGGCGCATGGAAGAAGAAGGGCCCGCCGTATGTCTCCTCGAGGAAGGCCGCCTCCTCGCCGCGCGCGATCGGGGGCAGCTGGGCGAGGTCGCCCACGAGCACCAGCCGCACCCCGCCGAAGGGTTCGTTGCTGTCGCGATTGAGCCTGAGGGAGAAATCCACCGCCTGCATGAGATCGGAGCGGACCATCGAGATCTCGTCGATCACAAGGGTGGAGAGCGCCTGGATGGCGCGCGCATTGCGCACCCGGCGGATGTCGCCCGGCGTGATCAGGCGCGGGGGCAGGCGGAAGAAGCTGTGCAGCGTCTGCCCGCCCGCATTCATCGCAGCAACGCCGGTGGGCGCGAGCACGGCCGCACGCCCGCCCAGCCGGCGCAGAATGGCGCGGGTGACGGTCGTCTTGCCCGTGCCCGCCCGGCCGGTCAGGAACAGGTGCGCGCCGCCCTCGACTGCGAAGTCGACGACGGCCTGCTGCTGGGCGGTGAGCGTAGGGGCGGGAGCGGCGGCGAGCACGGCGGAGCGGTCCTTTCAGGCGGTCCGCCATGCTGGCCGCGTTCGCCGCCCCTGGCCAGCGCTACGGCTCAGTAGATCTCTTCGGCCAGGCAGGCGTCGCCGGAGAAGCGGAAGTCGCGCACGCGGCTGTCAGGCCCGATCACGAAGCGGGTCTCGCACTCGGTCCACCATTCGCGCGGCGGCTCGTAGACCGTGTCCTCGTACTGCTCGACGCGGGTCCGTTCATTGCCCTTGTCGTCGTAATACGTGATCCGGCGCTCACGCGGGATCGAGCGATACCCGCCCGGATCGTAGCGGCGCTCTTCGTTGAAATAGACCCAGATCTCGGAGCCGTCGCTCAGCTGGTCGCGCGCCACGGGCGGGCCCCATTCGAGCAGGATCGCATCGGAATGCGCGCCCACGAACTGCTCGACCTGCTGGCGGTAGCCTTCCGCGGTCGCACATCCGGCGAGAACTGCGGCGGCCGCCGCGATCATGATCAGACGTTTCATGGCTTCCCTCGTCTTCCTGTCCGGCGCATGGAGCGCCTGTCTGAGCTCGCGCGAGCGCGCAAGGCTCGACCTTTGAACCGAGTTTACTCTACATGGCTGAACCGGAGCTGACAGGAAAAAGGCCGGACGGAGGCGCGTTTTTCGCCTCAGACGTGTCCTGACCGCACGAAGGAGCGCCATGGCGATCGATCCCGAACGGCACGCCCGCCATATCCTTCTAAAGGAGATCGGCGGGCCGGGGCAGCAGCGCCTGTCGCGCGCCCGGGTGCTGATCGTCGGCGCGGGCGGGCTGGGCGCTCCGGCTGCGCTCTATCTCGCCGCGGCCGGGATCGGCGCGATCCGCATCGCCGATCCTGATCAGGTGAGCCTGGACAACCTGCAGCGCCAGATTCTCTACCGCACTGCAGATATCGGCCGGTCGAAGACCGAGGCGGCCGCGCAAGCGCTGACCGCGCTCGACCCGGCCGTCACGATCGAGCCCCGCCCGATCCGCGCGGACGCGGAAAGCCTGCCCGATCTTCTGGAGGGCTGCGATCTGGTGCTCGACGGCTGCGATGAGTTCCCGACGCGCTTCGCCGTAAACGCGGCCGCCATCGCGGCGCGGGTTCCGCTGGTCTCGGGCGCGGTGGGGCGCTGGGACGGCCAGGTCTCGGTCTTCGCGCCGCATCTGGGCGGGCCCTGCTACCAGTGCCTGGTGCCCGCCCCGCCCCCCGATGCCGAGCGCTGCGCGGAGACCGGAATCGTCGGCGCGCTGACCGGCGTGATCGGCTCGGCCATGGCGCTCGAAGCGATCAAGCTTACAGCGCGCGCGGGCGACGCGCTGATCGGACGGATTCTGATTTTCGACGGATTGGCGGGCGCGGCGCGAACGGTCAGGCTCGCTCGCGATCGGAGCTGTCCGGCCTGTTCGGCCGCCGGATGAGCCCGCCGCGCCTCAAGCGCAGCGCGGCCAGGAGCCCCAGCCCCAGCCCGGGCGCCAGTCCGTAGGCGAACCCCAGCCATAGATCGCCGCTGATCAGCGAAACCAGCACCCAGACGATCGCGCCCACCGCCAGAAACGCGGCGAGGGTGAGCCCGGCGCGCGGCGGTGTCGGCGATCGTTTCGGGTCGGTCATTGCGGTCTGCTCAGTGAAGCGCGTTCACCCAAGTCCTAGCACAGCCCGCCCGCCGGACAAGGAAAACCGGACCGGACAGGCCCGCTTCAGCGCCGCTTGAGCTTTTTCGCCTGATTGCGCGCATTGACCACGATGAACAGGTAGAACGCCGCGGCCACGACGAGCCCGACGATCGCGCCGGCGAGCGCCCCGTTCAGGATCACCGAGAACAGAAGGCCCAGGATCGCCGCGATGGCGAGGATCATCACGATCACGCGCCCGGGCGGAATGAAGATCGACTTACGGCGTTTCACCGGTGATATCCCTGTACAGCGTCCAGGTCATGCGCTCGGTCGTGATGAAACGCCAGTTCCAGTCCTCATGGAAGGGCGCGAGCGGATTCGCGCTGCGAACCTCCTCCCAGCCTGCGCCGTCTTCGACCATGTCCGCGACCAGAGCGCGGGCCTGTTCTAGCATGTCGGCGCTGGCGATCAGGTCCTCCCGGGTGGAAAGCGGGCCGTGGCCGGGAATGATCTGCGTCTCCGGCCCGGCCGCCGCAGCGACCGCACGGATGCCGGCGATCATCCCTTCGACCGTGCCGCCATTGTCGAGATCGATATAGGGAAACATTCCCGAAAACAGCAGATCGCCGGCGTGGATGACGTCCGCTTCGGGCCAGTGCACCCAGATGTCGCCTGCGGTGTGGGCGGACGGCGCGTGATGCAGCCGGGCGGTCAGCCCGTTCATCGTCACCGCGTCGCCGTCGGACACCGAGACCGTGGGCAGATAGCCGCCCGACAGCGGGTCCGGCGTCGATCCGGTGAGCTGCGAGGTGACGGGATTTTCAAGCGCCGGGCGCACGCTTTCATGGGCGATGATCACCGCGCCGCGCTCTGCGAAATACGCGTTGCCGCGCACATGGTCGCCGTGAAGATGGGTGTTCAGGACTAGATCGACGTCCGCGCCGCTGATCGCGCGCTGGGCGGCGTCCAGCGCCGGCGCGCTGCGCTCGAACTGGGTGTCGATCATGAACACCCCGTCCTCGCCCGCGCTGATCCCGACATTGCCGGCCATGCCGGTGGACAGCATGAAGAGCCCGTGGCCGAGATCGGTGGTCTCCACCTCGACCTCGTTCTGGGCGAAGGCCGGCGCCGCGGCGAGGCAGGCGGCCGCCAGGGCCGCGAGCGGGGCGAAGCGCATCGAGAGATCTCCCTTCGAACTGGCGTCGGCGGCGAAGATGGAGCGCGGCGGCGGCGAGGTCAAAGGCGAGACGGTCTGCGAACTCATGAAAACGAAAACGGCGCGCCGGGCGGGGGGCTCGGCGCGCCGCTCTCGGCGCCGGCGCTACGGAAGGGGGTGCGCGCCGGGCGCGCGGCCTAGCGGCCTTTGCCCGGCTTGCCGGCCGGCTTCTGGGCCGGTTTGGCGGAGGCGGGTTTGGCGGCGGGTTTCTGGCCGGGTTTGGACGGAGCGCCCATGGTCGTGTTCTTTCAACGGTGCGCCGGCGCGACGATCGCGTCGGACCCGCTACAGATGCGCCCGCCCGAGCCCCTCCGCAAGAGGGCGGAAGACCGCCATAAACATTTGATATTTGTTACAAAAGCCGGACCGGCGGACGCCCTGCCGGCGGAAGGTTTTCCGGGTATGCCGGCGCCGTCGTTTACCCGCGGTTCACCGCGGCGCGAGATCGTCTCGGCCATGGTCAGTTTCGTCCGCCTCCTCCTCGCGCTTTGCCTGCTCGCCGTGACCGCGCCGGCGCAGGCGCAGACCCAGTGCGACACCTTCTCCGGCCTGCCGGTGCCGCGATTCGTTTCGCTGCGATTCGACGAGGTGGTGGGCCGGTCGGGCCCGTCCGACCAGCACCCGAAAGCCTGGGTCTATCGCCGCGCAGGGCTTCCCGTGCAGGTGCTGCAGGAGACCCCGGACTGGCGCAAGGTGCGCGATCCCGGCGGCGAAGAAGTGTGGATGCACCGCCGGCTGCTGTCGGGCCGGCGCGCGGTCTGGGCGCTGGACGCGACCGATCTGCACGCGCGGCCCGATCCCGAATCGGGCCTTGTCGCCGTGATCGAGCCTCAGGCCGTGCTCTGGATGGAACGCTGCCGGCCCGGCTGGTGCCGGCTGGAGGCCGACGGCCGGCGCGGCTGGGCGCGGGCGGACGCGTTCTGGGGCGTGGAGCCGGCCGACACCGCGCCGCCGGGCGCGCTTGAGGCGGGGGCGGGGGCGTGCTACCGCTCCGATCCGCAGCGGGTCGACACGGCCGCTGCCGGATAGCGGCCGCCGGCGTTTGCGGCCGTGTGTATTTTCCTGATCGCGCCGGCGGAGCACCATCGGACGCCGGCCGTTTCGACAAGGCGCGATTTCAACGGTGATCCGGCCACGTCCGGACCGGCCCGACGGACCCATGACCGACCGCAAGAATTCATACACCTACGACGACCTGATCGCCTGCGGCAAAGGCGAGCTCTTCGGCGCGGGCAACGCCCAGCTGCCCTTGCCGCCGATGCTGATGTTCGACCGCATCACGCGGATCGACGACACCGGCGGCGCCTATGAGAAGGGCTGCATCGTCGCCGAACTCGACGTCGATCCCGACCTTTGGTTCTTCAAATGCCATTTCGAGGGCGACCCGGTGATGCCGGGCTGTCTGGGCCTTGATGCGATGTGGCAGCTCGTGGGCTTCTATCTCGGCTGGAGCGGCGGGCCGGGCAAGGGCCGCGCGCTGGGCGTGGGCGAGGTGAAGTTCACCGGTCAGGTGCCCCCGACGGTGAAGGAAGTGCGTTACGTCATCGACATCAAACGTGTGATCCGCAGAAAGCTTGTGCTCGGTATCGCCGACGGCCATGTGGAAGCGGACGGAACGCGCATCTACACCGCCAAGGACATGCGCGTGGGGCTGTTCCAGCCCGAGGAGTTGAAAGCGAGCGAGGTCTGACATGCGGCGCGTGGTCGTCACGGGTATCGGTATTGTTTCGGCGATCGGCGACAGTGCAGACGAGGTGGCCGAAAGCCTGAAGGCCGGCCGCAGCGGCGTGATCGCCGCGCCCGATTACGCCGAGCTGGGCTTCAAGTGCCAGGTGCACGCCAAACCCTCCGCCGTGCCCTCCGAGCACGTGGACAAGCGCGCCTGGCGCTTCATGGGCGACGGCGCGGGCTGGGCCTGGATGAGCATGAAAGAGGCGATCGCCGACGCGGGCCTCGAAGACTCCGACGTCTCCAACGAGCGCACCGGCCTGATCATCGGCACCGGCGGGCCGAGCGTGGAGGCGATCGTGAAGGCCGCCGACACCACCCGCGAGAAAGGCCCCAAGCGCATCGGCCCGTTCGCCGTGCCCAAGGCCATGGCCTCGACCGGCTCTGCGACGCTGGCCACGCCGTTCAAAATCAAGGGCGTGAACTATTCGATCAGCTCGGCCTGCGCGACGAGCGTGCACTGCATGGGCGCGGCCGCCGAACAGATCGCCTGGGGCAAGCAGGACGTGATGTTCGCCGGCGGCGGCGAGGAGCTGCACTGGGCGCTGTCGAACCTGTTCGACGCCATGGGCGCGATGAGCTCGAACTATAACGAAACCCCCGAAATCGCCTCCCGCGCCTTCGACAGGAACCGCGACGGCTTCGTCATCGCGGGCGGCGCGGGCGTTGTGGTGCTCGAAGAGTACGAGCGGGCGAAAGCACGCGGCGCGACCATCTGGGCCGAGGTGCTCGGCTATGGCGCGACCAGCGACGGCGAGGACATGGTGGCGCCCAACGGCGAAGGCGCGGCGCGCTGCATGCGCCAGGCGCTGGCGCCGCTGAAGGGCCGCAAGATCGATTATGTGAACCCGCACGCCACCTCCACCCCGGTCGGCGACGTCGCCGAAGCGGGCGCGCTGCGCGAGGTGTTCGGCGAGGACATTCCGCCGCTCTCGGCGACCAAGTCGATGACCGGTCACTCGCTGGGCGCGGCGGGCGTGCAGGAAGCGATCTATTCGCTTTTGATGATGAAGCACAGCTTCATCGCGCCCTCGATCAACATCGACGATCTCGACCCTGAGGTCGCCCATCTGCCGATCGTGCGCGAAACCCGGAAGGCCGAGCTGAACACCGTGCTCAGCAACAGCTTCGGCTTCGGCGGCACCAACGGCACGATCGTCCTGGGCCGGCCGGAGTAGGGCTTTTCAATGAATTCCCGGCCTCGCCGCGACGCGGCGCAGAGCCGGGACCTTGCCCGGAACACAGCGCGAGTTCTGAGAGAAGTCCCGGACCTCAGGCCTGAGGCCTTGTCCGGGAATTCATGGATGGTCTAACGCGGCGCGCGCTTGGCCAGGATCCGCTGCAGGGTGCGGCGGTGCATGTTCAGCCGGCGGGCGGTTTCCGAGACGTTGTGATTGCACAGCTCGAAGACGCGCTGGATATGCTCCCAGCGCACGCGGTCCGCGCTCATCGGGTTTTCCGGCGGCTCGGGCTTGGCGTCGGGATTGGCGAGCAGCGCCTTGGCGACGTCGTCCGCGTCGGCGGGCTTGGCGAGATAGTCGATCGCGCCTGATTTCACCGCCGCGACGGCGGTGGCGATATTGCCGTAGCCGGTCAGCATGACCACGCGGCAGTCCGCGCGCGTGTCGTGCAGCACCTTGACCACGTCCAGCCCGTCGCCATCCTCGAGCCGCAGGTCGACCACCGCGAAGGCCGGCGGGTTGGTCCGGGCGATCGACATCGCCTCGCTGACCGTGCCGACCGCGGCGGTGACTTCAAAGCCGCGCGAGGCCATCGCGCGCTCCAGCCGGGTGCGGAAGGGCGTGTCGTCGTCGACGACGAGGAGCGTCTTGTCCTCGGGCAGCTGCAGATCCTCGCTCACCGGATCGCCTCCTTGATGATCGTCTGTCGAAGATTGATTTAGCCGAATTCGCCGCGCTGTCGAACCTATTGCGCCGCGTCGCGCAGCGCAGGGTCGTCCGCCCCGCCGTCATCGCCGGGCCGGCCGTCGAAAAGCGGCGGCGCCTCGAGCCCCTTGCGCGGCAGGCTGAGGGTTACTCGCGCGCCGGCGCCGGGCGCGTTGGACAGATCCACCGTGCCGCCCACGCGCTCGATCAGCGTGATGGCGATGAACACGCCCAGCCCCAGACCGCCATGGCCGGGCTCTGCGCGGCGGGTGGTGACGTAGGGCTCGCCGAGCTTGGCAAGGATGTCGGGCGGAAAGCCCGGCCCGTCGTCCTCGACCATCACCACCAGCCGCTCGGCGTTCCAGGCGCCGGAGACGGTGACCTGCTCGGTGGCGAAATCGACCGCGTTCTCGATGAAATTGCCCAGCGCGTAGAGGATCTCCGCCTTGCGCTTGAGCACGGGCGGCTCGGCGTCCTCGGGCGGGGGGAACAGCACCACGCGCAGATGCGCGCCGATGCCGCGCAAGGGCGCCGCGGCCTCTTCCAGCGCCTCGCGCAGGCCGACGCGGTCGTGCATCTGGTCCTCGGCGTCCTGGGTCTGGCTCAGGCGCTGCAGGATCTCCCGGCAGCGCTGGGCCTGGCTGACGATGAGGTCGGCGTCCTCGCGCATGACGTCGTCGCTGGCGGCGCGCTGCATCTCCTTGGCGGTGAGCTGGATGGTGGCGAGCGGCGTGCCGAGCTCGTGCGCGGCGGCGGCGGCCAGCGCGCCCAGCGCGCTCATGCGCTGCTCGCGCGCCAGCACGGTCTGGGTCGCGGCCAGCGCGGTGCCCATGCGCCGCGCCTCGCTGCCCACCCGCCAGGCGTAGACCGCCGTAAACCCGATCGCGATGGCCAGGGCCGTCCAGATGCCGACCTGATAGGTCGGCGGCAGCGCCACCATCTCCCCGTCCCGCCAGGGCAATGGCAGGTGGAAAAAGCTCAGCGTCACCGAGCCCGCGATCGCCATGCCCGCCAGCGTCACCCACCAGCGCGCGGGCAGAGCGGCGACCGAGATCACCACCGGGCCGACCAGCATCACCGAGAACGGGTTTGAAAGCCCGCCGGTCAGCGCCAGCAGCACCATGAGCTGGACGACGTCGTAGGCGAGCTGGGCGAAAGCCTCCCAGTCCTTGGCGAAACGCTGGGTGGGCAGCGCGAGGCTCAGCCAGGTGTTCACCCAGGCGCTGGCAGCGATGACCCCCAGGCACAGCCCCAGAGGCAGATCGAAGCCCAGCCCGTAATGGACGACGACGACGCACACCGTCTGGCCGATCACCGCCAGCCATCTGAGCAGAATCAGCGTTCTCAGCCGCACCCGGCCGAACATCGGCGTCAGCGCCGCGTCCGCGGAAATCTTGTCCCAGTCGCTGTCGAGCGTGATCATGAAGGCCTGTCCTCTCGCGCTCTCGACTTCCGCCCGCGCCCGTCCCATGTTCGCCGTAACCCGCGAAACGAGAAGGAAGACGATGCCGCCGTCAAGCGGACCGAGTGACGCGCCCGCAGCCGAAGTGACAGGGCTTGTAAAGCGCTACGGCGACTTCGCCGCGGTGAAGGGGCTCGACTTCACGCTGAAGCGCGGGGAGACGACCGCGCTTCTGGGCGGCAACGGGGCGGGCAAGACCACCACGCTCGCCATGATGCTGGGCCTGACCCGGCCGAGCGAGGGCCGGATCTCCATCCTGGGCTTCGACATGGCCCGCCAGGGCGGCAAGGCGCGGGCGCGGATGAATTTCCAGAGCCCCTATGTCGACCTGCCCAAGCGCCTGACCGTCCGCCGCAATCTCATGGTCTACGCCCGGCTCTACGGCGTGCCGCGCCCCAAGGAAGCCGCCGAGGCCGTCGCCGAGCGCCTGCATCTGACCGCGTATCTCAATCGGGCCACGGGCGCGCTGTCGGCCGGTCAGGCGACGCGGGTGGGTCTGGCCAAGGCGCTGATCAACGATCCGGACCTGTTGCTGCTGGACGAACCCACCGCCTCGCTCGATCCCGACAGCGCGGACTGGGTGCGCACCGAGCTCGAAGCCTGGCGGACGGACACAGGCGCGGCGATCCTGATGGCCAGCCACAACATGGGCGAGGTCGAGCGACTGGCGAGCCGGGTCCTGATGATGAAGGCCGGCCGCATCATCGACGACGCCCCGCCCCGCGCCCTGCTCGAAAAATACGGCCGCGGGACGCTGGAGGAAGTCTTCCTGGACGTCGCCCGCGCGGAGGATGCGGCGTGACCGGCCGGCTTTACGCGCTCGTCGAACGCCAGTGGGTGCTCATCCTGGGCAGCTGGCCGCGCATGGTGGACCTGGTCTACTGGCCGCTGGTGCAGATCACCGTCTGGGGGCTCATCCAGCTGCACGTCTTCAACGAGGTGGGCGGGGCGGGCGAGCTGGTGCTCGCCGCCGTGCTGGGCGCGGTGCTGCTCTGGGACGTGACCTGGCGCAGCCAGCTGGGGCTCTCGCTCGCCTATATGGAAGAGATCTGGTCGCGCAACCTGGGCAATCTGCTGGTCAGCCCGCTGAGCCCGGCCGAGCTGATCGGCTCGCTGATGATCGTGTCGGTCACCAAGACGCTGGTGGCGATGATCCCCGCGGTGATCGTCGCGGCGGTGTTCTTCGGCTTCAACATCTTCACCGTCGGGCTGGCCCTGCCGCTCTTCGTGCTCAACCTGGTCGCCTTCGGCTGGTCGATCTCGCTGCTGGCCGCAGGTCTGGTCACCCGGTACGGGCAGGGCGCGCAGGACATGCCCTGGGCGCTGATGTTCGGCATCACCCCGTTCTGCGCAGTGTATTATCCCGTCGACGTGCTGCCCGATTTCCTGGAGCCGGTCGCCGCCGCCCTGCCGCCGTCTCATATCTTCGAGGGCCTGCGCGCGCTTCTGAACGATCAGACCTTCGATCTCGGCGCACTGGGCGCAGCGGCCGCGCTGAACGTCGTATGGCTCGGCGGCGGGGTTTTGCTATATGGCTGGCTTCTGAGATCGGCGCGCGAGCGCGGCGCGCTGACCCAGATCGGCGAGTGAAGAGGAGTTTTCGACTGTGTCCCAGCGTCCTGTCTGGATGATCCCCGCCATCGCCACGTTGCTGGCCGCAGCGGCCGGCGTGGCGATCCTGACCGTGGCCCGCGGCGCGGGCGAGGCGTCGCCGGCGCGTTCCGGCCCCGTCCGTGTCAGCGGCGAGGCGCAGATCGGCGGGCCGTTCACGCTGGTGAACCAGGACGGTGAAACCGTCACCGAGGAGGACTTCAAGGGCAAGGCGATGCTGATCTATTTCGGCTTCACCTACTGCCCGGACGTCTGCCCCTTCTCGCTGCAGATCATGGGCGCCGCGCTCGATCAGCTCAGCGAAGCCGAGCGTGCGCGCATCCAGCCCATCCTGATCAGCGTCGACCCCGAGCGCGACACGCCGGAATCGCTGGAGGACTATGTGAGCTCGCCCTCCTTCCCCGAGGGCCTTATCGGCCTGACCGGCACGCCTGAACAGGTGCGCCAGGCCGCCCGCGCCTATCGCGTGCACTATGCGAAGGTGGAAAACGAGTCCTTCACCGAATACACGGTCGATCACAGCTCGATCATCTACCTGATGGACGAGAACGGCGAATTCGCCGACGTTTTCCCCACGTCCGCCACCAATCCGGACGAGCTGGCGGGCCGTTTAGAGGCTTTTTTAGCGGATCGCAGGTCATGATCGAACCTGCACGCCCCGGACGGGTTCGCCATAAGGGGCCGGAGGTTTAACCGATGCTTTATTCCCTTCTCGAGATGGGCCGGGCGGCCATGCTGCCCTGGCGCGCCGCCGCGAACGTGACCCGGCGCACGCTGCGCAACCCGCTCAATCCGATGGGCGACACGCTGGCCGGGCGCACCACGGCGGCGGCCGCGGACCTGTTTGAAAGCCTGACCCGGTATTACGGCAAGCCCGACTGGGGCGTCAGCCCGGTCGAGGTCGACGGAAAACCGGTCAGCGTCGAGATCGAGACGGTCTGGTCCAAACCCTTCTGCAATCTCATCCATTTCAAGCGCGATCGTGCGGCGCTCGGCCGCGCGCGCGGCGTGAAGCAGGGCGAGATCAAAGATCCCAAGGTTCTGTTCGTCGCGCCGATGAGCGGGCACTACGCCACGCTGCTGCGCGGCACGGTCGAGGCCTTCCTGCCCGACAGCGAGGTCTACATCACCGACTGGACCGACGCGCGCATGGTCCCCGTGCTCGACGGCCGGTTCGCGCTGGACGACTACGTTCAGTATGTCCGCGAGATGATCGCCGCGATCGGGCCTGACGTGCATGTGGTCGCGGTCTGCCAGCCCGGCCCGCCCACCCTGGCCGCGATCGCGCTGATGGCCGAGGACGACGATCCGCGCCGGCCGCTGTCGATGACCTTCATGGGCAGCCCGATCGACGCGCGCAAATCGCCCACCGTGCCGAACAAGCTGGCCGAGGAACGGCCCTATTCCTGGTTCCGCGACAACCTCATCTACACCGTGCCGGCGGTGTATCCGGGCGCGATGCGGCGGGTCTATCCGGGCTTTCTGCAGCTCACCGGCTTCATCAACATGAACTACGACCGGCATGTCGACGCGCACTGGAATTTCTTCCACCAGCTGGTCGAGGGCGACGGCGACAGCGCGGACAAGCACCGCAGCTTCTATGACGAATACCTCTCGGTGATGGACCTGACCGAGGAATTCTACCTTCAGACCATCCAGGACGTGTTCCAGGAGCACAAGCTCGCGCGCGGGCTGATGACCGTGGACGGCCGCCCGGTCCGCCCCGAGACCATCCGCGACGTGGCGCTTCTGACCGTCGAGGGCGAGAACGACGACATTTCCGGCATCGGCCAGACCCAGGCCGCGCACACGCTGTGCAGCGGGCTACCCGACGCGCTTCAGCTCGACCATGTCCAGCCCAAGGTCGGCCATTACGGCGTCTTCAACGGCCGGCGCTTCCGCGAGGAAATCGCCCCGAAAATGAAGGCCTTCATGGCCGATCACGCCGTGCGCAAGACCAAGAAGAAAGCGGCCTGAGGCGATCCGTCCCGAAGCCCGGGCCGTAACGGCTCGCGGCCTCGCCTGCTTCAGGGTATGGTTCACCCATGACCGACGAGGCGCTGCTCTCCCGCGTAACGATCGAGCCCGGCAAGATGGGCGGCCGCCCCTGCCTCAGGGGCCTGCGCATCCGCGTCGTCGACGTGCTCGACATGCTCGCAGGCGGCGCAACGCGCGCGGATATCCTCGAAAGCTATCCCGATCTCGAAGACGCCGACATCAGCGCCGCGCTGGCGTATGCGAGCAAGGCGGTCGATCATCGGGTGATCGCGGCGGAATGAACTTTCTCGTCGACCAGAACCTGCCGGTCTGGCTCGCCATCTGGATCACCGATCAGGGACTGCCCGCCGAGCATGTGCGCCGAATCGGACTGGCGCGCGCGTCGGACGGCGACATCGTCGAGGAGGCGCAGCGCCGCCGTGCGGCGATCATTACAAAGGACGGGGATTTCGCTCAGCCGCCGGGTCCCGGCGTGCCGGTGATCTGGGTCCGGCTCGGCAACACGACACATCAACGGCTCGCAAAGGACTGGCCGGCCGCATGGCCCCAGATCATCGAGGCGCTGGATGCAGGCGAGATGCTGGTCGAGGTCAGAGCCCCCTAACCCGGAAACGCCACCGGGCCGAGCACGCTTGCGACCAGCGCCACGATGGGGGCCGCGGCGAGGTTGATGCGGAAGCCCGCCTTGATCATCTGGTTCATACTGGCTGCGCCCGAGGCGTAGACGATGGCGTTGGGCGCTGTGGCGACCGGCAGCATGAAGGCGCAACTCGCTGCAATCGCGATCGGCGCGACGAGCCAGACCGGCGGCACGCCGGCCTCCACCGCGACAGCGGCGAGCACGGGCAGGAAGCCCGAGACCGTAGCCACGTTCGAGGTCAGCTCGGTCAGGAAGACCACGATCAGGCACAGGATCAGCACGGTCAGCGGCAAGGGCAGGGCCGCCACCCAGGCGAGATGACCGCCGATCCATTCAGCCAGCCCCGTCGCCTGGATCGCCGCGGCCAGCGACAGGCCCCCGCCGAACAATAAGATCACCGCCCAGGGCAGGCGCTGCACGGTGGGCCAGTCCATCAGCGCTTCGCCCTTGTGCGCCCCGCCCGCGGGGATCAGGAACATCGCCAGCGCGCCAGCCATGGCGATCTGGGCGTTGCCCAGCGCCGGCGTGACGGGCAGGCTGATCTGTCCGCTCAGCCAGGCCAGAAGCGGGTTCCAGCCGAAGCTGACGTCCTCGCCCAGCCCGATGAGAAATCCGGGCAGGTCCCGGCCCATCCACAAAAGCGCGACCGTGCCGAAGGCGAGCGCGACGCGCAGCTCCGGCGTGCTCATTCTCCCGAGCGCTTTTCTGTGTTCGAGCACGGCGGCGCGGCCGGCCGCGCTGGGCGCCCGGTTCTCGATCCTGAACACCCAGCGCGTCAGGATCAGCCACATGACGGGGATGATCAGAAGGGCGGCCGGCACGCCCAGCATCATCCACTGGGGAAAGCTCACAGCCGTGTCGAACTCGCGGGTCAGAAAGCCCATGGCGATGAGGTTCGTCGGCGTTCCGACCGGGGTCATCACCCCGCCGACCGACGCCGCATAGGCGACCGCGAGCGCCAGAGCCGGGGCGAAGCGTCTCGCGTCCACGCCCTCTTCTGCGACTGCGTCGGCGACCTTCAGCGCGATCGGGATCATCATCAGCGTGGTGGCGGTGTTGGAGATCCACATCGACAGAAGCGCGCTCGCGGCCATGAAGCCTAGCACCATCGCCGCCGGCCGTGATCCGAACGCGGCCACGACGTTGAGCGCGATGCGCGCATGCAGATTCCACCGCTCGATCGCCAGTGCGACGACAAACCCGCCCAGCAGCAGCATGACGATCGGATCGGCGTAGGGCGCGGCCGCCGTCCGCGTCGACACGATGCCGAGAAACGGAAACACGGCGAGCGGGACCAGCGCGGTCGCCGCGATCGGTATGGCTTCGGTCGCCCACCAGCTCGCCATCAGAAGCGCCAGCGAGGCCAGAAGCCAGGCCTCCCGGCTCAGCCCTTCAGGCAGCGGGATGACCTGCAGGCCCGCGGCCAGCACGATCCCGGTCCAGAAGCCGATACGCTTGGTCAGGCCCGCGCTCTCCGGCGCGACGCTCGGCGTGTCGGTCATGCCGCCCTCCCCGTCACTCGCGCGCAGTTCAGCGCGATCCGCGGGGCCAGGCAAGGCGAAGCGGGATCAGGCGTCGGGATCGTCCGGCGAGCCCTTGAGCACGAAGCGGCGGTCGCAATACCCGCACTCCACCCAGGTCTCCTCGCCCATGTCGTAATAGGTGCGCGGATGGCCCAGCGCGCCGCCCCCGCCGTCGCACATCACGCGCTTTTGCGTGACAACGATCACTTCAGGCGGCGGAAAGCCGGTGGCGCCGGCTTCAGCGGCGCGAACCTCGTTTTCGGGATCGGTGCGGCTCATGGCGGGGCTCCGGAGGCAGGCGGACGCGGGCGTGGACGCCCGCGCGGCGGCGGTCTAGGGTCCGGCCCGTCTTAAGGCGGTCGGACGCGCAGCGTCAATCGCGCGCCGCCGCGCTCCTTACGCTCAGCCAGGACCTGCCGATGCGCTCCACCGCAACGCCCGAATTCGCGCTCGAAGCCAGAGGGCTTGAAAAGACCTACCCGGCCCGCAAGACCAGCCCGGCGAAACACGCCCTGAAAGGCGTCGATCTCGCCGTGCCGACCGGCTCGATCTTCGGGCTGCTGGGCCCCAACGGCGCGGGCAAGTCGACCTTCATCAACATCTTCGCAGGTCTCGTGACCAAAAGCGCGGGGACGGCGAAGATCTGGGGCGTGGATATCGACAGATCCCCGCGCGAAGCCCGCGCCGGGATCGGCGTGGTGCCTCAGGAGCTCAATATGGACGTGTTCTTCACGCCCTATGAGACGCTGGAGCTGATGGCGGGCTTTTACGGCGTACCGAAGGCCGAGCGGCGCACAGCCGAAATCCTCGAAGCGGTCGGCCTCAGCGACAAGAAGGACGCCTATGTCCGCCAGTTGTCGGGCGGGATGAAGCGCCGGCTGCTGGTCGCCAAGGCGCTGGTGCACAACCCGCCTGTTCTGGTGCTCGACGAGCCCACAGCCGGGGTGGATATCGAGCTGCGCCGCCAGCTCTGGGAATACGTGGTCGAGCTCAACCGCCAGGGCGTGACGATCGTTCTGACGACGCACTATCTCGAGGAAGCCCAGGAGCTGTGCGACCAGATCGCCATCGTCAATCATGGCGAGGTCGTCGCCTGCGAGCGCAAGGAGACGCTCTTAAAGCGCCTCGACAAGAAGACGCTCGTCATCGAACCCGCCGAACCGCTCGAGGCCGTGCCCGCCGGGTTCGACCGCCACGAGGCCACGATCCGCCCCGATGGCGCTCTGGCGATCACCTATCGCTACGGCGAAGCGTCCGTGGCGGAGATGATCGAGACCTTCCACGCCTCCGGCGCCCGCATCGCCGACCTTCGCACCGAGGAAGCCGATCTCGAGGACGTGTTCCTGGCGCTGACCTACGGCGCGGATGCGGAAAAGGCGGGCTGAGGCGAAAAAGGAACGCCGCTCCGGCCCGATATGTTAAATTCGGGCCATGACCAAGTTTTTCGCCCGCCTCCTCGCCTTTCTTCTGGCCGTCACCTTCATGGCGGCCGCGATCCTGGTGCTGATCCAGCTCCGCCCTGAAAGCACGGGCGGGTTTGTCGTGCTCATCATCCTGGGGGTGCTCGCGATCTTCGTTCCGATCGCGCTCTATCGCTGGATGATGACCCGCTGGAAGCGCGACCATCCCGAAGAGACCCGCGTGGGCGCGGGCCTGGCCATGGGCACGGGCATCGACTCCGCCCGCCGGCGCAAGGACCAGGACCAAGACGACCTCGACCTTTACGACTAGGCGTCCGGCGCAAGGGCCGCGCTCGCGCGCGTAGCCCTGCTCCGAATTGTTGTGTATGTACAACATTTCATTTTACAGCTTATAGCGTATCGCATAGAGCTATTCCTGCGGCGAGGCTGGACACGGGGTCCGGGGGCCGCCGGGAGGGGTGAGATGAAGATTCATAACCGCATCGCCCTGCTACGCGCCGAGCGCGGCGTCTCCCGCAAGGCCCTGGCCGAAGCGCTGGGGGTGAACCCGCAGACCATCGGCTATCTCGAACGGGGCGACTACAACCCCTCGCTCGAGCTGGCCCTGAAGATCGCCGCGCATTTCGGAGCGCCGGTGGAGGCCGTGTTCTCGCTCGAGCCCTTCCCCTCGCTCTTCGCCGGCAAGGGAGACTGACGATGAGTTTCTTCTATCGCGGCAAAACCAAGGACGCGCCGGCCCTGCCGGCCTGGATCATGCGGCTGGCGACGACCGCCGCGCTGACGCTCTATCCGGCCGGATGCGTCGCCCATCTCTACGGCTCGAGCCTCGCCGGCTACGGGCTGATGGTCGGCGCGCTGATCGCCTTCATCGTCATCGCGCCGAGCTCGATGCAGCGCATCGTCGGCGAGGAGACGAAGTTGCTCGACGAGATGGAGCTCGATCTGCGCCGCCGGGCGCACGCCTTCGCCTATCAGGTGTTCGGCGCGCTGACGCTGGTCGGCATCCTCTACATGGGCATCGCCAGCGACGCGACCCGGATCGAGCTCTGGGCGCCGTCGACCTGGGACCACTGGAGCGCGCTGCTGTGGGGCGCGATCATCTGGAGCGTGGTGCTGCCCACCGCCTATCTGGCCTGGGCCGGCCCTGCTCCCGTCGCAGAGGAGGAGTGAGCATGGACGCCCTGTCTCAATTCTGGGCCGACTGGTGGTGGGCGATCTGCCTGTTCGTGCTCATCATCGCCGGCGGCGGGATCAGCTGGTCGCGCAAATCGGACAAATCCTAGCCCGGCAATCCGTCCATCACCGCGCGCAGGCGATCGGGATAGCCCGGCTCCGACGCGTAGGGTCCGAGTTCGGCGGCCAGCGCAACAGGGTCGAGATCGGCGTCCGCCGCCCTCAGCGCAGCGCGGCGGTCGCGGAAGTCCTGAAAGTCCGGATGGCTGTTCAGAAGCCTCATCTGGTCTGCGACCGCCGCGCTGAGCGAGCCGTGGGCGGCCCCGCCGAACAGCGCGTTGCGGCTCTGCGCGCCGTCCGATCCGCCCCAGCCCGACGCCAGCGCCGCCTGCGCGGTGACGAGGCGGGGCGGGACGATGTCGATCCGGCTCAGAAGATCGTCGAGATCGGCGTAGCGGCCGTCATAGACCCGCGCCAGCGCCTCGCGCTCGGCCTGGTCGGCGAGCGACAGCGTCCGGCCCTGCGCCTCGAACTGGATGAAGCGGCGGACCGTCGCCCGGTCTTCGAGAATGCGTGCGTTCTCGGTGGCCGCCAGCGTGGAGACAAGCTCTGCGAACAGGTCGCGCCGGTCGGCCGCGTCGAGATCGCTCCAGTCGGCGGGCAAGGCGCCGATGATCGGCGCGGCGCCCGGCTCGGCGCGTGACAGCGTCTGGCGCAGTTCCGCGACGGTCTGCGGATCGACTCGGCGCGGGGTGTCCTCGATGAGCCCGGCGCCGACATAGACCCCCGCGGTCAGCGCCGCCGCGCCCGCGGCTGCGATCGCCGCGCCTGCGAGCTTCTGCCGACCCGAACGGGCGTTCTGGGGCGGGGCGATCCTGAAGGCGCGGGTGACCGGCCCGGCGGTCCAGCCCTGCACCACCAGCGAGACCAGCACGACGGCGAAGGCGACCGAGAAGAACAGGTTCGCCTGCTCCACGCCTGCGAGCACGGGCACTGTCCCCAGAAAGATCGGCACCGCCCCGCGCAGGCCCATCCAGGCGATGAAGCCGGTCTCGCGCGGTTTGAACTTCTCCGGCGCGAGGCACAGGAAGACCGCCACGGGCCGCGCCACGAAGATCAGCACGAGCGCGAGCAAAAGCGCAGGCAGGGCGACCGACACCGCGTGCGAGGGCGCGACCAGAAGCCCCAGCATCAGGAACAGTCCGATCTGGGCGAGCCAGGCCAGCCCGTCTGAAAACCGCTCGGTCGCCTCGCGCGCCGGACCATGGCTGTTCGCACGCACCGACACCCCGGCCAGATACGCTGCGAGAAAACCCGACCCGCCGACCGCTTCGGCCAGCGCGAACAGGAACACCGCCGCAGCCACCGCGAAGATCGGGTGCAGGCTTTCAGGCAGGGCGACCCGGTTCCTGACGAGCGCTGTGGCCCGACCGCCGAGCACGCCCACCGCCGCGCCGGCGAGCAGCGCCCAGAGGATCGAGCCGCCCAGCGGCAGCGGATCGGGCACCGCGCCGCTGACCAGGATCTCCACGCAGGCGGTGACCAGGATCACGGCGACGGGATCGTTGAAGCCGGACTCCGCCTCCAGCGTCGCCACCACGCGCGGCCGCGCCCTGAGCTCGCGCCCGCCCAGCAGCGCCAGCACCGCCGCCGCGTCGGTGGAGCTGACGATCGCGCCCATCAGAACGGCCTCGGTCCAGCTCAGATCGAACAGGGCGCGCGCGGCCAGCGACGTGACGCCGGTGGTGATCAGCACGCCGATGGTGGCCAGGCTGATCGAAGGGCGCAGCACCATTTTCAGCCCGCGCACCCGCGTGCCCAGCCCGCCGTCGAACAGGATCAGCGCGAGCGCCAGCGAGCCCAGCAGATAGGCGGTGTCCATGGCGTGAAAATCGAACCCGCCCGGACCCTCCACGCCCGCCAGCATCCCCAGGCTCAGGAACACCAGCAAAAGCGGCGCGCCCGCCCGGCTCGTCGCCGCCGCGCCAGCGACGGCGAGCAGCACCAGGCCCGAGGCGGCCAGAAGGACGAGATCGGAGTTTTCCATGTGCGGGGACTAACGCATGCCGGCGGCCCCGCGTCGAGCCGCCAGGCGGTCTGCGGCGCCCGGGGATTGCGCGGGGCGATTGAACCGGGCGCGAGGCCGGGTTAAGAGGGCGTCAGACGCACCCGTAGCTCAGCTGGATAGAGCGCTGCCCTCCGAAGGCAGAGGTCAAAGGTTCGAATCCTTTCGGGTGCGCCATCTTTTCCCGGCCGGGCCTAAAGCAGTCCCGCCCGCCTCAACGCCGGCGCATAGGTCCGGCTGACGGGAGCGGTGAGGCCGGCTTTCAGCTGCGCCTGTCCCGTGCCCCTGCGGTAGGACGCCGCCTCGATCGCGTCGGCGCGCGCCCACCAGGACCGGTGCAGCCTGTGACCGGCCGCGCCTGCCTCGACCGCCTCAAGAGCATCCGCGAAGCGCATCAGGACGAGGTCTGAACCCGCTTCGGTGTGCACGCGCACATAATGATCCTCGGCCTGAAGCGCGATCAGCGGCGAACCGCGCAGCCTGGCGGGAAGGCGCGTCGCGATTGCAGCGGGCGGAAGCATGTCATCCCCCGGCGCTTCCTCAGGCGGCGTCCCGTTCCAAGCGGCCTCGCCGGAACGCCGCCGCGCCAGCCGGGCGAGCGCGAGCGTGCCGACTGCGGCGAGGGTCACCACCAGCACCGCAGGCAGAAGTTCGACATAGATCGCCCAGCGCGGCGTATAGCCGAAGACGAGCGCCCCTGCGGCCACGACCACTCCGGTCTGCACGGGCGTCGCGGCCAGCGCGGTCAGCGCCGCCACCGCCCAGTCCGGGGCCGCCGGAGCCAGTGCGCGCACGATCCGCTCCGCGCCGAACACCACGAGCCCGCCGGCCAGCATGACGCCCATCCAGTAGAGCGCGCGCGCCGCAGCAGGCGCGGTGTCGGTGTCGAACGGGCCGATCGCAGCGAAAAACGCGCCGGCGGCGGCCATCACCGCCAGGTCGGCGGCGAGCTCGCCGCGCCAGGACGCCGCGCGTCCCGGCCGATCGGATGAAGCGCCGGCGTCAGACATGAGACGAGTCTATTCCCGACCCTGGCCCGCCGGTCAAACCCGTGACGCTCGCGCGTCGCGAACGTCGCTCGGCAGGACGCTCACGAAGGCGCGGCGCCGCTGGCGAAGGCGGGTCTGGGCGCACGCCGCGATCGGCGCGATCGATCTGTCACGACAAAGACGGAGCGACCCTCATGGCAGTCCCCACACTCAGCTGGCCGAGCCGGATCGGTCTCGGCGTCCTCGCGGTCTTCGCCTTCGCCGTGGCGGCCGTCTCGCTGCGCTATCTCATGGCCGATCCGCCTGCGGCGCCGCCGGAAGTCGTCGCGAACCGGTTCGCAGACCCGTTCCTGCCGATCCATGCCGGCTTCGCCGCGCTCGCGCTTGCCATCGGGCCGGTGCAGTTCCTGCCCCGGCTGCGGCGGTCCCTGCCCTGGCTGCATCGCGCCGTCGGCGTGACGTATGTGACGGCCTGCCTTGCGGGCGGCGTTTCAGGGCTCGCCCTGGCTGTCGGTACGACCAGCGGACCGGTTGCGGCGGCGGGTTTCGGCGGGCTCGCGATCGCCTGGCTCCTCACGACCGGCCGGGGACTGGCCCTCGCGCTGGCCGGGCGCTTCGCCGAGCATCGCCGCTGGATGATCCGAAGCTACGCCCTGACGCTGGCCGCCGTGACGCTGCGCCTTCAACTGCCTGCCAGCGCGATGATGGATCTACCGTTCGAGACCGCCTATCCGGCGATCGCCTTCCTGTGCTGGGTCCCCAATCTCGTGCTGGCCGAGCTGTGGATCGCGGCCACCGGGCGGCTCGGTCAGAACCAGCCCGCCTCGCGCAGCGCGGGATAGTAGGTGCGGCTGACCGGCGCTTCGGCGCCGTCTTTCAGGATCAGCGTCCCCCGGCCGTCGCCCTTGCGCGCGTCGGTGACGGCCTCGCGCGCCACCCACCAGGAGCGGTGGGTCTGCGCGCCGTCCACGCCCTCCATAGCCGCGACCGCGTCCGACAGGCGCATCAGGATCAGCGCTTCGCCCAGGTCGGTGCGCACGCGCAGATAATGATCCTCGCTGGTCAGCGACAGGATCGGTGCGGTCCTCAGCCGGTGCGGCAGCTTGTCGGTCAGCGCGCGGGCGGGACGCAAAGGCGCGTCCCGATCCGCCGCCTCTCGCCGTTCGGACAGCTTGGTGACGGCGTAGATCACCGCAGCGACGAAACCGGAGATGACGAAGACCGGGGGGTAGGTTCGCAACAGCTCGGTCGGATCGAACCCGCCGCCGAACGCGCCTTCCAGCCCGACGACCGCCACCGACACGGGGACTGACAGAAACGCGGCGGCGAGCACGTAGACCGCCCACTCGGGCAGTTTCGGAAACAGGCGCGGCAGCAGCTCGCCTGCGCCATGGCCGAACAGGGCGCCGAAGCCGATCAGCGCGACCCAGTAGAGCCAGACCTGCGGCCATCCGATCTGATGGGTGCCGAACGGCCCGATCAGAGCCAGGAACGTGCCGACCCCGACGACCAGGGCGGCCGAGCGCATCGCACCGCGTGCGTGCTGCATGATCGTCCGCCCGGCCATGGCTCGTCCTCCCCGCCTTCCGTTCGCGAAGCGCGAACGGACGCGCCCCGCCCGTTCACGTGAAACTCCGGTCGATCCGCGAACCGTCGCTTTTTCGCCCGCCAGGCCGCCGTCATCAAGATTTCCGCCGCCGGCGATCACCTCCGGCTGACGCATAAGGAGACCGTCATGCACGTCGTACTGAAATCCGCGCTCGCGGCGGGCCTCGCCGCCGCCGGCGTCATCGCCTTCACCCCTGCGCCTGCGATCCACGCCGCCGCCTTGCTGACCGAGCGCACCGAGACGGCGCTGCAATCGGAACTGCGGGTGCGCGTAACCGGCGTCGCCAGCCACGAAGGTCAGGTCTGGATCGGCGTCTACGCCGACGAGGCGTCCTATGCGGCGGGCGACGAAATCGCACAGACGATGACGCCGGCCGATCCGGCCGGGGTGACTGCGGCGTTCGACGGGCTCGCGCCGGGCCGGTACGCCGTGATCACGTTTCACGACGCCAATGCGAACAATGACTTCGACCGCAACTTCCTGGGCATGCCCTCCGAGCGGTTCGGGTTTTCCAACCTGTCGCCGCGCATGCGCCGGGCGCGTTGGGAGGAAGCCGCGTTCGACCATCAGGGCGATCAGACGGTCACCGTCGAACTGGTGGGGCCGGGCCGATGAATATCGAAGCCTTCCTCGCCGCGCCCGTCATCGTGCAGGCCCATGCGCTTGCCGCGATCGGCGCGCTGGGCCTGGGGGCGGTGCAGTTCACCGCGCCCAAGGGGACGATCCCCCACCGAACGTTCGGCTATCTCTGGGTCGGGCTGATGGTGTTCACGGCCATAAGCGCGATCTTCATCCGCCAGATCAATGACGGCGCTTTCAGCTGGATCCATATCCTGGTGCCGATCACCCTGTTCGGCACGATAGAGCTGGCGGTGCGCGCGCGCCGGGGGCTCACCGCCAAGCACCGGACGAGCGCGCTGGTGCTGTTTTTCGCCGCGCTGACCATCCCCGGCCTTCTGACGCTCACGCCGGGACGGCTCGGCCATGCGGTGTTTTTCAGCTGAGGCGGCCCGGCGGCGCAGCGTCCCGCACGGGGCGGGATCATTGATTTGTCGCCCGATCGGGGTAAACCCGTCGCTGATACAGCGCGCGGGGGCGCGCGAACGGAGACTGCATCATGATCCGCACCGCTCTTCTCGCCGCCGCCGGGGTGTTCGCCCTGGCCGCCTGCGCCGAACCTGTCGCCGAGCAGCCCGCAGGCCTCGATCTGCCGCGGCCCGACAGCGAGACCCTCGCCGACGCGGGGCTCTACGAAGCCCCCTCCACCCCGGTCGAGGCGCTCGCGCCGTTCTACGCCCAGCTGGAATACGACCCGCCCGTCGCGCCGGCCGGCCCGCCGCTCCCGGGTCTGGACGCGGTGCTGACCTCGATCGCGTTCGGCTCGTGCAACACCGCCGAGCGGGAGATCCCGATCCTTCAGACCATCGCGGCGGAGGACCACGACCTCTTCATGTATATCGGCGACAACGTGTACGGCGACGCCCGGCTCTACGACGCCACCCTGCCCGAGCTGCGCGAGGCCTATCACCAGCTCGCCGACCGGCCCGAGTTTCAGGTCCTGCGCGCCGCCTTCCCCATGCTGGCGACCTGGGACGACCATGATTACGGCATGAACGACATGGGCGCGGACTTCCCCTTCAAGGGCTTCGCGCAGACCCTGTTCCTCGATTTCTGGCGCGCGCCGGCCGACGACGTCCGCCGCGACCGGCCGGGCATCTATGAGTCCCATGTGTTCGGGCCCGAAGGCCGGCGCGTTCAGATCATCCTTCTGGACACCCGGTATTTCCGCACCGGCCTCACCCCGACCGACGAGCGCGGCGCTGTGGGCAAGGAGCGCTACCTGCCCAGCGCCGATCCCGAACAGTCCATGCTGGGCGAGACCCAGTGGGCCTGGCTCGAGGAGCAGCTTCAGGTTCCCGCCGATCTGCGGCTTCTGGTCAGCTCCATCCAGGTGCACGCCGACGGGCACGGCTGGGAAGCCTGGCGCACCATGCCGCTCGAGCGTCAGCGGCTTTACGACATGATCGGGCAGACCGGCGCGAACGGCGTGGTGCTCGTCTCCGGCGACCGTCACTCCTCGGGCCTCTATGTGCGCGAGGACGTCGCGCCCTATCCGCTCTACGAGATCACCTCGTCGTCTCTGAACATGAGCTTCCGCGACGAGAACAACGAGCCTGGTCCGCACCGGATCGGAGCGATGTACGCGCCGGTCAATTACGGCGTCATCGGCATCGACTGGGAAGGCGGCGAACTCGCTCTTCAGATCAAGGACGAAGCCGGCGAAGTCGTGCGCGACCAGCGGGTGAACCTCGCCGCCATCGGCGCACGCTAGCGCCGTGACATAGATGCGACTCCGCCCGGCGGCCGCGCTGAGCGAACGCCGGGCGGACTTGCGCGCGCCTGCGAGGGAGCGCTTTTATCGTCGCGGCTCTGAGGGGGGCCGCGATGATGAATTTCCGCACCGACCGCGACACTGAGGGCGACGCTGGCGCGCATTTCGCCGACGGCGCGGCCTGCCCGCCGCCGCCCCGGCCGGGCGAGACCCCGATCGATCTCGTCGTGGGTCTGGCCATGCGGTTCGCCCTGATCGTGCAGTTCCTGGGCTGGGCCTACGCCAACACGGCGAGCCCGCCGGACCGGTTGTCCCTGCAGGACTGGCTCGATCCCGCCCCGGGGCTCAGAGAGGCGGCGTCGGTCTGGACGCTCGGCGGCGTCGATCCGGGGTTCGCCGCCTTCGTGCTTCTGGCGAGTGCGGTGGTGCTCTCGCTGTCGCTCGCAGCGGGGTTCCTGACGCGGATCTCAGGACTTCTGGTGGTGACGGGCGCGGTCTGGCACGTCATGTTCGTGCTGCCCGAGGCCTGGCCCTCGACGCTGGCCTACGCTGCGATCGGGGGATACCTGGCGCTGCGCGGCGCCGGGCCGGTCTCGATCGACTGGATCCTCGCCCGGCTCGCGCGGATCGGCTGATTGCGGCGGATATGAGCGGGCGCGCTTGAACCCGCGCGCGGCGCGTGGCTTTGTAGCGCCGAACCCTCCCTTCCCCGGCCCCCGAACGGACCCGCCCATGCTCGTCTACCGCAATGTCGCGACCGTCATGGCGGCGACGATCTTTCTGCAGATCGCCGGCGGCGCGCTGGGCGTGGCGCTGCCGCTGGCGATGAACGCGCAAGGCTGGGCGGAGATCGCCATCGGCGGCGTGATCGCCGCCTATGCGGCGGGCTTCATGGCCGGCGCCTTCACCGCGCCGCGGGTGATCCGCGCGATCGGTCATATCCGCGCCTACGCCGCCTATGCGGGCGGGGCGGCGGCGGTGACGCTGATGCTGGCGCTGGCCAGCGACTTCACCTTTTGGACGATCGCGCGCTTCGGCTTCGGGGTCTGCGCGGCGGGTATTTTCGCGGTCTCTGAAAGCTGGATCGCCGACGCCACCCCGGCCGAACGCCGCGGCGCGGTGATCGGCGTGTATCAGATCCTCGGCCGGGCCGGGCTGATCGCCGGGCCGTTCCTGGTCGCCCTGCCGCCCTTCGACCTGACCGACGGCTTCATCATTTCAGGCATCTTCCTGTCGCTGTCGCTGGTGCCGGTGGTGTTCACCCTGCGCCGCCAGCCCTCCCCGCCGAGCACTGAAAGCGTCTCGCCGCTGCGCCTGTTCGACATCGCTCCGTCTGCGGCTGCTGCGGTGTTCGTTGCAGGCGTCGTGAATTCAGGCCTGCTCGCCTTCGTGCCGATCTGGGCGGAAGGGCTCGCCGGCGGGCCGACGGCCAGTGCGGCGGCGACGGTGATCGCGGTGATCTACGCCGCCTCGATGCTGACCCAGCTGCCCGCCGGCATGGTGTCCGACCGGTTCGACCGGCGCCTGGTGGTCGCAGCTTTGGCCGCCGCCGCAGCCCTGTTCGCCATCGTGCTTGCGGTGATCCCGGCCCCGGGCCTGTGGGCCGGGGCGGGGCTCGCCGGGCTGTGGGGGGCGGCGTCGCTGGCCTATTACGGCGTCGCGGTCGCGCACGCCGCGGACCGCTCGCGGATCGAGGAGCTGCCCTCGATCGCGTCCGGGCTGCTTCTGGTCTGGGCCGCCGGCGCGGTGGTGGGACCGATCCTGGCCGGGATCGCCTATTCCGGACCGCTGGGCGCGCGCGGGCTGTTTCTCTTCGGCGCGTTCTTCTCGATGGTTCTGTGCGCGGTGATGTTCATCCGCCGCCAGCGCCGCAAGGCCGTCAACGAGGCCGAGCGCGAGCCCTTCGTCTATCTGTCCGCCACGTCAGGCGAGCTCGCGGAGATCGAGTCCCCCGACTTCGACGACCCGGCCCCGGACGTGCCGGCGCGCAGCGGCGAGGGGAGCGCTTGAGCGCGATCGCCGTCATCCTGCCTGCGCTGGCGGGCGCGCTGATCGCGCTACAGCTGCGCGAGCGGCTGCGCGCGCTGGGCTTCCTGTCCTTCATGGGATGGGCGCTTCTGGGCGCGGGCGTGCCGGTTCTGGCCGGGCAGCTTCTGGCGCTCGGCATCGTGGGCGGCGCGGACGCGGCGGTCGGAGAGGCGCGCGCAGGCTGGGTGCAGATCGCGCTGGCGGCGGGATTGTCGGGCGGTCTGGGCTGGGCGGCGGGGGCGCTGAGCGCCCGCTTCACCGGCGGGGCGCGCTAAGACCAAAGACGGAGCGCCGAGCCGCGTTGCGCGAGGTCGCGCCGGTGTTATAACGCCTCCCGAATCCCGCCCGCGGCCCGTCCGGCGCCCGCGTTTCGTTTCGCCCTTCCATTTGCGAGAGCACCCGGCCCATGAACATTCACGAGCATCAGGCCAAGGCCCTTCTGAAATCCTTCGGCGCGCCCGTCGCGGACGGCGTGGCCGTTTTCACCGTCGAAGAGGCGGTGAAGGCCGCCGACCAGCTGCCCGGCCCGCTCTATGTCGTGAAATCGCAGATCCACGCCGGCGGCCGCGGCAAGGGCAAGTTCAAGGAGCTCGGCCCCGACGCGAAGGGCGGCGTGCGCCTCGCCTTCTCAAAGGAAGACGTCGAGAAACACGTTCGCGAGATGCTCGGCAACACGCTGGTGACCCACCAGACCGGCCCGGCCGGCAAGCAGGTCAACCGGCTCTACATCGAGGACGGCGCGGACATCGCCACCGAGCTCTACTGCTCGCTTCTGGTGAACCGCGAGACCGGCCAGGTCGCCTTCGTGGTCTCCACCGAAGGCGGCATGGACATCGAGCAGGTCGCCGAAGAGACGCCTGAGAAGATCATCACGGTCAATATCGACCCCGAGGCGGGCGTTACCGAGGCCGATGCGGCCAAGCTCGCCGACGCGCTGGAGCTGAAAGACGCCGCGCGCGAAGACATGGAGAGCCTCGCGCCGACGCTCTACAAGGCGTTCGTCGAGAAGGACATGAGCCTTCTGGAGATCAACCCGCTGATCGTCATGGAGAATGGCCGGCTGCGCGTGCTGGATGCGAAAGTGTCCTTCGACGGCAACGCCCTGTTCCGCCACGAGGACATCCGCGAGCTGCGCGACCTCACCGAGGAAGACCAGAAAGAAATCGAGGCGAGCAAGTACGACCTCGCCTATATCGCGCTCGACGGCGATATCGGCTGCATGGTCAACGGCGCGGGCCTGGCCATGGCGACGATGGACATCATCAAGCTCTACGGCGCGGAGCCGGCGAACTTCCTCGATGTGGGCGGCGGCGCCAGCAAGGAGAAGGTCACCGCGGCCTTCAAGATCATCACCGCCGACCCGAACGTCAAAGGCATCCTGGTCAACATCTTCGGCGGCATCATGCGCTGCGACGTCATCGCCGAGGGCGTCATCGCCGCGGTGAAGGAAGTCGGCCTGAAAGTCCCGCTGGTCGTGCGCCTGGAAGGCACGAATGTCGAGCAGGGCAAGACGCTCCTGAACGAAAGCGGTCTGGACATCACGTCGGCCGACGATCTCGACGATGCCGCGCAGAAGATCACCAAGGCGGTGAAGGGGTAGGCGACTAGGCGTTCTTAATTTGTTCTGGTATTCTGCTTTCGGTCGTCGATTCGGAAGGAGATCATCATGGCGAAGAAGGACCAGCATGTCGTTCCGCACAATGGCGCTTGGGCGGTAAAGTCCGCCGGGGCGACGCGGGCCGGATCTGTTCATGAAACGCAAGCCGCAGCGATTGAAGCCGCCAAAGGCCGTGCTCAATCGCAAGGTAGTGAGATGTTCATTCATGGACGGAACGGCCAAATTCGCGAACGGAATACGTACGGTAAAGACCCGTATCCGCCGAAAGGCTGATTGATACGCAGCGCCCCACAGGTTATGTGTAACACATAATCCGTGGAGCGTTTTGGTGTCCAAGACCCTCAGCCTCGCCGTCGAGTCGGATATCGCCGAGCGCGCCCGCCCCGTAGCGGAGGCGTTGGGTGTGAGCGTTGACGCGCTCGCCGGTGAGCTGCTCGCGGCGGTGGCCGCATCGCCCGAAAACCCCGGATTGGCCGAAGAGCGGCTATGCACGATCGTGGCGCGCTTCGAGCGCGCCACGAGCCGTCACCGCCCCATGCGCGCGGACATCTACAAAGGGTATCGGTGCCCATGACCAAGAACCTCACCCTCGCCATCGACGAAGACCTGCTGGACCGCGCGCGCGTCGTCGCGGCGATGAAGCGGACAAGCGTCAACGCCATGATCCGTGAGTATCTCGAGCGCGTGGTGCAGGCCGAGCGTGAAGCTGACGAGGTGACGCAGGAGCTTTTAAAGCTCGCGGAGACCAGCGAAGCGCGCATGGGCGACTGGCGTCCGAGCCGCGACGAGACCTATTCGGGGCTCCCGCGCTTTGATCGTTGAGACGTTCCTTGATTCCAACGTGCTGATCTACGCGGCGACCGGGCGGATCGACGCGCCGGAAAAGTACGCCGTCGCGCGCGGGCTTCTGACCACCGAATTCGGGACGTCCGCCCAGGTGCTCGGCGAGTTCTACTCCAACGTCATCCGCAAGGGCGACGTGCCGCTGGACCCGGCTTCGGCGAAGCGCTGGGTGGAACTGCTCGCCCGCAAGCCCCTTCAGGTCAACGACGCCTCCGTCGCGTTCCGGGCCGTCGACCTCTCCCAGCGCTACCAGATCCGCTATTGGGACGCCGCCATTCTTGCCGCGGCTGAAAAGCTCGGCGCGAAAACCGTCTATTCCGAAGACCTCAACCACGGCCAGACCTACGGCGCCGTGACCGTCATCAACCCCTTCCTCGAAACCCAAGAAGGATAATCCATGTCCGTCCTCGTCAATCGCGACACCAAGGTTCTCGTCCAGGGCCTGACCGGCAAGACCGGCACCTTCCACACCGAGCAGGCGCTGGCCTATCACGGCACCAAGATGGTCGGCGGCGTGCACCCCAGGAAGGGCGGCGAAAGCTGGACCGGCAAGGGCGGCGAGAGCCTGCCGATCTTCGCTAGCGTCGCCGAGGGCAAGGAGCGCACCGGCGCGACGGCCTCGGTCGTCTACGTGCCGCCCGCCGGCGCGGCCGACGCGATCATCGAGGCGATCGACGCCGGCATCGAGCTGATCACCTGCATCACTGAGGGCATCCCGGTGATGGACATGGTGCGCGTAAAGGCGAAGCTCGAAAAATCGAACTCGCGCCTGCTGGGCCCGAACTGCCCCGGCGTGCTGACCCCCGAAGAGTGCAAGATCGGCATCATGCCGGGCTCGATCTTCTCCAAGGGCTCGGTGGGCGTCGTGTCGCGTTCGGGCACGCTGACCTATGAGGCTGTGTTCCAGACCACCAATGCGGGCCTGGGCCAGACCACGGCCGTCGGCATCGGCGGCGATCCGGTGAAAGGCACCGAATTCATCGACGTGCTGGAGATGTTCCTCGCCGACGAGGAGACCAAATCCATCATCATGATCGGCGAAATCGGCGGCAGCGCCGAGGAAGACGCCGCCCAGTTCCTCAAGGACGAAGCGAAGAAGGGCCGCAAGAAGCCGATGGCCGGCTTCATCGCGGGCCGCACCGCGCCTCCGGGCCGGACCATGGGCCACGCCGGCGCGATCGTCGCCGGCGGCAAAGGCGGCGCGGAAGACAAGATCGAGGCCATGCGTTCGGCCGGCATCGCCATCGCCGACAGCCCGGCCCGCATGGGCGTCACGCTGGCCGAGGCGTTGAAGGGCTAGGCTTCGGCTGTCGAACGAAGAGGCCCCGCCCGGCCTGTCCGGGCGGGGTCTTTCGTGCAGTTACATTTACGCCACGTTAGGCCGATCTGCTTCACTGAACATGCTCAACACTAATCGCACGAGCGAGACCTGAGCTGATGTCGATCGAGCAGAAACGCGTCGAAGCCCTGCGCGCCTACCAGATCCTGGACACCGCGCCGCACCCCAGCTTCGAGTGCGTGACGCGCACCGCCCAGGCGGCGTTCGAGGCGCCGATCGCGCTGATTTCACTGGTCGACGACTACCGTCAATGGTTCAAGGCCTGCATCGGCCTCGACGTGCGCGAGACCCCGCGCGAATTTTCCTTCTGCGCCCACGCCATCGAGCAGGACGGCGTGTTCGTCGTCGAGAACGCAGAGACCCACCCCGGCTTCAAGACCAACCCGCTCGTCACCGGGCCGCCCTTTATTCGCTTTTACGCCGGCGCTTCGATCCTCGATCCCGAAGGCTTCGCCCTGGGCACGGTCTGCGTCATCGATCGCACCCCGCGGACGATCAACGACCGCGAGCGCAAGGTGCTGGAGGGCCTGGCCGATTGCGCCATGAACGCCATCACGCTGCATGCCCAGAGCATCCTGCTCAAGCGCGCCGACCGGCTGATCAAGCGCCATCTGGGCCGGGAACTCGACGCCGCCTGACGCCGGTCGCCGGGAATAGAGCTGCGGTCCGTCTTCGACCAAGGTCCGATATCGGTCGCTGCGGGCTTCTCTTTCGGTCTGAAGAGGCATAAATGTGCGCCCGACCCCTTCGCGCGCGCGGGCTCCCGCGCGCTCCCTCCGCTCGCCGACCCCATGGCATCGATGGCTGACGCACGCTCGACACAGAACCAGACTTTCCTGGAAACCTCCTTCCTGTTCGGCGGCAACGCCGCCTATCTCGAACAGATGGCCGCCGCCTACGCCGAGAACCCGTCCTCGGTGCCGGAAAGCTGGCGCGCCTTTTTCGCCGAAGTCGGCGACGACCGCGCCGCGAGCCGGCACGCCGCGAAAGGCCCCGCCTGGAAGCGCAGCGACTGGCCGCGCCGGGCGAACGGCGAGATGGTCGCCGCCCTGGGCGACATCGAGGCCGACACGATCGCCCTGCCTGACGCGGTGGCCGGCCACAAGGGCGCAGGCGCGAGCCCGGAAGAGGTGCACGCCGCGGTGCGCGACTCCATCGCCGCGATCATGCTCATCCGCGCCTACCGGATGCGGGGCCATCTGGCGGCCGATCTCGACCCGCTGGGCCTGACCAATTTCGGTCACCAGCCCGAGCTCGACCCGTCCAGTTACGGCTTCACCGACGCGGACATGGACCGCGAGATCTTCATCAACGGCTATCTGGGGCTGGAGACCGCGACGGTCCGCCAGATGCTGGAGATCTTGAAGCGCACCTATTGCTCCACCTTCGCGGTGGAGTTCATGCACATCTCCAATCCCGACGAGAAGATGTGGCTGCAGGAGCGCATCGAGGGGCCGGACAAGGAGATCGCGTTCTCCAAGAACGGCAAGAAGGCGATCCTGAAAAAGCTCGTCGAGGCCGAAGGCTTCGAGCGCTTCCTGCACAAGCGCTATCCGGGCACCAAGCGGTTCGGGATCGACGGCGGCGAGGCGCTGGTCCCCGCGCTGGAACAGATCATCAAGCGCGGCGGCGCGCTGGGGATGAAGGAGATCATCCTCGGCATGCCGCACCGCGGCCGCCTGAACGTGCTCGCCGCCGTGATGGGCAAGCCCTATCACGTGATCTTCCACGAGTTTCAGGGCGGGGACTCGATGGGCGGCGAGGACTACGCCTCGGGCGATGTGAAATATCACCTGGGCTCGTCCTCGGACCGCGAGTTCGACGGCAACATGGTCCATCTGTCGCTGACGCCGAACCCGTCCCACCTCGAGGCGGTGAACCCGGTCGTTCTGGGCAAGGCGCGCGCCAAGCAGACCAAATACCGCCGCGAGCTCGGCGACGAGGTGAACACCTCGGAAATGGTGCTGCCGCTTCTGCTGCACGGCGATGCTGCGTTCGCCGGCCAAGGCATCGTGGCCGAGTGCTTCGGCCTGTCGGGCCTGAAAGGTCACCGCACGGGCGGCGCGATCCATTTCGTGGTCAACAATCAGATCGGCTTCACCACCGATCCCAAGGACAGCCGGTCCTCGCCCTATCCTTCCGACGTCGCGCTGATGGTCCAGGCGCCGATCTTCCACGTGAACGGCGACGACCCCGAAGCGGTGGTCTACGCCGCGAAGATCGCCACCGAATATCGCCAGCTCTTCGGCAAGGACGTGGTGGTGGACATGTTCTGCTATCGCCGCTTCGGCCATAACGAGGGCGACGATCCGAGCTTCACCCAGCCGCTGATGTACAAGGCGATCGCCGGGCGGCGCTCGACCCGGGAAATCTACGCCGAGCGGCTGACCGAAGAAGGCGTGATCAAGTCCGGCGAAGCGGACGCCTGGGCGGAAGAGTTCGAGAAATTCCTCGACGCTGAATTCGACTCCGGCAAGTCCTACAAGGCCAACAAGGCCGACTGGCTGGACGGCGTCTGGTCGGGCCTGGGGCTTCCCGAGGAAGACGACCGGCGCGGCCAGACCGCAGTCGACATCGACCGGGTGAAGTTCGTCGCCGACCGGATGACGACCGTTCCCGAGGGCCTGAACATCCACAAGACGCTTCGGCGCGTGCTCGACAACCGGCGCAAGGCGGTGCTCGAGGACGGCGACGGGATCGACTGGGCGACCGCCGAGCATCTCGCGTTCGGCACGCTCTTGGACGAGGGCTTCCCGGTGCGCCTGGCCGGCCAGGATTCAGGCCGCGGCACCTTCTCCCAGCGCCATTCGCATATCATCGATCAGGAGAGCGAGACCAAGTACACGCTGCTCAATCACCTCACTGAGGATCAGGCGCGCTACGAGGTCATCGATTCCATGCTCAGCGAGGAGGCGGTGCTCGGCTTCGAGTACGGCTACTCCACCTCCGCGCCCAACACGCTGACCATGTGGGAAGCGCAGTTCGGCGACTTCACCAACGGCGCTCAGGTCATCATCGACCAGTTCATCTCCAGCGCCGAGCGCAAATGGCTCAGGATGAGCGGCCTGGTGATGCTGCTGCCGCACGGCTATGAGGGCCAAGGCCCCGAACACAGCTCGGCCCGGCTCGAACGCTTCCTGCAGCAATGCGCCGAAGACAACATGCAGGTCGCCAATTGCTCGACCCCGGCGAACTATTTCCACATCCTGCGCCGTCAGATCCATCGCGGTTTCAGAAAGCCGCTGGTCCTGATGACGCCCAAGAGCCTGCTGCGCCACAAGCGCTGCATCTCCTCGCTGGTCGAGTTCGGCCCCGGCTCGAGCTTCCACCGCGTTCTGTGGGACGATGCGGACACCAAGGTGCGCAAGGGCCGCGACGACATCGCCGCGGGCCGCACCGAGATCAGGCTCGTCAAGGACGAGAAGATCCGCCGCGTCGTGCTGTGCTCGGGCAAGGTCTATTACGACCTGCTCGAAGAGCGCGAGAGCCGCGGGATCGACGACGTCTACATCCTGCGCGTCGAGCAGTTCTATCCCTTCCCCGCCAAGTCGGTGATCGACGAGCTCAAGCGCTTTGCGAACGCCGACGTGGTCTGGTGCCAGGAAGAGCCGCGCAATATGGGCGCGTGGACCTTCGTGGAGCCGTATATCGAGTTCTGCCTGGACAAGGCCGGTTCGAAGGTCTCCCGCCCGGCCTATGCGGGCCGTGCGCCGTCGGCCTCGACCGCGACGGGACTTCTGTCCAAGCACCAGGCCCAGCAAAAAGCCCTGATCGACGAAGCGCTCGGCGCCTAGACCGACGATACTGAGGAAACACCGCACATGACCGACATCTCCGTCCCGACCCTGGGCGAAAGCGTCTCCGAAGCCACCGTCGGCGCCTGGCAGGTCAAAGAAGGCGACCAGGTGAAGAAGGACGACGTGCTCGTCGAGCTGGAGACCGACAAGGTCTCCGTCGAGGTGCGCGCCGAAGCCGACGGCGTGATCGCCTCGATCAGCGCTCAGGAAGGCGAGACCGTCGAGATCGGCGCCAAGCTGGGCGAGCTCGAGGAAGGCGCGTCCGGCGGGTCGTCCAAGAGCGAAAAGAAGGCCGACGCGCCCAAGAAGGACGCCGAGCCGAAGAAAGCCGAAGCCAAATCGTCCGGCGGCGCCGATGGCGGGTCGGGCGGCGGTTCCATCGTCGAGGCCAAGGTCCCGGTGATGGGCGAGAGCGTCAGCGAAGGCCAGATCGGCGCGCTTCTGGTCAAGCCCGGCGACCGCGTCGAGCAGGACCAGGCGCTGATGGAGATCGAGACCGACAAGGTCGCCGTCGAGGTCCCCAGCCCCGTCGCGGGCGTGGTGGAGGAATTCACCGTCTCCGAAGGCGACACGGTCAGCCCTGATCAGGTCGTCGCGAAGATCCGCGAAGGCGCTTCGGGCGGCGGCGCGGCGAAGTCCGGCGCGGGCGACAGCTCGGGCCGCGAGGGCGGCTATGGCGGCGGCGAGAAGGAAAGCGCCGGCGGCCAGTCGGGCGGCAAGGCCATGCCGAGCGCCAAGCGCGTCGCAGCCGAGAACGATCTCGATCTTTCCAAGGTCGAAGGCACCGGCAAGGACGGCCGCGTGACCAAGGGCGATGCGCTGAAAGCCCTTGAAGGCGGCGCGCGCCCGGCCGCGCCTGCGCCCGCGCAGTCTTCCGCGCCGCGGGAGACCGGCGATCGCGAGGAGCGGGTGAAGATGACCCGGCTTCGCCAGACCATCGCCCGGCGCCTGAAAGAGGCGCAGAACACTGCGGCGATGCTGACGACCTATAACGAAGCGGACATGAGCGCGATCATGGCCCTTCGCAAGGAGATCCAGGACGACTTCGTCGCCAAGCACGGCGTGAAGCTGGGCTTCATGAGCTTCTTCGTGAAGGCCTGCGTCACCGCGCTGAAAGAGATCCCCGCGGTCAACGCCGAGATCGACGGCACGGACATCATCTACAAGAATTTCTACGACATGGGCGTGGCGGTCGGCACCGACCGGGGCCTGGTGGTGCCGGTGGTGCGCGACGCGGACCAGAAATCGCTCGCCGAAATCGAGAAATCGATCATGGATCTGGGCAAGCGCGCCCGGGACAACAAGCTCGGCCTCGAGGACATGCAGGGCGCGACCTTCACCCTGTCCAACGGCGGGGTTTACGGCTCGCTTCTGTCGAGCCCGATCCTGAACGCGCCGCAATCGGGCATTCTCGGCATGCACAAGATCCAGGAGCGCCCGGTCGCCATCGACGGTCAGGTGGTGATCCGCCCGATGATGTATCTGGCGCTGAGCTATGATCACCGCATCGTCGACGGCAAGGAGGCGGTGACCTTCCTGGTCCGCGTCAAGGAGAGCCTCGAAAACCCGCAGCGCATGCTGCTGGACATCTAGGCGGCTTCAAGCGCCCGAAGACAAAAGCCCCGGCCGCCCGGCCGGGGCTTTTTTGTTTCTCCACGGCTCTGCGTTGCGATAGATTACCCCTATAAAAAGGGAGGGTATCATGGCGGAAGCGAGCGTGGCTCCGGCGTCGAGGACGCCGATCTGGTTCTATGTCGTGGCCGTGCTGGCGGTGGTGTTCAATCTCGGAGGACTGTTCAGCTACGTGTCCTTGCAGCTCGGCGGCCCGCCCGCGGGCATGACGCCGGAGCAGACCGCCTATTTCGAAAGCTTCCCGGCCTGGTACGACGCGCTCTACGCGCTGACGGTCCACGCTTCGGTCGCCGCGGCGCTGCTTCTGGTGTTCCGCCGCAGGATCGCCGGGCCCGTCTTCGCCGCCGCGCTCGGGCTCTACCTGATCTCGTCGATCTGGCATTTCGGGGTGCGGGACGCGTTCGCGATCCTCGGCGCGGGCAATCTCGCCTTCAGCGCCGTGATCGGCGCCCAGCTCGCCGCGCTGTGGTGGTTCTCCCGCTTCAGCGAGAGGCGCGGCTGGCTGAAGTGATCACCGCCGGTTCCTCAGCCGGCTGAGCCCGGCGATCGCGCCGCCGAGCACCGCGCCCAGAAAGCCCGCCTCGAACGCGAAATAGAGGAAGGCGTGCGCGGCGAGTTCCTCGTCGAACTTCACCGCGCCGAGCACGTAAACCAGCACGACGGCGGTCAGAACGCCCAAGGCCACGCCGATCCCGGCGCCGGTCGCGATGCCTGCGAGCAGGTGACGGCGTGCGGGCTTGGGGGTTTTGGTGTGGGTCGGGGTGGCCATGAGAGCGCCCTCCTTGCCTGTTTGCTGACCAACGCGGGGGCGGAAGCGGCGTTCCGGTCCGCATTCGGCCCCGCCCGGCTTGAACCTCGGCCCGCACCGGGGCTTATTGCGGCGCAGGGTCTATCTGGGAACGGCGATGACGACGGCGCTCTGGATCGCGGGCGGGCTGGCCGCCGTGCTCGCCGCGTTCGCGGCGGGCGTGGCGTACGCGCTGTGGCGCCGGCTCACCGGCCGTCACATGCGCCGCGCCGAATACGCCGCCCGCCGCGCGCTGATCGAGCCTTACATGCGGACCCTCTACCCGCCGGGGCCGGGCCCGTTTCCCGCGGTTCTGATCCTTCACGGCTGCGGCGGGGTGCGCCAGGTCACCCAGGCCTACGCCGACGCGGCGGTGAAGGCGGGCTGCGCAGCCGTGATCGTCGACAGCCTGAAACCCCGCGGGATCGATTACGAGGCGGCGCTGGCCCAGGTCTGCACGGGACGGGTGCTGTGGGGGCGGGAGCGGGCGGGCGATCTCTACGCCGCGCTCGACGTGGCGCGCACCGATCCCAGGCTCGATTCGCGCAGGCTGGCGATCGCGGGCTGGAGCCATGGGGGCTGGACGATCCTGGACGGGCTGGCGCTGGCGCAGCTGCGCATCCCGCCTGACGGGATGCAGGCCGCGCCCTCCCGGCCCTTCGCGGGCGTGCGGGGGATATTCCTCGTCTACCCCTATGTGAGCGGCCCGGCGCTCGCCCGGCGCAACGCGATCGATCCGCCCTGCCCGATCGAGGCGGTGCTGGTGGAGGGCGATTCCATGGCCAGCGAGGACGACGCCGCGAGCGTGCTCGCCCGCGCGAAAGACGCCGGCGCGGCGGTCAGCTGGTCCACGCTGGGCGGGGTGACCCACGGCTATGACGAGCCCGACCATCACCCCGACTCCGCCCTGCGCTACGACGCCGAGGCGACCGCGCGCACGAAGGGCGCCTTCACCGATTTCCTGAAACGCCGGCTGAACCCGAAACCTCTGTGAGAAGACCGCTTAAGCGGCGTGGCGAACACCGCTAGCATGGCGCGCATGCGCACGCTTCACCACTGGCCCCTCGACCCCGCCTCCCGTCAGGCCCGCCTCGCCATGGCGGAGAAGGACCTCGCCTTCGAACTCGAAGCCTGGAAGTTCTGGGAGGCCCCTGAAGGCCTCACCGCGCTCAACCCGTCGGGCCTGCCGCCCGTGCTGGTCGATGACGCGCCGGGCGGCCGGGTGACGGTGTGCGAGGCGCGCGCGATCCTGGAATATCTCGAGGAGATCAAGCCCGAGCCCGCCCTGCTGCCCGGCGGGCCGGCCGACCGCGCCGAGGCGCGACGCATCGCGCACTGGTTCGACCGCAAGTTCGACGCCGAGGTCAGCGCCTTCCTGCTCCACGAAAAACTCGAAAAGCGCGTGCAGGGGCTGGGCGCGCCGGACATGGAGGCGATAAGGGAGGGGCGCGACTTCCTGCGCTGGCATCTCGACTATGTCGAAAAGCTTCTGGAGGTGCGCGACGGGCTCGCCGGGCCGCGCTTCACCCTGGCCGATCTCGCCGCCGCCGCGCACCTGAGCTGCATCGATTATCTCGGCGACGTGCCCTGGGACTCCTACCCCGCCGCCAAGGCCTGGTACGAGCGCATCAAATGCCGCCCCAGCTTCCGCCCGCTGCTGGCCGACCGCCTGCCCGGCATGCCGCCCGCGAACGGCTATCAGGATCTGGATTTCTAGGCGATGGCTGAGGCGGACCTCTCCGCCCGCGCCCGCACCCTCGCGCTGGAGGCCGGGTTCACCGAGGCGCGGATCTGCCGGGCTGACGAGGCGTGGGACGCCGAGGCCCGGCTGCGCGATTTCGTCGGGCAGGGCCGGCACGGCACGATGGCGTGGATGGAAGACACGCTGGAGCGCCGGGTGCGGCCCACGGCGATGTGGCCCGGCGCGAAATCGGCGGTCGTGGTGGGGCTCGATTACGGGCCGGAGACCGATCCCCTGGCGATCCTTCAGTGTACGGACGAAGCGGCGGTCAGCGTCTATGCGCAGAACAGGGATTATCACGACGTCCTGAAAAAACGGCTGAAGCGCTTCGCCTCGGCTTTCCACCGCGAGACCGGGGCGGAGGTGAAGGTGTTCGTCGACACCGCGCCCTTGATGGAAAAGCCGCTGGCGCACAAGGCGGGGCTGGGCTGGCAGGGCAAGCACACCAATCTCGTCAGCCGCCGGCACGGCAGCTGGCTGTTTCTCGGCGTCATGCTGACCGAAGCCGAGCTGACCCCTGACGCGCCCGAGACCGATCATTGCGGCTCGTGCCGGGCGTGCCTGGATATCTGCCCGACGAACGCCTTTCCCGCCCCCTATCAGATCGATGCGCGGCGCTGCATCTCCTACCTCACCATCGAGCACAAGGGCCCGATCCCGGCGGAATTCCGCGCCGCGATGGGCAACCGGATCTACGGCTGCGACGACTGTCTGGCGGTGTGCCCGTGGAACAAGTTCGCCCGCGTCACCGAGGAAACCGCCTTTCATCCGCGCGCGGAACTGACGGGCCCGAAGCTCGCCGACCTCGCCGCGCTCGGCGATGCGGGGTTTCGTGAATACTTCCGCGGCTCGCCGATCAAGCGCATCGGCCGTGACCGGTTCGTCCGTAATGTGACGATCGCGCTGGGCAACGCGCCGGGCGAGGCCGCGCTGCCCGCCGTGCTCGACCGGCTCGACGACGACAGCCCGCTGGTGCGCGGCGCGGCGGTCTGGGCGCTCGGCCGTCTTGATCCGCAGCGGTTCGAGACCGAGCGCTCCACGCGCCTGCCCGCCGAGACCGACCCGGACGTGCGCAGCGAATGGGCCCGCACGCCTGACAACGCGGCTGCAGGCGGCTAGCGTTCAGTCATGAGCACGGGGCCTGAGAACATCGTCATCCTGACCGGCGCGGGCGTCAGCGCGGAATCGGGCCTCGGCACCTTCCGCGACAAAGGCGGGATCTGGGCGAAGTTCGATCCGATGAAGCTCGCCACGCCCGAAGGCTTCGCCGAAGACCCGGACGCCGTGCTCGACTTCTACAACGCCCGGCGCAAGAACCTGAAGGACGCCCGGCCCAACCCCGCCCATCTCGCCCTGGCCGAGCTCGAACAGGCCTGGATGCTCGCCGGGCGCGGCGATTTCCTGCTGGTCACCCAGAATATCGACGATCTGCACGAGCAGGCCGGCTCGGCGAACCTGCTGCACATGCATGGCGAGCTTCTGAAAACCCGTTGTCAGCGCTGCGGCTGGCTCGGCGCGGACACCGCCGACATGACGACGGCGCGCGCATGCTCCGGATGCGGAAAGCCGGGCGGTTTGCGCCCTCACGTCGTCTGGTTCGGCGAGATCCCGCTGGGGATGGACCAGATCTACGACGCGCTGAGCCAGGCGGATCTCTTCCTCGCCGTAGGCACGTCGGGCACGGTCTGGCCCGCCGCCGGCTTCGTTCAGGAAGCCAAGGCCGCCGGCGCCTGGACCGTCGAACTCACCCTCGAGCCCGGCGAGGTCAGCGCGATGTTCGACGAACGGCTATACGGCCCGGCGAGCGAAGTGGTGCCCGACTGGGTGAGGCGGAAGCTGGGGTAGGATTTACCCGCCCCTCCTTCGCTTCCCTTGCGGACCCCGGACGTCGTCCGGGGGGAGACCCGGCAACTGTTATGCGGTGCTGTAGGCGGTTTGATCTCTAAGCATGGCGTTCAGGCGGGTGAGGAGTTTTCTGGCGACGGCGATGAGGGCGAGTTTTCTGGGCTTTCCCTGCGCCTGGATGCGGTCAGCGAAGGCTTTCAGGTCCGGGCATAGCCTTGCGGCGATCATGGCGGCGATGAACAGGGCGGATCGCACGCGCCGCCGCCCGCCGGAGATGCAGCGCTTTCCCTTGAGCTGACCTGAGTCGTGGTTGAACGGGGCCAGCCCGGCGAGCGCGGCGAGACGCTTGGGGGTGCTGGCGCCCAGTTCGGGCATCAGCGCGAGCAACACCTGCGCAGTGACCGGCCCAACGCCCGGCGCGGTAGCGAGCAGGCGGGCCTGGTCGTTGAGTTCGGTGGCCGCGATCAGGACGGCGATCTCGCGCTCGATGGCCGAGATCGCGCCGTCCAGCCATGCGATGTGCGCCTTCAAGCTGTCGATCAGGATCGGCTCGCCGGTCGCCTTCAGCCGGATGATCTCGTCCTTGCGGGCGGCGACCAGCTGGTCGCGCCTGAGCCCGAGCCGGCCCAGCCGTTCACGGTGCGGGCACGGCGCGGGGTCAGGCGCAGGCCTGAGCCGGGCGCCCAGATCTGCGAGCACGACCGCGTCCAGCGCGTCGGTCTTCGCCTTGCGGCCGGTGGCTTGGGCGAAGCGCCGGGCGGTGGTGGGGTTGATGCGCGCGTTCTGAACACCGGCCGCATGCAGCGCGGCGCGCAGAGCCTGGTCATACACACCCGTCGCCTCGAAGACGACGAAGCCGCCGGTGGCGGCGATCGAGGCGGCCAGCCGGGCCGCGTCGGCGGAGGTGTTGGGGATGCGGCACGCCCGGCCCTGGGCGGGGTCGAAAACGTCCAGCCAGAGCTTGGACACGTCGCATCCGACGTAGCGATCAGGTAAAGTCATCGTGCCTGTCCCTGTGGTGCGAGGTCTGTTGCAACCAGCCTCGTGCAACTGTTCAGGTTGTTGATGTGCAAGCGGGACGGGGCCTGAGCCGGCTCTCGGGCTCGACCGCCCGGGGACCTATCGGCCTCCGTCCCGCAATCATCATGGCACACGACCGATACACAGGGACCTACCGCATGCGCTCAGCCAGGTGGCTGAGTGTTTCCGGTGGATCCCGGCTCGGCGCGCTGACGCGCTTGGCCGGGAAGCGAGGTAGTGGGAAGGCGTGACGCTAAACCTCTAATTTACCGCATCCTCGATCGCGTGCATGTCCTCGTCTGACAGCCCGAAATGATGGCCGATCTCGTGGACCAGGACGTGGGTGATCAGCTCCGACAGGGTGACGTTTCCGCGTTCGCACCATTCGAGCAAAATCGGCAGGCGGTAGAGGAAGACGTAATCGGGGCCAGCCTCGGCGTCGGCGATCGATTTCTCGGTCAGATCGACGCCGTGATAGAGCCCGGTCAGCTCGTATTCGCTGTCCATCTCGAAATGGTCGAGCACTTCGCGCGGGGCGAAGTCGCTCACCTGGATCACCACGTTGCCGCACATCTTGCGGAACGGCTCGGGCAGCTCGGACCAGGCGGTCTCGGCCAGCGCCAGGAAATCGTCTTCGGACGGCGGGGCCGCGCCGGCCCAGGTTTTCGCATCGATGCTCATGGGCGTTTCCTAGCAAGCCCGCGCGCTGCGAGCCAGACGGCGGGGCGGCTTGCGGCCGGAACATAATTCGAACATAGTGCCGCCCATGGCGCTCACCGACCCTTCCTTCCCCGCCCGGGCGGACAATCCCGCGATCGACGACGCGCGGGCGCTGATGCGCGGCGCCGCGCGGCTGCTGCTCGATCTCGGCGTGACGGCCATTCCCGAATTCACCCTGCCCTGCGGACGGCGCGCCGATCTGGCGGGGCTGGGGCGCAAGGGCGAGATCGTCATCGTCGAGATCAAGTCCGGCGTGGCGGACTTCCGCGCCGACGGCAAATGGCCCGAATACTTCGCCTGGTGCGACCGGTTCTATTTCGCGGTGTCCGAGCGCTTCCCCCGCGACATGCTGCCCGGCGAGACCGGGCTGATCATCGCCGACGGGTTCGGCGGCGCGGTGCTGCGTGAAAGCCCGGTCCAGACCCTGTCGCCCGCCCGGCGCAAATCCCTCACCCTGCGCTTTGCGCGCAACGCCGCCGAGCGCACGCTCCGCTCGCTTTAGGCCGGGCTCTGGTTTCTCAAGGCTTCAGCCTGTATCACCGTCGCCGTCGGGGGACGGCATGGCGTTTTTTGTCGGCATTGCGATCACGTTCGGGCTCAGCGCGCTGACCGCCTGGCTCGTCGGCGCCGCCGTGCGCGCGGGGCTTTCAAGCCGCACCATCGCCGCAGAGCAGCCCGCCGGTCCGGCCGCGCGGCCCGCGCTCGCTGCGGGGCTTCCCGTCCGCACACTGACGAGCGGTGATTTTCCCGCCACCCACGACCAGGGTTCGTTCGGCGAGGCGCTGACGATTCTCGCCATGGCGCGCGAGGGCTGGCGTCCGGTGAACGGCAAGCGCGGCGGCGGCCCGCAGGGGATCGACGGGATCTTCCTGCGCGACGGACCGTCGGGCTGGGAGGCGGTGCTGATCGAGACCAAGACCGGCTCCAGCCCCTACGCCGACCGGCAGATGGACGACGCCAAGCTCATGGGCGATCTCGACGCGCTTTACGTCGAGACTGCGAGCGAGGCCGAACAGGCGGTCTATCAGGCGCTCCATGACGCGCTTCAATCCGGCGCGCCGCACGTCAGAAAGGAACTCTGGCGGCACGATCTGTCGACCGGGTCCACGCAAGTCACTCTGCTGGGCCGGTCGGGCGAACGCCTGCCGCGCGGCCGCAGGCTGGCCCTCGGGGCGCAAGTCGAGGCGCTCGCCGCCATCGTCTCCGAGGTGGACCGCCAGCGCGCCTATCTCAAGGGCTGATCTCGGGCGCTGATAATCGATTTATTTCGCGCCGCCCTTGCGCTCGGCTTGCCGAAGGTTGAAGCTCGTTAACCATTTTCCGGCGATCCGAGGGGGGACAGCCATGGTCCGCGTCGCGCTTGCAAGCCTCACGGCGTTTCTCGCCGTCATGGCGATCTTCACCGCCACGCACGCGGTCAGCAGCGAGCCCGCCGGCGACCGGATCGAACAGGCGAGCGTGCTGGTGGAAACCGGCGGCGTGACGGTGTGGACCGCGCCGCAGCCGGGCTGGGTCCGCCCCGCCCCCGATCACGCCTTCACCCCGACCGAGGTCAGCCCCGGCTCGCGCCAGCAACCGCTGCGCCTGCGCCTGCTGGACCAGCAGAAATCCATCGCCGGACCGCGCCCGATCACCGTCACGCGCATGGTCGCCGAAGTGGTCAACCGGTTCGGCGTGCAGGGCGCGTCGGTCTACACCTTCGAGATCCCGCGCGAGACCGCCCGCTTCTTCCTGCTCGAGGCCGACATCGTGCGCGACGGCGAGCGGCTGGACCGGCTGGCCGATCTCGCGGTCAGCGCCGGCGCCGCGCAGTCCTTCGACGGGCAGATCATGGTCGGGGTCGATCAGGTGATCCTGCGCGTGCCCGGCGTGCAGCCGGGCGATTTCGTCGCCCTGACCTACGCCACGGTGATGGAGGTGCCCGAGGGCGCGATCGCGCGCAGCGCCTTCGTCGAGCCGCCCGCCATGGAGGGCGCCGATCATGTCCGCCTGTCGCTGCGCGCGCCGGGCGATGCGAAGATCCGCACCCTCGCCCCGTTCGAGGCGCTGAGCGAGACCAGCCGGCTCGGCGCGATCGAGCGAGTTTATGTGGACGGCCCCTTCACAAGCCGGGACCGGCTGGCCGACCAGCCCGCATGGCGGCTGGCCAACGGCGCGGTCTCGGCCTCGATGATGACAGACTGGGAGGCGATCTCGTCCTGGGCGCAGGGCCATTACCGGCCCGACGTCACCGCAGAAGTCGAGGCGCTCGCCGCGTCCATCGCCGCCGAGCATCCGCTTGAGGAGGACCGTATTGCGGCCGCCCTGTTCTGGGTGCAGCGCGAAATCCGCTATTTCGCCGAAGTGCTGGGCGCCAGCGGCTACACCCCGCAGAGCGTGAGCGAGACGCTGCGCCTGCGCGAGGGCGACTGCAAGGCGAAGACGCTGTTGCTGATCTCGCTACTCGACGCGATGGGCGTCGAGGCGGGCGCGGCGCTCGCCAACACCACGCTGGGACCGGGGCTCGATCAGTTCGCGCCGTCGGTGGGCGCGTTCGATCATGTGATCGTCACGCTGGAGCGGAACGGAAAGCGCTACTGGCTCGACCCCACCCTGTTCGAACAGGCCGGCCGCCTCGATGCGATCGGCCAGGCCGATTACGGCAAGGTGCTGATCGCGGACGGCAGCGACGCGCTGCACGACGTCGAGATCAGCTATGATCGGCCGCTGGTGTCGGCCAGCGACCAGGCGGTGCTGATCGCCGAGGGCGACGGCTTCACCGGCCGGATCGAGACGACCCTCACCTTCCACGGCCCGGCGGCGGATTCCATTCGCGTGCTCGACGCGCTGGCCGGCCGCGAGGCGACGCTGGCGAGCCTGCGCGAGCTGGCCGTGGGCGAGCGCTTCGCCTTCAACCAGCTCGTCTCGCCGGTCACCCTCGCCTATGACGAGGCGAACAACACCGTCACCGCCGTGGTCGACGCCGAGGTGAGCCTCGTTCAGGGAAACGCGGCCAGCAACGGGGCGAGCTTCTTCGCGCTGGTCTTCGGCCTGGCTCCCGTGGACCCGCCCTCGGGCGGCTCGCGCACCGCGCCGCTGGCGCTGACCTGGCCGTTCCACGCCCGCCACGAAGCGACCATCACGCTGGACGGGCCGGGCCTTGCCGGTGTCGAGCCGTTCGAGGTCGCCCGCAGCAACGCCGCCTTTGATCAGTCCATCACGCTCAAGCGCAGCGGCAACCGGCTCGACATGACCGCCGAGGTGCGCATGACCGGGCGCGAGCTCGCCCCGGCTCAGTTCAGGACCGTGGCTGCGGACCAGATCGCGGCGATGGACGAGCTGACCGTGAAGCTGGGCGGTGACGCGCCGATGGTGCTCTCGCGCGGCGACACCGCCGTGTTCGCCAACGCCAGCGCCTTCGGCGATCCGTTCAGCTTCGACGTCCAGCGCACCGCCGGGGTCTATTACGCCGCACGGCCGCCCCAGCGGCGCACGCCGCGGCGCTGAGCCGTTCCACCGGCGCGCTGCGGCGTCTAACCTTTCCCGAAACGACCGGGGAGGTTTCATGAAAGACGCCGCCAGCCCGCAGGCACGGCCCTTCGACACGCCTGAACGCAAGGCGTTCCGCGAGACCGTCGAGCGCTTCGTCGCCAGCGAGATCGAACCGCACGCCGACGCCTGGGACGAGGCGGGCGATTTTCCCTGGGCGCTGCACGAAAAGGCCGGCGCGCTCGGCCTGTTCGGCTTCGGCGTGCCTGAAGCCCATGGCGGGCTGGGCTTCGACGACGCGCTGATGCGGCTCGATGCGGGCGCGGCGCTGGGCTACGCGCCTGCAGGCGGGGTGAACGCCTCGCTCGGCTCGCGCAACATCATGACCGGCCCGATCGTCACGCTCGGCACGGACGCGCAGAAGGCCGCCTGCCTGCCCGACATCGTCTCGGGCCGGTCGGGCGGCGCGCTGGCGATGACCGAGCCTTCGGGCGGATCCGATCTCGCCCGCATGAGGACCTGCGCCCGCAAGGACGGCGAAGACTGGGTGATAGACGGCGAGAAGACCTTCATCACAGGCGGTCTGAAAGCGGACTGGTTCGTGGTCGGCGCGCGCACCGGCGGGGAGGGGTTCGGCGGAATTTCGCTCTTCCTCGTGCCCGGCGACGCGCCGGGCTTCACCCGCACCGCGATCGCCAGGAAGATGGGCTGGTGGTGCTCCGACACCGCGACGCTGCACTTCGACGCCTGCCGCGTGCCCGCGTCCGCGCAGCTCGGCGAGGAGGGGCTGTGCCTCCTCGCAGTCATGGACAATTTCAATTACGAGCGGCTGAGCCTCGCGGCCGGGTGCCTGGGGATGGCGCGGCGCTGTTTCGACGACGCGCTGGCCTGGGCGCGCGAGCGTCAGACCTTCGGAAAGCCCCTGGTCGGCCATCAGGTCATCCGTCACAAGCTCGCCGACATGAGCATGAAGATCGACGCGCTCGACGCGTATCTGCAGATCATCGCCTGGCGTATCAACCAGGCGCGCGAGGCCGGCGCGCCTTTGCCCGCCGCAGAGCTCGCCAAGGTCAAGGTGCTGGGCTCGAAGACCGCGGAGTTCTGCGCGTCCGAAGCCATGCAGATCCTCGGCGGGGCGGGCTATCTCCGGGGCTGCGCGGTCGAGCGCATCTATCGCGAGGTCAAGGTGATGGCGATCGGCGGCGGCTCCGAAGAGATCATGCGCGACCTCGCCGCGAGGCAGATGGGGATTTAAGAGTTCAGGCGAAAAGGGAGGACAAGTTTGCTCCGGTTTGTCCGAACAGTGATTGTTTTCCTGGGCTTGGCCACCTTCGCATGTGCGCCGGACGAGGAAACCCGGGCGCTGCGTGCGAAGGACGAGCCGTGCGCGCCATGGCGGGGCGACCCCGAGCGGCTCGCCGACGACTTCGGGCGGTTCGACGTCGGCGCGATCGACTGCGTGATCGCGAGCTACCGGTACAACGCGATCGTCACTCCCGAAATCTATGACGCTGAACGCGGGTTCGATCTCGGGATTCGCCGGTGGTGGGCGACCGGCGAGCCGAATGCGCTCGCCCTCGATTACGCCCGGGGCAGGCCGCGCGACGCGGTTTTTCACCACAGCCTTTACTGGCTGCAGATTTTCGAGGGCCACCCCGAAGTTCAGTACGATGCAGAGGGCTGCATGATCGTCGATGAGATCATGCTCGAATTGCTCCGGGTCGCCGAGCCCGACGCGCTCACCGCTTCCTGCGCCGAGGCTTGGGGCCTGGACGCGCAGATCATGGTGCTCGACGCCGAGTAAGGCACTCCGCGCCGCTTCGCCGCGTTAAGTGCGGATGGACAAGAGCGCGACGATCCTGAGCTACGCCGTGCGTCCGCGCGTGACCGCCCATCTGGGTGCGCTGGCGTGTCTGGCGCTCACGCCGATGCCGCTGGTCCCGGCGATCGTCGCGCTGATCAACGGCGAGACCGGGTTCGCCTGGCGGCTCGGAGGGGTGTTCGCCGCGCTGGCCGGGTTCGGCCTTCTGGCGCGATCGAAACGGCCCCAGGCGCCGCGCCTGAACGAGGCGCTGGTGGTCATGGCGCTCGCCTTCATCATCCCGCCGCTGTGCATGGCCTGGGCGCTCAGCGTGTTCGGCCTCAGCGCGATCGACGCGATCTTCCTCGCCGTGGCGGGGCTGACCACGACAGGGCTTTCTGTCCTGCCCGCGCCGGAGACGCTGCCCCAGACCCTGCTCTTCACCCGGTCCTGGATGCAGTGGGTGGGCGGGCTCGGCTTCGCGGTGCTGGTGCTGGGGCTGATGGGCGGGGCGGGCGCCAGCGCGGCGCGGCGGCTCAACCAGGCCCAGCCCATGGGCGACGATCCGCTCGCGCCCGCCCATGAGCGCGCGCGCATGATGGTGGTGGTCTATGTCGCGCTTTCGCTCGCGTGCTTTTTCGCGCTCTGGGCGACCGGGCCGGACGCCTGGACCAGCCTGCTCTACGCGCTGTCGACGCTGTCCACCGGCGGGTTCGCGCCGCATTCAGACAGCGCGGCGCATCTGGGCGGAGCGGCGCCGCAGATCATCCTGATCGGGTTCTCCACCCTGGGGGCGATCAGCTTCAGCCTCTATCTCTACGCGCTCAGGCGAAAGCGCCTGCCGGACTCGCTGCGCAACGACGTCATCACCCTGTTCGTGCTCGCCGCCATCTCGATCGCGGGCCTGGCCGGGTTCATGGCGCTCGAGGGCTATTCGGCCGGAGAGATCGCGCGGCACGCCCCGTTCATGGGTCTCGCCGCCCAGACGAACGTGGGCTTCACCACCATCGCGCCGTCCGATCTGCCCACCGCCGGGCTCGTCTTCATGATGGCGGCGATGTGGATCGGGGGGAATTCGGGCTCCACTGCAGGCGGGATCAAGACCTTCCGCGCGATGATCGTTCTGGCGATGGTGCGCCTGAGCCTTCAGCGCACGAGCCTTCCGCCCGACGCGGTGACCCGGCTGAGCGCGCAGGGCCGGCTGGTCCGCCGCGAACAGCTCGAAGGCGTGCTGACCGTCGCTGTACTCTCGATCGCGACCATCTTCGCCGCCTGGCTGCCGTTTCAGCTGGCCGGGTACGGCGTGGCGGCGCTGTTCGACGTCGTCAGCGCGGTCAGCACGGCCGGCCTGTCGGTCGGCGTGATCGGACCCGAGCTGGAGCCGGGACTGAAGGCTGTGATCATCGCCTGCATGATCCTGGGGCGGATCGAATTCGTCGCGCTGTTCGTCCTGGTCTGGCCGCCGACCTGGCTGGGCGGCGCGCCCCGGAAAAGCTGAACCAAGGAGGCCGCCATGCGCGTGGTCATTAGCGGGCTGACGCCCCTGTCGATCGAAGCCGCCCGCGCTTTCGCCGACCGGGGCGACGACGTCATCGTCATCGATCCCGACCGGGAGACGTTCGAGGATCAGGCCCAGGATCTCGACGTCGCCTTCATCGCCGGCGACGGCGCCCGGCCCGACATCCTGCAGCAGGCCGATCCGGGCAAGGTCGAGGTGATGTACTGCCTGTGCGAGGACGACAAGGACAACATCATCGCCGCCCTGGTGGGCCGCGCGGCCGGCATCGAGCGGGTCATCCCCAAGATCGAGGACCGGTCCTACCACCCGATCTGCGACGAGATCGGGCTGACCGAGCGCATCGATCCCGCCCACGCCATCGCCCGCGCGCTGGTGCATATGGGCGAGGACGGCGGCGGGCTGGATCAGGGCCGGCTCGAACGCGACGCGCGCGGCGACGCCGCCGACGACGCATAGCGGGCGCGCGCATGCGCCGCCTTGACCGGACGGCTCGCCGCGCCCACTTTGCGCGGCCATGACCGCACCTGTGGAAAACCCCGCCCCGCCGGCCGCTTCGGACGGCGGCGAGGACGTCGACATCGTCACTTTCGGCTGCCGGCTGAACGCCTGGGAGTCCGAGGTGATGCGCGACCATGCGCGTGCGGGCGGGATGACGAACACCATCCTCGTGAACACCTGCGCGGTGACCAGCGAGGCGGTGCGTCAGGCGCGCCAGACCATCCGCAGGCTCAAGCGCGAGCGTCCGGGCGCGGAGATCGTGGTGACCGGCTGCGCGGCGCAGATCGACCCCGGCATGTTCGCGAACATGCCCCAGGTCGCCCGCGTCATCGGCAACGCCGAGAAGCTGCGCCCCGAGACCTTCCGCACCCGCGCGGTCAGCGGAGGGTCCGTCGAGGTCGGCGACATCATGAGCGTGCGCGAAGTCGCCTCCCATCTGGTCGACGGGCTGGACGGCAAGGCGCGCGCCTATGTCCAGGTGCAGACCGGGTGCGACCATCGCTGCACCTTCTGCGTCATCCCCTACGGCCGTGGCAACGCCCGCTCCGCCCCCGCCGGGGAGGTGGTTGATCAGGTGCGCCGCCTTGTGGAGACCGGCCATAGCGAGGTGGTGCTGACCGGGGTGGATCTGACCAGCTGGGGCCAGGATTTGCCGGGAACGCCCAAGCTCGGCCGGCTGGTGCGTGCGATCCTGAAACAGGTCCCCGACCTGCCGCGCCTGCGCCTGTCCTCCATCGACGCGATCGAAATCGACGACGATCTGTTCCGCGCGGTCGCCGAGGAAGAGCGGCTCTGCCCCTATATGCACCTGTCGCTTCAGGCCGGCGACGACATGATCCTCAAGCGCATGAAGCGCCGGCATTTGCGGGCCGAGGCGATCGCGCTGACCGAGCGTCTGAGGGCCGTGCGCCCCGAGATCGCCTTCGGTGCGGATCTGATCGCGGGCTTTCCCACCGAGACCGAGGCGATGTTCGAAAACTCGCTCAAGCTCGTGGACGAGTGCGGCCTGGCTTTCCTGCACGTCTTCCCCTACTCGCCGCGCCCGGGCACGCCGGCCGCGCGCATGCCGCAGCTGGACGGCGCGGTCATCAAGGAGCGCGCCGCGCGCCTGCGCGCCAAGGGCGAAGAGGCGCTGGTCCGGCACCTGAATTCGCGCGTCGGTGCGGAGCTGACCGTGATCATGGAGAAGCCCGGCTCGGCGCGGGCCGAGGACTTCACCCCGATGATCCTGGACGCCCCCGCCCGGCCCGGCGCGCTTCTAAGGGCGCGCGCCACCGGTCATGACGGAGCGCGGCTCATCGGCGTGGCGACGGAGGCGGCATGAGCTGGTTCAAGTTCGGCTTCGGCAAAAAGAAAAAGCCCCAGGACGAGGCGGCGCCTGAAACGGTCGAATCCGCGCCGGCTGAGGAGCCTTCGCCCGAGGCCGCGCCCCTCGCCGAGTCTCCACCCGACGAGCCGCAGGCCGAAGACGCGGCGCTTGAGGACGCCCCTGCGCCGATCTCCGAACCCGAAACGGCAGCCAAGCCCTCGCCCGATCCCGAACCGCCGCTGGAATCCGAAGGCGGCGAGGCGATCGACCGGCCCGGCGTGATGCGCCATCCGGCGGGCGAGACGGCCGAGCCCCTACCCGAAGGCGCGGACTCGGTGATCGAACCGGCGAGCGACACGCCCGAAGAGATCCCCGCCGCCTCCCTGCCGCCCCAGCCCGACCCCGGAGAAGCGCCTGAAAGCGACCCTCAGGACGCGCCGGACGACGCCCCCGCCGATACGCCGGACAAGCCGGGCTTTTTCGCGCGTCTCGCTTCGGGTCTGAAGAAATCCTCCTCGCGGTTTTCGGATTCGGTCTCGGCGGTCTTCACCAAGCGCAAGCTCGACGACGCCGCGCTCGAGGAGCTCGAGGACCTGCTGATCGCCGCCGATCTCGGCGCGCCGGCGGCGGCGCGCGTCAGCGCCAAGCTCGCCCGCGAGCGCTTCGACAAGGATGTCAGCCCCGCCGAGATCAAGAGCGCCGTCGCCGAGGTGGTCGCCGAAACCCTCGCCCCTTACGCCCAGCCGCTCGACATGTCCGGCGCCGGCCCGCAGGTCGTGCTGTTCGTCGGGGTGAACGGCTCGGGCAAGACCACGACGCTGGGCAAGATCGCGGTGAAGATGACGCGAGAGGGCGCAGACGTGGTGACCGCCGCAGGCGACACCTTCCGCGCCGCCGCGGTCGAGCAGCTGGAAGTCTGGTCCAAACGCGCCGGGGCCAGCTTCCTCAGCCGTCCGATCGGGTCCGACGCGGCGGGGCTCGCCTATGACGCGTTCGAGACCGGCCGCCGCAACGGCGCGGACGCGGTGCTGATCGACACGGCAGGACGGCTTCAGAACAAGGCCGAGCTGATGGACGAGCTCCGGAAGATCGTCCGCGTCCTGAAAAAGATCGACGAGACCGCGCCCCATCACGTGGTGCTGGTGCTCGACGGCACGGTCGGCTCGAACGCGATCAGCCAGGCCGAGGCCTTCATGGAGGCCGCCAACGTCACCGGCGTGATCATGACCAAGCTCGACGGCACCGCGAAGGGCGGCGCGCTGGTCCAGGTCGCCGAGAAATTCGGCCTGCCCATCCACTTCATCGGCGTCGGCGAAGGCGAAGCCGATCTTCAGGCCTTCGACGCGACCGCCTTCGCACGCGCGCTGGCGGGGCTTGAGGCTTAGCGCCCTACCCCAGCACCCACCAGAACAGCAGGCCCGCCAGCACGACCCGGTAGATCACGAAGGGCAGGAAGCCCACCTTGTCGACGACGCGCATCAGCACCGCGATGGCCGCCCAGGCGGCGAAGAAGCTGAGCACTGCGACAATCAGGCCGTCGCCCAGGCTCGCGCCGGGATCGGCGCCGCGGGCGAGCTCGATCACGGCGAGAAGGCCGAACGCGCCGATCACCGGGATCGCCATCAGCATGGAGAAGCGCGCCGCCTCGCTGCGGGTCATGCCCAGCGCGCGCGCTGCGGTCATGGTCACGCCCGACCGGCTGGCGCCGGGAATGAGGGCGAACATCTGCGCCACGCCGATCAGGAAGGCCGAGCGGTAGCTCACGGTTTCCGCGGTCTCGACCTGCCTGCCGTAATGATCGGCGAGCCAGAGCGGGGCCGCGAAGATCAGCGTCGCCCAGGCGATCACCAGCGGGTCTCTCAGCGCGTCCGCGAGGCCGGTCACGTAAAGCGCGCCGCCGAATATCAGAACCGGGGGCGTGGCGATCGCGATCAGCAGGACCAGCCGGCCGCCCGGCGTGATCCGTCCGCGCAGCAAGGCGAGCTTGCCCGCGGCGACGTTGATGATGTCGCGCCGGAAATAGACCAGCACCGCGAACAGCGTGCCCAGATGGGCCATCACGTCCACCAGCGGTCCCTGATCGGCCGCGCCGGAGATTTCCGGCGCCAGAATCAGGTGCGCCGAGGAAGAGATCGGCAGGAATTCGGTGACGCCCTGGATGAGGGCGAGCACGAGAAGATACACAAGGCCCATGACCGCTCGCTTGTCCTGACCACGCCCGCGCGGGCACAGTGCGACGGGCCGGGCGCTTCGCCAAGCCCGGCGGACGTTTCTTCGCAGCGAGCCTCACATGCCTCACGATTCCCTGGACGCCGGCCCCGGCAAGCTTCCCCCCGGCCAGGCGCGCAAGATCACCGGACAGGTGACGACGCTGTCGGTCGGCGTGGCTCTGACGCTCGTGATCGCCAAGGTGATCGCCTATGCGCTGTCGGGTTCGGTGGCGATGCTGGCCTCGCTGGCCGACAGCGGCCTCGATCTGTTCGCCTCGCTCGTGACCTTCTTCGCCGTGCGCTATGCGGCGAGCCCGGCGGACGCAGAGCATCGCTACGGGCACGGCAAAGCCGAAGCGCTGGCGAGCCTGTTTCAGGGCATGCTGGTGGCGCTTTCGGCGGGGCTTCTGATGCGCGAGGCGGTGATTCGCTTCCTCGATCCCGAACCCATCAGCGCGACGAACACGGCGCTGTCGGTGATGGCGCTCTCGATCGTGCTGACGATCGGGCTGGTCTGGGCGCAGAACCGCGCGATCAAGAAGACCGGCTCGCTGGCGGTCAGTGGCGACCGGGCGCATTACTTCTCCGATCTCGGCGCGAACGTGGCGGTGATCGCCGGCATCGTTCTGGCCGGCCCGATCGGGCTTGAGCGCGCCGACCCGGTCGTGGGTTTCGGCGTGGCGCTGTGGCTGTTCTGGACCGCCTTCGAGGTGGGCAAGAACGCCTATGAAAGCCTGATGGACCGCGAACTGCCCGACGCCGACCGGGAGAAGATCGTTGCGCTGGCCGGCGACGATCCCGCCGTGCTGGGCGTGCATCAGCTGCGCACGCGCGCCTCGGGGCCGTTCATCCATATCCAGATGCACATGGATCTCGACCCTGATCAGAGCCTGACCGACGCCCATGAGATCGTCGTCGCCGCAGAGCGCCGGGTGATGGCCGCCTATCCGGCCGCCGACGTGCTGATCCATCCCGACCCCAAGGGCAGGGCCGAGCCTCATGGCAGCCGGTATTTCCGGGGCGAAGGGTCTAAGGCGGCGTCCCCGGACGCCGACCCTGCGCAGGGCTGAGCGCGCCCCTGCGGGCGAAACCTTTTGAAAATCCGGCGCACAGCGCTAGGCTGCGTCCTGAGGAAGGCGGGCGCGCCGCGAGTGAGGTCGCGGCGCGCCTTTCTTCGACAACGAAGCAACAGGCCGGAAAACCGGCCGACCTCAGGGGACCACGCGCGCCATGGAAGCCTTGCAAGAGCTGCTCGTCCAAATCGACGGCTGGGTCTGGAGCCCGGTTCTCGTCGCCCTTCTGTTCGGCACCGGCCTTTATCTGACCATCGGCCTGAAACTCATGCCGATCTACCGCCTGCCGGCGGCTTTCGCGATGATGTTCTCCAAGCCCAAGAAGGAGGATGAGAGCGAAGGCGAGATCAGCCCGCTGGCCGCGCTGTTCACCGCGCTGTCCGCCACGATCGGCACCGGCAACATCGCCGGCGTCGCCACGGCGATCACGCTGGGCGGTCCGGGCGCGGTGTTCTGGATGTGGATGACCGCGCTGGTGGGTTCGGCGACGAAATACGCCGAGGCCGTGCTGGCGGTCACCTACCGGGAGGTCGACGATCGCGGCGAGCATGTCGGCGGGCCGATGTACTACATCAAGAACGGGCTCGGGAAAGGCTGGATCTGGCTGGCCTGGCTGTTCGCCCTGTGCACCGCCATCGCCGCGTTCGGCACCGGCAATCTGGTGCAGTCCAATTCGGTCGCGGCCCTGTTTGAATCCAATCTCGGCGTGCCGGCGATCATCACCGGCGCGGTGCTGGCGGGGCTGGTCTTCTTCGTGATCATCGGCGGGGTGAAGTCCATCGCCCGGGTCGCCTCGATCCTCGTGCCGCTGATGGCGCTGGCCTACGTGGTCGGCGCGGCGGCGGTGCTGATCGTCAATTCCGACGCGGTTCCGGCCGCCTTCTTCTCGATCTTCGAAGGCGCGTTCTCCGGCAGCGCGGCGGCGGGCGGCTTCATCGGGGCGGCGCTGGCCGCGGCGATCCGCGAGGGCGCGAACCGGGGCAGCTTCTCGAACGAAGCCGGCCTGGGCTCGGCGGCGATTGCGCACGCCAGCGCGCAGACGCGCAACCCGCACCGTCAGGGCTCCATAGCCATGCTGAGCCCCTTCATCGACACCATCGTGGTGTGCACGATGACCGCGCTGGTCATCCTCACCGCCGTGGGCAATTTCCAGTACAACCCCGCCCGCGCCGCTCTGGGCCAGTGCGAGAACGCCGGCCTGCTCGTCGCGCCTGAAGGCACGACGATCACCGGGCTCTATCTGGCGGCCCCGCAGTCCGATCTCGACAATCGCGCCGAGGCGATCTCGGCGGGCGGCGAGCAGGTGCTCGCCGCGCTGCAGGCCTGCGAAGCCTCGGGGCTCGAGATCGAGCCGGCCGCCTTCGAGGCGGCGGTCGACGCGAACGTTCTGGCCGACACCGAGCGGGTCTGGCAGTCGGGCATCGCCTCGGCCGCGGACGTGACCGCCCAGTCCTTCGGCGCGGCGCTGCCCGGCGGGGAGTGGATCGTCACTTTCGGCCTGATGGTGTTCGCCTTCACCACCATTCTGGGCTGGGCGCTCTACGGAGAGCGCGCGCTCGAATTCATGGTCGGCACCAAGCCGATCTTCCTTTATCGCGTGATGTGGTGCGTGGTGGTGTTCGTGGGCGCGATCTGGACCAATGATCTCGCCTGGACGGTCGCCTCGATCGGCAACGGCATGATGGCCGCGCCCAACCTCATCGCGCTGCTCCTGCTGTCCGGCACCGTCTTCGCCATCGCCAAGCGCCACGGCGCGCGGCCCGGCGACGACGGCGACCACAAGCTGGGCGACGGCGAGACGCCCATGCCTGCGCCCAGCGCCTCGGACGACACGCCGGAGCCGCCGAAGTCCTGATCCGATCTGGTCTGAAGAGGCGGCGCAGCGCCATGTACACGCCGCCTCTTCCCCTTTTCCGCGGCTCGACTAATCTCCCCCGATCATAAACACACCGGGGGAGTGGCGTGTCTCAATTCACCGAAGGGCTCGTGGCCCTGATCGACAACGTGTCCGGCTTCATCTGGGGCGGCTCGTGGAACGGGGCTCAGATCCTGCCCGTCGGCGTGCTCGCCGTGGTGCTTCTGGGCACCGGCCTGTTCTTCATGCTGCGGCTGGGCTTTCGCCCGC